>NZ_JNYE01000003.1 GCF_000717185.1 Kitasatospora phosalacinea | reverse complement strand
GCAGATGTCGCAATCCACACCGAGCCAGAAGGCCCTCACTCATTTCAAGATCACCACACCGTGAACCCCGTCACCAACCTCCGTGGTCAGTACACCTAGAGCTCGCTGGCGCTCTTGCCCTGCAGCCCCGTCTTCGCGGCGATCGTGGCCCACAGCTCCGAGGCCTGCTTCTTCGCCGTCGTGGCCGTGCCGCTCGCCGCGTCGCCGCTGCGCAGGTGGGCGTTGTCCTTGGACTTGGCCGGGTCGCAGCCCGCGGCCAGGTCGCCGGCCCACTGGGCGTACTCGGAGTCGGCGGTGGCGGAGGCCTGCCACGCCTGCTGGAGCTGGGTGACGAGCTTCGCGCCGTCGGTGAGCTTGTCGACCTTGAGGTCGCCGAGCTTCTTGAGCAGTTCCTGCCGCTGGGCCGCGGCCGCGGTGAGCGCGGCCTGCGAGTCGGAGAGGTTCTGGCACTTGCCGACCGCGGTGACCGCGTTGACCACCGAGGTGCGGCTGGCGCTGGCGGTGCCGAGCAGGTCGGACATGGCCTGCGCCTGGGCCTTCGTCTCGGGGGTGACGGCGGCGTTCCCGCCGTTCGGGCTGGGCGCGGCGGCGCTCTGGCCGGCCGTGCTGCCCTTCGCGGTGTCCTTGTCGTCCTTGTCGCCCCCGCTGGCCAGCACGCCGACCAGGACGGCGATCACCGCGACACCGGCCACGCCCGCACCGATCAGCACCTTGGCGCTGGGCTTCCGGCGGCCGCCGTCACCGGCGTACCCCTGCTGCGGCGGCTGCGGGGAGCCGTAGCCCACGCCGCCCCCGTACGTCGGCTGGGGAGCCCCGTAGGCGGGCTGCTGGGGCTGCTGCTGGGGCGGGAACGCGGGCGGCTGCTGCGGCGGGAAGCCGGGCTGGGGGGCGCCGCCGACGGACGGGCCGCCCGCCGGGTAGGGCGGCAGGTACTGGGTGGCGCCCTCGTCGGCCTGCGGGGCCGCCGCGGTCGGCTGCGGGGGCGCGCCCCAGTACTCGGGGCTGCCGCTCCCGCCGAGCGGCGGCGCGGACTGCTGCTGCGGGACGGGAGCCTGCGGCGGGGCGTACGGGGGCTCCGCGGCGGCCTGCGCCGGAGTGCCCTGACCGTCCGCGGCGGGCTCCGGGCGGAACAGGTCGTCCAGATTGAAGTCGCCGGAGTTGGGGTACGAGCGGCGCTGGCTCAACGCGATTCCTCACCTGTGCACGGCTCCGGGATCCCGGGCCTCTCGGTTGCCCCGCCGGTTTGCTGACGGCGGACCACAACTGCGAGGCCACGGTACCCGTTCACCGGCACAGGTGACTACGCGGGCCGCTGTTCTGTGCTATTGATTCACGATCCGCGCTGGGCCGGGGGCCGTCACGCGGCCTCCCCGTCCATCCGGGCGTGGAACTCCCGCACGGCGCGGTGCCCGCGGTACGGCTCCAGCCGGCTGCGGAAGTCGTCCAGGTACTCGACGCCGCGGTTGGAGCGCAGCCCGCTGAGCAGCCGGACGGCCTCGGTGCCGGTCTCGCAGGCGCGTTCCAGGTCGCGCTGCTGGAGCTGGGCGGTGGCCAGCAGGACGAGGTCGACGGCGCGGCGGCGGACGCGGTGCGCGGGGTGCAGTTCGAGCGCGGTGCGGGCGTAGTGCTCGGCCCGCTCGCCCTGCTGCAGGTCCCGGTGGCAGTGCGCCAACTCGTCGGCGAGGTAGGCCTCGTCGAAGTGGACGATCCAGTCGGGGTCGTCGGCGGGGTTGCGCTGCTCCATCGCGGCCAGCGCCTTGGCGGCGACGCTCTCGCAGGCGTACGCGTCGCCGAGCAGGGCGTGGCCGCGGGCCTCGGCGGCGTAGAACATCGCCATCGCGGTCGGGGTGGCGACGGTCCGGGCGCCCTCCTGGGCGGCGCGGGCGAGTTGGGCGATCTCCCGGGGGTTGCCGAGGGTCGCGGCGAGGTGGCTCATCGACGCGGCGAGCACGTAGCCGCCGTAGCCGCGGTCGTCGGCGGCCTGGGCCAGGCGCAGCGCCTGGATGTAGTACCGCTGGGCGAGGCCGGGTTGGCCGGTGTCGACCGCCATGTAGCCGGCCAGTTCGGTCAACCGGGCGACGGCGCCGAAGAGTTGACGTCCCGTCTCGTCGCGGTAGGAGCCGCCGAGGAAGCCGGAGACCACGCTGTTGAGGTAGTGCACCACGACGGGGCGGACGTGGCCGCTGCCGAAGCGGTGGTCGAGGTCGACCAGCATCTGGGTGGTGGCCCGGATCGCCGCGACGTCGGCCAGGCCGACCCGGGTGCCGCCGGTGCGGGCGACCACCGGGTCGGGCGGGGTGATCAGCCAGTCCCGGCTGGGCTCGACCAGCGCGGAGGCGGCGACGGTGGTGCCGGCCAGGAAGTCGCGCTTGCCGACGTCGCTGCGCCACAGCTCGCAGATCTGCTCCAGCGCGGCGCCCAGGCTGGGCGCGAACTGGAGGCCGACGGCGGAGCTGAGGCTCTTGCCGTCGGCCATGCCGATCTCGTCCACGGTCACGCCGCGGCCGAGCTTGCGGCCGAGCGCCTCGGCGATCACCGCGGGCGCCTGCCCGCGGGGTTGTTGCCCGCGCAGCCAGCGGGCGACGGAGGTCTTGTCGTAGCGAAGGTCCAGTCCGTGTTCTGCTCCGCAGAGGTTGACCCGGCGGGCGAGGCCCGCATTGGAGCAGCCCGCCTCCTGGATCAGCTGCTGCAGACGCTCGTTCGGCTCTCGTGCGACGAGTGGTCTCGCGGCCATGGGCTTTTCCCGCCTCCCCAACGCCGTCCGGACCCGACCGGAGGGCGACGACTGTGCAACACCATGCGGAATACCCACGGTGACGTACCCACTCCCCACGCGCCCGGGTGAATGCCTCTGTGCGCCCCCACTGCGCCCGTTACCGCCCCTGCTCGGACGACCTCTTCCGACCAGGATCACCGTCCCGGGTGACATCCCGCGCCCCGTTCGAACCGTTCGGCCCGGGGCCGTAACCCGCACTCACGGACGGTAGTTGTGCAGCACGTGGACAACACCCCGGGAGCCCCCGAACAGAACCTGCCGCCGCTGCTGATCGAAGCCGTCCGCTACGCCGAGGACCGGCACTGGGAGGTCGCGCCGGGCGCCTGGCTGCTCGACGGCGACGGCCCGGCCCGCTGCTCGTGCGGCGAGGAGCGCTGTGCGCTCCCCGGCGCGCACCCCCTCGGCGCGGACTGGCGGCGCAGGGCGAGCGCCGGGCCCGGGGTGGTCCGCAAGTGGTGGACCGAGAACCCGGAGGCCTCGATCCTGCTGCCCACCGGCCGGGCCTTCGACGTACTGGACGTGCCGGAGGTCGCGGGCTGCCTGGCGCTGGCCCGGATGGAGCGGATGGGGCTGCAACTGGGCCCGGTGGTCGCGGTGCCCGCCGCGCCGGGGCGCACCGGGCGGCGGCTGCACTTCCTGGTGCTGCCCGGCGTGGTCGACAAGCTGCCGGACATGCTCCGGCAGATCGGCTGGACGCCGGAGCGGCTCGACCTGGTGGCGCGCGGCGAGGGCGACTGGGTGGTGGCCCCGCCCTCCCGGGTCGGCGGGTACGCCTCCGCGCAGTGGGCCCGGCCGCCGTCCGCGCTGAACCGCTGGCTGCCGGACGCGATGGAGCTGGTCAGCCCGCTCGCGTACGCCTGCGGGCGCGAGGCCTCGGCCCCGCGCCCCGTGCAGCGCCCGGCGGCCGCCGTGCGCTGACCTCCCGAGTGTGCCCCCGGCCGATCCGGTGGGGGCGTGTCCGCGCGGCACCCCGCGCGGCCGTGGCGGGTCCGGCCCCCGATCCGGGGGCGGGGCCCGCCGTTCGCGTGCCCCGGGGCCGTTCCGGCCCGTTCCGACCCGTTCCGGCCCGTCCGGAGCGTGATCTTCCGGAACCGGTCGTCATACCCGCAGGTCAACGGGGGAAGCCCACCGATCGGGTGACCTCGCTCAAGGATTGGCCGCGGCTGCCGAGGGGATCATCCTCAGCGTCAGCACGGGGCCGACGGAGCGGAAGGAGCGAGCGGGCCGAGAGCGCGGGGGGCTGCCGGGAGGGCGTTCGGACGGGGAAGCCGAATGCGGCAGCGGGAGGGCAGGGAGGGGCGAGGGGGAACGGGGAGGAAGCGGCCGGGCGCGGCCGGGGAGCCGCGCACGACCGCTACGGGGGGCGGAGGGGAGCAGGGGGGAACGGGGGACGGCGCAGGGCCCGGTGTGGGGACACCGGGCCCTGCGCCGTACGTCGTGCGTCGTACGTCGTGCGTCGTCCGCTCCCCGGTCGCCCGGCGCCGCCTACGGCTGGGCGACGAACACGTGCGCGGCGATGTCCTTGCCCAGCTCGGCCGCGCTCTCGCCGGCGCCGACCAGCACGCCGCCCGCCGCCGGGGCGACCCGCACCGTCGCCCCGGGGCGGACGCCCGCCCGGCGCAGGGTGCGCATCAGCTCGCCGTCGGTCTGGATCGGCTCGCCGATCCGGCGGACCACCACGTCCACCCCGTCCTTGGCCGCGACGGCCTCCAGCGTCACCAGCCCGGCGTCGTAGCCCTCGCCCTCGGCCTTGGTGTCGCCGAGCTCGTCCAGGCCCGGGATCGGGTTGCCGTACGGGGACTGGGTGGGGTGGCCGAGCATGGCGAGCACCTTGCGCTCGACCGTCTCGCTCATCACGTGCTCCCAGCGGCAGGCCTCCTCGTGGACCTGCTCCCACTCCAGGCCGATCACGTCCACCAGCAGGCACTCGGCGATGCGGTGCTTGCGCATCACCCGGACGGCCAACTTGCGCCCCTCGCCGGTCAGTTCGAGGTGGCGGTCCTCGGCGACCTGGAGCAGGCCGTCCCGTTCCATCCGGCCCACCGTCTGGCTCACCGTCGGGCCGGACTGCTCCAGCCGCTCGGCGATCCGGGCGCGCATCGGGGTGATGCCTTCCTCCTCCAGCTCCAGGATGGTGCGGAGGTACATCTCAGTGGTGTCGATCAGCCCTGACATCGCCCCTGGCTCCGTTCTTCGGTGTCCTCACCGCCAATTCTGACGTACCGCGGTGACAACCGGATCCGCGCGCCCGCTATGCCCGGTGCCTCTCGTCGTGGTTGACAGCCGGGTCCGGCGCGGGCCACCGTGCACGCCGTAGTTTTCTCCACAGTGCGGTCTGGACCACCCGACCGCCACCGAACTCGGACGGAGCAGAGATGAGCGAACTGGTCGGCCGGTACCTGGACGCCGCCGTGGCCCACCTGGAGCGGATCCGCGCCGAGGAGGGGGAGAACGTCGAGGCCGCCGCGGAGCTGCTGGCGGAGGCCGTCGAGCACGGCCGGCGGATCTTCACCTACGGCGCCGGGCACTCCTCGCTGGCCGCCCAGGACGTGGTCTACCGGGCCGGCGGCCTGGTCGTGATGAACCTGCTGAACGTGCCCGGGATGACCGGCGTGAACGTGATGCCCGCGCACCTGGGCAGCGCCCTGGAGCGGGTCTCCGGGCTGGCCACCACCACGCTCGACCTCACCCCGGCCCGCAGCGGCGACCTGCTGTTCGTGATCTCGCTCTCCGGCCGCCAGGTGATGCCGGTCGAGCTGGCGCAGCACGCCCGCGCCCGCGGCATGAAGGTGATCGGCGTGACCTCGCTGGCCTATCCCGGCGAGGTCACTTCCAACCACCCGTCCGGCACCTACCTCAAGGACAACTGCGACGTCGTCCTGGACAGCAAGATCGGGATCGGCGACGGCGAGCTGGACCACCCCGGCGCGGGCGCCCCGTTCGGCTCGGTGTCGACCATCACCACCAGCGCCCTGATGCAGTCGGTGACGGCCTCGGCGATCGCCAAGCTGGCCGACCGCGGCATCACCCCGCCGCTGTTCCGCTCCGGCAACGTCGACGGCGGCACCGAGTGGAACAACAAGGTGATCGCCGACAACGCGGACCGGATCTTCTACGCCTGGTGACCCCAGCGGCGACCTGCTCCATTCGGCCAACTCCGGTGCCGCTCGCGTAAGTTCACCCGGAACGGGGAAGGACTCCCGAGTCCGGTGAGACTGCGCTGCGGGGGCGGGGATGGCGGCTGGGGCGGGGCGTTCGATCGGCTTCGTGCGGGAGCAGGACCTGCTCCCGCGCGTCTTCTGGGCCGCCGACGGCGCGTCCCTGCAGGGACAGGCCAGGGCGGTGGCGCTCTCCCGCTGGGAGCTGCTCCTGCTGGTGGGCGCCGCCTTCGCGGGCTCCGCGGACGGCCCGGTCTGGGCCTGGGCCGCCGCCGTGGCGTACCTCGGCGCGCTGTTCATCGCCGTCACCGTCGCCCGGCAGAACCCGCAGCGGCTCTGGTACGACGGCCGGGCGGTCGCCGAGTCGGTGAAGACCCTGGTGTGGAAGTACGCGGTGCGCGCCGACTCCTACCAGCCGCCGCCGCGCAAGCTGCCGGACGCCGAGCGCCTCTACGACGTCCAGCTCTCCGGCATCCTGGGCGAGTTCGACACCGGCCTGGTCGCCCCCGGCGTCATCGAGGAGCTCGGCACCTGGCGCGCCCCGGCCCGCCACCCGCAGATCACCGACACCATGGAGAAGCTGCGCGAGCAGCCGCTCCCGGTCCGCCGCGAGATCTACCTGCGCGAGCGGGTGCAGAGCCAGCGCCAGTGGTACCAGGCCAAGGCCATCCAGTGCCGCAACGCCACCCGCCGGGTCGGCCGGCTCGCCATCGTGCTGCCCGCCGCGGGCCTGCTGCTGGCCGTGCTGCGCGCCCTCGGCCAGTTCGGCTTCGACGCGCTCGGCGCGGTCTCCGCCGTCGCCGCGTCCGTCGCCGCCTGGGCCCAGCTGCGCCAGTACCGGCCGCAGGCCGCCGCCTACACCCTCGCCGCCGCCGAACTCGCCAAGGTGGAGGCCCAGTTGGCCTCCCTCGACCTGGACTCCGCGGAGGCCGAGGAGATCTGGGCCCGGTTCGCCCGGGACGCCGAGGACGCCATCTCCCGGGAGCACACCACCTGGCAGGCGCGCCGCGAGGTGCGCAGCCTCGACATCCCCAGCTGAGCAGGAGGGCCGCCGCGTGGCGACACGGAGGATCGAGACCCCGGACGGCGGCGTCCTCGCCGTCGACACCTCGGGCGACCCGTCCGGCAGGCCGGTGTTCCTGCTCCACGGCACCCCCGGCAGCCGGGTCGGCCCCGCCCCGCGCAGCGCCGTCCTGGCCCGGATGCGGGTCCGCCTGATCTCCTTCGACCGCCCCGGCTACGGCGAGTCCACCCGGCTGCCCGGCCGCGACGTCGCCGCCGCCGCGCACGACGTCACCGTGATCGCCGACGCCCTCGGCCTCGACCGCTTCGCCGTGGTCGGCCGCTCCGGCGGCGGCCCGCACGCGCTCGCCTGCGCCGCGCTGCTCCCCGACCGGGTCCACCGGGTCGCCACCCAGGTCTCGCTCGCCCCCCGCCACGCGGACGGCCTCGACTGGTTCGCGGGCATGACCGCCTCCAACGAGCGCGCCTACCGCCAGGCCGAACTGGGCCAGCCCCGGATCGCCGGCCAGTTCCAGGTCCGCTCCCGGGTGATCCGCCGCGACCCGGCCCAGCTGATCCGCAACCTGGTCCCCGAGCTCAGCCCGCCGGACCGCACCGTCGTCGCCGACATCGGCATCCGCCGGATGCTCCACTCCACCTACCGCCAGGCCTTCCGCTACGGCGCCGACGGCTGGATCGACGACGTCCTGGCCTTCGTCACCGACTGGGGCTTCGCCGTCGGCGACATCGGTGTCCCGGTCCGCCTCTGGCACGGCGCCGACGACAAGTTCTCCCCCGTCGGCCACTCCGCCTGGCTCGCCGACCACATCCCCGGCGCCCAGCTCTACCTCGAACCCGGCGCCGCGCACTTCGGCTCCCTCAAGGAGATGACGGACGCCATCCGCTGGGTCACCCACACCTGACGGGAACGGGGGCGCGGGGAACCGCGCGAGCGACCCGGCGCCCCCGGCAGGACCGCGAGGGAGCGGCCACCCGCCGCCCGCCTCGCGACCTCGCTGCCGTCCCCCTCCCGCCCCGCGCAGCGTCGTCTCAGAGCGGCTGCGGCTCCAGGTCGCGGTTGGTGCGCTGCCACCTGCGGGCCGCGACGACGGACGGGTGCTCCTCCCCGAAGAGTTCGACCAGGCCGGCGACGGCCGGCATCCGCAGGGCCTCCGCCTCGCTGCGCCGGCCCGCCTCGCGGAGGGTGACGGCGAGGTTGGCCTGGCAGATCAGCGCGTCGGGGTGGTTGGCCCCGTAGCGGGTGGCGAGCCCGTCGTGGGCGATGCGGCCGAGCAGTTCGGCCTCCTCGTACTCGCCGTTCTCCCCGAGCGCGTTGGCGAGGTTGAGGGTGGCGTTGAGGACGAACGGGTGGCCGTCGCCGAGGACGCGGGCCAGGCCCGCCGCCGCGGCGCGGCCGTGGGCGGTGGCGCCCTCCAGGTCGCCGGAGCCGCGCAGGTAGATGGCGAGGTTGTTCTCGCAGGCGAAGGTGAAGGGGTGGTCGTCGCCGAAGAGCCGGCGGTGGCCCTCGTAGGCGTCGGCGGCGATGTCGCGGGCGGTCTCCTTGTCGCCGGCGGCGCTGTGGTCGGCCGCCAGGTTGAGCCGGCAGGCGAGGGCGTCGGCGAAGTCGGGGCCGAACAGGTCGAGGTAGCGCTCGTAGGTGCGTTCGGTGAGTTCGCGGGCCTCGGCGTACTGTCCGGCCCGGCGGAGCGAGACGGCGAGCGACTTGGCGTTGCGCAGTTCCTCGGGCAGGTCGGACTGCGGGAGGTCGGCGAAGGCCTCGGTGACTTCCCGCAGCAGTTCCACCGAGCCCTTGTAGTCGCCCATCTCGCGCAGGTCGCGGGCGAGGTTGGACTTGGTGCCGAGGGTGTAGGGGTGGTGCGGGCCGCGGACGGCGCCGTTGCGTTCGACGGTGTCCTGGTCGAGGTCGCGGGCAGCCGCGGTGTTGCCGACCAGGCGGTGGTCGATGGCGAGGTTGTTGGCGACGGTGAGGGTGCGCGGGTCGTCCTCGCCGAAGAGTTCGACGAACTGGTCGTAGGTGTCCTGGTCGAGGGCGAGCGCCTCCTGGAACCGGTTGAGGTAGCGCAGGTCGGCGGCCATCGAGTTGGCGGTCATCAGGGTGTACGGGTGGTGCTCGCCGAGGAGTTCGCGCTGCCCGGCCAGGGTCTGCTGGTTGAGGGCCAGCGAGTCGGCGTAGAACCCCTTGGAGCGCAGCACGTTGGCGATCTGCAGGCGCAGGCTGAGGATCTGGCGGCGCCAGATCCGCTGCTCGGTGCTGTCGCCCTCGGTCTCGGCGCGGACCGTCCAGGCGGCGTCGAGCTGGCGGCCGAGCTGCAGGGCCTGTTCGAGGTCGACGCGCTTCCACAGGTAGCGGACGCGGTCGATGAGCAGTTCGCGGACCTCGCGCTCGTCGCAGTCCTGGGCCCGGGACGGCGTGAGGTGGGGCCAGATCTTCTCCAGGGTGGGCCAGTTGACGGGGTCGTCGGTGTCGCCGCGCTGGGGCCGGGCGTTGACCAGGATGCGGTGCACCTGGTGCATGGCGGTGTTGCGCTCGGCCTCGCTCATGCCGCTGCGGACGACGGCCTGGACGAGCCGGTGGACCTGGAAGGAGTCGGATCCGGCGTCGGTCTTGGCGAGGGCGTAGCGGCTGACGGCGCGCAGCACCTTGCCGAGCAGGAAGGTGTCGGTGAGCTCCTCGTCGTAGGGGACGAGGGCGAGCCGCATCTGCTCGGAGAAGAAGAACTGCCGCAGCGAGATCGGCTCGGGCGCGAAGAAGGCGCACAGCTCCAGCAGCCGGACGGCGGCGGGCGACTGCTCGCGCAGCCGGGTGATGGAGACGTTCCAGGTGAGCCCGACGGGGGTGGGGTAGTCGACGGGGGTCTCGCCGGCCGCGAGGACCTTGGTGGCCTCGGCCTTGAGCTGGTTGACGTAGGTGTCGACGGGGGTGCGGGTGGTCTCCAGCCAGGCCGCGGCGACCTCGACGGCCAGCGGCAGGTCGCCGACGGCCTCGGCGACCCGGTCGGCGTCGCCGCGGGCGAGGCCGCGGACCCGGCGGGTGAGGTGGTCGACGGACTCGGTGCGGTCGAACACGTCGACGTTGAGCACGCCGGCCTGCCCGGACCAGCCCTGGTTGCGGGAGGTGACCAGGATGTGGCCGGGGCCGTCGGGGAAGAAGCGGCGGATCTCGCCGGGCTCGTCGGCGTTGTCGAAGATCAGCAGCCAGTTGGGGGTCGGGATGCCCTGCCGGAGCGCGTCGCGGGCGGCCTGCGCGGCCTCGCTGACGTTGTCGCCGACCCGCAGTCCGAGGCGTCCGGCGAGGTCGGCGAGGTCGACCACGACGTTCTCGCTCTGCTCGGCGTCGATCCACCACACCAGGTCGTAGTGCGACATGTAGCGGTGCGCGTACTCCAGCGCGACCTGGGTCTTGCCGACGCCGCCGAGGCCGTACAGGGTCTGCGGCGGGGGCAGCACGGCCGTGGTGCCGCCCGCGAGCTGGGCCCGCAGGTCGTCGAGGACCTTGACCCGGCCGGTGAAGGAGTGGTTGCGCTGCGGCACCTCCCAGTAGGTGGGCTTGGTGCCGGGGAAGCGCGGCGCGCCGGGGCTGCGCTCGGGCAGCTCGGCCTCGGTGCGGCCGAGCGCGCGCAGCAGCGCGGTGGCGGCGGCGACCTCGTCGCGGCCGATCAGGTCGACGGGGTTGCGGTTGTTGTACGGCGCGTTCAGCCGGACGTCGGAGACCCGGACCGGGATCAGCTGGCGGCGGGCCCCGGCCGGGTCGGCGAGCACGGTGCGGTCCCACAGCGCCTGGGCCTGCGGCGACTGCAGGTAGGCGGCGGACAGCAGGGCGACGGTGCGGTACGCGGAGTCGATGCCGCGCCCGGTGGCCTCGCGCGGGTTGGCCCCGGCGCCGACGTCGCGCGGGACGACCCGGTAGCCCGCGTCGGCGAGCAGCGCGGAGATCCAGTCCGCCCAGGCCCGGTCCTCGGGGACGTAGCTGAGGTACAGGTCGGCGGGGGCGGTGGGGCGGCGGCGGGCGAAGCCGTCGAGGAAGCGCAGCCGCAGGTCCTCGGGCATCGGCGGCAGCCCGCCGACCCGGTTCTGGGTGATCTCCCGGGTCAGCCGCTCGTTGGCGGCGAGCATCGAGCCGGGCAGCCCGGGCTGGTCGCCGAACGGGGCGAGGATCTCCTCGTACGCGTAGAACGGCCGGTAGGGGATCTCCACCCCGGCCCAGTAGCGGGCCAGTTCGCTCTCGCCGAAGCCCGCGGGCAGGCCGGCGAACTTGATCCGGGCCAGCGCCCGGCCCGCGTCGGCCTTGTCCTTCTCGCCCTCGTCGATGCGCATCGGGACGGGCAGGATCCGGATGTCGCGGTCGCCGTAGCGGTCCTCGATCACCCGGGCGATCCGGGAGGCGCCGTCGATGGACTGGTCGCTGAGGGTGAAGCAGACCACCAGGTCGTCGGGCATCTCGACGGTGCAGATGTCGGCGGTGTCGGTGAGGCCGGTGCGGCTGTCGATCAGCACGTAGTCGTAGCGGCGCTTCATGTCGGCGCGCAGCGACTGGATGAACCGGCGGCCCTCGTAGCGCTCGTACAGCAGGTCCCAGTCCAGGCGGGCCACCGAGTAGTCGCGGTTCTGCTGCCCGGCGGGGACGAGGTCGATGCGGCCGCCGCCGGGGAAGTGCGGCCAGGCCAGCGAGAGGGCGTGCGGGTGGATCCGGGCGAAGTCCTCGATCCACTCGGGGTCGCGGTCGATCGGGCGGCGGGCCTCTTCGAGGTAGTCGCCGAACAGGTCCATGATGCCGGTGGTGGCGGCGACCACCTCCGGGTTGAGGAAGGGCCGGAAGAACTGGGCCAGGCCGGGGGCCTCCAGGTCCCAGTCGACGACCAGCACCCGGTAGCCGTTGGCGGCCAGGATCCAGGCGCTGTTGGCCAGGGCCATGGTGCGGCCGGTGCCGCCCTTGTAGGAGTAGAAGGTGACGATCCGGCCGTGCCGGTTCTCGATCGTGGCGTCGCGGCGGCGCGCCTGGATCTGCGGGCCCTTCGCCGGCCTCTCGGTCATGACGTTCCCTCCCTCGGGCCCTTGGGTGCCCGTCGTGGTGCGCACGCCGTGCTCACCGGCCGGAGTCCCGACCGCCCGGTGTCCTGCGAGGTGCCGTTCCGGGCCCGGTCAGGGCCCGATGCTGGGTCTGCGGTCGACCGGCCCGTCGTCCGGGCCGTCCCGGTGCTGCTGCTCGTGGGCGGTGCAGGCGCGCATCACGGCGCGCTCCATCTCGCCGCGGAACTCCTCGATGCTGCCGGGGGCCCCGGTGGGGCCCTCGTCGCGCAGGCTGGGCCGCTGCCGGGAGCCGCGGCTGACGGACAGCACGTCGTCGCCGAGCTCGTCGAGCATCCGCTCGTGGTCGCGGCTCTGCTGGTCCTCGCGGTTCCAGGGCTCGATGACGGCGACCGGACCGAGGTTGCGCCGGTCCAGCCGGCGCCGTCCTGGGCCAGCGGCCGGGAGGAGTCCGGCCGGTACGGCTGCCAGTCGGTGCGCTGCTCGCCGTACCAGAACGCGCTGCGCTGGGGCGGCAGTTCGCGCTCCCGGTAGGAGAACACCGAGATCCGGACCTGGTCGGCGTTGTCGGGCGGGTCGAAGGCGGACGGCTGGGACTCGAAGTCCAGCACCTGCCCGATCGGGATGACGGTCTGCTCGGCGACGTCGACGATCCGCCGGGCCAGCCGCCACACCGCGGTGTGGTACTCCGAGCTGAACGCGGCGATCTTCATCAGCGCGTACAGGCCCTCGGTCGCGTACTCGGCGCCGAAGCTGTCGTGGTTGAACTGGAGCTCACCGGCGACCCGGGGCAGCTGGTAGTGCTCCATCGCCACCCACAGCGCCGGGACGATGCCGGTCATCCGCTCCGCGGTGGGGCGCCGCTGGTAGACCGAGCGGCGGCTGAACAGGTGCCACTCCCGGCCGCACGCCTCGGACTTGAAGTAGCGCGGCGAGTACAGCGGCACGAACACCCGGCAGGTGGCCAGCTCCCGGGAGAGGCGCTCGGCCCACTTCTGGCCCTGGTGCATGGAGCGGTCCATGAAGCCGACGGGGTGCCCGGACGGCGCGTCGGTGATCTGCAGGATCGCCTCGGACAGGTCCTGGTACAGCTTCGCCACCCACAGGTTGGGGTCGGCCGCGCCCCGCGAGTTGATCCGCGGCGTGTGCGCGTAGCTGAGGAAGAAGTACGGCCTGGGCGCGTCCTTCCTCTGGCCCGCCCCGCTGCTCACACGCGCCTCCCCCGAGCCCGCCTGTCACTGTTCCCCCGAAAGGGACTCAAGTGTAGGAAGGTCGGCGGTCCGAATGGAATAGGGCCTTGATCTGATCCGGCGTCAACTCCGGCCGTTCCGGTACCACTTGGCTGCGAGGTCGACCGCTTCGCGGATCGGCATCAGGTGGCAGCGGGCGTCGCCGACCGGGCCGTGCCGCAGCGGGGCGCCCAGCTGCGCGTCGAGCAGCGCGCCCATCGCCTCGAAGTGGTCGTCCCGCAGCCGGGTGCCGGTGAACTCGACCACCTCGCGCCCGCCCGCCCCGTCCCGCCGGACGCAGGTGTACACCTGTTCCGGCCGGTCCGGCTGCCAGTACTCCAGCAGGTGGAGCGGGGTGCAGCACCACACCGGCACGCCGAGCATCAGGCTCCGCGCCCGGTTCCGGTACAGCCACCCGGCGGGCGAGTCGTCGCCGAGGTGGCACTCCAGCCGGTGGCCGTCGGTCAGCTCGGCGGCGGCGGGCCCGACCGCGGTGAACGAGGTCTGCGGGTGCGCGCTGCGCAGCGCTCCGGGCAGCAGCCGGACCTCCTCGGCGAGCCGCCCCATGGTCGGCGAGGCGGCGGTCAGGGCGCGGTCCCAGACCGGCATCCGCTCGTGGTATCCGGCCAGTTGGGCGGGGGTCAGGCCGGCGGTGGCGGCCCGGTAGTGGGGGGAGGTCCGGGAGTTCTCGGGCGTAGCGGTGTAGACGACGAGCGTGCCGCGCGCCCCCAGCGCCCCGAGGAGCGCCTCCACCACCCCTTGCACGCCCCCCGTCACCGGCCCGACCGCCCGCAGCGAGGACTGCACCAGCAGGACCTCGCCCTCCCGCACGCCCAGGTCCCTCAGGTGGCCGACGAGTTCGCCGACCTCCCAGGGCCGCCCCCGGCCGGTGCGCGCCGCCCGCTCCGGGCGGACCGCCGTCCCGGTCACGGCCGGGCCGCCGCTGCGCGCTCGCGCCAGGCGGCCAGGTTCGCCGCGGCGTCCTCGGCCGCCGCCCGCTCGGCCGCCGCCCCGACCGGCACCGCCAGCGCGGGCGCGAGCCCCGCGCGCATCCCCGCGGCGAAGCGCTCCCCGAGCGGGGTGAGCGAGCCGGACCCGGCCAGCGTCTCGATCGCCCCGGCGGTGTGCGACCGCCAGCGCGCCAGCTGCACCCGGGCGTCGTCCCCGCCCGGTCCGCCGTCCAGCGCCCGCACCCGGCTCGCCCAGTACGCGGCGACCGCCAGGTGCGCGTACGTGCCCTGCAGCAGCCCCTCCAGCGGGCGCGGGTCGGGCCGCCAGGGCGCGTGGTAGAGCCGCTCGTCCGCCCGGTCGTACAGGTCGTGGAAGTCGAGCACCGCGCCGAGCTTGACGTGCTGGAACTCGTGGGCGAGCAGCAGCGCCAGCGTGGGCGCGGTGGCCGGCCGGGCGATCCCGACCGCCCCGTACGCCTGCCGGGCGGCGGCCGAGACGTCCCGCCCGGCCGGGCCGGGGCGCAGCGGGGTGAGGGTGGACAGGCCGGCGCGGAGGCCGGGGGCGTACTCGGGCAGGTCCCGGCCGAGCAGCTCCCAGGCGCCCTGCAACGCGCCCGTCCAGGCGTGGAGTTCGGCGTCGTCCAGGCGTTCGGCGACCGGCCACTGGTGGCTGTCGCGCTGCGGGTCGGTGTCCTCCAGGGCGACGGTCCAGCCGTCGGGGAGGGCGACGCCGCGCACCGGCTGCCAGCGCCCGTCCCCGGGGTCGTCCCGGCCGACCCGGACGCCGCCGACCTCGAAGCCCTCCGGGCCGCCGGTGAGCACCGCCTCGCCCGCCCCGCCGACCAGCACCCGCCCCAGCGTGGGCAGGTGCACGGCCCCGGCGCGGACCGGCAGCGCCAGCTCGAAGGAGCGGCGGGCCCGCAGCGCGGCCGCGGCCGCCACCTCGGCCATCCCGCCCAGGTCCGCCCCGCCGGGGCCCGCCCCGGCCTCGCCGCCCAGGCAGCGCACCGCCCAGGCCCGGACGTACGGGTGGGCCAGCACGGCGGACAGCGCGGCGCGGTCGGTGCCGTCCAGCGAGGTGACCAGGCCCCAGGCCGGGGAGGCGCTGCCGACCGCGGCCACCAGCCGCCGGGTGAGCCCGAGTTGGGCGGCCGACAGGGCGCGGACGGTGTCGGCCCCGCCGAGGCCCGTCGCCAGTTCGTCGAGCTGGCGCCCGGTCAGCGCGGCACCGGACGGGTCCTGGGCCGGGACGGCGGCGGCGGGCGCCGTCCGGTCCCGGATGGTGGTGATCAGCTTCAAGAGGTCCCCGCAGAAGACGGAGGGGTTGCGGAAGCCGGAGCCGTCGTCGCCCCGGTAGCGGTGTGCGTAGAGGCCCCCGCCGCAGGAGCGCACCACCGGGCAGGCCCGGCACTGCTCGGCCAGCCCGGCCAGCCCGGACTGCCGCTCCACCATGCCGGGGTGGGCGGCGACCCGGTCGAAGCCGTGCTCGAAGACCGTGAACCCGGTCTCGGGCGCCCCGTCGTAGGCGGTCTTCAGGCTGTCGGCCTGTTCCAGCGTCCCGTCGGTCTCGACGACCACCAGGTCCGCCGGGCCGAGTCCGAGCGACTCGGTGAGGCTGGTCAGGCCCCGCAGCGTGCGGTGCACCGAGTCGAAGATCCGCACCGGCACCGGGCGGCCCCGCTCGGTCCAGTGCCGGTGGACCGCCAGCAGCCAGTCGGCGTAGGGTGTCGGCCCCGAGCCCTCGGGCCGGACGGGCGGGTGGTCCCAGGTGGCGTGCGGCAGGAGGAAGTCGATCCGCGGCGGTTCCTCGGCGGCCAGGGCCTCGTACACCGCGACCGGGTCGTTGGCGACGTCGATCGTGCACAGCAGCCCGGCGTACAGGTGCCGGAACTCCGGTTCGCGCAGCAGGGCCAGCGCGGCCAGCACCTTGGCGTGGCTGGAGCGGCCGTCCGGGAAGAGGCGGTGCCGGTCGTTGGCGGCCCGGTCGCCGTCCAGCGAGATGCCGACCTTGATCCCCTGCTCGGCGAACAGCTCGCAGAAGCGGCGGCTCAGCAGCACCCCGTTGGTGTGGATCCGCAGGTCCAGCTCGCAGCCCGCGGGCAGTGCGGCCCGCAGCAGTCCGGCGGCCCGCCGCAGCCGCTCCGGGCCCGCGAGCAGCGGCTCCCCGCCGTGCAGCACGACGTGCACGGCGGGGAGCCGGTGGGTCCTGGCGTGCTCCCCGATCCGCCCGGCCGTCCGCTCCAGCACCTCGTCCCCGACCACCCTGGGCTTGCGGCCCCAGCTGGTGTCCTCGTGCTCGTAGACGTAGCAGTGGTCGCAGGCCAGGTCACAGCGGCTGTGGACCTTCAGGACGAACTGGCTGAAGGGCACTGTTTCGAACATGTCGGACGGACCGATTCGACGCGTTCCGTCCGCTCAGATGGACGACTGGAAGGCAGCCACCGACACCTGGCGGCCCCCCGCGGTCGGGAGCGCCCGCTCGATCTGCGCGGTGAGCTCCTCGACGTCCAGGGCGGCGAGGTCGGCCAGGCTCTCACACTCGGAAGCGACCCGAGGCTCGGACAGGTCTTCGACAAGTGCAGTGGTCATCGGCGTTGCCTTCATTCATCGAGGCGTGCGAACGGGGGATCGCCGCAGCCGGAATCCATCAGTGTCGCGAGTCACTGCGGCCTGACACCGATGCACAGCATAGACCTTGGGAGCACCCGGCGAGGCAAGGCCCGGAAGCCCGCCGGCGGGCCCTCCGGCCCTTGTCCGCAAGGAAGTTGAAGGCCCATCAGCGCCCCACGAACCACCCGTTCGGCGGTACCGGCACTCGACCGAGCGTGCTAACGAAGGTCGAACTGGCGGCCCGCCCCCGACGACGGGTCAGGGGCAGAGCCGCTCGACCCGCCACCCCTCGGCGGTGGCGACGTACCGCAGCCGGTCGTGCAGCCGGTTCTCCCGGCCCTGCCAGAACTCGACGGCGCGCGGGACGACCCGGTAGCCGCCCCAGAACGGCGGGACGGGCACCCCCTCGCCCTCCGGGTAGCGGGCGGCCAGGTCGGCGTACCGGCGCTCCAGCACCCCGCGGTCGGCCACCGGGCTGGACTGCTCGCTGGCCCAGGCGCCGAGCTGGGAGCCGTGCGGGCGGGTGCGGAAGTAGGCGGCGGTCTCGTCCCGGCCGACCTTCTCCACCCGGCCGGTCACGATGACCTGGCGGGCCAGCACGATCCACGGGAAGAGCAGCGCGGCGTTCGGGTTGGCGGCCAGGTCGGCGCCCTTGCGGGAGCCGTAGTTGGTGAAGAACACGAAGCCGCGCCGGTCGTAGCCCTTGAGCAGGACGGTGCGCGCGGAGGGCAGCCCCTCGGCGTCGGCGGTGGAGAGCACCATCGCGTTGGGCTCGGGCACGCCCGCCTCGCCCGCCTCGTGGAACCAGCGGGTGAACTGCTGGTACGGGTCGTCGGCGAGCTCCCCCTCGGCGAGCCCCTCGTGCAGGTAGTGCTCGCGCATCACCGACGGGTCCGGCCCGGGGCGCTCCCCGGTCGGCGCTGCGGGCGCGGCGGGCCCGGCGGGCTCCGTGGGCTCCGTGGGCAGGGGCAGGGCACTCGGCTCGGTGCTCGGGTGGCGTTCCGCGGTAGGCACGCCCCCATCATCCCGTACGACAAGCGCCGGGCGCCGCCGCCTCCGGGGGCGCGGTCGGGAGTAGGGTGGCACGCCACCGCTTCACGACCCGCCTGCCGGGGAATCGTCCGGCTACCGCCCGGGACGCCCCGAAAATCCGCCGACGACGCCGGAGACGACAGGGGTGCGAGCGGCCCGTGGGGGAAACATCACCGTCGTGGTGTATGGCGCAATGCACTCCGTGCCTGACAATCTGACACCGAGTGCCAACCACCATCGGCCACCGGCGCGCCGCCCCACCACGGCCGCGCGCCGCGTCGGATCACTGAAGGAGCCGTTCTGATGTCGGATTTCGTACCCGGCCTTGAGGGTGTAGTCGCCTTCGAGAGCGAGATCGCCGAGCCCGACCGCGAGGGCGGGGCGCTGCGCTACCGCGGGGTGGACATCGAGGACCTGGTCGGCCAGGTCTCCTTCGGGCACGTGTGGGGCCTGCTGGTGGACGGCAAGTTCGCCCCCGGCCTGCCGGCCGCCGAACCGTTCCCGATCCCGGTCCACTCCGGTGACATCCGGGTCGACGTGCAGTCCGCCCTCGCCATGCTCGCCCCGGTCTGGGGCCTCAAGCCGCTGCTGGACATCTCCGCCGAGCAGGCCCGCGACGACCTCGCCCGGGCCGCCGTGATGGCGCTGTCGTACGTGGCCCAGTCGGCCCGCGGCCAGGGCCTGCCGATGGTGCCGCAGCGCGAGATCGACAAGGCGGGGACCATCGTCGAGCGGTTCATGATCCGCTGGCGCGGCGAGCCGGACCCGAAGCACGTCAAGGCCGTCGACGCGTACTGGACCTCGGCCGCCGAGCACGGCATGAACGCCTCCACCTTCACCGCCCGGGTGATCGCCTCCACCGGCGCGGACGTCGCGGCGGCGCTGTCCGGCGCGGTGGGCGCGATGTCCGGCCCGCTGCACGGCGGCGCGCCGTCCCGGGTGCTCGGCATGATCGAGGAGATCGAGCGCACCGGCGACGCGGCGGGCTACGTGAAGCAGGCCCTGGACAAGGGCGAGCGGCTGATGGGCTTCGGCCACCGCGTCTACCGCGCCGAGGACCCGCGCGCCCGGGTGCTGCGCCGCACCGCCAAGGAGCTCGGCGCGCCGCGCTACGAGATCGCCGAGGCGCTGGAGAAGGCCGCGCTGGAGGAGCTGCACAACCGCCGCCCCGACCGCGTGCTGGCCACCAACGTCGAGTTCTGGGCCGCCATCATGCTGGACTTCGCCGAGGTCCCGGCGCACATGTTCACCTCGATGTTCACCTGCGCCCGCACGGCCGGCTGGTCGGCGCACATCCTGGAGCAGAAGCGCACCGGCCGGCTGGTCCGCCCGGCCGCCCGCTACATCGGCCCGGGCTCCCGCAAGCCGCAGGAGATCGAGGGCTGGGACCAGATCGCCGGCTGACCCACTTCCGGGTGAAAAGCTGACCGGCCGTCAGCACCGGCACGGCCGCCACCGGGCGCGTGGACACCCCCTGACCAGGGGTCACGCGTTCCGGTGCGGCCTGTCCGGGGCGGCCAAGATCACGTCTCAGCGGCCGGACGGGCGTACCGCCGCCGCACGTCCGGGGGATAGGGTGCGGGGGTGGCTCAGATTCAGATCCCCGCCGACAATCTGCCCAACGACGGCCGCTTCGGCTGCGGCCCCTCCAAGGTGCGCCCCGAGGCCCTGAGTGCCCTCGCCGCCACCGGAACCTCCCTGCTGGGCACCTCCCACCGCCAGGCCCCGGTGAAGAACCTCGTCAAGCGCGTCCGCCAGGGCGTCGCCGAGCTGTTCTCGCTGCCGGAGGGCTACGAGGTCGTGCTCGGCAACGGCGGCTCCACCGCGTTCTGGGACATCGCCGCGTTCGGCCTGGTGCGCGAGAAGTCGCAGCACCTGGACTTCGGCGAGTTCTCGTCCAAGTTCGCCTCCTCCGTGAAGGCCGCCCCGTGGCTGGCCGAGCCCACGGTGATCAAGACCGCCCCGGGCACCCACCCGCTGCCGGTCGCCGAGGCGGGCGTGGACGTCTACGGCCTCACCCACAACGAGACCTCCACCGGTGTCGCGATGCCGATCCGCCGCCCCGAGGGCGCGGACGCCGGCTCGCTGGTCCTGGTCGACGCCACCTCCGGCGCCGGCGGCCTGCCGGTCGACATCCGCGAGACGGACGTCTACTACTTCGCCCCGCAGAAGTCCTTCGCCTCCGAGGGCGGCCTCTGGCTGGCCACCTTCTCGCCGGCCGCGCTGGAGCGCGCCGCGGAGATCGCCGGCTCCGGCCGGTACGTCCCGCCGTTCTTCGACCTGCCGACCGCGATCGACAACTCGTCGAAGGACCAGACGTACAACACCCCGTCCATCTCCACCCTCTTCCTGCTGGCCGACCAGTTGGAGTGGCTGAACGGCCAGGGCGGCCTGGAGTGGGCGGTGGCCCGCACCGCGGAGTCCTCCTCGATCCTGTACTCCTGGGCCGAGAAGTCCTCCTTCGCGCAGCCCTTCGTGGCCAAGCCGGAGGAGCGCTCGCAGGTCGTCGGCACCATCGACTTCGACGACTCGGTCGACGCCGCCGCGGTCGCCAAGGCACTGCGTGCCAACGGCATCGTGGACACCGAGCCCTACCGCAAGCTGGGCCGCAACCAGCTGCGCATCGCGATGTTCCCGGCGGTCGACCCGGCGGACGTCGAGAAGCTCACCGGCGCCATCGACTACGTGGTCGAGCACCTGAACGACTGACGCCCCGCGTCCTCCCCGGAGGCCCCGGCCCGCTCGCGGACCGGGGCCTCCGGCGTGCCCGCCGGTCCGGGCGCGTCACCAGGCGTACGCCTCCGGCGCGGGGCCGCCGCCGTTCGGGCCGGGCGGCGGGAAGAGCCGGTCCAGTTCGGCCAGCAGTTCCGCGTCCAGTTCGAGGTCCAGGGCGGCCAGCGCGCCGTCCAGTTGCGCCACGGTGCGCGGGCCGACGATCGGGCCGGTGACGCCCGGTCGGGCCAGCAGCCAGGCCAGGCCGACGTGCGCCGGGTCGGCGCCCGCCCGCGCGCACAGGTCCTCGTACGCCGTCAGCGTCCCGTGGTGCGCGGCCAGGGCGGCCGCCGCGTGCCCGCTGCCGCCGCGGGCCGCGGTGCCCTCCCGCCGCTTGCGCAGCACGCCGCCGAGCAGGCCGCCGTTCAGCGGGCCCCACGGGATCACGCCGATGCCGTAGTGGCGGGCGGCGGGCAGCACCTCCAGTTCGGCCCAGCGGGTCATCAGGTTGTACCGGGACTGCTCGGCGACCAGGCCGAGGAAGTGCCGTTCGCGGGCGGCCTCCTGGGCCTGGGCGAGGTGCCAGCCCGCGAAGTTGGAGGAGCCGAAGTACAGCACCTTGCCCTGCTGCCGCAGGACGCCGAAGGCCTCCCAGACCTCCTCCCACGGGGTGTGCCGGTCGACGTGGTGCATCTGGTAGAGGTCGATCCGGTCGGTGCCGAGCCGGCGCAGCGAGTCCTCGCAGGCGCGCCGGATGTGCAGCGCGCTGAGGCCGCCCTCGTTGGGGCGGGAGCCGGTCGGGAGGTAGGCCTTGGTGGCCAGGACGGTCCGCTCGCGGCGCTCCGGGTCGCCCGCGAACCAGCGGCCGATGATCTCCTCGGTGGAGCTCTCGCCCGGGCGGGTGCCGTAGACGTTCGCGGTGTCGAAGAAGTTGACGCCCGTCTCGTGGGCCCGCTGCATGATCGCGTGGCTCTCGCGCTCGTCGGTCTCCGTCCCGAAGTTCATCGTGCCGAGCACCAGCCGGGACACCTGCAGTCCGCTGCGGCCGAGTCGGGTGTACTCCATGGCAACCGCCCCCTCATCCCCTGGCCGACCCACCGGTAGGGTCGCGCCGCCGCAAATCATACCGACAGACCTGTATGAAAAAGTGGGAAGAGCCCACGGGAAGCGGGCCCCAAACCCTCCGACGGTCGCGGACGCCACCGGTAGGATGCAGACAGGTCGGCACCCTCACCGGTGCCCCGACGCCGCACGAGGAGACCGGGCATGACCAAGCAGGAACGCGGCATCCGCTCGCGGCGGGCCATCCTGGAGGCCGCGGCCGAGGTCTTCGACCTGCGCGGGTACGAGGCCGCCGGGACCAACGAGATCCTCGCCCGCACCGGCCTGACCAGGGGCGCGCTCTACCACCACTTCCCGTCCAAGGAAGCCGTCGCGCTCGCCGTCCTGGAGGCCCACGGCGACGGCCTCGCCGTCCCCGAGCACTCCAGCCGCCTGCAGTCCGTCATCGACCTGTGCTTCGCCTTCGCCGACCGCCTGCACACCGACGCCGTCCTGCGCGCCGCCGTCCGCCTCGCCGTCGAGCAGACCTCGCTGCCGCGCCCCGCCGTCACCCCGTACGAGCAGTCCCGCGCCGTGGTCCGCACCCTGCTCGCCGAGGCCGCCGCCCAGGGCGAGACGCTGCCCGGCCTCGACCTCGACGAGGCCGCCGACGTGGTCATCGCCGCGTTCACCGGCGTCCGGGTGATGTCCCAGGTCCACACCGCCCGCGCCGACCTGCCCCGGCGCCTCACCGCGCTGTGGCGGATGCTCCTGCCCGGCATCGCCGGCCCCGGCATGATCGGCCGCCTGCGCACCACCCCGCCGCCGACGGCGGACGGGGGCGCCGCGTCCGCTACTTCTGCATGATCGCGCCGACGATCACCACGGCGAGCAACAGAACGAACGCGCCGGTCACGATCCGCATACGGGTCTTCGGGTCCACGCTTCGAGACTAGTCGGTCGCACGCCCCGGCCCGCACCCAGCCCTGACGGGGACCCGCCGCAGCGCACGCCTCCACGGCTGGGCCCCCTCCCGTTGGGCAGGCTAGGGGCATGCTCACCTACGACTCGACCGGCTTCCGCCTCGACGGCCGACCGCTGCGCATCCTGTCCGGTGCGGTGCACTACTTCCGCAGCCGCCCCGAGCAGTGGCCCGCCCGGCTGGCGGCGGTGCGCGCGATGGGCCTGAACACCGTCGAGACGTACGTGCCGTGGAACCTGCACGAGCCCGCGCCGGGCCGCCGCGAACGGCTCGGCGAACTCGGCGCCTTCCTCGACGAGGCGCACCGCCAGGGCCTGTGGACGATCGTCCGGCCCGGCCCGTACATCTGCGCCGAGTGGGACAACGGCGGCCTGCCCGGCTGGCTCACCGCCCGGGTCGGCCGCCGCGCCCGCACCGGCGACCCCGCCTACCTCGCCGCCGTCGACGCCCACTTCGACGCCCTGCTGCCCCAGGTCGTCGAGCGCCAGTGGGGCCGGCCCGGCGGCACCGTGCTGATGGTGCAGGTCGAGAACGAGTACGGGGCCCACGGCAGCGACGCCGCTTACCTCGCCCACCTGGTCCGCGGCCTGCGCGGGCGCGGCGTCACCGTCCCGCTGTTCACCTCCGACGGCCCCGAGGACCACATGCTCGCCGCGGGCACCGTCCCCGGCGTGCTGGCCACCGTCAACTTCGGCTCCGACCCGGAGGGCGCCTTCGCCGCCCTGCGCCGCCACCGCCCCGAGGACCCGCCGTTCTGCATGGAGTACTGGAACGGCTGGTTCGACCACTGGGGCGGCCCCCACCACGCCCGCGACGCCGCCGACGCCGCCGACACCCTGCGCCGCATCCTCGCCGCGGGCGGCTCCGTCAACCTCTACATGGCCCACGGCGGCACCAACTTCGGCACCACCGCCGGGGCCAACCACGCCGACCCGCCGTTCAACTCCACCGACTGGACGCACTCCCCCTACCAGCCCACCACCACCTCCTACGACTACGACGCGCCCCTCGACGAACGCGGCCTGCCCACCGCCAAGTTCGACGCCTTCCGGCAGGTCCTCGCCGACTTCGCCGCCGAACACCCGGACGAGGCCCGCTACTTGGACGGCCGAACCCCCGAACTGCCCACGCCCGAACCGCTGCTGGACGCCCGCGAGGTCACCCTCGACGAGTGCGCCGAGCTGCCGTTCGGCCCGGCCGTCGCCTCGCCCGTCCCCCCGCTCTTCGAAGAGCTCGGCCTGGAGCACGGCCTCGTCCGCTACACCGCCACCGTGCCCGCACTCAGCCCCGAACTCCCGCTCACCGTCGAAGGGTTGCGCGACCGGGCCACCCTCCGGGTGGACGGCGGGCCCGCCACCGCGCTCGAACGCGGCGTGGCCGCCGAACCGGTCGCCGCGGGCGGCGGCGCCCGCGTCCGCCTGCTCGTCGAATCCCTCGGCCGGGTCAACTACGGCCCGCGGGTCGGCGAGACCAAGGGCATCACCGGCGTCCGCCACGAACGCCAGTACCTGCACGGCTGGCACGCCGAACCGCTCCGCCTGGACCCGCTCCCCGACCCCGCCGTCTGGACCCCCGGCACCCCCGCCCCCGAGGCGCTCGCCCGCGGCACCCTCCACCTCGACACCCCCGGCGACACCTTCCTCGCCGTCCCCGGGGGCCACCACGGCTACCTCTGGGTCAACGGCTTCCTCCTCGGCCGCTACGACGCCAGGGGCCCGCAGACCACCCTGTACTGCCCCGGCCCCCTGCTCCGCCCCGGCCCGAACACCCTCACCCTGCTGGAACTCGGCCCCGCCGCCCCGACCCGCATCGCGCTCCGCGAGGCCCCCGGGACCGGAGGCTGAGCGTCCAGGGGCGCGGGCAACGGCGCGGCCGGATCGCGGAGCAGGTCGCCCCCCTTGCGCCGTTCCGCGGGCGCAGCGGGTCTCAGGTGCCCAGCGGCCACCCCTCCAGCGCCGTGTAGCGGGCCGGTCCGTAGCCCGTCTCGCTGCGCATCAGCTGGATCCGTCCGGCCCGCCACTCCCGGCCGCGGAAGCCCCGCATCGCGTCGGCCATCGCCGCCAGCTCCCCCCGCCCGCCCGGTCCGCCCGGTCCGCCCGGTCTCCGGCCGCGGGTGGTGCCGGAGCGGGCGAGGGTCAGGTGGGGGTGGAAGCCGTGCTCCTCGTCCTCGGCGCCGAGCGTGCGCCGCACGGCCGCGGCCAGCTCCCGCAGGGCCCGGACCTCGCCCTCGACGCCCGCCCAGAGGGCCCGTTCGCCGAAGGTGCCGCTGCCGGACAGCCGCAGCACGTGCTCCGGGTGCTCGCCCGCGACCCGGGCCAGGGCGTGCTCCAGGGCGGGCACCTCGTCGGCCGGGACTTCGCCGAGGAAGGCCAGGGTGAGGTGCCACCCGGCGGGTTCGGTCCAGCGCAGCCGGTCCGCGCCGGGGAGTTCGCGCAGGGGCTCCACGGCGTCGACGAGTTCCTGCTTGGCGGGGGCCGGAGGGTTCACGGCGACGAAGAGCCTCATCCCGCCATCCTGCCGCACCGCCTCCCCCGCCGGTCCGATAGAAAGAAGGTCATGCACATCCGCACCGGAGGCCCCGGTTCCGACGCCGTCCTGCTGAACCTGCTCGACGGCGCGGTCGCCTGGCTGACCGCGCGGGGCCGCACCGACCAGTGGGGGACGGAGCCGTGGTCGCGGCGCCCGGGCGCCGCCGAGCGGGCGGCGCGGGTGACGGCGGAGAACCTGGTGCTGATCGCCGAAGCGGAGCCGGAACCAGGGGCGGAACCAGGGGCGGACCCGGGCCCGGGGCCGGACGGCGCCCCGCTGGGCATCTGCGTGCTGGCCGACCGCGCCCCCGAGCACCTCCCGCCCGCGGGCGAGCCGGAGCTGTTCGTCCGCTGGCTGGTCACCGACCCCGCCCACCGCGGGGCGGGGATCGGTGCGGCCCTGGTCGCCGAGGCCCGCCGCCGGGCCCGCGGGCGCGGGGTCGGCCTGCTACGGGTCGACTGCTACGCGGGCGGCGGCGGCCGGCTGGTCGCCCAGTACGAGCGGCTCGGGTTCACCCGCACCGCCTCGTTCACCGAGGACCGGCCGACCGGTCCGTGGCCGGGGCAGCTGCTGGAGCTGCGCACCGGCTGAGGATCAGCAGGCGGTCGCCAGGCCGTCCTTCTGCACCACCGAGAACACCCGGCCGCGGGTCCGCACCGGGTGCAGGTCCAGGCGCAGGCGCAGGCCGCCGATCCGGCCGAGGACCAGCGCGACCACGCCCGCCGCGACGGCGGAGACCAGGCCGCAGGCGAGCAGGCCGAGGCGCGGGCCGTACTCGGCGGTGATCCAGCCGACCAGCGGGGCGCCGATCGGGGTGCCGCCGGTGAAGACCAGGACCAGCAGGCCCATCACCCGGCCGCGCATCTCGGGGTCGGTGCCGAGCTGCAGGGCCGAGTTGACCGAGGTGTTGAAGGTCAGGCCGAACACGCCGATCAGGGTGAGCAGCAGGGCGAAGGTCCAGTAGCCGGGGGCGAACGCGGCCAGCACCTCCAGGGCGCCGAAGGCGAGCGCGGCGAAGACCAGGCGGCGCAGCCGGGGCGCGCCGCGGCGGGCGGCGAGCAGGGCACCGGCCAGCGAGCCGACCGCCATGGCGGTGTTGAGCAGGCCGTACGCGCCCGCGCCGACGTGGAAGGTGTCGTGCGCGAAGCCCGCGAGCAGGGTCGGGAAGTTGAACCCGAAGGTGCCGATGAACCCGGCGAGCACCATCGGCCACAGCAGTTCGGGGCGTTCCCGGACGTACCGCAGGCCCTCGCGGAGCTGTCCGCGGCGGCGGGCGATCCGCTCGACGGGGCGCAGCTCGCTGCTGCGCATGGCGAGCAGGCCGCCGATGACCGCGACGAAGGAGAGCGCGTTGACGGCGAACGCCCAGCCGCTGCCGACCGCGGCGATCAGGGCGCCCGCGACGGCGGGGCCGACCAGGCGGGCGGTCTGGAAGTTCGCGGCGTTCAGGCTGACGGCGTTGGCGAGGTCCTTGGCCGGGACCATCTCGCTGACGAAGGCCTGCCGGGTCGGGTTGTCGACGACGGTGACCAGGCCGAGCAGCAGCGCGAACAGGTACACCGCGACGGGCGTGACGAGCCCGGTGACGGTGAGCAGGGCGAGGCCCGCGGCGAGCAGGCCCATCGCGCCCTGGGTGGCGATCAGCAGGCGGCGCTTGGGCAGCCGGTCGGCGAGGACGCCGCCCCACAGGCCGAGCAGCAGCATCGGCAGGAACTGCATGGCGGTGGTGATGCCGACCGCGAACGGGCTGCCGGTGAGGCTGAGCACCAGCCAGTCCTGGGCGATGCGCTGCATCCAGGTGCCGGTGTTGGAGACCACCTGTCCGGCGAAGTAGTACCGGTAGTTGCGGATGCGCAGGGACGAGAACATCCCTCCCGGGCGGGTGAACCGGCCCGGCGAAGCGGCGGGAGCCTCCGCCGCGGTGGGATGCTCGGGGTCGTCGTCGCCGCTGCCCGGCAGGCCCGCGGGGGCGGGTGCCTGGCTCTGCGCGGCGGGGGCGCCGGTGGGCGCGGTCTCGGTGGCGGCCGCTTCGTCGGTGAGCGGTTCGTCGTGGCGCACGCCCGCGGGGCGGGTGGTCAGGCGCCGGGGGTCGGTGCGGAGGTCGGTGCGGATGGTCGCGGTGCGGATCGCGGCGGCGCGGGCGGCCGGCGGTGTCAAGGTGGTCTCCCCTCGGCGCGCCGCGACCGTTCGTCCGGTCGCGGCGCGTTCTGTGACGCTGGTGGGTGCTGCGGTGATGCGGTTCTCCTTCGTACGCCCGGGACGGGACGGACCCTGGTCGTGCCGGTCGGCGGTGCTACAGGTTGGCCAGTTTGTAGAGCGCGGGCGCGGCCGCCTTCAGCCGTTCCCACTCCTCCGGGTCGAGGCCCTCGGCGAGCGCGGCCAGCCAGGCGTTCCGGCGGCGGCGGGACTCGTTGAGGATCTCCTCGGCCTGCTCCGTACTGCTGACCACCACCTGCCGGCGGTCCTCCGGGTGCGGCTCGCGCCGCACCAGGCCCTTCTCCTCCAGCATCGCGATGATCCTGGTCATGGACGGCGGCTGGACGTGCTCCTTGCGGGCCAGCTCGCCTGGTGTCGCCTTGCCGCAGCGGGCCAGGGTGCCGAGCACCCCCATCTCGGTGGGGCTCAGCGACTCCTCGACCCGCTGGTGTCGCAACCGTCGGGCCAGGCGCATCGCGGACGACCGCAGCTGGCTGACCGCCAGCAGGTCGTCCTCGGACATCTCGGGCATGTCATTAGCCTACGTCATTACTAAGGCTAAGGAAAATTGATTTCGCCCGGCCCGGCCGGCGGAGGACCGCTCAGTCCGCGGTGAGGTGGAAGCCCAGCCGGCCGAAGCGCAGCCGGTCCCCGGCCCGGACCACGGTGCCGCCGGCCACCCGGCGGTCGTTGACGAAGGTGCCGTTGCTGGAGCCCAGGTCGTACAGCACCCAGTCGCCCGCCTCGAAGCGCAGCTCGGCGTGGTGCCGGGAGACGGTCGAGTCGCCCAGCCGGAGGTCGGAGCCGGTCATCCGGCCGATCCGCAGCCGCCGGACGGCCGGGTCGGGCAGCTGCAGCCTGGTCAGCTGCTCGGCGTGCCAGGTCTGCCGCAGCCGGACCTGGAGCGCGGAGACCCTGGCGACGCTGCGCAGCAGGGCCCGGGAGACCGGGCCGTAGGTGCGCAGGTCGCCGACCACCTCGGCGAGTTCGGCGCGACTGCGGGCGGTCAGCACCAGCTCCATCCGGCGGATGAAGGTGTCGTGCGAGAGCCGGCCGCTGCCGACCCCGTCCCGCAGCACCTCCAGCGCGCTGTCCCGCTCGGCCTGCGAGGGGCGGGCGAGCTGGGTGCTGAACTCCTGAGCGGCCATAGCGTGATTGTCGGGCGGCCGGTCCGCGCTGTCCAGCACGCTGCCCGCCCCCGGTCCGGGGGACGGCCGGCCACCCCGCGCGGCCCGCGGGTCCTCGGCCCGGTCCGGGCCAACTCCCCGGCGTCCGGGCGCCGTCCGGGCGCCGTCCGGGCGCCGTCCGGGCGAGCACCCCTCCAGGCGATCACCGTCCTGGCAGGCCCCGTCCTGGCAGGCCCCGTCCTGGCAAGATCTGGCGGAGCACCGACGACCGGCCCGGAGGAGCGCCCGCCATGCCCGTGATCGCCGTGACCGGGCACCTGGACCTCGCCCCGGCCACCTCCCGCGCCGTCCGCGCGGCCCTGGACGTGCTGCTGTCCCGCTACCCGGCCGCGGAGTTGACCGGCGTCTCCTGCCTCGCGCCGGGCGCCGACACGCTGTTCGCGGACGCCGTGCTGGCCCGCGGCGCCCGCCTGGTCGCCGTCCTGCCCGGCCCGTCCCACCCCGGCCCGCGGGCCACCCCCGCCGAGCGGGCCGCCTTCGACCGGCTGCGCGCCGCCGCGCACCGGGTGCTGGTGCTGCCCGCCCTGCGGCTCGACCCGGCCGCGTACGTGGCCGCCAACGCCCGGCTGCTGCAACTCGCCGACCGGCTGGTCGCGGTCTGGGACGGCGGGCCGGGCAACGGCCCGGGCGGAACGGCCGACATGGTCGCCGCCGCCCGGGCCGCCGGACTGCCGGTGGACGTCCTGTGGCCGCCCGGCGCGACCCGCACCGGACGCTGAACTCCGCTACGGCTCCAGTCGGTTCGGGCCGCGGAACAGGAACACCGCGTCCCGGATCGTGGGCAGTCCGAGCGCCAGCATCAGCACCCGGGCCAGCCCGAGGCCGAACCCGCCGTGCGGCGGCATGCCGTACCGGAAGCAGTCCAGGTACCGGCCGAGCGGGCCCTCGGGGCTCGCGTCCATGCCCTTCTCCCGGGCCTGGGCGACGAGTTGCCCGTGCCGGTGCTCGCGCTGGGCGCCGGTGGTGATCTCCACGCCCTTCCACAGCAGGTCGAAGGACTCGGTGACGGACGGGTCGTCGGCCGAGCGCAGGTGGTAGAACGGCCGCACCGAGGCGGGGAACCCCGTCACGAACACGAACTCGTGCCCGGTCTCCCGCTGCACCAGCGCGCTGAGCAGCCGCTCGCCCTCCGGGTCCAGGTCCTCCCGGACGCCCTCGGCGTCCCACCCGGCGCCCCGCAGCTTCTCCACCGCCTCGGCCATCGTCAGCCGGGGGAAGGGCAGTTCGGGCACCACGACCCGGACGCCCCGGTGCCGCTCGATCTCCTCGCCGTGCCGTTCGGCGACCTGCTCCAGCACCCGGTGCAGCATCCGCTCCTCGAAGGACATCACGTCCTGCACGCCGTCGATCCACGCCAACTCGACGTCCACGCCGGTGAATTCGGTCGCGTGCCGGGAGGTGAAGGAGGGCTCGGCGCGGAACACCGGGCCGATCTCGAAGACCCGGTCGATGCCGCCCGCGATCGCCATCTGCTTGTAGAACTGCGGGGACTGCGCCAGGTACGCCTTCCGGTCGAAGTACCCGACCTCGAACACCTCGGCGCCGGACTCCGAGGCCGTGCCCATCAGCTTCGGCGTGTGCAGCTCCGTGCAGCCCTGCTCGGCGGCGACCTCCCGCATCGCCCGCTCGACCGTGGTCTGCACCTCGAACACCAGCCGCCGCTCCGGCCGCCGGACGTCCAGGAACCGCCAGTTCGCCCGCTGCTCCGGGCCGGTCTCCGGCCCGATCGGCAGCCCGGGCTCGGCCGCCGACACCACCTCGACCCGCTCCGGGACGATCTCCAGCCCGCCGAGCTTCACCACCGGGTTCGCCACCACCCGGCCGGTCACCACCACCGCCGACTCGACCGTCAGCCCCCGCAGCAGCTCCCCCAGCGCGTCCTCCCCGCCCCCGCGCCGGTGCGTGACCTGCACCGCCCCCGTGTGGTCCCGCACCACCACGAACTGCACCCTGCTCTGCAGCCGCAGCGTGCCGACCCACCCCTTGACCGTCACCGTCCGCCCGATCGCGGACGACAGCTCACCGACGAGGACGCGCACCATGCCGAAGCAACTCCCTGGATTGCGGGCGCGTTGTTCGCGCCACGAGAGGAGCGGTAGACGGCCGCCCCGGGACGCGCCCACCCTAACCCGTTCGCACCCGCTCCCACCTCGGGTTTTTCCCTCGCCCCGCACCCCGCCCCGCGCTGCGCCCCGCGCCGCGCCCCGCACCGCCTCCCGCCCGCGACGGACCGTGACAGCCACCGGCGACGGCCCTACGATGGCCCGACTCGGGCGGCAGCGACCACAGTTGACCGCCCATCAGTTTTTCGTGCGTTCCGGGGAGGCCGCCCGATGGGCGAGGATGCGTGGAACAGATCGGCACTGCGGGCCGGAACCCTGACGGGGCTGCTCGCCCTGACCAGCACCCTGGTCGACGCGGTCGCGCTGCCGGAGCCGCTGGCGCCCGTCCGGCACCTGTCGGTGTTCGACCCGCTCGACCCCCCGGGCGCGAACCGGGCCGGGACCGTCCTGGTCGCGATCGGGGTCGACCCGCGCTCCGCGGTGGCCGAGGACCTGCTGCGCGAGGCGGGCGCGGACCGGGTGACGGCCGTGGTGCTGCGGGGAGTGGCCGACCGGGCGCGCCGGGAACGGCTGGGGGAGATCGCGGAACGGGCCGGGACCGCCCTGCTGCTGCGCGCCTCCTGGACGGACTGGCAGACCGTGATCGCCACCGTGCGGGCCGCCCTGGAGAGCCCGGCCCCGGACGGCGGCAACGTGCTGCTGGGCGACCTCGGCGGCCTGGCCCGCCAGATCGCCCGGGCGGTCGAGGGGGCGGTGACCATCGAGGACCCGGACTCCCGGGTCCTCGCGCACCACGCCGAGAGCATCGACGTGGACCGGATCCGGCTCTGGACCGTCCTGACCGGCGCCGTCCCCGAGGAGCGGCGCAAGGCGATGAACCGGGAGGGCTTCTTCAAGCAGCTCTGGTCCTCGAACCAGGTGCTGCACCGCCTCCCCGAGGGCGACGTGCCGGAGCGGATGGCCGTCGCGGTGCAGGCCGGCGGCATGCGCCTCGGCTCGATCTGGGTGGCCGCGATCACCGGGAAGGCCCTGGGGCACGAGGCCGTCGACGTGCTGCGGGCCGCCGCCGAGGCCGCCGTCCCCCACCTGCTCCACCACCGCACGCACCACGAGGCCCGGCACGCCCTGCTGCTCGGCGCGGCCCGCGCGGTGCTCGACGGCCCTGGCTCCGGCGCCCTGCTCGCCGGGTACAGCGGCCTGCCCGCGGCCGCCCGCTGCGCCGTCCTGGCCGTGGGTGCGCCCGGTCCGGTGGACGACGCCCGCCGGGCCCGGCTGGAACGGGCGGTGCGCCTGCACCAGCCCCGCCCCGGCAGCGACTACCTGGTCCTCCCCGCCGAACGCGGCGTCCTGGTCCTGCTCGGCGGCCTGGCGAACACCCCCGCCGACGCCCGGGCCCAGGTCGCCGACTACGGCGGCCGGCTGTCCGACGCCCTGTCCGCCCGGCTGGGCGTCCGGGTGCCGGTCGGCCTCGGCCCGGTCCAGGCCCGGCTGGACGACGCCGCCCGCTCCCGCCGGGCCGCCGAACTGGCCCTGGGCGGGCTGCTGTTCCGCCGCGAGCGCCCCGCCCCCGACTGCGCCACCGTCGAGCAGGTCGCCGACGCGGTGGCCCTGCGGCAGTTCATCGAGACGGCGGACGGGCTTCCGCTGCCGGTGCGCACCTCGGTGGCCCGGCTCGCCGAGGCCGCGCCCCAGAACGGCCGCCACCCGCTGGAGCTGCTGTCCGCCTACCTGCGCCACGGCGAGCAGAAGGGCCCGGCGGCCGACTCGCTCGGCATGCCCCGTGCCACCTTCAACCGCCAACTCGCCAAGCTGCGCGACACCTTCGGCCTGGAGACCGCAGACGCCGACGCCATGCTGCTCGCCCGCATCCAGCTGCTGGCGCGCGAGTACCGGGCCGACCGGGGCTGAGCGGGCGGCGGCGCCGCCGGTGGTGCGTACGGCGGCGCGGCCAGTGGTGCGCGGGCACCGGATCCGCCCGTCGCTCCGGTGTCCGCGCACCACCCCGCCCCGCCCCGGCCGCCGCGCACCGCCGCCCGCACCACCGGCCGCCCCGTCCCCGGTCTCCCCCGACCGTCCGCGCCCGCCGGAGGCCGCGCCCGGTCCGCCCGCACCGCTCCGGACCGCCCGGGCCGCCGCCGCGCACCGCACCGGCCGCAACCCGACCCCGCGGCGGTGCACGGCGACCGCTCCGGCCCCGGAAACCCGGCCCGGCCGGTACTACGCGGCCCCCGCCCCCGCGGCCATCCTGGGAGCACGGCCCCGGCGCCCGTCCGCCGGCCCGGCCCCCTCCCTTCCGAGCGCCGACCCGTGCGGAGTGTGTCCCCATGCCCGAGCACCGCCCCTCACCGTCCCTGATCAGCGCCGAGCGGCGCGAACTCGTCCTGCGCGCGGCCGTCCGGCAGGGCCTGCTCGACCCGGAGCGGGCCCCGCTGGCCGCCTTCCTCGACCTGGACGCCGTCGCCGGGACGGTCGCCGCCCTGCACGCCGCGTTCCCCGCCGAACTGGAGGTGCGGCACGCCTTCGCCGCCAAGGCCAACCCGCTCGGGCCGGTGCTGCGCCGACTGCGCGAGCTGGGCATGGGGTGCGAGGTGGCCAGCCCCGGCGAGTTCGCGCAGGCGCTGGCCGCGGGCTTCCCCCCGGAACTGATCGTGCTGGACTCCCCCGCCAAGACCCGCGCCGAACTGGCCCTCGCGCTGGACCTCGGCGTCAGCGTCAACATCGACAACTGGCAGGAGCTCGCCCGCGTGGACGCGATCCTGGCCGACCGCCGCAGCTCCTCCCGGATCGGCGTCCGGATCAACCCGCAGGTCGGCGGCGGCCGGATCGCCGCGATGAGCACCGCCACCTCCACCTCGAAGTTCGGCGTCCCGCTCGCCGACACCGGCAACGCGGCCCGCCTGGTCGAAGCCTTCCGCGCCCGCCCCTGGCTCACCGAACTGCACTGCCACGTCGGCTCCCAGGGCGTCGACCTCGACCTGATGGCCACCGGCATCGCCAGCACCGCCGCCTTCGCCGAACGGATCAACCGGGAGCTGGGCCGCCGCCAGGTCACCGGCATCGACCTCGGCGGCGGCCTCCCGGTCAACTTCGCCGGCGACCGGACCGCCCCCGGCTGGGACGCCTACGTGGAGCGGCTGCGCGCGCACGCCCCCGTCCTGTTCGACGGCCGCTACCGGCTGACCACCGAGTTCGGCCGCTCCGTGCTCGCCAAGTCCGGCTTCGTCGCCTCGTACGTCGAGTACACCAAGGTGGCGGGCGGCCGCCCCATCGCCATCGGCCACGCGGGCGCCCAGGTCGCCACCCGCACCGTCTTCGCGCCCGGCAGCTGGCCGCTGCGGATCAGCGTCCACCACCCCTCCGGCGCGGCCAAGCACGGTGTGCCCGTCCTCCAGGACGTGGCGGGCCCGTGCTGCTTCGCGGGCGACCTGGTCGCCCGGGCCCGCCCGCTCCCCTTGCTGGACCAGGGCGACCTGTACTGCCTGCTCGACTGCGGGGCCTACTACGCCACCAACCACTTCTCCTACAACAGCCTCCCCGAGCCCGCCGTCCACGGCGCCGCGACCTCCCCCGACGGCACCGTCCGCTTCGAGCTCCTGCGCCCCGCCCAGAGCATCGACGACCTGGTCGCCCGCACCACCGCCTGACCCTCCGACGAAGGACCGCCCATGTCCCGCACCCGCCGCCCCCGCCCCGCCCGCCGCTTCCCGCCCGCCGACCGCACCCTGCTGGTCGTCATCGTCGTCCTCCTCGCCCGCACCCCCGACCCCGCCCACCTCCTCGCCGCCGCCACCCTCCTCACCCCCCGCCTCACCCCGCTCCTGCGCACCCCCTGACCACACGGAACGGCCCTCCCCCGCACCACGCGGAGGAGGGCACGGGCGTGTGGGGCCGGGGCGGTTGCCGAAGCTCCGGGCCGCCCCTCAGTCGGCCGTCCCGGTCGGCACCACCCAGCGGGCCGGCTGCCCGGTGATCGCCGCGATCATGTCGTAGTCGCCGTCGTAGTGCAGGACGGTGACGCCGTGCCGCTCCGCCGTGGCCGCGATGAGCAGGTCGGCCATCGACAGCGCCCGGTGGTTCCCGCGGAACAGCGCCTGCTGCTGCACCTGCTTCGCCCGGTCCCACACCTCGTCGGGACACGGCAGGTAGTCGAAGCCCCGGAGCAGGTGGCGCAGCCGTTCGGCCTCGGCCAGGGTGCGGGCGCTGAACAGCACCTCCATCTCCACCGTCGGGCTGACGGCGAGCAGGGCCCGCTGGGAGAGGTCGTCCAGCACCGGGCGCACGGACGGCTTGCCCCACCGCGCCAGGGCCGACTTGTCGATCAGGAAGTGCTCCCGGCTCACGCCACCGCCCGGTCGCCGGGCTCACCGAGGAGGTCGAACTCCCCGCTGGCCACGGCGTCCGCGAACTCTATCCGGCGGGCGAGTTTGACGGCTTCGAGCAGGGCGGCGTTCACCGTGGCGACCTTGGTGGTGGTCCCGAAGAGCCGCTGGGCCTCCGCCAGGAGGTCGTCGTCGAGGTCGATGACCGTACGCGTCATGATCGTCCTTCCGTCGGCGGGCGAACCCCATGATATCGAGAGCACCCCTCATTCGATATCGCACAGCCCCGACGGCCCTCCCCCGCAGCACGCGGAGGAGGGCCGTCGGGGCGAGAGCCGTCAGAGCAGGCCGAGGGCCGGCATCAGGTAGTAGAAGGCGAAGACGGCGGCGACGCCGTACATCGCGATCGGGACGGTGCGGGCGCGGCCCGCGACGACGCGCAGGAGGCAGAAGGCGATGAAGCCGAAGCCGATGCCGTTGGTGATGGAGTAGGTGAACGGCATCATCACGATGGTGATGAAGGCCGGCATCGCGATGGTGTAGTCGGACCAGTCGATCTCCTTGATGGAGTTCGCCAGGATCAGGAAGCCGACGGTGACCAGGGCGGGGGTGGCGGCCTGGGCGGGGACCATGGTCGCGAGGGGGGTGAGGAAGAGGGCGAGCAGGAAGAGCGCGCCGGTGACGATCGAGGCGAAGCCGGTGCGGGCGCCCTCGCCGACGCCCGCGGTGGACTCGACGAAGCAGGTGTTGGCGGAGGCGGAGGTCGCGCCGCCCGCGGCGGTGGCGATGCCGTCGACCATCAGGACCTTGTTGATGCCCGGGAGGTCGCCCTTCTCGTCGAGCAGGTGGGCCTCGTCGGCGACGCCGAGGATGGTGCCCATCGCGTCGAAGAAGCAGCTCATCAGCACGGTGAAGACGAACAGGATGCCGGTCAGCACGCTGACGTGCTGGAAGCCGCCGAACAGGCTGAAGTGGCCGACCAGGCCGAAGTCGGGGGTGGCGACGGGGTTGCCGGGCCAGGCCGGGACGGTGAGGCCCCAGGCCTCGGCGGAGAGGTCGGCGAACTGCTGGATGACCACCGCGGCTGCGGTCATCACGGCGATGGAGATCAGGATCGCGCCGGGGACCTTGCGGACGACCAGGGCCATGGTGAGCAGCAGGCCGAGGATGAAGACCAGCACGGGCCAGCCGTGCAGGTGCCCGCCGATGCCGAGCTGGAGGGGGACGGTGGTCTGGGCGGCGTCCGGGATGCGGGTGACGAAGCCGGAGTCGACCAGGCCGACCAGGGTGATGAACAGGCCGATGCCGATCGCGATGGCCTTGCGCAGGCCGAGCGGGACGGCGTTCATGACGCGCTCGCGCAGGCCGGTGGCGACCAGCAGCATGATCGCGAAACCGGCCAGGACGACCATGCCCATGGCGTCGGGCCAGGTCATCTGGGGGGCGAGCTGGAGCGCCACGATGGTGTTGACGCCCAGGCCCGCGGCGAGGCCGATCGGGACGTTGCCGATGACGCCCATCAGCAGGGTGGTGAGGCCGGCGGTGAGCGCGGTCGCGGTGACCAGCTGTCCGCCGTTGAGGTGCGTGTTGTTCATATCCGTGGCCGAGGCCAGGATGATCGGGTTGAGCACCAGGATGTACGCCATCGTGAAGAACGTGGCGACACCACCGCGGATCTCGCGGGGCAGGGTGGAGCCCCGCTCGGAGATCTTGAAGAAGCGGTCCAGGGCGCCGGACGGGGGCTTCGGCGCGTTCTGGGAGGGCTCGGGCGACGCGGTGGTCGACTGGGCCTGCGGAGACATGTCGGGGGTCCTCGATCGGGAGAGGCCGGGGGAGACCGGGCGAAGCAAGGTGGGGGGGCATTTCAGTATGTCGATTCCGGTCGTGCACGCGCCATCTTCGCGCGTAGAGTGAGCCCATTACGGTCACCGTCGCTCACCTGTCGACACGTCCGGCCCTGCCGGGCCGCCCTGCCGGGCCGCCCTGCCGGGCCACCCCGCCGGACCTCCCCTCGCCGGGCCACCCGGCCACGGGCCGTCGCGACCCGCCGCGGACCGCCCGCCGGAGCGGCCCGTAGGCTAGGGCCCATGCCCAAGACCGCGCTGCGCACCGCTCCCCCGCCCCTGGAAGGGAACGACGTCGCCATCGTCGGCACCGGCACGGTGCTGTGGTTCGTCGGCTTCGTGGCGCTGGTGCCGTTCCAGGGGTGGCTGTCCGACCACGGCCACGGCAGCTGGCCGTGGGTCTGCCTGTCCGGCGGCCTGCTCGGCCTGATCGGCCTCAAGTACTGCACCGCCCGCCGGGCCGCGATCCGCCGCGCCCGCGCCGCCGAGGCGGCCGGGGAGCCGGTGGCCTAGCAGCCCCGGGCAGCCGCCGCCCGGCCGCCACCCGTCCGGCCGGAATCCGTCCCGAGGCGGGGCGCACCGGACAAATCGCCCACCTAGAGTCGGTGCCATGACGCACTCAGCGGAAGGCACCGCCGCGCCCGGCCCGGTCCCCGGCCCCGGCCCCGGCGCGCACCCCACCGGCGCGGGCGGCGCGTACCAGCCCGGGCTGAGTGCGGCCGGGGTCGCCGAGCGGGTCGCCCGCGGGCAGGTGAACGACGTCCCGGTGCGTTCGAGCCGTTCGGTGCGGGAGATCGTCCGGGCCAACGTGTTCACCCGGTTCAACGCGATCATCGGGGTGATGTTCGGCATCATCCTGGTCGTCGGCCCGCTCCAGGACGGCCTGTTCGGCCTGGTCATCGTCGCCAACACGGCGATCGGCATCGTCCAGGAGCTGCGCGCCAAGAAGACCCTGGACAGCCTCGCGCTGATCGGCGAGGCCCGCCCCCAGGTCCGCCGGGACGGCGCCGCGGTGCAGGTCGGCACCGGCGAGATCGTGCTGGACGACACGGTGCTGCTGGGCATCGGCGACAAGGTCGTGGTGGACGGCACGGTCACCGAGGCGGACGCCCTGGAGATCGACGAGTCGCTGCTGACCGGCGAGCCCGACCCCGTCCACAAGCGCCCCGGCGACCACGTGATGTCCGGCTCCTTCGTGGTGGCCGGGGCGGGTGCGTTCACCGCGACCAAGGTCGGCCGGGAGGCGTACGCCGCCAAGCTCGCCGAGGAGGCCAGCAAGTTCACCCTGGTGAAGTCGGAGCTGCGCACCGGCATCGACCAGATCCTGCGGTTCATCACCTACCTGCTGGTGCCCACCGCGATCGGCCTGGTGATCAGCCAGCTCGCGGTGCAGCGCAACGACTGGAAGGAGGCGGTGCGCCGGATGGTGGCGGGCATCGTGCCGATGGTGCCCGAGGGCCTGGTGCTGCTCACCTCGGTGGCCTTCGCGATCGGCGTGGTCCGGCTGGGCCGCAAGCAGTGCCTGGTGCAGGAGCTGCCCGCGATCGAGGGCCTGGCCCGGGTCGACACCGTGTGCCTGGACAAGACCGGCACCCTCACCGAGGGCGGCATGGACCTGGTCGACCTCCGCCCGCTCGCCGCCCCGAGCGAGGCCCCGCAATCCAGCAGCACCGACAGCGCCGCCGGCAGCGCCGACAAGGTGCTCCTGGCCGAGGCGCTCGGCGCGATCGGCACTGCCGACGCCCGCCCCAACCCCAGCATGCAGGCCGTCATCGACGCGTACGGGCCGCCGCCGGAGGGCCGCTGGCGGGTGCTGGAGGCGATCCCGTTCTCCTCCGCCCGCAAGTGGAGCGGCGTGCAGCTGCTGGAGCCCGGCGGCACCGAGGGCAGCTGGCTGCTCGGCGCCCCCGACGTGCTGCTCCCGGCCGGTGCCCCCGCGCTCGCCGAGGTCGACGAGCTGGGCGCGAAGGGCCTGCGGGTCCTGCTGCTGGGCCGCAGCCCGCTGCCGCTGGACGACCCCGACCCGGCCGCGCAGCTGCGGCCGCTGGCCCTGCTGGTGCTGCAGCAGCGGCTGCGCGAGGACGCCGCGGACACCCTGCGCTACTTCCGCTCCCAGGACGTCCGGGCCAAGGTCATCTCCGGCGACAGCGCCGTCTCGGTCGGCGCGGTCGCCGCCCACCTCGGCCTGCCCGGCGCCGAGACCGCGACCGACGCCCGCACCCTGCCCACCGACCCCGAACGGCTCGCCGAGGCCGCCGACCGGACCGCCGTCTTCGGCCGGGTCACCCCGCAGCAGAAGCGCGCCCTGGTCGGCGCCCTGCAGTCGAAGGGCCACACCGTCGCGATGACCGGCGACGGCGTCAACGACGTGCTCGCCCTGAAGGACGCCGACATCGGCGTCGCGATGGGCACCGGCTCGGACGCGACCCGGGCCGTCGCCCAGATCGTGCTGCTCGACGACCGGTTCGCCACCCTGCCCTCGGTGGTCGCCGAGGGCCGCCGGGTGATCGGCAACATCGAGCGCGTCGCCGGGCTGTTCCTGGTGAAGACGGTCTACTCGGTGCTGCTGGCCCTGCTGGTGGTGTTCACCCAGGTCCCGTACCCGTTCCTGCCCCGGCACTCGACGGTGCTGTCCTCGCTGACCATCGGCATCCCGGCGTTCTTCCTCGCCCTGGCCCCCAACAACGAGCGGGCCCGCACCGGCTTCGTCCGCCGGGTGCTGCGGCTGGCGGTGCCCGGCGGGGCGGTCTGCGGCGCCGCGACCTTCACCGCCTACGCACTGGCCCGCGGCGACGACGCGACCACCCTGGAGGCCGACACCTCGGTCGCCACCCTGACGCTGTTCATCTGCGCGATCTGGGTCCTCGCGATCGTCGCCCGCCCGTACACCTGGTGGCGCCTGCTGCTGATCGGCACCATGTCCGGCGCGTTCGCACTGGTGCTGGTGGTCCCCTGGCTCTCCGACTTCTTCCAGCTCCAACTCGTCGGCTGGCGCGACCCGTTGGCGGGCGTGGCGATCGCCGCGATCGCGGGCTGCCTGCTGGAGGTCACCTCGCGGGTCTTCGTGGAGAAGAGCTGAGAAGAGCTGAGAAGAGCTGAAGGGGGAACGGCAGAGCCCCGACAGGGGCCCTACTCGTAGTCGCGCGCCGCCAGCAGCTCGTACGCCCGGTCCGGTTCGGTGAGGGCGGCGAGGACCTCGAAGCGGCGGTGCCACTGGTGGACGGACCAGGCGAGGCCCGCGGCCAGGCCCTCGGGGGTGGCGGCGTGCAGCAGGCCGGGGACGGGCGGGACGTCGAACTCGTCGTCCTCGTCGGCCGCTTCGGCGTCCTCCGGGGCGTAGGGGAGTTCGGGGGCGGTCGCCGCGGTGTCCCAGCGCCAGGCGACGTGCGCCTCCTCGCCGTCGGGGCCGACGACCAGGAGTTCCTCGTGCTCCTCGTAGACGGCCGGGCAGCCGGGGAGGAGTTCGCGGACCACCGCGGGGGTGCGGTGCAGGGTGCCCTCGGACAGGACGCGGCCGCCCGCCACCTCGCTGGCCAGCGAGACGTGCAGGCGCTCGGCGAGGGCCGGGGCGAGCAGCGGGTGGACCGGGAGCACGGCGTGGTCGTGGAGGAGTTCGACCAGGTCGGGGGCGTCGGCGACGACCGCGGTGCCGGCGTCCACGATGACGGTGCGGTCGTCGCGGCGGCCGGAGGCGGAGTCGAGCGGGGCGAGCGCCCGCACCACGTCCAGGGCTTCGACGCGCTCGGCCGGGAGGGCGGCCAACAGGCTGTAGATGCCGTGGAGTTGGCGGTGGCTGACCTCGGAGAGCGGGTCGGTGAGCCGGTCGACCAGCTCCTCGGGGCCGTGCGGTTCGGCGAGCAGCGCGTTCAGCGTGGTGCGCACGCCGAGGGCGTGCAGGAACTGCGGGTCGAGGGTGGTGCGGGCCTCGTCGTAGAGGCCGCGCAGCAGCGGGTCGGCGCCCGCGGCGCGCAGCCCGGCCGGTTCGCGGCCGTCCAGGACGGGGTGGTCGCGCAGCCACCAGGCGGTGTACGGGGGCAGGTCGGTGTAGCTGCCGTCGGGCAGCAGGGTGCGCACCGGCGTCACCACGGCGTCCCGGTACGGGGGCCGGGCGAGCAGGGCGAGGGCCTCGGGCCAGGCGTCGTCGGCGACCAGGTCGAGGTCGCGGACGGCGAGCAGTTCGGCGGCGACCGGCGGGACGCCCAACTCCCCGGCGTCGTCGGCGTGCAGGGCCTCCAGGGCGTCCTCGCACCATTCGGCGAGGCCGTCGGGGGCCTCGTCGATCAGGCCGGTGGGGCGGCCGCCCGCGGCCCGGTCGGCGGGGGCGGTGGGGTCGAGGCGCTCCAGGTCGTCGGGGTCGAGGACGACGTCCTCGGCGCGCACCAGGGTGAAGGCGGTGAGCGCCCCGGCCGCGGCGAGGACCTCGGGGCCCCAGCGGTCGTACAGGTCGTCGTCCACGAAGGCGGCGTCATCCTCGTCCACCAGGCGGGCGAACGGGCTGTCGGGGAGCAGGAGTTCACCCGCGCGGGCGAGTTCGCCCTCGTCGTCGGGGAGGGCCAGGCGGGCCAGCCAGGGGTGTGCGCCGGGGGCGGGGGCGGCGGCCTTGACCAGGGCCAGGACGGCGTCGGCGAGGTCGACGGCGGCCTCGTAGTCGTCCTCGCCGAGCTCCAGCGAGCGGGCGACGGCGGCCCGCACCTCGGGGGTGTCCAGGACGCCCGCGGGGGTGGCGGTGGCGGCGCCGAGCTTGGCCAGCAGCGGGTGCGCCGCGTCGGGGTGGGCGAGGCGCAGGTCGAGCAGGTCGAGGGCCTCGGCGAGCGCCGCGGGGTAGCCCTCGTAGCCGGCCCAGTCGGCGGCGTCGGAGGGCAGCAGGACGCGGCGCGGGCCGGTGACGGTGCGGCCGTCGGCGAGCGGGACGGGCAGCGCGCCCAGGGCCTCCGGGTCGGCCCCGGCCAGGGCCGCGTACAGGCCGCGCCACCAGGCGGGTTCGCGCTCCAGGCCGCCGAGCTGGTCGACCACCTCGGCGAGCGGGGTGCGGCGCACCTGGAGGGTGCGCAGTTCGGTGCGGCGCTCCAGGCCGGCCGGGAGCAGGCCGGGGAAGACCGGGGCGAGCGCCTCCACCACCGAGTGGTCGGCGCCCTCCAGCAGCACGGCGTCGCGCGGGCGCAGCGCGGGGGTGCCCTCCTCGGTGCCGCGCGGGTGCGGCAGGAACGGGACGTCGGGCAGCCGCCGCAGCACCGCGGTGCGCAGCGCGCCGTCCAGCGCGCCCTGGCCGAGCGGGGCGGGCACCAGGTCCAGCGAGTGCAGGTCGGCGCCGCGGGCGCGCAGCAGTTCGGTGTAGGCCTCGGCGGCGCGCTCGGTGAGGAAGTCGGTGAGCGGGCCGGGCGCGACGTGCCGCCGGGTCGGGTCGAGCGGGTACGAGGCGATCAGCAGCGCGGGCACGCCGAGCGGCTCGTCGCTGGGCGTGGGGGCGTGCACCACGGCGGCGGTGCGCGGGCGCTGCGGGCGGCCCCGCTCGTCGACCGGGACGGCCCAGGTGAGCGTCCAGTGCGGGCGGGCCCGCTCCTCGGTGGTGCGGTCGGCGAGCAGTTCGGGGGCGGCGGTGCCGGAGGCGCTGACGGTCTGCCAGGTGGTGGCGCGCTCCCCGTCGGTGATCGTCACGGTGGGCAGCTGCTCGGGGCGCGGCGGGTGCGCGGTGCGGGTCAGGGTGCGTTCGCCCTCCGCGGTGTCGACGACCACCTCGGCCAGGCCGGGCAGGGTCAGCAGCAGGGCGTCGTCGACCTCGGCGAGCAGGCGGCGGGTGAGGTCCTCGGCGGCGGCGTCGCGCAGCGGCAGGACGACCACCGTGTCGTAGCCCTCGGGGGCCCCGCCCTCGGCCGGGAACGGCACCCGGAGCACCGGCAGGTGGCCCTCGCGGCGGGTCAACTCCGCGGTGAGCTGCGGGATGTCGGCGACCAGCGCGCGGGCGTCGGTGAGCGACCAGCGCACGCCCCCGGTGTGGCCGAGCACGGCGGGCTCGTCGCTGACGGCCAGCACCGCGGCGAAGCCGACGCCGAACCGGCCGACCACCGCCCGCTCGTCCTCCCGCTTCGCGGACGCCCGCAGCGTGGACAGCGACTCCACCGCGGCCGCGTCCAGCGGGGCGCCGGTGTTGGCGGCGGCCAGCACGCCGTCCCGCAGGGTCAGCCGCAGCCGCCCGGTGACGCCCGCCCGGGCGGCCGCGTCCGCGGCGTTCTGGGCGAGTTCGACGACCAGGCGGTCCCGGTAGCCGCCGAGCGCGAGCTCCTCCTCGGCGTTGGCGTCCTCCCGGAACCGGGCGGGCGCGGCCGCCCAGGCGGTGAGCACGGTGTGCCGCAGCCTGGCCGTGTCGAAGACGTCCGGTTCCCCGGGGAGCGCCGCACTGCCGATGATCCGAGACTCCACGTGCCGAGCCGCCCTTCGCGTGGTCTGCGTACGAGTCGGCATTCTGCCAGTCGTCCCCGACGGGACGGCACCGAACGGGATGCGCACGACGGGGGCGCGGGGAGCTGCGCGCAGCGGGAGTCGCACGCTAGCGGGGTCGCGACGGGGGCAGTGGCTTGCTGCCGCCTCGCGGTCCTGCTGCGGGTGCGTACTCGCTCGCGCAGTTCCCCGCGCCCCTGGTTCCGCTCAGCGCGCAACGCTACGCGTGGCCGAGCTCCTCGGCGGGCGCGTCCGGTTCGACGGAGCCGGAGGTGCGGTCCGGGTGGAGCGGGAGGGGTTCGACGACCGTCTCGTCGAGGATGAGCTCGCTGGGGACGGGCGGGGCCGGGAGGACCGCGGCCTCGGAGTGGGCGCCGCAGCCGTAGGCGAGGGAGACGACCTGGCCGTCGGCGGGGCCGAACTCGTTGCCGCAGACGCCGAACGCCTGGCCGAGCGAGCCGCCGATCGGGACGAGGAAGCCGCAGGTGTTGCAGGAGGCGGGGGCGGACTGTGCCATCGGGGTCTGCGGGCCGTACGCGGTCTCCCAGCGTTCGGCGGCCTGGTGCAGGCCGTGCCGGGAGAGCACCCGGGGGCGGACGAGGCCGAGCTCCTCGGCGATCGCGCTGATCTTGGCGCGGGCGGGCGCGGGCTGGATGTCCTCGGCGGGGGCCTCGTCCTCGGCGGCCTCGGCCAGCACCGAGTTGGGGGCGGGCTCGTCCTCGCCGGTCCAGCCGGGCTCCAGGCGCAGGTCGTCGGCGCCGGTGGGGAGCAGGTCGCCGGGGCCGAGGTCGCCGGGCCGCAGCCGCTCGCTCCACGGGACCCACTGCGGGGCGAGGACGGCGTCCGCGCCGGGGAGCAGGGCGACCTCGTCGAGGGTGACGTTCTTGGCGCGCGGGGCGCGGGCGACGGTGACCGCCCAGTGCCAGCCGCGGTAGGCCGGGTCGAGGCACTCGAAGGTGTGGGTGACGACGCGCTCGGCGTCCGCGCCCGCCTTCACGTGGGGGCCGACGACGGCCTCTCCGACGCTGTCCACCACTGCCTGGCGGGCGAGGTCGACGGCCTCTGCACAGAGCCGGTCAGGGGTACGGCTTCGCATCGCAGCACTCACGGCGTCGGTTCTCTCCCAGTTCTGTCATCCTGCGGCCTTGCCGGTGTCGCCCGGCGTCCGGGCCCGCGCCGGCTGCCGCTGCCACGTCTCCGGGCGGCCCCCGCGAGCACGGGGCCGGTCCATTCTGCTAGACCCGGGGCCGCTCCGTGGCCGGGCCGCGCCGCCCAGGTCGGCCACCCCCCTGCGGGAGGCCGGGCATGCGCGTAGTGCAGGCTACCCGTCGGTCGGTGGTGCAGGACAGTCCGGGGCCGCGGGCCCGGGCGCGCCGAGGCCCGGGCAATCACTCGTTAGGTCTGCGATTCTCGGGCAGGATGGGTGTGTGGCGGAGGAGAACCCACCGCAACACGGACTGCGTCCCGGGCAGGCCGAGGGCTTGTCGGGAGCGTCCGCCGTGTCGCGGCAGCAACCCGTGGCCCCCGGTGAGCCGGAGGCGGGTGCGCCGCGTCCGACGCCCCGTCAGGACGGGCAGCCGGCGGAGGAGCCTGCGGAGGGCGGGGCCGGCGCCGCACCGACGGTGAAGGCCCGCGGGTTCTGGGCCCGCCGCGCGTCGGCGGCGGGGGTGCGCACCGGCCGGGTGGTGCACGGGACGGGCCGGCGGATCCGGCGGGCGACGTCGGCGGAGGGCGCGGGCGAGTCGGGCCTGGCGAAGCTGATCGAGCTGCACGCGCTGAACTCGTTCGGCGACATGCTGATCACGGTGGCGCTGGCGTCCACCATCTTCTTCTCGGTGCCGACCGGCGAGGCCCGCGGCCGGGTCGCGCTGTACCTGCTGATCACGATGGCGCCGTTCGCGGTGCTGGCCCCGGTGATCGGCCCGCTGCTGGACCGGCTGCCGAACGGCCGTCGCTCGGCGATGGCGATGTCGATGCTGGCGCGGGCGGTGCTGGCCTGGGTGATGGCGGGGGTGGTGACCGGCGGCGGGCTGGCGCTGTACCCGGAGGCGCTGGGCGTGCTGGTCGCCTCGAAGGCGTACGGGGTGGTGCGCAGCGTGGTGGTGCCGCGGCTGCTGCCCGCCCAGTTGTCGCTGGTGAAGGCGAACTCGCGGGTGACGCTGGCGGGTCTGCTGACCACGCTGGTGGCGGGCGGGGTGGGCGGTCTGCTGCACCTGCTCGGGCCGGCGTGGCCGCTGCGCGGGGCGTTCGTGGTGTTCGTGGTCGGGACGCTGATGGCCTTCCACCTGCCGCACCAGGTGGACTCGGCGAAGGGCGAGCAGCGGGCGGAGCTGCACGCCGAGTCGCCGGAGGTGCGGCCCAAGGGGGTGCTGCGGGCGGTCGGCCCCTCGGTGGTGATGGCGCTGCGCGGGGTGGCGGCGCTGCGCTGGCTGGTCGGGTTCCTGGTGATGTTCCTGGCGTTCCTGATCCGCCGGGACCCTCCGGGCGGCCTGCCGGGGACGGTGGCGCTGGGCCTGGTCGCGGCGGCGGCGGGGCTGGGCAACGCGCTGGGGTCGGTGCTGGGGTCGTGGCTGCGCACCCGCGGGTCGGAGGTGCTGGTGACGTCGGTGCTGGCGCTGGCGACGGTGGCGGCGGGCGCGGCGGCGCTCTGGTACGGGGCGGTGACGGTGACGGTGGTGGCGGGCGTCGCCGGGATGGCGGCCTCGCTGGGGAAGCTGGCGCTGGACGCGCTGATCCAGCGGGACGTGCCGGAGGCGGTCCGGACGTCCGCGTTCGCCCGGTCGGAGACGGTGCTGCAGCTGTGCTGGGTGGCGGGCGGCGCGGTGGGCATCGCGCTGCCGCTGAACCCGGTGCTGGGGCTGACGGTGGCGGCGGCGGTGATGACGGTGATGCTGCTGTGGTCGTTCCGCTCGCTGCTGCGGATCGGGCCGCGCCGGGCGGCGGCCCGGGCCCGGATGGCCTGAGCCGCCCGGCCCGCGGCGGGGCCGGGCGGGGGCCGCGGCGGGACCGCGGCGGCCGCGGCGCGTCCGCGCACGGCGTAACCTCGGACGACTCGGGCACCCCGGCGTCGTGTGATCACGGAAGGCGAGTAGCCTCTTGCGCATGAGCCTCAGCACCCGTGCCATCGCCGGTATCGCCGGCGTCGTCGTCGTCGGCGCCGCCTCCCTCGGTACCGGTATCTACTGGGCACACAACGCGGGCGAGCCCCGTGAGAACGTGGCGACCCTGGTCGTCGGCACCTCGTCCACCACCGCGGCCCCCTTCTGCTACAACGACGGCAAGCCGATCGCGCGGGCCGCGCTCGGTGCCTGCTCCGACGCGGCCGAGGCGGCGGGCAAGAAGGACGAGCTGCCGCTGCTGGACGTCCGGTCCAGCGACCAGGTCGGCATCGGCGTGCCGAAGGACCTGGCGAAGAAGGGCTGGTTCGCGTACACCGACGGCGGCTCCAGCCAGTCGCAGGGCACCGCCCCGATCATCGGCAACGCCCGCGGCACCACCTTCTCCGGCACGGTGGCCGGGCACACCGTGATGTCCTCCGGCGACAAGACCTCGGTGACGGTGGCCGTCAGCGACCCGGAGACCAACGACGTCTACGCGGTCTGGTTCTTCGAGCTGAAGAACAAGACCAGCTGACCCTCCGGTCGATGACCGCTGAGCGCACCGACGAGCAGCCCGGCCGCGCGGCCGGGCTGCTCGTCGTCGTCGCGGTGGAGGCGGAGGCCGAGGCGGTGCGGCGCGGGCTCGGGCCGGGCTCGGGTGCCGAGGTGCTGGCCGCGGGCGTCGGTCCGGCGGCCGCGGCGGCGGGCACGGCGGTGGCGCTGGCCCGCGGCGGGCACCGGCTGGTGCTGTCGGCGGGCATCGCGGGCGGTTTCGCGCCGGGCGCGCCGGTCGGGTCGCTGGTGGTCGCGGACGCGGTGCTGGCGGCCGACCTGGGCGCCGAGACGCCGGACGGCTTCGCGGACGTCACCGAACTGGGCTTCGGCACCGTCCGGCACCCGGTGCCGCCCGCGCTGGTGAAGACCCTCGCGGGGGCCTGCGGCGGGGCGGTCGGCGAGGTGCTGACGGTGTCCACGGTGACGGGCTCGGCGGAGCGCGCCGAGCTGCTGAGGCGGCGTCACCCGCGGGCGCTGGCCGAGGCGATGGAGGGTTTCGGGGTGGCCGAGGCGGCCGCCCGGTTCGGGCTCGTGGCCGGTGAGCTGCGGGCCGTGTCCAATGCCGTCGGGCCGCGCGACCGCGCCGCCTGGCGGATCGGCGAGGCGCTGGCGGCCCTGGAGCGGGCCTTCGCGGCGCTGCCGCCGGTGCCGCACCTGCTCCTGGAGGTCTGAGATGGCCGAGCCGCTGTCCGTCGCGTACTCGCCCTGCCCGAACGACACCTTCGTGTTCCACGCCTGGGCGCACGGCCTGGTGCCGGGCGCCGACGCGCCCGAGGTGCGGTTCGCGGACATCGACGTCACCAACGGGCTGGCCGAGCGCGGCGAGCTGGACGTCCTGAAGATCTCGTACGGGCAGCTGCCCTGGGTGCTGGACGAGTACGCGCTGCTGCCGTGCGGCGGGGCGCTGGGCCGGGGCTGCGGGCCGCTGGTGCTGACCGCGGGGCCGCTGGAGGCGGCGGCGCTGGCGGGGCGGCGGGTGGCGGTGCCGAGCGAGCGCTCGACGGCCTACCTGCTGTTCCGGCTGTGGGCGCAGGAGGCGGTGCCGGGCGGGTTCGGCGAGATCGTGGTGCTGCCGTTCCACGAGATCATGCCGGCCGTCCGGGCGGGCGAGGTGGACGCCGGGCTGGTCATCCACGAGGCCCGGTTCACGTACCGGCAGTACGGGCTGCACTGCCTGGCCGACATGGGCGAGGCCTGGGAGGCGGCCACCGGGCTGCCGATCCCGCTGGGCGCGATCGTGGCCCGGCGCTCGCTGGGCGCCGAGCGGCTGCGCGAACTGGCCGACGCCGTGCGGGCGTCGGTGCGGGCGGCCTGGGCGGACCCGGCGGCGTCCCGGGAGTACGTGCTGGCGCACGCGCAGGAGATGGACCCGGCCGTCGCCGAGCAGCACATCGCGCTGTACGTCAACGAGTTCACCGCAGACCTCGGCGAGGAGGGCTACGCGGCGGTGCACGGCCTGCTCGCCCGGGCCGCCGGGCAGGGACTCGTCCCCGCCGTCGGCCCGGACGCGCTGGCCTTCGTCTGAGGCCCGCTCAGACGTCGAACTGGTCGGCGATGGCGCGCAGCACCATGGCGATCTTCTGGCCCTCCGGCTTGCTCGGGTAGCGGCCGCGCTGCAGGCCCGGCAGCACGCTGTCCAGCTTGGTGATCAAGTCCTGGACGATCGGGGCCATGTCGTCGGCGCTCTTGCGCTGGGCGGCGGCCACCGAGGGCAGTGCGTCCAGCAGTTGGACGCTCATCGCCTGGTCGCCGCGGTGGCCGGCGGCGACGCCGAACTCGACCCGCTGGCCCGGCCGCAGCGTGGTGACGCCCGCGGGCAGCGCCTTGGTGTGGACGAAGACCTCGCCGCCGTCGTCGCGCGACAGGAAGCCGTAGCCCTTCGTCTCGTTGAACCACTTGACCTGGCCGGTGGGCATCTCGAACAGTCCTCGGTATCGGGTGCGTGCGGCCACGTCGGGCCGCGGGTGGATGTGCGGACGGGCGCCCCGGGCGGGCGGCCGGTTTCGCTCAGTGGAGCAATGATCCCTCAGCGTTCACCGGAACGGCGAAGGGATTCCGGACCGGGGCGCGGCCGTGCCCCGCGCCTGCTGCGCCCTCCACTGGCTCACACCCCCGATCGGTGAACGGGCGGGCGTTCGTGGACCATCCGTCAGGTCCGCCCGCGCGATGGCTGCATACCCGGGCGTGGCGCGGGTCGAAACTCCTTGCGCGCAGGGAGTTGCGCGCTGTGACGCGTGGCCGGTCAGGCGGGGTCGGCGAGGTGGTCGGAGAGCCAGCCGAGCGCGGCCGGGAGCATCCGGGACCAGGTGGCGAAGTTGTGGCCGCCGCGGTCCAGCGTGATCGCGGAGACCCTGGTCGCGGTGCCCTTCGCCGCGGCCCGGAACCGCTCGGTCTGCTCGTGGTAGTCGCCGTCGCCCTCCCGGCTGCCGCCGACCAGCAGCGCGGTGGCCGGGGCGGGCAGGTGGCCGAGGCGCCACTCCAGGTCGGCCCGGTCGCGGCGCTGCCGGTCGCCGCCGAACAGGTCGCCGGTGGTCGGGTCCTCGGCGGCCCGGTAGTAGCCGGAGAGCGACGCCCCGGCGGCGAACACGTCGGGGTGGCGCATCGCCAGCTTCAGCGCGCAGTACCCGCCGGTGGAGTTGCCGATCACCCCGAGGCTGCCCGGCCCGGCCGCGACCCGGTACGAGGCGCGCAGCGCGGCGGGCACGTCGGCGCTGAAGTACCGGTCGGCCTGCGGGCCGCCCGGCACGTCCTCGCACTCGGTGTCGCGGGGCATCGCCGGGGAGGGCCGCATCAGCACCAGCACGGTCGGCCGGGCCCGGCCCTGCTCGGTCAGCTTCAGCTGCACGGACGGGTAGTTGAGCTTGGTGACCAGGTTCTTCGCGTCGCCGGGGAAGCCGGTGACCGCGATCACCGCCGGGAAGCGCCTGTCCCGGTAGGCGGGCTGGAAGTACTGCGGCGGCAGGTAGACGTAGCCCTCGGTGGACAGCCCGGTGCCCGCGCCGGGCAGCCGGACCCGCTCCAGCCGCCCGGACCGCTCGGGGTCGCGGCCGCCCGCCCCGGCGCCCCGGACGTTCTCGGTGGACAGCTGCTGGACGCCCGGGGCGCGGCCGAGCAGCTGGTTCTGGACGGTGACCGGGCCGTCCTCGCCGGTGCCCAGCAGGTCGTCCCAACTGCTGTAGAACGCGAAGGAGTTGTTGGCCAGCAGGGCGAGCGTGCAGAGCACCGAGAGCTGGGTGGCGGCGATGGTCGCCAGCCGCCCCAGCACCGCCCGCCAGCCCGGCCCGGCCAGCCGGGGCCAGTACCGGGCGGTGCCCGCCACCGTCAGCACCGACAGCAGCGCCGCCAGCGCCAGCACCTTGTGACTGGTCAGTCCCATCCCGCCGCACGCCCCGCTCGCCCGTCGCCGTCCCCGTTCCGATCATCAGCATGCCTGAGGAATTCCTGGGAACCCTGAGCGTCCGGTCGGAGCGCGCGTCGCCCCGCCCCCGCCGATCGGAGGGGGCGGGGTGGGACAGGTGGGACAATCAGGGGGAACGACCCGCGTGAAGGAGTGGTGAGAGTGAGCGACCGGTCCGACGGCCCCGGTGACGTCCTGGTCCGCGTCGGCGGCATCGTGTTCGGCATCGGCATGCTGTCCGTGATCGCCGTCTTCGTGCCGTACGTCTTCGACCTGGCCAGGCTGCCCTCGTTCGCCTACTGGATGGCGATGCTGATGCCGCTGGGCCTGCTGGTCGCGCTGGGCGGGCTGTTCGCCGACGCCCGGGCCAACACCCGGCGGCGGCGCGCCCGGGAGGCGGCCGCCGCGGGCTGAGCCGGGCGCGTCGGGCCCCGGGTGCGTCAGGCCGGGCGTCCGGCCAGGTGTCCGGCCAGCCAGGCGGGGAACTCGGTGAGGTCGCGCAGCACCGCGTCCGCGCCCGCCGCGGCGAGCTCGGCGGCGCTGTACGGGCCGGTGGCCACGCCGACCGCGACGGCGTCGGCGGCCCGGGCGCCCCGGATGTCGCCCAGGTGGTCGCCGACGTAGACGTCCGCGCCGTGCGCGCGCAGCGCCTCGCCCTTGGTCTCCGCCCACAGGTCGCCGACCAGCGCGTCCACCTGCAGCCCGAAGCCGTCCAGGTGGCGGCGGGCGTTCGGCTCCCACTTGCCGGTGATCACCAGCACCCGGCCCCCGGCCGCCCGGACCGCGGCCACCGCGGCCAGCGCCCCGGGCAGCTCCAGCGTCGGCCCGATGGCGTGCTCCACGTACAGCTCGCGGTAGCGGTCGGTGACGGCCTCCAGGCGCTCCGGCGGGTACCAGTTGGCCAGTTCCTGCACCAGCGGCGGGCCGAGCCGGCTGACCACCAGGTCGGAGTCGATCGCGGTGCCGGTCTCCGCGGCCAGCACGTCGTAGGTGGCCTTGATGCCGGGGCGGGTGTCGAGGAGCGTCATGTCGAGGTCGAAGCCGACGGTGAGAGCCATGCCGCCAGCCTAGCCAGCGGGGTTTCCGGCCGGAAAAGCCGGGGGCAAAGCCGCATTGCGGACATACTGGCCAGTGCCGTGCCGCACCCCTCCGGTGGATCCGGGCCGCCGCCCCGGGGCGGTGCGGCCGCCGTCCGCCCCCTGCCGCCGGAGGTCCCCAGGTGCCACCCCCGCCGCTCTCCCGCCGGGCCGCCCTCGCCGGGCTCGGTGCCGCCCTGCTGACCGGGTGCGGCCCGCGCGCGCTGCCCGCGGGCCCGCCGCTGCCCGGCGCCGCCGACGGGACCGGCACCGGCGCCGCGACGCCCGCGACGCCCAGCCCCAGCCCGCGCCCCGACGTCACCGTCCCCGCCGCGGAGGGGCCGGTCACCGTCCCCGGCGGGGCGGTGCGGGTGATCACCCTGGACACCGCCGGACTCGACTCCGCGATGACCCTCGGCATCACCCCGGTCGGCGCCGCCAAGGCCCCGCTGGACACCGCCCTCCCCGCCTACTGGCCCGCCTCCCGGCTGGCCGCCGTCACCCTGGTCGGCGACATCGGGGCCCCGCCCGACACCGCGGCGCTCACCGCCCTGCGCCCCCAACTGGTCCTCACCAACCTGGCCCGCGACGCCGAACACACCGCGGCCCTCCAGGAGATCGCCCCCACCGTGGCGACCCGGACCACCGGCGCGACCTGGAAGGAGGACTTCCAACTGCACGCCACCGCCCTGGACCGGCACGGCCAGGCCGCCGCCGTGGTCGCCGCGTACGGGCGCCACCTCGACCAGGCCCGGAACGCGCTCTCCTCCTCCGGGACCGCCGGGCAGCGGATCAGCCTGGTCCGCTTCGTCGAGGGCTCCCCCACCGTCCGGCTGTACGCCCGGCAGAACTTCCCCGGCAGCGTCCTCGCCGACCTCGGCCTCCCCCGGCCCGCCCCGCAGAACACCGACCGCTTCGACACCGGAACCACCCCCGACCAACTCGCCGCCGCCGACGGGGACCTCCTGCTCTACGCCGGCTACGGCAGCCCCGACCGCAACGGCCTGCACACCACCCTCGCCTCCCCCGCCTGGCAGGCCCTGAACGCCGTCCGCACCCACCGCGCCTTCCCGGTCGACGACCAACTGTGGTTCCAGGGCATCGGCTACACCGGCGCGCACTTCCTGATCGCCGAACTGCTCTACCTCCTCGGCGCGAACTGAGCCCCGCCGGGGCGCTCCCTGCCGCGCGGCCGAGCCGCCGTCAGGGGGCCGCCGTCAAGGGGCCCGCCGTCACCCCTTGCGGCGGCGCAGCGTCACCGCCAGCACGAACAGCGCCGACAGCACCGCCGCGATCCGCAGCACGCCCGGTGCGGCGGCCCAGGTCACTGCGCCCGCGTCGGTGCCGGGGGACAGCGCGGTGCCCCAGCGGCCCTTCTCACGGCCCCAGTTCCACACCGTCAGGCCGGTCACCGTGATCAGCGGGATGCCCAGGACGGCGAACTTCTTCATCAGGTCGGTCCAGCCCTGCGAGAGGTACGCCGCCGCCCAGCCGAGCAGCATCGCCAGCAGCGTGCCCGTCGCCGCCCCGCCCAGCAGCAGGGCCGCCCCGAGCAGCAGGAGCGGCGCGGGCTTGCGGGCGCCGCCCGCTGCCGCGGGGGCGGGGGCCGGTGCGGCCTCGGGGGCGGCCTTCGGCGTGCCGAACAGCACCGCCAGGACCGTCCGCCCCAGCCCCGGCCGCTCGCGCCCGGGGGCCGCCGCGGGTTCCGGCGCCGCCTCCGGGCCGGGCTCGGGTTCCGGCTCGGGCTCCGGTTCGGGCGCGGGCGCGGGTTCGGGCTCCGGAAGGTCGTCGTACGTGACGGTCCACCCCGGTTGGCCCGCGCCGAACTCCGGGCCGTCCGGGTCCTCCGAGTACGCGAAGGCCTTCTCGACCTCGGCCGGGGAGGACATCGCGGGCGGCCGCGGCCGCTCCGCACCAACCGCCGGGGCCGGGGCCGGAGTCGGGGCCGGGGCAGGGGCCGGTGAATCCACCGCCTGCCGCGGCAGGTACACGCTCTCCCCGCCGTCCGCTCCGTCCGCCGCCGCCCCGTCCTCGCGCCACCACGAGCCGCCCGCCATCGCCCCGCCACCCGCCTCACGTCCACGAACCCGCCGCCCACCGAGACGGTACCCACCCGCGCCCTCCCGAAGCGAGCCCCGTCCGGCCCTGGGACACTGCCCGGCATGCAGACGACCCGCTGGGACGAGGGCGACCCGCGCCGGCTGTTCCCCGGCCTCGACGACCCGTCAGTCCTCCTGCCGCCGCTGCGCGGAGCCGCCGAAGCCCTCCGCGCCTTCGCCGAACGCTTCGACGGCGCCTGGCAGTTGACCTGGGACGAGGTGCCGCTCGGCCCGTCCGCGCTGTCCGGGTACGCGGAGGGCCCCGGCCCGTGGTGCGAGGCCGAGCTGTGGGCGCCGCGCGATCCCGTCGAGTGGACCCCGCTGCCGGGGCCGCCGTGGGAGCTGGGCGTGCGGGTCTGCGTCCGCTGCGCGGAGCCGGACGACTGCGGGGCGCACTACGTCCACGAGCTCGACGAGCGCACGTTCGACGACCCGGTGGCGGCCGTCACCGCGCTCGGCGCGGGCGTCCGGTGGGCGCTGGAGCGCGTCCTCGCCGAGCCGCCGGAGGCCTGGGTCCGGCACGCCCGGCACTGAAGCGGGTGCCGGTCCTCCCCGAGTTCCGCCGCCGTTCTGGGCCCGAACGGGCGGCGTTGACTAGTCTGGACCGGATGACCGCACCGCAGAGCGCGCCGCGCGCCACCCGCGCCACCGCACCCCGCACCCTGGCCGAGGAACTCCGCGGCCGGGGCGACGAGGCCGTCGCCGCGCTGCTCCGGGCCCGCCCCGACCTGCTGAACCCGGTGCCGACCGATCTGACCCAGCTGTCCGCGCGGCTCTCCAGCCGGGCGTCCGTGCTGCGCGCCCTGGAACGGCTCGACCGGTTCACCCTGCAGGTCGCCGAGGCGCTCGCCGCCGCCCCCGAGGGCGCCCCCGACACCGTGGTGCGGAACCTGCTGACCGGGCCCGCCCGGGTCAAGCCGCACCCGGGCGCCGAGCCCGTCGACCGGGCCGCCGTCACCGCCGCCCTCCCCGCCGCGCTCGACCGGCTGCGCGAGCAGGCCCTGCTGTGGGGCCCGGACTCCGCGCTGCGCCTGGTCCTCGCCGTCCGCGAGGCGCTCGCCCCCAGCGCCCTCAACCCCGGCCGCACCGGCCTCGGCCCGACCTTCGCCGAGGCCACCACCGGCATGTCGCCCGCCCGCCTCCAGCAACTGCTCGCCGACACCGGGCAGCCGCCCACCCCCGACCCGGTCACCGCCGTCGCCGCGCTCACCGCCCTGCTCGGCGACCGCAAGCGCCTCGGCGCCCTGCTCGACCAGGCGCCGCCCGCCGCCCACAAGCTGCTGGAGCGCCTGGTCTGGGGCCCGCCCACCGGCACCGTCCCGGACGCCGCCCGGCAGGTCACCGCCGAGCAGGCGCACAGCCCCGTCGAGTGGCTGCTCGCCCGCGGCCTGCTGCTGCCCTCCAGCCCCACCTCCGTGGTGCTGCCCCGCGAGCTCGCCCTGCACCTGCGCGGCGGCCGCGCCCACCGCGGCGTCGACCCCGTCCCGCCCGCCGTCGACCCCGTCGTCGCGCGCGACCCGGCCACCACCGACCGCACCGCCGCCGGGCAGGCCGGCACCGCCGTCCGCACCGTCGAGGAGCTCCTGGAGTCCTGGAGCCTCACCCCGCCGCCCACCCTGCGGGCCGGGGGCCTGGGCGTCCGCGACCTCAAGCGCACCGCCGCCCTGCTGGAGTGCGGCGAGGGCGACGCCGCGTTCTGGATCGAACTCGCCCACACCGCGGGCCTGCTCGCCCCCGACGGCGAGGTCGACGAGGTCTGGGCCCCCACCCCCGCGTACGACCAGTGGCTCCAGCAGGACACCGCCGAGCGCTGGGCCCTGCTCGCCCGCAGCTGGCTCGCCGCCACCCGGGTCGGCCGCCTCACCGGCACCCCCGACGGCAAGGGCCGCCCGCGCGCCGTGCTCGGCCCCGAACTCGACCGCACCCTGGCCCCGTCGGTGCGCCGCGCCGTCCTCACCCGGCTCGCCGAGCTCCCGCCCGGCACCGCCGCGTCCGCCGACGCCCTGCTGCCCGTCCTGCGCTGGCACCGCCCGCTGCGCGGCGGGCCGACCGGCCCCGACGGCCACGACCTGCGCGAGCAGCTCACCGGCTGGACGCTGCACGAGGCCGAACTGCTCGGCGCCACCGGCCGCGGCGCCCTCGCCGCCCCCGTCCGGGCCCTGCTCGACGGCGCCGACCCGGTGCCCGTCCTCGCGCCGCTGCTGCCCGAACCGCTCGACCACGTCATCCTGCAGCCCGACCTCACCGCGATCGCCCCCGGCCCGCTGCTCACCCCGCTCGCCCAGGCCCTCGCCCTCGCCGCCGACATCGAGTCCAAGGGCGGCGCGACCGTCTACCGCTTCACCCCCGGGTCGGTGCGCCGCGCCCTCGACGCCGGGCGCACCGCCGCCGACCTGCAGGCCTTCCTCGCCCAGCACTCCCGCACGCCCGTCCCGCAGCCGCTCGCCTACCTGATCGACGACGTCGCCCGCCGCCACGGCATCCTCCGGGTCGGCGCCGCCTCCTCCTACCTGCGCTGCGACGACCCCCGCCTGCTCGACGAGGTCCTCGCCGACCGGCGCGCCGCCGAACTGCGGCTGCGCCTGCTCGCCCCGACCGTCCTCGCCGCCCAGGCCGGGCCGGAGACCCTGCTCGCCGTCCTGCGCACCATGGGGTACGCGCCCGCCGCGGAGTCCGCCGAGGGCGACGTCGTCATCACCCGCCCCGACAGCCGCCGCACCCCGCCCCGCACCCCGCCGCTACCCGTCCCCGACGGCCCCGCCCGCCCCGACGACGCCCTCCTCACCGCCGCCGTCCGCGCCATCCGGGCTGGTGACCGCGCCGCCACCGCCGTCCGCAAGGACCCGGTCGCCGGGCCCGCCTCCCGCACCAGCGCCGCCGTGCCCCGCACCGCCTCCGCCGACACCCTGGCGGCCCTGCAGACCGCCGTCCTGCTCGGCGAGCGCATGTGGATCGGCTACATCAACGCGGAGGGCCTCTCCTCGCAACGCGTCATCGACCCCGTCAAGGTCGAGGGCGGGTTCGTCACCGCCTACGACCACCTCTCCGACGAGGTCCGCACCTTCGCCCTGCACCGGATCACCGGCGTCGCCGAGGTCGAGGAGTAGCGCAGGGGCGCGAAGAACTGCGCGGAGGCCCTGGGAACTGCACAGGGGCGCGGGAAACTGCACGGAGGCCCTGGGAACTGCACAGGGGCACTGGTGAACTGCGCGAAGGCGCAGGGAACTGCACAGGAGTGCTGGGAACTGCACAGGGGCGCGGGAAACTGCACGACCGAGCAAGCACGCACCGCTGTGTAGTCCCCGTCCCCGCGCCCCTGGACGCACCCCTGTCAGCGCGTCCGTCCGCGCTCCGCCTACTTGCCGGCGGCCTGCTTCGCGTCCTCTTCCGCCTTCTGCTTCTTCGCCTCGTCCACGATCGCGTGCGGGTCCGGCATCTTCGGCTCGACGCCCGTCAGCAGGCCGGTGCCGGTGAAGGCGACGGTGCCGATCAGGCCGCCGGGCTGGCCGATGTCGGCGACCTGGTCGAGGGCCATGGCCTCGGTGTCGGCGGCGTGGGCGGGCGCCGCCCCGAGGGCGGTGGCGAGGGCCGCGCCGGAGAGCGCCAGGCCGGCCAGGAATCGGTTGGGCTTGATCATGCCCTGCCCAACGAGCGAGCGCGGCGCGGGTCACTGGTGCGGCGGCCCGGCTTCCGCTTCGCGGGGACGCCGGAGCCGCCCCGGGGGCGGCGGTTAGACTGCGGAGCGACCGGGGGTGGTTGGGTCCACCCGTGCGACCGGGCCTCGTCGGCCCCCGACAGGACCGAAGCCGTGACCACTACCTCCGCTCTGCCGCCCCGCGCCGCCCGTGGGGCGGCGGTCCGCGCGTCCGGGGTGCGGCTGTCCTCGCGCCGGGCCCGCACCGTGCTGCTGACCCTGCTGTGCTTCGCCGCCTGCCTGGCGCTGGGCGTCCAGCAGTGGACCTCGCTCCAGCTGGGCGGCTTCGACCTGGGCATCTTCGACCAGGGCGTGCGCGGCTACGCGCACTTCGGGCTGCCGGTGTCGACGCTGAAGAGCGTGCACCACGAGTTCCCGCCCGGGTTCTCGCTGCTGGGCGACCACTTCTCGCCGGTGCTGGCGCTGGCGGCCCCGCTGTACTGGCTGTGGGACGACCCGCGGATGCTGCTGGTCGGCCAGGCCGCGCTGTTCGCGGCGGGCGTGCCGCTGGTGCGCCGGATCGCGACCCGGGCGTTCGCGGACGCGGACCAGCGGGTCCGCACCCGGGTGCGGGACGTCGCGGCGCTGGTGTACGGCCTGGGCTGGCCGCTGCTGATCTCCTCCCGGAGCGGTTTCCACGAGGTGGGGTTCGCCGTCCCGCTGTTCCTGCTGCTGTTCGAGCGGGCGGGGGCGCGGCGCTGGGGCGGGGCCGCGGTCGCGGCACTGCTGCTGTGCGCGACCAAGGAGGACATCGGCCTGGCGGTGGGCGCGTACGGCGCGGTGCTGCTGTGGCGCGAGCGCGGCGGCGCGGACCGGCGGGCGAAGCTGCTGGGGTGGGCGCTGCTGCTGGGCGGTCCGCTGTCCAGCGCGGTGGAGATCGCCTACCTGATCCCGGCGATGGGCGGCGCGCCCGGCTACTACTGGAACTACGGGCAGCTCGGCGCGGACGGCGGCGAGGCGCTGCGGCACGTCCTGGGCGATCCGTGGCTGCTGGCCGAGTCGGCGTTCTCCAGCCCGCTGAAGCCGATGCTGCTGGGCTGGCTGGTGCTCACCACGGCCGCTCTCCCGCTGCGCTCGGGGACGGCCCTCGTCGCGCTGCCGCTGCTGGCCGAGCGGATATTCTCCGACAACCCGAACCACTGGTCGATCGCCCGGCACTACGACGCCTTCCTGTGGCCGATCCTGGTGACCGCCGCGATCGAGGCGCTGGGCGTGCTGTGGTCCCGCGGCAGGCGCACGCAGGCCCGCCGCCTGGGCGCCACCGCCGCCGTCCTGTCGCTGTCCGCGTCCGCCGCGCTCGGCCTGTACCACCTGGCCGTCCCGTACGAGTGGCAGCCGAAGGCCACGACGGCGGCGCTGGTCCGGGCGGCGGCGCTGATCCCGGACGGCGCCACCGTCGAGGCCGACAACCAGATCGCGCCGCGCCTGACCAACCGCACGGAGGTGGTGCTGGCCGACGGCACCCCGCGCGGCCAGGAGTACGTCGTCCTCCGCTACACCCAGCGCGCCTTCCCGTTCCAGCGCGACCCCGAGCAGGCCGAGTACCGCGCCCTGCTGCTCGCCCACGGCTACCAGGAGCTCTTCGACCAGGACGGCGTCACCCTGCTGCACCGCACCGGCACCGACCCCGTCCCCGGCACCCACCTCCCCGGCCCGGGCTCCACCCCGTACGAGGAGGTCATCCCGCCCGACGTCGGCCACAACTTCTTCCTGGGCTGACCGGCCTGCACCGGGCACCGCGGCGATGCGGCACACTGGAGGTTTGGCCCGCGCGAAAGGGGATGCACAGGCGTGGACGGACCGCTGATCGTGCAGAGCGACAAGACGCTGCTGTTGGAGGTCGACCACCCGCGGGCGGCGGAGTGCCGCCGGGTGATCGCGCCCTTCGCCGAGCTGGAGCGGGCGCCGGAGCACGTGCACACGTACCGGGTGACGCCGCTGGGGCTGTGGAACGCGCGGGCCGCGGGGCACGACGCGGAGCAGGTGGTGGACGCGCTGGTGGAGTACTCGCGCTACCCAGTGCCGCACGCCCTGCTGGTGGACGTCGCGGACACCATGGCGCGCTACGGGCGGCTGCAGCTGCAGAAGCACCCGGTGCACGGCCTGGTGCTGACCACCACCGACCGGCCGGTGCTGGAGGAGGTGCTGCGCTCGAAGAAGATCGCCCCGCTGGTGGGGGCCCGGGTCGACCCGGACACGGTGCTGGTGCACCCCTCGGAGCGCGGGCAGATCAAGCAGGTGCTGCTGAAGCTGGGTTGGCCCGCCGAGGACCACGCCGGGTACGTGGACGGCGAGGCGCACCCGATCGACCTGCACGAGGACGGCTGGCAGCTGCGCCCGTACCAGCGGCACGCGGTGGACGGCTTCTGGCACGGCGGCTCCGGCGTGGTCGTGCTGCCGTGCGGCGCGGGCAAGACGCTGGTGGGCGCGGCGGCGATGGCGGAGGCCAAGTCGACGACGCTGATCCTGGTGACGAACACCGTCTCGGCCCGGCAGTGGAAGCACGAGCTGGTGAAGCGGACCTCGCTGACCGAGGACGAGATCGGCGAGTACAGCGGCACCCGCAAGGAGATCCGCCCGGTCACCATCGCCACCTACCAGGTGATGACGACCAAGCGGAAGGGCGTGTACGCGCACCTGGAGCTGTTCGACGCCCGCAACTGGGGCCTGGTGGTGTACGACGAGGTGCACCTGCTGCCCGCGCCGGTGTTCAAGTTCACCGCGGACCTGCAGGCCCGCCGCCGGCTCGGCCTGACCGCGACGCTGGTGCGCGAGGACGGCCGGGAGGGCGACGTGTTCTCGCTGATCGGCCCGAAGCGGTTCGACGCCCCGTGGAAGGAGATCGAGGCGCAGGGCTACATCGCGCCCGCCGACTGCTGCGAGGTGCGGGTGACGCTGACCGACTCGGAGCGGCTGGCGTACGCGACGGCCGAGCCGGAGGAGAAGTACCGGTACTGCTCGACCACGGCGACCAAGCGCCGGGTGGTGGAGCGGCTGGTGGAGAAGCACGCGGGCGACCAGACCCTGGTGATCGGCCAGTACATCGACCAGCTGGACGAGCTCGGCGAGGCGCTGGACGCCCCGGTGATCAAGGGCGAGACCACGAACGCGCAGCGGGAGAAGCTGTTCGAGGCGTTCCGGTCGAAGGAGATCCGCGTGCTGGTGGTCTCGAAGGTCGCGAACTTCTCGATCGACCTGCCGGAGGCCACCGTCGCGATCCAGGTCTCGGGCACCTTCGGCTCCCGCCAGGAGGAGGCCCAGCGGCTGGGCCGGGTGCTGCGCCCGAAGGCGGACGGGCACGCGGCGCACTTCTACTCGGTGGTCGCCCGGGACACCGTCGACCAGGACTTCGCGGCGCACCGCCAGCGCTTCCTGGCGGAGCAGGGCTACGCGTACCGGATCGTCGACGCCGACGACCTGTAGCGGCAGGTCAGAGCTTGACGCCGTCGCGCCCGAGGAACAGGACGCGCGCGGCGGTGTCGAGCACGATGCCGACGTTGCGGACGGCGTTGGCCACGGGGTGGCGGCGGCGCCCCTCGGCGCGGTGCGCGCCGTGGACGGCCTCGACCTGCGGGTTCACTCGTTCGGTGGTCATGTCTCCACGGTATGTTCACGACCGGAGCGGGCGCATCGGCCGAAAGGCCCGAGCCCGCGGTGGCGCGCCTCGTCCTGCGGGTGTACGGCCCCCCTACTCCGGTACCGGGGATCCCCCGGGGAAAAGGATTCGCACCCGGACGGCGCCGGGTCTAGGATCGTCCGTCTGCCCCTCCCGAACCGTGGTGCCAGCGCCGTCGGCAGCCGTGGGAGTGCCGGCCGCTCGGGAACCGGCCGGTGTCCTTTCGCCGTGAGCCCAGACGAGTCCGCCGCCCCCCCCCTTGTGCCGGGCGGCCGGGAAGGTCCGCCGTGCACTCCCCCACCCCCACCGACGCGCCCGCCGCCGACAGCACCGACCCGCTCGGCCGCGAACGCTCCCACCTGGCCGCCTCGCGGGCCGCCCTGAAGGCGATGCGCGAGGACGTCGAGGCCCTCGACCTGCGCGACGTGGCGGGCACCTGGGTGTCCGCCCAGGTGCTGCAGAAGCAGGTCGACGAGCGGATCAAGGCCCTCGCCGACCTCGCCCACACCCCGCTGTTCTTCGGCCGCCTCGACTACCTGCACGCGATCAGCGAGGCCGCCTCCGAGGGCAGCGGCGGCGAGCGCTTCTACATCGGCCGCCGCCACGTGCACGACGCCGGCGGCGACCCGATGGTCATCGACTGGCGCGCCCCGGTCTCCCAGCCGTTCTACCGGGCCAGCCGCACCGAGCCGCTGGACGTCGCCAAGCGCCGCCGCTTCGGCTACACCGGCGGCGAACTGACCGCCTACGAGGACGAGAACCTCTCCGACCCGGACGAGGCCGACACCGGCTCCGCGCTGCTCGCCGCCGAGATCGAGAAGCCCCGCGTCGGCCCGATGCGCGACATCGTCGCCACCATCCAGCCCGAGCAGGACGAGATCGTCCGCGCCGACGTCACCGGCACCATCTGCGTCCAGGGCGCCCCCGGCACCGGGAAGACCGCCGTCGGCCTGCACCGCGTCGCCTACCTGCTGTACGCGCACCGCGAGCGCCTGGCCCGCACCGGCACCCTGGTGGTCGGCCCGAACCGCTCCTTCCTCCAGTACATCGAGCAGGTGCTGCCCGCCCTCGGCGAGCTGGACGTCGCCCAGGCCACCGTGCAGGAACTCGTCGGCCACGTCGAGGTCCGCGGCACCGACGGCGCCGACACCGCCCGGATCAAGGGCGACGCCCGGATGGCCCGCGTCCTGCGCAACGCCGTCCGCGCCGGGATCACCGTGCCCACCGAGCCCTGCGTGGTCGTCCGCGGCTCCCGCCGCTGGCGGGTGCCCGCGTACGAACTGGAGGAGATCGTCCGCGAGTTGGCGGACCGCGAGATCCGCTACGGGGCCGCCCTGGAGGCCCTCCCGCAGCGCATCGCGCACGCCGTCCTGGTCAAGATGGAGCAGGGCGGCGAAGCCCCCGACGACCGGGTGCAGGACGCGGTCGCCCGCAACGCCGCGGTCAAGGCCACCGTCAAGGCGTGCTGGCCCGCCGTCGACCCGGTCAAGCTGGTGCACCGGCTGCTCGGCGACGCCGAGTTCCTCGCCGCCGCCGCGGACGGGATCCTGGACGCCGAGGAGCAGGCCGCCCTGCGCTGGGCCAAGCCCCCGCGCAGCGCCCGCACCGCGCCCTGGTCCGCCGCCGACGCCGTCCTGATCGACGAGGCCGCCGACCTGGTGCACCGCACCCCCTCGCTCGGCCACGTGGTCGTCGACGAGGCCCAGGACCTCTCCCCCATGCAGTACCGGGCCGTCGGCCGCCGCTGCACCACCGGCTCCGCGACCGTCCTCGGCGACCTCGCCCAGGGCACCACCCCGTGGGCCACCGGCAGCTGGCAGGAGGCCCTGCACCACCTCGGCAAGGACGGCGCCCACGTCGAGGAGCTCACCCAGGGCTTCCGCGTCCCCGGCGAGGTCATCGCCTACGCCTCCCGGCTCCTCCCCGCGATCGCCCCCGGCCTGGCCCCCGCCACCTCCGTCCGCGACCTGCCCGGCTCGCTCGTCCTCCGGCACGTCCCGGACGGGCTGGACGGCGCCGTCCTCGACGCCTGCCGGGAAGCCCTCCGGCACGAGGGCTCCGTCGGCCTGATCGCCGCGGACGCCCGCGTCCCCGCCCTCGCCGCGGCCCTCGCCGCCGCCGGGCTCCCCCACCTCGCCCCCGGCACCGAGACCACCGCCGAGGCCCGCCTCACCCTCGTCCCCGCCTCCCTCGCCAAGGGCCTCGAGTACGACCACGTGGTCCTCGACGAACCCACCGCGATCGTCACCGGCGAACCCGACCACCGCACCGGCCTGCGCCGCCTCTACGTCTCCCTGACCCGCGCGGTCTCCGGCCTGACGGTCCTCCACGCGGAGCCCCTGCCCTCCGAACTGGCGTAGCAGCCAGGGGCGCTGCGAAGGCAGGGGCGCGGGGAACTGCGCGCGGCGGGAGTCGCACGTCAGCGTGGTCGCGAGACGGTGCAAGGCACTGTCCTGCGTCGCGATCCGGCTGTGCGTGCTCGCCCGGCCGCGCAGTTCCCCGCGCCCCTGCCTTGCACCATCCCGCCCACGCAGCGACTCCCCCCGCGCGCTGGTGGTTCAGCTCCCGATCAGGGCCCGCCACTCGGCGACCTTCGCCGGGTCGACCGCACCCGTCCAGCCGCCCTCACGGACCGCGCCGCCGACGTGGAAGGCGTCGAAGCCCGCGGCCCGGAGTTCGGGGACGTGTTCGGCGCGCAGGCCGCCGCCGATCAGGATCTGCTGGCGGTAGCCGGGTTCGCCGGACTTGGCGAGTTCGCCGAGCAGGACCTCGTGGCCGGCGTCGACGCCCACGGCCGCGCCGGAGGTGAGGAAGGTGTCGAGGCCGGGGAGGTCGGCGACGGCGGCGCGGACCTCGGAGCGGTCGGCGCTGTGGTCGATGGCGCGGTGGAAGGTCCAGCGGCAGCCGCGGACCGCTTCGGCGACGGCCCGGGTGGCGGTGAGGTCGACCGCGCCGTCGGGGGTGAGGAAGCCGAGCACGAACTCCTCGGCGCCCTCGGCCCGCAGTGCGGCGGTGCGGGCGAGCAGGTCGTCGAGGTCGCCGGGGGTGAAGCCGTCGCGGACGCGGAGCATGACGCGCAGCGGGAGGTCGACGGCGGCGCGGATCGCGGCGAAGTCCGCGACCGACGGGGTGAGTCCGTCGGCGGCCATGTCGGTGACCAGTTCGAGGCGGTCGGCGCCGCCCGACTCGGCGGCCCGGGCGTCCTGGGGGGTCAGCGCGATGACTTCGAACATTGGTCTAGACATATCCGATAGCCTGCCACATCGGCAGGCCCCGGGCGAGCCCCCGCCGCCGTTCGGCCCCGGTTCCTCCCCCGTTCGCGTCCCGTTCGCGCAGCACTCGCGTCCCGTTCGCCCCGCTCGTCCCCCCGGAAGGGCCGCTAGGAGACCCGCGCCCGCCCGTCCTGACGGGCCGCCAGGGCCTGCCCGGTCAGCAGCAGACCCGCCGCACCGGCCGCCGCCAGGGGCGCCAGCCGCCACACCCCGCCGACCTGCTCCCAGAGGCTGAACAGGCTGAACCAGGCGGTCAGCGGCAGGACGGCCAGGCCGAGCGCCGCGGGCAGCAGCCGTCCGCGGGCGGCGCACAGGATCAGCAGCAGCGGGGCGAGCAGGAGCAGCAGCGGCGTCCACCCGTCCATCAGGTGCCAGCTGTCGTAGCCGCCCTGAGCCCTCGTCACCAGCAGGCCGGTGCCCGCGCCGATCGCGACCGGCAGGCGGCCGGGGCGTTCCAGCAGGTCGGCGGGGGCGGCCAGGATCAGGGCGCCCGCGGCGAGGTAGGGCAGCAGGGCGGTGGCGTCCAGGAGCAGCAGCCAGACGTCGGCCTCGGTGAGCCAGGGGCCCCCGGGCTCGACGTCGGCGGTCAGCAGGCGGATCCCGAGCCGGACGGCGGCCAGCAGCACGACCGTCCCGGCCAGCGTGCGGGCCGCCCGCCAGGCGCCGAGGGCCGCCGCGACGGCCAGCAGGACGGGGACGACGGTCAGGCCGAGCAGGGCGAGCCGGTCGGGCAGCTGCTGCCACGGGACGTCGAACCCGGAGCGGGCCGCGTCGGCGACCCGCCAGAAGCGGGTGTCGCCGGGCAGCGCGACGAGCCCGCACAGGGTGCCGGCGAGCAGCGGGGCGGCGGCGGCGAGCAGGCGGCCGCCGAGCGCGGTGGAGGTGAGCCCGGTGCGCAGCCGCAGGCCGTACGCGGCGAGGTCGAGCGCCTCGCGGGCGGTGCCGAGGCGGCCCGTTCCGGCGGTGGTGTCGGCGAACACCTCGGCGAGTTCGGCGCCCCGGTCGCGGCGGTAGCGGGCGGGGTAGAGCGCGAGGACGGCGCGCAGCGCGACACCGGTGCGGTGCTGCCCGCCGGGAGCGACGGTGCTCACGCGGTGGCCCCCCGGGGCGCGGCGGCGCCGCCGAGGCGGCGCTGGGCCTCGGCGGCGACGGAGCGGAGGCGTTCGGCCTCGGCGGCGAGCAGGTCGCGCCCGCCGCCGGTGAGGGCGTAGGTGCGGCGGGCCCGGCCGTCGACGACCTCCTCGGCGGCGACCTCGATCAGGCCCTGCTGGAGCAGCCGGTCGAGCGCGCCGTACAGGGTGCCGGTGCGCATCTTCACCCGCCCCCCGGAGATCGCGTCGACCTCCTGGATCAGCGCGTACCCGTGCCGGGGGGCGTCCGCGAGGGCGGTGAGCAGCAGCAGGGTGGGTTCCTGCAGGGCGCGTTCGGTCATGCGACTACATATATCGCCGACCGTCCTATCGGCGCCAGCCCGGCCTGCGCTCCCGCCGGCCCGGTCGGCGCCACCGCCGCTCCGGCCGGCGCCACCGCCGGCCCGGCCGGCGCTACCCCCGCCACCCCGCGGGGTCGTCCCGGCGCAGCGCGCCCAGCACCCCGGCCAGCAGCGGCAGGCCCAGGGCGAGCAGCGCGATCGTCGCCCACGGGGCGTCGGCGAGGCTGACCGGCGGGCCGCCCAGCACCCCGGCGGCCCGGGAGCGCAGCAGGGCGAAGGCGGGGACGAAGCCGCTGACGGTGCCGAGCAGCGCGCCGAGCAGGGCGATCAGGGCGGCCTGCAGTCCGGCGACGGTGCGCCGGGTGCGCGGGCGGGCGCCGATCGCGGAGAGCAGGGCGCGTTCGCGGCGGGCGTCCGCGGCGGCCAGCGCGGTGGAGACCACAGCGGCGCCGAGCACGACCAGGGCGGCGAAACCGCCGAGCGCGAGCCGCACCGTGTCGTCCTTCGGCGTGAAGCCGTGCTCCACGCCGAACTCGGCGTGCGGGGCGAGCCGGGCGACGGTGGCGGCGGCGCGCTGCTCGGCGCGCTCGCCGACCGGCGCGGACGGCAGCCAGACGGCCCCGGCGGGTTCGGCCGTCAGGCCCAGCCCGCGGACGGCCTCGGGGGAGATCAGCAGCGGGGCGTAGCGCTGCGCGGCCGGGCGTGCGACCAGCACGGCGTCGACCCGCAGTTCGCGCTCCTGCTGCCCGACGCCCTGCATCCGCAGCACGGCCCGCCCGTCGTGCAGGTAGGAAGGGTCGGTGACCACGGCCTTCCCGGCGAGCAGCGCCTGTTCCGCGGCCGGGTCGTGCAGCGCCAGCAGGTTGTGCAGCGCGGCGCGGTCGCCGACCACCGCGGGACGGGTGGCGTCCCCGCCGTAGCGCGGGGCCCCGACGGCGGACACCAGGCCCTTGCAGCCCTCGCAGAAGACGTACTCGGCCTCGTACAGGTCGGCGCGCTCGCCGAGGTCCGGCAGGTCCTGCGGGAGGGCGGTGCGCAGTTGCGCCATCGCGTCCTGGTCGCCGTGCAGGAGGAGGCGGACGGCGCCGACGGGCTGCTCCAGCCGGTAGGCGGCCCGGTCCTGGACCTCGGCGCCGGTGGAGTGCACGCCGACCGCGACCGCGCCGGCCACGGCGGCGAGCACGGCGGCCACCGCGGGGGCGGTGCGGGTGCGGTGGCGGGCGGCGTCGCGCAGGGCGAGGCGGGGGCCGACCGGGAGGTGGCGGGCGAGGCGGCCGAGCAGGGCGAGCAGCAGCGGGGTGAACAGCAGCAGGCCGAGTTCGGCGAGCACCGCGCCGCCCAGCACGGCCAGGGTGCGCACGCTCAGCCCGGCCAGTACCGGCGGTCCGGCGACCGGCCCGGCGACCGCCCCGTACAGGGCCAGCGCGGCACCGGTCAGGACGGCGGCCAGGCCGAGCAGCGGCGCGCGGCGGGAGGTGCGGCGCTGCGGGTCGCGGTCGGTGAGCCCGGCCAGCACCTCGCGGCGGCCGGCCCGGAGCGCGGGCAGCAGGGCGGCGAGCAGGGCGGTGGCGACGCCGACGGCGGCGATGGCCAGCAGTTCGGCGGGGCGCAGCGCGAGGTGGCCGAAGCGGCTGCCGCCGCGCTCCTCGATCCACGGGCGCAGCACGGCGACCAGGCCGGTGCCGAGCAGGCTGCCGAGCGCGGCGCCGAGGGCGCCGAGCACCAGGCCGCCGCCGAGCACCACGGCCCGCACGTGTCCGGGTCGGCCGCCGGCCGCGCCGAGCAGGGCGAGTTGGCGGCGGGCCCGGCGGGCGCCGACCGCGAAGGCCGGTCCGGCCAGCAGGGCGACCTCCAGCAGGGCCATCGCGGCGGTGGTGGCGGCGGTCATCAGGGCGCGTTCGCGCTCGTCCTGCGCGCCGACGGCCTCCTGCCGCTCCAGCGCCTCGGCGGGCGGGTGGGCGGCGACCCGGCGGCTGGCCAGGGTGTAGCCGTACGCGTTGAGTTCGCGCACCTGCGGCCAGTCGAGGGTCGCCCCGGCGGGCAGGGTGACCAGCCAGGCGGCCTTGCGGGCGGCGGCCTGTTCGGCGGACGGGGTCTGCGGGGCGAGCCCGGCGGCGACCTGCGCCTCGTCCAGCTGCCGGTACAACTCGCCGGGCCGGGCCACGAGTTCGGCGGCGTTCAGGTCGCCGGGGTGCTCGACGGTGCCGGTCAGGGTGAACGGGGCGGACTCCAGGCCGCGGACGGTGACGGTGTCGCCGATCCGCAGCCCGGTGGCGTCCAGGAACGCCCGGGTGGCGGCGGCCTCGTGCGCGGCGGCGGGGGCGCGGCCGGAGACCAGGTCGATCCGGCCCCGCCAGAGGCCGCCGGTCAGGTCGGCCTCGAAGGTGTCGGCGGGGGCCAGGCCGTCGGCGGTGCGGACGGCGGCGACCGGGCCGGTGCGGGCCGGGGTCAGGGTGCTGCCGGGCGGCAGCAGTTCGGCGAGCAGGGCGGCCGGTTCGGTGTCGGTGGCGCGCTGCTGCTCGGCGCTCGGCGCGGCGCCGGGGCGCTGCGGCAGGGTGCGGACGCCGTCGGCGGGGAACACCGCCTGCTCGATCGTCCGGCCCGGGTCGTACGCGCCGACCAGGGCGTCGGCCCGGCCCATCAGCCGGTCGGCGCGCTGCTCGGCGGTCAGATGTCCGCTGCGGTGCACCACGTCGACGCCGGTCGCGCCGAGCACCGGCAGCGCGATCATCGCGGCGACCAGGGCGCTGCGGCCCTTGGCCCGCCAGGCGTCGCGGCGCGCGATCCGCAGCACCGCCCGCAGGCCGCTCACCGGCGCACCGCCCCTCCGGCGGCGGTCTCCTCGGCGACGATCCGGCCGTCGCGCAGGAAGACCACCCGGTCCGCCCAGGAGGCGTGGGCGGCGTCGTGGGTGACCATCACGACGGCCGCCCCGGCGTCGCAGCGGGCCCGCAGCACCTCCAGCACGGCCTCGCCGGTCGCCGAGTCCAGCGCCCCGGTGGGCTCGTCCGCGAGCACCAGCCGCCGCTGACCGGACAGCGCCCGGCCGATCGCGACGCGCTGCTGCTGGCCGCCGGACATGTCCTCCGGGAAGCGGTCGGCGAGGTCGCCGATGCCGAGTTCGGCGAGCGCCTCCAGCGCCTCGGCGCGGGCGGTGCGGGCCGGCACCCCCTCCAGCTCCCGCGGCAGGGCGATGTTCTCGGCCGCGGTCAGGGCGGGCAGCAGGTTGTACGACTGGAACACGTAGCCGACCGAGCGGCGGCGCACGTCGGCCAGTGCGGCCCGGCCCAGGCCCTCCAGCGGGGTGCCCTCCACCAGGACCCGGCCGGTGGAGGGCCGGTCCAGGCCGCCGGCCAGCGCGAGCAGCGTGGACTTCCCCGAGCCGGACGGGCCCATCACGGCCAGGAACTCCCCGGCCCGCACCTCCAGGTCGGTCGGGTGCAGCGCGTGCACCTCGGCCGCGCCCCGGCCGTGCACCCGCCCGACCCCCTCCAGGCGCAGGACGGCCTGCGCGTTCGATCCGGTCATGGCTCCCCCTCGGAACAGCGGAACGTCTTGCATACCGAGTATGTATAGCCGCCGGACGCCGACTACTCAAGTGTGCGACATAAGTCGGCGAACTACCTATTGGACGGATCACACCCGCCGCCCGGTTCCCGGGGAGCAGAATGGGCGTCATGACCGCATCGCTGTCCGCTCGCTGGCACGACCTGCTCACCCGCTGCGGCGCCACCGCCGACCCCGAGCCCTACGCCCGCGACCTGCTCGCCCGCTGGGCCGAGCCGCAGCGCCGCTACCACACCACCGCCCACCTCCAAGCCGTCCTCGACCGCGTCGACGAACTCGCCGCCCACGCCGACGACCCCGACGCCGTCCGGCTCGCCGCCTGGTTCCACGACGCCGTCTACCGCCCCGACCGCTCCGAGAACGAGGAACGCAGCGCCGCCCTCGCCTGCCGCGCCCTGCGCGAGGTCGGCCTGCCCGAACCCCTCGTCCACGAGGTCGACCGCCTCGTCCGGCTCACCACCGACCACCACCCCGCCCCCGGCGACCGCAACGGCGAGGTGCTCTGCGACGCCGACCTCGCCGTCCTCGGCGGCCGGACCGAGGCGTACGACGCCTACGCCGCCGCCGTCCGCGAGGAGTACTCCTTCGTCCCCCCGGACGCCTTCCGCGCGGGCCGCGCCGCCGTCCTGCGCCAACTCCTCGCCCTGCCCGCCCTCTACCGCACCCCCGAGGCGCACGCCCGCTACGACGCCCGGGCCCGCACCAACATGCACCGCGAACTCGCCGCCCTCGAAGGCTGATCCCCGGCCCGACGGGCGATCACCCGTCCGCTGTGCTCGACTTGAATGCCGGGACACCAGCGACCGAGGAGGCCCGCCATGGCCCACCCCCCTCCCCCCGCGGACACCGGACGGCAGGCGGGCGGGCCACCGCGCTTCGACGCCGCCGGGGCCTTCCTCGCGGCGACGGCCCTGCTCGGCGCGACCAACCTGTTCCTCGGCTTCACCGACGTCGTCGACGGCTGGTACGACAGCTCGTCCTTCTCCTACTACGACCAGCGCGGCGCCTTCGCCTGGCTCCCCGCCCTGCTCTTCCTGGGCGGCCTGGCCGCCGTCCGGGCCCTGGCCTCCCACCACCGCGCCGACCGCAGCTGGCCGCTGCTGTTCACGGCCGCGGCCGTCGTCCCGTTCCTGCTGACCCTGATCGCCTCCGACCACCCCACCGGCCTGGCCACCGGCGAGATCCTCTACCTGGTCTTCGGCCTGCTCCAACTGCTGGCCGCCGCCGCGGCGGCCCTCCTCGGCCTGGGCCGGATCACCTTCACCGCCCACCCCGACCCCGCCCCGCCGCCCCCGGGAGCCGACGAGGACGCCTGAACTCCCCTACGCCCCGCGCACCTCGCGCACCCGCAGCCCCGACGACACGTCACCGACCGGGGTCACGCGAGCCCGCCCACCGGAGCCACCACCACGCCCCGCTTCCCGCACACCCACTGCGGATCCGCCCCGAGCTCCGGCTCGACCCCCAGCGCGTGCGGATCGTCGTCCTCCTCCGCGCAGACCGTGCACAGCGGCCAGCGTCCGTACGACTCCAGCAGCGCGTCCTGCACGTCCTGCGCGATCAGCCCGAGCACGAACTCGCAGCCCGCGGGCCACTGTTCGAGCCACCAGCGGCGATGGGTGACGGCGTCCTCCACCAGCGAGACGATCGCCGCGTCGGCGACGTCCCGGGCAGTGAGGTCGGCGAGGATCAGCGCCCGCGCGCTGTGCAGGGCGGCTTCGATGTCGGAACTGGCCATCCGCCCATTGTCCCGCACCGGGCTACGGCACCGGGAAACCCGTCGTGTCCAAGGTGGTCCCGAACGGCTCGGGCAGCTCGACCGGCTTCCCGAACGGCACCCGCACGCTCTGCCCGTAGGCCCCGTCGGACGGCTCGGAGTAGAGCGTCACCGTCGGCCCGGGCTGGTCGAAGCGGTCGACCAGCAGGTACAGCGGGACGGGCGCATGCGCGTAGCCCCAGAGCTTCTTCGTCCGGTCCTGCCGGGCGGTGCTGCGCGAGGTGATCTCGACGGCCAGCAGGATGTCCGCCGCGTCGATCGGGTCGTCGTCGTCCCCCGCGAGGAGCGTGGAGTCCACGACCACCAGGTCGGGGATGTACAGCTTCTCCAGCCGGGCGATCTGCGTCCCGAGCGTCTGGTAGACGCCGACCTCGTCCGGCAGGTGCCGCACCAAGGCGCGGTGGATCTTTCCGGCGATGAAGTTGTGCGGCTTGCCCGGCGGTGGCACCAACTGGATCCGGCCTCCCTCGATCTCGGTGCGCCAGCCCTCGGGGGCGTCCAGCTCCCGCCAGGTGTCCAGCAGGTAGGACCACTGCTGGTCCGACTCGACCGCCATGACCGCCATCGTCGGCCTCCCCTCTTCCTCATGACGCTGTTCGCCCTCAAGGTAGTCGGGCCCGAAGCCGCCGAAACCGTCCATGGGCCCAGCGTCCCACGAAGGGGTGACCCGGGCGAGAACGCCGTGAGGGCGGCCTCCCGAAGGAGACCGCCCTCACGAGCGAACGCGTGGAACGTCGGATCCCGAGGGGGATCAGAAGTCCATGTCACCGCCCGGCATGCCGCCGCCGGCGGCCGCGGCGGCCTTCTCCGGCTTGTCGGCGATGACGGCCTCGGTGGTGAGGAACAGCGCCGCGATGGAGGCGGCGTTCTGCAGGGCGGAGCGGGTGACCTTGGCCGGGTCGATGATGCCGGAGGCGATCAGGTCGACGTACTCGTTGGTCGCGGCGTTCAGGCCGTGGCCGGAGGGCAGGTTGCGGACCTTCTCGACCACGACGCCGCCCTCGAGACCGGCGTTGGTCGCGATCTGCTTGATCGGGGCCTCCAGGGCCACGCGGACGATGTTGGCACCGGTGGCCTCGTCGCCCTCCAGCTCCAGCTTGTCGAACGCGACACCGGCCTGCAGCAGGGCGACGCCACCACCGGCGACGATGCCCTCCTCGACGGCGGCCTTGGCGTTGCGCACCGCGTCCTCGATGCGGTGCTTGCGCTCCTTGAGCTCGACCTCGGTGGCCGCGCCGGCCTTGATGACGGCCACGCCGCCGGCCAGCTTGGCGAGGCGCTCCTGGAGCTTCTCGCGGTCGTAGTCCGAGTCGGAGTTCTCGATCTCGGCGCGGATCTGGTTGACCCGGCCGGCGACCTGGTCGCTGTCGCCGCCGCCGTCGACGATGGTGGTCTCGTCCTTGGTGATGACGACCTTGCGGGCGGTGCCGAGCAGGTCGACGCCGGCGTTCTCCAGCTTGAGGCCGACCTCCTCGGAGATCACGGTGCCGCCGGTGAGGATGGCGATGTCGCCGAGCATGGCCTTGCGGCGGTCGCCGAAGCCCGGGGCCTTGACGGCGACGGACTTGAAGGTGCCGCGGATCTTGTTCACGACCAGGGTGGAGAGGGCCTCGCCCTCCACGTCCTCGGCGATGATGACGAGCGGCTTGCCGCTCTGCATGACCTTCTCCAGCAGCGGGAGGAGGTCCTTGACCGAGGAGATCTTGGAGTTGGCGATGAGGATGTACGGGTCCTCGAAGCTCGCCTCCATGCGCTCCAGGTCGGTGGCGAAGTAGGCGGAGATGTAGCCCTTGTCGAAGCGCATGCCCTCGGTGAGCTCGAGCTCCAGGCCGAAGGTGTTGCTCTCCTCGACGGTGATGACGCCTTCCTTGCCGACCTTGTCCATGGCCTCGGCGATGAGCTCGCCGATCTGGGTGTCGGCGGCCGAGATGGAGGCGGTGGAGGCGATCTGCTCCTTGGTCTCCACGTCCTTGGCCTGGGCCAGCAGCTGGTCGGAGACGGCCGCGACGGCCTTCTCGATGCCGCGCTTGAGGGCCATCGGGTTGGCGCCGGCGGCGACGTTGCGCAGACCCTCGCGGACGAGCGCCTGGGCGAGCACGGTGGCGGTGGTGGTGCCGTCACCCGCGACGTCGTCGGTCTTCTTGGCGACCTCCTTGACCAGCTCGGCGCCGATCTTCTCGTACGGGTCCTCGAGCTCGATCTCCTTGGCGATGGAGACACCGTCGTTGGTGATCGTGGGGGCGCCCCACTTCTTCTCCAGGACGACGTTGCGACCCTTGGGGCCGAGCGTGACCTTCACGGCGTCGGCAAGCTGGTTCATGCCACGCTCAAGGCCGCGGCGGGCTTCCTCGTCAAAGGCGATGATCTTGGCCATCAGAAGTGGTCCTCCGGGACACGGTCGACTGCTCGGACCAAGGGGTGCCCGCGACGGACGGCCCAGGAGAGCGGGGGTCCCTTCCCCTACCGCTTCCGGGGCCTCACCGGCCCGGTCCGTTTGTCACTCTCACACGGTGAGTGCTAACGCCAATGATTAGCACTCTCGGGTGGCGAGTGCAAGCCCATTCGGGCCCCGCGGACGCCCCGCCCGGGAAACCCGCAGGCCGCCCGGGAGCCCCCCGCAACCCGGGAGCCGCCCGGGAACCACCCGGGAGCCGCCCGGGAGCCGCCCGGGAGGCCCGCAGGCCGCCCGGGAAAGCCGACAGGCCCGCCCCGGGCGCCGCGTGCGGCGTCGGGACGGGCCTGCCAGTGCGTCTGGCGCGGTGCGTGCGGTCTGCCGGGGCCGTCAGGCGCCGGCGGCGCGGACCATGTCGGCCTGCGGACCCTTCTGACCCTGCGAGATCTCGAACTCGACCCGCTGGCCCTCTTCCAGGGTGCGGTAGCCGTCCATCTGGATCGCGCTGTAGTGGACGAACACGTCCGCTCCACCGTCGACCGCGATGAAGCCGTAGCCCTTCTCGGCGTTGAACCACTTGACGGTGCCCTGAGCCATTCCGAACTCCCCTTGTGCTGTGCTGGCCCTTCAGAGATCCGCGGGACGCGGACCCGGAGGTCTGGAAGGCCGGCCTGGGGACTCCCCCCCGTACGGCGCAGCCTCTGTCGCGGCTGAATGTATCCGGATATGCGCCCTCTGCAACAGGCCCAATTTCCGGGGAAAGCCCGGGCCCCGCAGGGGATATGACGGGGCGAAAGGAGCATCGGTCGACAATTGCCACCGGACATAACGGACGCGCCGCCGCAAAACGCCGGAACAATTCTGACGGCGGCCTGACAGAACGGGCGGCAAGCTGTCCGGCGCACGGCTCGGCGCGCGGGACGGAACGGGGTCCTGCACGGGCGGGGCGCGGTGCGGAAATCGATGATTGAACCGGGCCGCGGAGGGGAAACGACCCTGACCGGCACTCTACTCCCCGCCGCCCGGCGGAATTCCGGCGGGCCTCCGGACGGGAAAACCGCAGGTGCCCGGGCCATTGCCCCCGGCACGCGCGCGGGGCCGCCGTCCGGTCCGGAAAATTGAATTCCGAACCAAACGGCGGCCCCGGGAATGCGCGCGGTCAGCAGCCGCCGGCCACCGCCGGAATGATCGACACCGAGGCGCCGTCCTTGATCTCGGTCTCCAGGCCGTCGGCGAAGCGCACGTCGTCGTCGTTCACGTACACGTTCACGAAGCGGCGCAGCTTGCCGGTGTCGTCCAGCAGGCGGGCGGCGATGCCGGCGTGGTTCGCCTCCAGGTCCGCGATGACGGCGGACAGGGTGGCGCCCTCGGCGGTCACCTCGGCGGCGCCACCGGTGTAGGTGCGCAGGATGGTCGGGATGCGGACGGTGGCGCTCATGCGGTGCTCCTCGGGGCGTGGGGGGTGTCCTGCGGCTGGGGGTGTCAGGCGGTGGCGAGGCCGGCCGCGCGGAAGGACTCCAGCGTCGGGCGGATCACGGCGGTCATGCCGGCGTCGGCGACGGCGTCGAGGGTCTTGAGGCCGTCGCCGGTGTTGATCGCGACGGTCTCCTTGGACGGGTCCAGCAGGCCGTTCTCGACCAGCTTCTTCAGCACGCCGACGGTGACGCCGCCCGCGGTCTCGGCGAAGATGCCCTCGGTGCGGGCCAGCAGCTTGATCGCCTCGACCACCTCGGCGTCCGTGACGTCCTCGACCGCGCCGCCGGTGCGGCGGGCGATGTCCAGCACGTACGGGCCGTCGGCCGGGTTGCCGATCGCCAGCGACTTGGCGATGGTGTCCGGCTTGACCGGCTTGATCACGTCGCGGCCGGCCTTGAACGCGGCCGAGACCGGGGAGCAGCCCTCGGCCTGGGCGCCGAAGATCTTGTACGGCTTGTCCTCGACCAGGCCGAGCTTGATCAGCTCCTGCAGGCCCTTGTCGATCTTGGTGAGCTGGGAGCCGGAGGCGATCGGGATGACGATCTGGTCGGGCAGCCGCCAGCCGAGCTGCTCGCAGATCTCGAACGCCAGGGTCTTGGAGCCCTCGCCGTAGTACGGGCGCAGGTTGACGTTCACGAAGCCCCAGCCCTCGCCGGCCGGGTCGCCGATCAGCTCGGAGCAGAAGCGGTTCACGTCGTCGTAGTTGCCGTCGATGCCGACCAGCTCGCCGCCGTACACCCCGGCCATCACGACCTTGCCCTGCTCCAGGTCGTGCGGGATGAACACGCAGGACTTGAAGCCGGCCCGGGCGGCCGCGGCGCCCACCGCGCCGGCCAGGTTGCCGGTGGAGGAGCAGGAGAGCGTGGTGAACTCGAAGGCGCGGGCGGCCTCGATCGCGCAGGCCACCACCCGGTCCTTGAAGGAGTGGGTCGGGTTGCCCGAGTCGTCCTTGACGTGCAGCTGCGCGGTGAAGCCCAGCTCGCGGCCCAGGTTGTCGGCCTTGACCAGCGGGGTCCACCCCGGGTTCAGGTTCGGCTTGCCCGCCACGTCGGCCGGGACGGGCAGCAGCGGGGCGTAGCGCCAGATCGACGCCGGACCGGCCTCGATCCGCTTGCGCAGCTCCTCGGCGTCGTAGCCCGCGTAGTCGTACGCGATCTCCAGCGGGCCGAAGCACTCCAGACAGGCGAAGCTCGGGCCGAGCGGGAAGCGGGTGCCGCACTCGCGACAGGACAGCGCGGTCGCGGGACCGAGGTCGACGGCGGTGGATGCGGCGGTGTCAACAGCCATGGTGGCGAGGCCCTTTCTCCTCATCTTCCCCGGATCGCGGTCGCGCCGGGACGGAATTGGCACCTGTCCCGCCGGGCCTGCTGGCCGCGCGGGAGGGTTGCCGGGACTTCAACGGGCCGTTCCCTCAGTCCCTCTGGATGAGCTCTGTGAAGTTGTGGTCGTACGCTGCGAGCGACCCCCGCGTGCGAAGGCACGGTCGCAGTACGAAGACTGTATCCGAAGGCCCGGTCGGACAGACCCCCGCGTCCGACACCCGAGACGAACCGAGACAGGGAGCGAGACTTGCCGGAGCAGCCCGAGCCCGGGGCACTGCCTGAGGTCGCCGACTGGCTGCGCCGCCGGTCCTGGACGGCCGCCGACCGTCCGCTCGACCTGCTGCTGGCCGCCAAGCGCGCCGCCGGGGAGGCCGGGACGGTCAGCGTGGTGCTGCCCGCGCTGGACGAGGAGTCCACCGTCGGCGAGATCGTCACCGCGATCCGCACCGAGCTGGTCGAACGCGTCCCGCTGGTGGACGAACTGCTGGTCGTCGACTCCGGCTCGCAGGACGGCACCGCCGCCGCCGCGGCCGCCGCCGGGGCCCGGGTCGTGCACCGGGACGGGATCCTGCCCCGGCTGCCCGCCGAACCCGGCAAGGGCGAGGTGCTGTGGCGCTCGCTGCTCGCCACCAGCGGCGCGATCGTCTGCTTCGTCGACGCCGACCTGCGCGAGTTCGACCCCGCCCTGGTCTCCGGCACCATCGGCCCGCTGCTCACCGACCCGGCCCTGCAGCTGGTCAAGGCCATGTACGACCGCCCCTTCGAGGACGGCGGCGCGGTCGTCCCGGCGGGCGGCGGCCGGGTCACCGAGCTCGTCGCCCGCCCCCTGCTCAACCTGCACTGGCCCCAGCTCGCGGGCTTCGTCCAGCCCCTCGGCGGCGAGTACGCGGCCCGTCGCTCCCTGCTGGAGCAGCTGCCCTTCCCCACCGGCTACGGCGTCGAGCTCGGCCTGCTGGTGGACGCCCTGGAGCTCGCCGGGCTGGACGCGCTGGCCCAGGTCGACGTCGGCGTCCGGCACCACCGGCACCAGGACGGCCAGGCCCTCGGCCGGATGGCCGCCACCATCTACCGCACCGCCCTGGAGCGCCTGGACCGCACCCACCGCCTCAAGGCCGACCCCGACCTGGTCCGCCCGCTGCTCACCCAGTACACCCGCACCCCCGACGGCTTCACCCCCCGCACCCACCCCGTCCCCGCCACCGAACGCCCCCCGATGGCCACCGTCCCCGAGTACCGCAACCGCTGAGCGGCCCCGCGGGCCGCGGCCGACCCCGGGAGTTCACCCGCCGCGGGTCGCGCCGAGTGGTTTGGTCGGCTGATCGCACGGCAAGGTTGGCTGTATGGCCGATCACGCGTCCGAACGCCCCCAGCAGTCCGGAGCCGCCCCGATCCTGGTGGCCTCCAACCGCGGCCCGGTGTCCTTCCGCACGGAGGACGACGGTTCGCTGACCCTCCGCAGAGGCGGCGGCGGCCTGGTCTCCGGGCTCTCCGCGATCGACGACCCGCACGCGGTCTGGGTCTGCGCCGCGCTCTCCGACGCCGACCGCACCGCCGCCCGGCAGGCCCCCGAGGGGCGCCTCGACCTGGCCGGGCACGACGTCGGCGGACAGGCCGTCCGGATGCTGGACATCGATCCGGAGACCTTCGCCCGCGCCTACAACGGCGTCGCCAACTCCACCCTCTGGTTCGTCCACCACCTGCTCTACCAGACGCCCGTGCAGCCCGCCTTCGACGCCGACTTCCGCACCGAGTGGGCCGCCTACCGCGCCTACAACGCCGCCTTCGCCGAGGCCCTCGCCGCCGAGGCCGCCCCCGGCGCCGCCGTCCTGGTGCAGGACTACCACCTCTCGCTGGCCCCCGCCCTGCTCCGCGAACTCCGCCCCGACCTGCGGATCGGCCACTTCTCGCACACCCCCTGGGCCCCGCCCGAGTACTACCGGCTGCTGCCCGACGACGTCGCCGCCGCCGTCCTGGAGGGCATCCTCGGCGCCGACCGCGCCGCCTTCCTGACCCGCCGCTGGGCCCTCGCCTTCGCCGACTGCTGCGAGGCCGTCCTCGGCGCGGAGGTCGACCGCACCGCGCTGACCGTCACGCACGGCGGCCGCACCACCCGCCTCGGCGTGCACGGCCTCGGCGCCGACGCCGAGTTCCTGCGCGAACGCGCCCACCGGCCCGACGTCGACGAACGCCTCGCCGCCCTGCGCGAGGCCGTCGGCGAGCGCCGCACCATCGTCCGGGTCGACCGCACCGAGCTCAGCAAGAACATCGTCCGCGGCCTGCTCGCCTACCGGCACCTGCTGCGCACCCGCCCCGAGTGGCTCGGCAACGTCGTCCACATCGCCTTCGCCTACCCCTCCCGCACCGACCTCGCCGAGTACCGCGACTACACCGCCGCCGTGCAGCGCGTCGCCGAGGAGATCAACACCGAGTTCGGCACCGCCGACTGGCAGCCGCTCATCCTGCACGTCGACGACGACTTCCCGCGCTCCCTCGCCGCCTACCGGCTCGCCGACGTCGCCCTGGTCAACCCGATCCGCGACGGCATGAACCTGGTCGCCAAGGAGGTCCCCGTCGTCTCCGACCACGGCTGCGCCCTCGTCCTGTCCCGCGAGGCCGGCGCGTACGCGGAACTCGCCGACGACGCGATCACCGTCAACCCGTACGACGTCATCGCCACCGCCGACGCCCTCGCCGAAGCCCTCGCCATGCCCCCCGCCGAACGCACCGACCGCACCAAGCGCCTCGCCGCCGCCGCCACGGCCCTCCCGCCCCAGCAGTGGTTCCTGGACCAGCTCGACGCGCTCCGGTAGGCGGAGCCAGGGGCGCGGGGAGGACTGCCGCGCCCCACCGACGCGAAGCCAGGGGCGCGGGGAACTGCGCGGCCCGTGTGATTCGGATTGGCGGTTCTACGGGGGCGAAGGGTGCCCCCGCCCGGAGTAGGTCGCGGGCGGGGGCTCTTGTACTGCTAGGACTAGCAGAGAAGCGCCACGGTGGGCGCACAGGCGGGGCAGGCCCAGTACTCGATAGCGGGGCCGCTCGGCCGCTCTGCGGTGCCCGCTATGGCCACCTCGGGGCCCTCGGCTCCGCAGAGGCAGCAGCGTCGGGCGGACGGTTCGGGGGCGGTGCTCCCGGGGGTGCTGGTCGTGTCGTTCATACCGCCAGCACCTCCCGCATGCTCAGTTCGAACTCGACCACGCTCGGCAGGTCCGACACCGCGGCGAACATCTCGACCCGTCGGCGCCGTTGTGCCGCGGGGGTGTCCCGGCGCCGCCGGATCTCTGCTTCACGCTTGAGCCACGCCACGCGGTCCCGCTCGGCAAGCTCGGCAAGGATCGCGCGCCGCTCGGGCTCCGGGGTCGCTTCCCACTGGAGAACCCGCGGCGAGATCCGGTGCTCGAACGGCCGGGGCGGGATGGTCTTGCGCAGGTGGTGAGGGTGGATCGGCTGGACCCGCTTGCAGACGGGCAGCGAGGTAGGCGCGGGCGTCACTTCGGGCTCCATCGGGACGGCTCGGCGCCGAGTCGGCAGAGCCCAGCAGAGGGCCCAGAGCAGGGCAAGGACGATACGATCGAACATGTCTGGCAGCTCCTCGAAAGCTGTGCGGACGTTGAGCCCCCCGGGTAGCCGCCCGGGGGGTTCTTGCGTGGCAGACGATACGCCTTTACATCATTCAATGTAAGTCAATGTAAATAGCCATGACCTGACGATATGCGTTTGGCAACCTGTCCCAGATACCGTCTGACCATGGATTTTGGCCCGGATGACCTGGTGGACCGCGATGCGCCCGAAGCCCTGCGCGAGCAGCTAGCGGGCATCCTGCGGGCCCGAATCGAGCGAGGAGACTGGGCACCGCGCCGTGCAATCGATCCCATGGAAGCGCTGGCCGACCACTACGGTGTGTCCCGCCCGACCGTCCGCCAGGCAGTGGCACTTCTCGAAGATCAAGGATGGGTGACTGTGCGCCACCCACGGGGAACGTTCGTCACGGACCGGGCAGCCCCGCCGAGTGCTGGCGCGTAGTACTCCCGGCAGGTAGAGGCCCCGTCCGCTACTGGTCTGCGGACGGGGCCGATCGGAAGCGCGCTGCACTACTGCTAGGCAGCGGCGCCGTACGTCTCGCCCTCGAACAGCAGCGAGTACCCCATGTTCAACTCGCGTGCGGTCAAGGCTGCTTCGATCCGGCGCGCCTGGTATGCGGGTAGCTCCTGGTGGAGCCGGTCCGGGTGCACCCACGCGAACGCGGTGATCTCGGACTGCACCGGGATGGCCATCGCCATGGCGTCGGACGTGGAGATCGTCCCGCCGTCGCACACGAAGTTGATGCCCTCGGGGGCGCCGGATTGGTCGTTTGCCGGGGTCTGGTCGACCACCAGGCCGCGCGTGATCGCCCGCACGAGTCCGGTTTCCTCCAGCAGTTCCCGCGCGGCGGCGTGCCCGATCAGCTCGCCCTTGTGTGCCGCGCCCCCGGGCAGGATCGGGTGCGTCTTGTAGGACGGCACCACCAGCAGCACCGAGCCGTTCCGCCGGTCGTCGGGGTCGTCCGTCTCCAGCGTGACCAGGACCACGCAGCCCGCTCGGCGTTCGGGGTGGCTGTCCTGCGGAATGTCGCTGTGCACCATCACGCCCGCCCGTCGTTGCCGAACTTCGCGGCGGCGGCGTCGGCGGCGTCGGTGGTCTCTCCGACCGGGCCGTTGCGGACGGCGTCCGTCAGGTTGCCCAGGTTCTCGAAGAACTCGTCGTCGCTCATCGCGTCGGCGTTCGGGTGGCTCCCGCTGCCGTCGCCGCCGCTTCCGCTGCTCCTGCCGAACAAGCCCATGTGCTACTCCTCGTTGTCTATGAGCCCCGCCCTCGGTCGAGCGCTGTCCGCCGTACGGCTCGACCGGGGCAGGGAGTTGGGAAAGGGGGCACTCCGCCCTGTTGTCTGGAGAAGGGGGCGGGGCGCCCCGAGGCGCGACCAGCGCGCCCCTGCGCCGGGTGGGACCGGCGAAGCTCCGGAACGCGGAGGGTCGCTCCGGAAGATCAGTGAGCGTCAGTCTTCGACCGGCACCACGACGCCGCGCGTCTGCCGGAGCAGCCAGTCATCCTCTGACGTGATGACCAGCGTGACCGGCACGTCCTCGGGGATGCCCAGCGACTTGCGCGCGGCGTCCTCGGCGCACCGCCGGGTGAGCCTTGCGGCATCGTCCTCGGGGACGAAGTGGTCATCGCCTGTGCCTTCGATCTCCAGCAGGAAACCGACAGCTCGGACGTACTCCACCCGTACGACACGTCCTCCGTCACGGAGTGCGCGCCGAATCTGTGCTGTCGCATGCCGTCGGCGCTGCCACCCCTCCACCCAGTCCGGGCCGAACGCGCCGCCGACCATGGCGAGCGCCAGGGCGACGAAGAACGCCAACCAACGGCGGCCGTCGTTCGGCGCCGCCAGTGCGAGCCCGAGCACCACACCCGACGGCACAGCGCACACCCCGAGCACCAGCGTGCCCGTCACCAGCGTCACCCGGGTCACGCCGCCCCCTCCGAACAGTGCAGCACGTCACCACGCCGGGGCACCCGAGAGGATTCCAGATGCGTCATCAGGCACCGTCATCCGCTTTGGTGTTCACGGGCCGAAGGGTGGAGCCGCCGCGTTCCGCCGTCCACTCGCTCCCACCGGCGGGCGGACTCAGGTGGTAGGCGTAAACACCATCCCCGGGGACCTCCACCACAACACCCACCATTCGAACGGCAGTGTCATAGGCAAGATCCCCAAGGCCGGGCCTCCAGGGCGGCGGGGGGTCTGCCGCCTCCTGGTCTCTGATCCGTCGTCCGTCCATGCGACCGAGAGTATGCGTGCGACTACGGTCGAATATGAATCGGCGGAATACCGCTATCCGTCCAGGTGGAAGCGGTCGGACATGCGACGCAGCCGTTCACGGGTGACGGTCCGTTCCGCATAAACGATCTTGCGAAGGGTGGCGCGGGCAACCGGGTGATTCCGTACAAGCTGAGGCGCGATCTTCTCGGCCTTCTCCAACTCCGCGAGGGCCCTGTCCCTGTTGCCGTCCCAGAGCCAGGCGCGGGCGATGTCCATGTGGTGGTAGCCGCGCCGCGAGCCGGGCAGTATGGCGACCTGCTCATGGTCGGCTCGCTCATGAAGCAGCAGGGCCTTGGCGTGATCCCCCATCTCCAACTGCACAGAAATGGAGTGGATCTGCACGTTTCCGGGCGAGAAGGTCAGGGAGTGCCTGTCGAAGACCGGGGCTTCACTCACGACCATGCGCTCAGCGGCGGTGCGCGCCATCCGAATGCGGTCCTCGGTCTCCTGGGGCAGCCCGGCCCGTGCAGCCGAAACAGCGGCACGAAGTTGGAGGGTTCCCCAGGCTCGAACTGCGAGCGGCTCCCCTGCGGCGTACTCCCCTTCGATCGCCTGAAGTGCCTTGTCTGACAAGGTAATTGCGTCGTGCCAGTCAGCAGTTGCCCACATGTCCCAGACCCGCATCCAACTTGCCACAGCAGGCAGGACGACGTCTCCTGACCGCTCGGCTGCCCAACTGGCCCGCTCGCATGACATGGCCACCAACTCGGGGTGCCCAAGCGCATGTGCGGCCGTGTGAGCGAACTTGCAGCACACCGCGTAGACGCCAAACGCTTCTTCGCGTTCATGCCCGGTAGCGACCTCTGCCAGGGCCTGCGCCTCGCGCAGCAGGTCTGGCAGTACGCGCAGAATGGAGACGTTCGCGGCAGCGTCCCGCAAACGGTGGAGTCGCTCCGTCTCTTGCCACAACTGCCGGGAAGTACGGGGCTGCCCGTCGAAGGTGGGCGTCAGGTCGTACCGACGCAGCTCGCGCAGAATGGAAGCAGCGGCTACCTGCCACTGGTTCTCTGACGCCTTGCCAGCGATGAACGGACGCTCGATCAGATCGTTCGGATGGCAGTGCAGGGCTGCTGCAACTTCGTTGATGAGCTTGGCCCGGTCGAGTTCGATGCGCCCTTGCTCAACCTTCGACACCCACCCTTGCGAACGCCGGAGCTTCGCCGCAAGGTCTGCCTGGGTCATCCCGAGGCGGAGCCGCTGTCGACGAACGCGCTTCCCGATCGCCTCCCGTTCGTCCAACATTGCCGCCCCTCCCGCCAATCGGTGACGCCTGCCCTTCAGGAGGACAGTATCCGGGATACAGGCCCCTGGTAACGAGCAGCCGTCTCGTCTGGCCCTGGTCCGCGAGGTGCGCGAGAAACGCCAGAAAGCCCCGCCCTGGCCACCCAGCGAGGGGAGGACGGGGCGGGGCTTGTCAGCGTGGTGCGGGTCAGCCGTTGAGTACGTTCATCAGACGGGCAGCGGCCTTGCCGCCGAACAGCGCGATGCCGCAGTAGAACTCGATGCGGGTGCGGTACACGGGCTTGTCGTGGGCCTCGCCTAGGTCAGTCACCTGGATGCCGCCGTTGGTCAGGCCGGTCACGCCCGCATCGGCGTCGGAGCTTCCGAAGCGCACGGCGTAGATGTCACCGGTTTCCGTGCCGCCGCTCCCGACGGTCAGGGGGAGGACGTCGGTACCGTCGAGCTTCTGGCCGGGGTCGAGCATGGGGATGCCGTTCCACATGGTGACCTCCTTGCCGTGGATCTCGGCGGTCAGCAGCTCGGAGCCGCCCAGTCGGCGGAACCCTGAGCGGATCTTCGCGATGATCGCGGCGTTCATGTACAGCGCGCCGTTCTGGCTGGTGATCCCGCGTACCTGAGCGGTCAGCGCGTCCAGGGCGTCGAAGAAGTCGTAGCCGCCTGCGACCGGCCCGGCTCCCTTGGCGTCGAGGACCTGGCGCCCGATCAGGCGCTTACGCAGGCCATCGAACCCGAGCGGGTTCACCTGCGTGTCGCCGTTGAAGAACTGGTCCGAGAAGTGGACGGACGCGGCCTTGACCTTCAGCGTCTCCTGGATCGCGCGCTGGTCGTTGATGTTGCCGCGGGTCTTGACGATGAACTTGTCCACGTCGGAGTCACCACCGAGGATCGCCAGGGTCTCGATACGCGGGCTGACTGCGCCCACGCTCTCCGGATACCCCTCGTTGACCGCGCGGAAGGACACCCCGGGAAGGGCGGACTCCTCGTTGTAGCGGAACGCAGTGCCCTCGAAGTGGATCAGCGGGAGCCGGTCAAGGATCGGCGACTCCTGGACAAAGGTTTCGACCACACCCCTCTGAAGGTCTTCGGTCGAGAGCTTCGCGGACTCGGCAAGGGTGAGCGCCATATGGTTTCTCCTAATCAGTGGGTATTTCAAGCAAGGCCACTCGGCCCAGCAGGGACGAAAGATTCCTTGGGATTTCCGCAAGAATGGTTGTATTAGCCATCAGAGTTTTTTCCCTCCCTGCCGGTCTTTTGGCCCGGGGAGGGGAGTCACCCCCCTGGGCATCACCGCAGGTCAGGGCCTCGGAGGGGCTTGACGCGCTCGCTCGCCCAGCCTCCGGGCTGGTGCTGTGCCGTCTCGCGGCTGTGACACTGCGTACACAGCGGGCGGAGCCGGTGCCAAGCGTCCGGATCGGCGACACCTCGGGCGACCAGCGAGCGGCGCGACTCCGGGTGGTGGTCGACGGTGGTCGCCTGCTTCGCGCACAGGAGACACCAGGGGTGGGCGTACAGGTAGGCACGGCGAATCCGGGCCCAGCGCCGGGCGTCGTACCCGCGCTCTGCTGCTGCCCCTCGTTGCTGCTCTGCCTCGCGCTGGTGCTTCGGGCAGCGTCCGCCCGTGGTCAGCTCGGGGCACCCGGGGACAGAGCACGGGGGACGGGGCTTTCGCGGCATTCTGGTTGGCCACCCTTCCATATGACTTACCTGCGGAGGCTCGCGGCCGAGAGCTCGACTCGCTTACCTAGTACGCATGAGCGAGCAACTGAACGGCCGTCCGCAATTCGAACTCCGTTGGGGCGGGCTGCACTTGACCATCCGACGCATGCCGCGCGCTTCCCGCATCCGAGCATGGGCCCTCAGCACGGCGACGTTGGGCAGCAGCGTTGCCGCCCTGTGGCTCACCCGACGCTGACGGCAGCATCGAGCACGTCCGCCCATGCCGCGCGGTGCTGGTCCTCGACCTGCCGCAGGTGCTCCCGAGTTGGTCGCAGGGCCTCGGCCGAGGCGGTGTCGAACTTCCCCCTCACTGTTAAGGAGAGGCCAGACATTCCCTCCGGGGTGACGGGGTGACGCTGGTGAGGCAAAAACCAGGTTCTTATAGACACTCGCGTGTAAAGAGAACACAGATTTTCCGTCTCCAGCGTCACCCCGTCACCCCGAACGCTGTAGGGCGGTCCGCTACGCCGCTAGGGCTGCCTCGGGAAGCTGACGGGGCGGGGCGAGGGTGTCGGCCTGGTCGTCGCCGACGGGTCCTGAAACGGGCTCTGCGAGGCGTACGGACGTCCGTCCCGCCCTCGGCGCCTCGGAGCGTTGTTCTGCCTCGGGACGGTGCTTGTCGGCCTTCACTGCGCCGTCCAGTTCGGCGGTCGCGCTTGAGTTCGGCGAGCCGCTCCATGGGGGCGCTGTAGCGGAAGGCGTCAGCGCGGGAGCGGAGCCTGCGGGTCTCGCGGTCTTCCTCGGTGTAGCGGGAACTGTTCGGGATGCTCACGGTGCTTCCTCCGGTTCGCTGCCGTGTCGGCGGCATGAAAAAGCCCCTGCCCGGAGCCGGGAAGGGGCGAGGTGGTGCTGTTCTGTGCCCTCACTTGCATGGGAAACCAGACGTCCCCTGGTGCGTGCTGCCCTCACTGTTGTGGGGAGTGGGGCGTTCTCTCCTTCGGTGCTCGGCTGCCCTGGTCGCTTCTGCCTCTCACTGGTAGAGGACAAGGACGAATTCCTGCGAGTACCGACCGGCAACACCCGGGGCGTCCGGTGCCCTCCTCTCCCGGAAGTAGAGGAGGGGGACGAGTTCCAGCGCTCGCCGGGCGCTGCCGTCCTGGTCGCCCGCTCCCCTCCCGGAAGTAAGAGAGGGGGACGATGGCCAGCGGTGGTGACGGGGTGACGCTGGTGAGGCAAAAACCAGTTTCTTATAGACACTCGCGTGTAAAGAGAACCTGGATTCTGCGTCATCTGCGTCACCCCGTCACCACCCCGGGCGCTGACGGCCTACGCGGCCAGGTCCACGGGCGTGTGGATCCGCATCTTGCTGCCCGCCGCGGGGGCGCCGTCCGGTCCCGTGCCGAGTTCGTCGCGCAGCCCCGCCCACGACTCGATGGCCGGATCCAGATCGCCGACCACCGACAGGCGCAGCCGGGACTCGTCAAGGCGCCTCCAGCCGCCCGGACGGGCCTTGCCGACGAACACCCGGAACCCTGCCTCCAGCAGCAGCCCGCGGCGCGTCTCGTCATCCGCTGTGGTCCACACGTCGGCGAGGGTCTGCCCGGTGGCGAACCGCTCCCGCTTCTCCGGGCGTGCCGGGGTCGCCTCCAGTTCGGCGAGGCGGGAGTCAAGAGCAGCGAGACGCTGCTCCCACGACTTGAGGGCGGTACGGGAGCGCTGCTGTCCCTTCAGCTCCTGGTGGGCGTCGTACTCGGCCGCCACCTCGTCTATCTCCCGCTGCGGGTCGTAGCCGGGGGTGATCAGCGTCTTCAGCACGGGTATCCGTCCGGCGAGGTCCAGGAACCGGGCTTCGGCCCACTCCTCCAACCAGTCCGCCCGGATCGTGGTCGGGGCGGCGCACGGGGTGTGGTTGGCGCTGCTGCTGCACCGGTAGGTGTCCTGCTGGGTGCGGGAGGTGGCCCGGCCCTGCTTGTACATAGGGCCCTCGCACGCCCCGCACAGGGCGATGTGGAGCAGCCGGGATGCGTCGGCGGGGGCTTCCTTCTGCTCGCCGAGCTTCTTGTCCTCGAACAGGGCGCCGATCACGTCGAACTCTTCGCGGGTGAGGATCGGCTCGGTGGTGGCCATGACCGGCTCGCCCTGCGCGTTGCGGACCGGGTTGCCGCGGTGCATCTTCCAGCCGAGCAGCGCGGGCGTGGTGAGGATGCGCCGAATGAGCTGCCGGGTCCAGCGGAACACCTTGACCACCTTCGAGCCCTTGCGCCCGGCACCGACCTTGCCGCCGGTCGGCTTGCCGTTGAGGTGGGACCAGTGGTCGCGGGGCGTCAGCACCCCCTCGGCGGTCAGCGCGGCACAGATCTTGTACACCGCAACGCCGTCCAACAGGTCCCGCATGATCCGCAGCAGCACCCTCACGGCGCTCTCGTCCTGCACCAGGGTCTTACCGACGCCGCCGAGTTCGGCGGGCATGGGCACGATCTTGTAGCCGTAGGCGGGGGCACCGTTGGCGTGCCGGTAGTTCATCGTCCGCATGGCGGCGTGCGCACCCGTCACACGCTCCTTCGTCGCCCACGACTCCATCTCGGCCGCGAACGCGAACTGGTTGAGCATCATGGTCGTGATGGGGTCCATCGGGTTGCGGAAGTCGTAGACCTGCGCCCCGCCGCCGATGCCCTCGGCGAAGACGATGACCTTCCGGTGCTCGCTCGCCCACTTGGCGAGTTCGTGCATGTCGCCCTGCCCGCGTACCGCACGGTCGAAGCGCCACCACACGATCACGTCCCACTCGTCGGGACGGGCCAGCCACGCCCCCAACTCCGGGCGCTGCCAGGGGGCGGTCTTGCTCGCCGACACCGCGAGGTCGACGGCCTCACGCAGGTTCTCCCCCTCACCGAAATCGATGTTCTGTAGCGCGGCGGCGAGGTTGCACGACTCGCGCTGCCGCTCCGGGCTGGTCGTCTCGTCCCTCATCACCGAAAGACGGATCGCCCGGACCCCACGGAGGGGCCGGGCGAACACGGTGCGCTCGGTACCGGGAAGGCTGCTGTTGCTGAAAGTCCCCACACTGTTGGAAGAGGGGAACGATGGCCTGCCGCTGTCACTGGCCACACTGGTTGGGGAAACCAGAGGTCCCCCGTTGCTGAAGTTCTCCATACCAGTAGAGGAGTAGGACGAATTCTTTCCGCTGGTCAGGGGCGTGATGGCGGTCGACACGGGGGCTCACTCCAGAGGTGTGAACCCGAATCACTCGGCGGCCGACCGCGCACGCACAGCCGGGTCGCGGAGCAGGCAGTCAGTTGCCCTGCCCCGCGACCTCGCTGACGTGCTCCTCCCCCGCGTTCCCCTGGCTCCGCCCTAGCTCAGCAGCTCCGTCAGCCCGTTCAGCAGGTCGACCACCCCCGCCGGCCCGGCCACGACCAGGTCCGCGCGTTCGGCCAGCTCCGCGACCGGGGGCTCGCCGGTGACCGGTCCGCTGCACACCAGGAGGCCGGGGTGGCCGCTCTCGCGGCGGGCGGCGACCTCCGCGTAGGCGGCGAGGTCGCCGAGGTCGTCCCCGGCGAAGAGCACCGGCCCCGCGTCCCGTTCCGCCAGGAACCCGCGGAGGGCGACGCCCTTGTCGACCCCCGGCGGGCGCAGCTCGACGACCATCCGGCCGGGTTCCACGACCAGCCCGTTCCGGTGCGCCAACTCGCCGAGCGGGCCGCGCAGTCGCTCCAGCAGGGCGTCCGGCTCGGGGGCCCGCCGGGTGTGGACGGCCAGCGCGCGCTCCTTGTCCTCCACGAACGTCCCCTCCGGCACGCCCAACTCCCGCAGCAGCACCGGGAGTTCCTCCCGTACGGCGGCCACCCCCGGCGGCGGCGGGGCGGCGGTGACGGCGTTGCTGCTCGCGTCCCAGCGCTCGGCGCCGTAGTGGCCGAGGACGGTGAGGTGTCCGAGGCCGGGGGCGGCGGCGAAACCGCCGTACGCGGCGGCGGTCGCGGCGGGCCGTCCGGTGACCACGACGACCGCGCCGACCAGCGGGGCCAGCGCGGTGAGCGCGGGGAGAACCCCTGGGTGGGCGCGGGCCCGGTCCGGGTCGGGGACGATCGGGGCGAGCGTGCCGTCGAAGTCGAGCCCCACGACGGCGGACTTCGGGTCGGCGAGCAGCCCCGCCAGTCCGGTCCGCCCCGCCTGGGTCGTGATCTGTTCAGCGATTCCCATGACCCCGACGCTACCGGCCGCCGGGCGGCGGCGGGCGGCGATCAGCTGTCGGCGATCGGCGCGGCTCACTGCCGGGCGTCGCGCCGGGCCTGCCGGACCCGGCGCAGCCGGTTGACCAGGACGGGGTCGTGGGCAAGCGCCTCGGCGCGGTCGAGCAGGGCGTTGAGCACCTGGTAGTAGCGGGTGGCGGAGATGCCCAGCTCCTGCCGGATCGCCTGCTCCTTGGCCCCGGCGGTCCGCCACCCGCGCGCTTCCAGTTCGAGCACCGCCCGGTCGCGTTCGGTCAGTTCGGCCATGCCCCCAGGCTAGCCGCCCGCCCCGTCGGCCCGCCGCGTCAGCCCTGGTGGGCGCGGGACGCCTCGGCCCCGGCGGCCGACTGCAGCTCGCCGAGCACCTGGTCGCCGCCGGACCGCACCGCGCCGCCGATCTTCTGCTTGATCATGCTGCTGACCTTGTCCCAGGACGGGTCGCCGTAGGGGTAGAAGCTGGCGGTGGGCAGGTTCTGCAGGAACTGGGTGAGGTCCTGGTGGGCGGGGTTCTGCGACATGTCCTCGAGGGTGTCCTGGGTGACGGGGAGCATGTTGTACTCCTCGTCGAAGTCGAGGGTGTTCTGCTTGTTGAGGGTGAAGTTCAGGAACTTCTTGATCTCGGCGCGGTGCCCGTTGGCCTTGAAGGCCATCAGCCAGTCGGCCACGCCGAAGGTGACGTCCTTGACGTCCTTGCTCCGGCGCGGGATCGGGGCGGTGCCGTACTGGACGCCGGCCGCGGCCGCGGCCTTGATCAGGGCGGGGTGGCCGTTGAGCATGCCGACCTCGCCCTTGGTGAAGGCGGTGAAGGCGTCCTGCCGGTTGACCTTGCCGGGGTCGTCGTAGGTGAGGCCCTTGTCGACCAGGTTGGTGCGCAGCCACTTGAAGGTGTCGCGGTTGGCCTGGCTGTCGATGGTGTAGTTGCCGACGCTGTCGGAGATCGCGCCGCCGCCGCTCATCGTCCAGATCATCGACTCGGCCTGCGCCTCCTCCGGCCCGAGCGGCAGCGCGTACGGGGTGACCTTCGGGAGCTTGGTGCGGATCAGGTCGGCGTCCTTGCGCAGTTCCTCCCAGGTGGCGGGCGGCTCGGCGATGCCGGCCTTCTCGAAGATCGTCTTGTTGTAGACGAACACCCGGCTGGAGGAGATGAACGGGATGCCGTACTGGCTGCCGAGGACCTGGCCGGCCTTGCTGAAGGAGCCGAGCAGGTTGGCCTGGGCCTCCATGGAGAGCACGTCGCCGACGGGGTAGAGGCGGTCGGCGGCGACCTGGTCGGCGAAGCCGCCGGTCTGCACGATGTCGGGGGTGTCGCCCTTGGCGATCAGTTCGGCGACGTGCTTGTCGATGTCGGCCCAGGCGACCACGTCGACGTGCACCTTGATGCCGGAGTTGGCGGCCTCGAAGGCCCTGGCGACCTTGTTCCAGTAGATGCTGCTGCTGTTGGAGGCGTCGGTCCCGTAGTCGGCCGCGACCAGGTCGAGCGTCACCTCTCCTCCGCCGGGCAGGACGCCGCAGCCGGCCAGGAGCAGGCATCCGGCGAGGGGGAGAGGGATCAGCGCTGATCGCTTCAAGGGGAACCGCCTTCGGGAGGGTGACAGCGGCGACCCTGGCAGTTGCCGTGCGCAGTGGTCCAGACCTGTGGGGGCGGAAGTTATCGAAGTGTCAGATCGTGTTGCACCCCGCGCAACGTGGACTGCACAACCGTCCGGTATCCGGACATCCGGTCCGTCAGGGCGGTCGCCCCGCCGGAGCGTTCGAACCGTCAGGCCGTCAGGACGGTCACGCCCGCCTCGGCGAAGGCGGCCGCCACCGCGTCCGGCACCTGGTCGTCGGTGACCAGGGTGTCGACCGCCTCCAGGCCGCAGATCCGGGCGAAGGCCCGGCGGCCCAGCTTGGAGGAGTCGGCGGCCACCACCACCCGCCGGGCCCGCTCGGCGAGCAGCCGGTTGACCGCCGCCTCGCCCTCGTGGTGGGCGGTCGCGCCGTGCCCGGCGTCGAACCCGTCGACGCCCAGCACCGCGGTGTCCAGGGCGAGTTCGCCGAGCACCTGGGCGGCCAGCGGGCCGATCAGCTCGTACGACTGGGGGCGGGCGACGCCGCCGGTGACCACGATCTTCACCTGCGGACGGACCGTCAGCTCGTTGGCGATGTTGAGCGCGTTGGTGACCACGGTGAGGCGCCGGCCGCCCTCGGGGTGCTCGGCCAGGTCGGGGCGGACGGCCAGCGCGCGGGCGACCTCGGTGGTGGTGGTGCCGCCGTTGAGGCCGACCACCTCGCCGGGTTCGACCAGGCCCGCCACCAGGGCGCCGATCCGCTGCTTGGCGTCGGCGTTGCGGGCGGTCTTGTACCGCAGCGGCAGGTCGTAGGAGACGCTGTGCGCGACCGCGCCGCCGCGGGTGCGGGTGAGCATCTGCTGGCGGGCCAGCTGGTCGAGGTCGCGGCGGATGGTCGCGGCCGAGACGTCCAGCGCGGCGGCGGCCTCGTCGACCTCCAGCTTGCCGTGCTCGGCCAGCAGCTCCAGCAGCGCGTTCCACCGCTCGTACCTGGACACCGTCCCCGCTCCTCCCGCGCTCGCCCCGGGCGGCCCCGCGCCCGGTCGGGACAGCTTCGCACACCCGGACCCCACCCCCCTCATTGCGCACTCGTGCGCGAAACGGCTATAAATCAATCAGCTTTGCGCATGGAACTCCCTCGTCCGTGCGCAGTCCCCGGGGAAGCCGAAGGAGCCCTCACCCATGCCGCACCCCTCCCGCACCGCCCAGGAGATCGCCACCCAGCCCGAGGACTGGCGCACCGCCGCCGCCCTGGCCGCGACCGGCCCGGCCGGCCTGCCGCGGCGCGGCGAGCGGGTGGCCGTGGTCGGCTGCGGCACCTCCTGGTTCGTGGCCCAGGCGTACGCCGCGCTGCGCGAGTCGGGCGGCCACGGCGAGACCGACGCCTTCGCCGCCTCCGAGTTCCCCCGCGCGCGCCGCTACGACCGGGTGCTGGCGATCACCCGCTCCGGCACCACCACCGAGGTGCTGCGGCTGCTGGACGGCACCGACCTGCCGACCACCGCGGTCACCGCCTGCACCGACCAGCCGGTGGCCGCGGCCGCGGGCCACCTGGTCGACCTGGGCTTCGCCGACGAGCGCTCGGTGGTGCAGACCCGCTTCGCCACCACCGTGCTCGCCCTGCTCCGCGCCCACCTGGAGCAGGAGGAGGCCCTCCCGGCCGGGGTGCGCACCGTCGCCGAGGCGGCCGCGGACGCCGAGCTGGCGGTCGCCTGGCAGGTGCCGGACGAGCTGGTGGCGCTGGAGCAGATCTCCTTCCTGGGCGCGGGCTGGACCAACGGCCTGGCCCAGGAGGCCGGCCTGAAGATGCGCGAGGCGGCGCTGGCCTGGACGGAGGCCTACCCGGCGATGGAGTACCGGCACGGCCCGGTCTCGATCACCGCCCCGGGCCGGGCCGCCTGGATGCTCGGCGAGCTGCCCGCGGGCCTGGCCGACGAGGTCGCCGCGGTCGGCGGCCGCCTGGTGGCCGACTCCGGTCCGGGCGGCCTGGACCCGCTGGCCGACCTGGTGCGGGTGCACCGGCTGGCCGTCGCACTGGCCGCGCACCGCGGCCTGGACCCGGACGCGCCGCGCAACCTGACCCGCTCGATCGTCCTCGGCTGACCTCCCGTCCTGCGGCACGGCCGGTAACGGCTTCGCCACCCAAACCGCCCAGGAGGCGGCAAAGAGCGATAAACCTCACCTCTCAGGACCAGACCAATCGAGCAACTGGACTAGACCTCTTAGACCCGGCCAAGGGAAACTGTCCCCCGTGAAGCACGTCATCGCACTCGATGTAGGCGGCACCGGCATGAAGGCCGCGCTGGTCGCCCAGGACGGCTCCGTGCTGTTCGAAGCACGCCGACCGACCGGGCGGGAGCACGGCCCCGACGCCGTCGTCGCCACCATCCTCGACTTCGCCGCCGACCTGGCGCAGGAGGGCCGCACCCGGTTCGGTGCCGCCCCCCTCGCGGCGGGCGTCGCCGTGCCGGGGACGATCGACGAGAGGAACGGGATCGCGGTCTTCTCCGCCAACCTCGGCTGGCGGGACCTGCCGATGCGCAAGCTGCTCGGCGAGCGCCTCGGCGGCATCCCGGTCGCCCTCGGCCACGACGTCCGCTCCGGCGGCCTCGCCGAGGGCCGGGTCGGCGCCGGGCAGGGGGTCGGGCGCTTCCTGTTCATCGCGCTGGGCACCGGCATCGCGGGCGCCATCGGCATCGACGGCTCCATCGAGGCGGGCGCCCACGGCTACGGCGGCGAGATCGGCCACGTGGTGGTCCGCCCCGGCGGCCCGCAGTGCGGCTGCGGCGCCCGCGGCTGCCTGGAGACCCTGGCCTCGGCCTCCGCGGTCTCCCGGGCCTGGGCCGGCGCCAGCGGCGACCCGGAGGCCGACGCCGCCGCCTGCGCGGCCGCCGTCGACGCCGGCGACCCGCGGGCCCTCGCGGTCTGGCAGGAAGCGGTGGACGCGCTCGCCGACGGCATCGTGCTGGCGCAGAGCCTGCTCGACCCGTCCACGGTGATCGTCGGCGGCGGGCTGGCCGAGGCCGGTGACACGCTCTTCGCGCCGCTGCGCGCCGCGGTGACCGAGCGCCTGACCTTCCAGATGCCCCCGAAGGTCGTTCCGGCCATGCTCAAAGACACCGCCGCGTCCCTGGGCGCCGGCTTGCTCGCCTGGGATCTGCTCTCCATGGAGGTGACCGCGTGACCGCGGACCGTACTGCACTGGCCGGAGCCCGACTGGTCCTGCCCGGCGGGGTGATCGACGCGGGCCGGATCTCCGTCGCGGGCACCCGCGTCGCGGGCCTCGGCGGCGAGGCCGAGCCGAGCGACCTCGACCTGACCGGGTACACCGTCGTCCCCGGCTTCGTCGACCTGCACGTGCACGGCGGCGGCGGCGCCTCGTACGCCTCCGGCATCGCCGAGGAGGCGCTCACCGCCGCCCGCACGCACCTGGAGCACGGCACCACCACGACGATGGCCTCCACCGTCACCGGCGAGATCGACGAGGTCTGCCGCCAGGCGGCGGTGCTCTCCGAGCTCGTCGAGGACGGGGTCCTGGCCGGCATCCACTTCGAGGGCCCGTTCATCTCGCACAACCGGTGCGGCGCCCACCGCCCCGACCTGCTGCGCGACCCGGACCCGGCGCTGGTGCGCAAGCTCGCCGACGCGGGCCGCGGCCACACGAAGATGTTCACCCTGGCCCCGGAGCTGCCCGGCGGCCTGGAGTCGGTGCGGATGCTGTCCGAGCTCGGCATCATCGCCGCCGTCGGCCACACCGACTCCGACTACGAGGTCACCCTGCGGGCGATCGACGCCGGCGCCACCGTGGCCACCCACCTGTTCAACGCGATGCCGGGCATCCAGCACCGCGCCCCCGGCCCGATCGTCGCCCTGCTGGAGGACGAGCGGGTCACCGTCGAGCTGGTCAACGACGGCGTCCACCTGCACCCCTCGGTCGTCGAGCTGGCCTACGGCACGGCCGGCGCCGAGCGCGTCGCGCTGATCACCGACGCGATGGGCGCGGCCGGCATGGGCGACGGCCTGTACCCGCTCGGCCCGCTGCAGGTCCGGGTCGAGGACGGCGTGGCCCGCCTGGTCGAGGGCGGCTCCATCGCCGGCTCCACCCTCACCCTGGACGTCGCCTTCCGCCGCGCCGTCACCGTCCTCGGCCTGTCCCTGAACCAGGCCGTCACCTCGCTGTCCACCGTCCCCGCCCGCCTGATGGGCCTGGGCGACACCATCGGCACCCTGGAGGCCGGAAAGAACGCCGACCTGGTCGTCCTCGACTCCGACAGCTACGAACTCGCCGCGGTGATGCGCCGCGGCGAGTGGATCGTCGGCGCGGACCGCTTCGCCCGGGCCGGCAACCCGGCCTGACCGGGCGCCGCCCGGCACGGGCGGCCCGGCCTCCCGGCACGCTTCGCGGTCGGGTGAGCAGCGGAAACCTGCGCCCCGCTACTCACCCCACCGGGAGCACCCCTTGCCGCTCGCCCGCACCTCCGAGCTGCTCGCCGCCGCCGTCCACGACCGGCGCGGCCTGCCCGCCTTCAACGTGATCACCCTGGAGCACGCCGAGGCCGTCGCCACCGGCGCCGAGGCCGCCGGGACGCCCGTCGTGCTGCAGCTCAGCCAGAACGCGATCGCCTACCGCGGCGGACGGCTGCTGCCGATCGCCCGCGCCTGCGCCGAGGTCGCCGCCGCCGCCCGCGTCCCCGTCTCGCTGCACCTCGACCACGTCGAGGACCCGGACCTGCTGCGCGCCGCCCCGGCCGCCGGGTTCTCCTCCGCGATGTTCGACGCCTCCGCGCTCCCGCACGACGAGAACGTCAAGGCCACCGCGGAGGCCACCGCCTGGGCCCACCGGCACGGCCTGCACCTGGAGGCCGAACTCGGCCGGGTCGGCGGCAAGAACGGCGAGCCGCCGCTGCGCGCGCACGCCCCCGGCGCCCGCACCGACCCGGCCGAGGCCGCCCGCTACGTCGCCGACACCGGCGTGGACGCGCTGGCCGTCGCGGTCGGCTCCGCGCACGCGATGACCACCCGCACCGCCGCCCTGGACCACGCCCTGATCCGCGCCCTGGCCGCCGCCGTCCCCGTCCCGCTGGTCCTGCACGGCAGCTCCGGCGTCCCGGACGCCGCGCTCGCCGAGGCGGTCGCCGGGGGCATGGTGAAGGTCAACATCGGCACCGCGCTCAACCTGGCCTGCACCCCGGCGATCCGCGCCCGGCTGGCCGCCGACCCCGCCGCCACCGACCCGCGCGGCTACCTGGCCGCGGCCCGGGACGCGATGGCGGCCACCGTCGAGCACCTGGCCCGGGTGGTCTCCGGCCGGGCCTGAACCGGGGGCGCGGGGGAACCCTCCCCCGCGCCGCGGCCGCTACTTCGGGTAGTCGTTGACGCTCATCGGCGTCAGCGCGACCTGGTCCAGCAGCACCGGGTTGCCCGCCCCGGCCGGGACGGTCAGCGTGATGGTGTTCGACCCGGCCTGCAGCACCGGCCATATGTTGGTGCTGAACCAGGAGTACGCCGGGTCGGCCGACCCGTTCTTCGAGTAGTTCTTGAAGGTCACGCCGCCGGTGTGGTCCTTGCCGTTGACGGTGACCTGCGCGGGCTGGTCGGTGCCGGTGTTGTTGAAGTGCAGCCAGAACTTGGCCTTGCCCTCGGCGTCCGCGTTCACCGTCCAGGTGAACGTCGACCCGGCCTGCAGGACGAGGTAGCTGCCGTCGGCGGAGATCGCGCCCTTGACCGTGCTGTCGGTCGCGGCGCCCGTCGCCTGCAGCTTGACCGCGTCGGTGATCGGCTCGGTCGCGGCGCCCGGACTGGGCGCGGCGCTGCTCGCGGGCGCGCTCGGGCTGTTCCCGGCGTTCGCGGCCGCGGTCGGCACGGCCTTGCCGGTCGGGTCGGCCGCCGGCTTGCCGCCCGGGTCGCCGGTGGAGAGCGCGACGCCCGCGCCGATCGCGATCGCGGCGACCACGGCGACGGCGCCGATGATCGCGGCCTTGCCGCGGCCCGCGGGCCGGTCCTCGCCGGGCCGCGGGCGCGAGCGCTCGGCGTACCGGGGCTGCTGGGGCAGCGCCGTGGTGGCCTCCTGGCCGGGGCCGCCGTAGCCGGGCGCGCCGCCGGGGCCCGGGCCGTACCCGGGCTGCGGGGCCTGCGGGTAGGCGGGCCGCTCGCCGTAGGTGGCGCGGCCGACCTCCATCGGGCGCTGGTACCCGCTGCGGGGGCGGTCGGCGGCGGCGGGCTGCTCGCCCTCCGCCGGGCGGTACAGGTACGCGAAGGGGTCTTCCTCGCCCGCGCCCTCGGGCGCTGCGCCGCTGTTGCCGGGCGTGGTCACGTTCGACTCCCACTGGACTGGTTGCTCTCGTACCCAGGGCACCCTACCTGTCCCCGGTGAGCGGGGGGCAAGCGGTGGACCGTCCGGCCTCAGCCCGCCCGGCGGTGCGAGCGCTCGCCGCGCGAGCCCCGGGCGGCGCCGCCGCGGGTGCGCTTCTCGTCGTACATCCGCTCGTCCGCGGAGTGCAGCACCTCGTCGATGCTCATGCCGCAGCCGGCCCAGCCGATGCCGAGGCTGACGCCGACCCGCACCGCCCGGTTGTCGATCCGCATCGGCGGCAGGATCGCGCCGCGCAGCCGCCCGGCCAGCTCCTTGGCCTCCTCGCGGCCGATGTTGTCGGCGAGGACGACGAACTCGTCGCCGCTCATCCGGGCGACCGTGTCGCCCTCCCGGACGACCTGCTGGAGGCGGCGGGCGATCTCGATCAGGACGGCGTCGCCGGTGTTGTGGCCGTGCCGGTCGTTGACCAGCTTGAAGCCGTCGAGGTCGCAGTAGAGGACGGCGAGGCCGCGCTCCCCGCCGGGGGCGCCGCGGCGGTGGCCGTGCCAGAGGTCGCCGGGGGGCTGCTCGGCGGGGACGACGGCGTGCACGTGGTGGGCGGGGACGCCGGTGTGCTGCAGCACCTCCCCGGCGGCGAAGGCGGCCCGGTCGCGCTCCAGGGCCCCGTCGGGGGCCGCGTAGCCGTGCGCGGGGGGTGCGGTCACCTCGGCGGCCGGTCGGCCGTCCGGGGCGGCGTGGGCGCCCTGCTGGGGCGCTCCCGGGGGTGCCTGGCCGGGGGGCGGCGCGAGCGGACAGAGCCGGCGGGCGAGCCGGGCCCGCAGCTCGGCGCCGTTGGGCAGGCCGGTGAGCGCGTCGTGGCTGGCCCGGTGGGCGAGCTGCAGCTCGTGCCGCTTGCGGTCCTCGATGTCCTCGACGTGGGTGAGCAGGAAGCTGGGGCCCTCGGCGGCGTCGGCGACCACCGAGTTGCGCAGGCAGACCCACTGGTAGCTGCCGTCGCGCCGGGACAGCCGCAGCTCGGCCCGGCCGCCCTCGGCGCTGGTGCGCCGCAGCAGGTCGAGGTCGTCGGGGTGGACCAGGTCGACGAAGCGCTGCTGGCGCAGGGCGGCCCGGGGGCGGCCCAGCAGGCGGCACAGGGCGTCGTTGACGCGGCTGAGCTGGCCGGTGGCCTCGCCGTGCAGCTCGGTGATGGCCATCCCGCTGGGGGCGTACTCGAAGGCCTGCCGGAAGGACTCCTCGCTGGCCCGCAGGGCCTGCTGCTCCTTCTCCAGCCGGGCCAGGGCGCGCTGCATCTCGGCCCGCAGCCGGGCGTTGCCGATGGCGATGGAGGCCTGCAGGGAGAACATCTCCAGGGCCTCGCGGGTCCAGGCGCCGGGGCGCTTGCCGCTGCGCGGGCGGTCGACGGAGAGGATGCCGAGCAGGTCGCCCCCGGCGCTGTACATCGGGGCGAGCAGGACGTCGGAGGGGTGCCAGTCGTTGCCGTAGACGGGCATCGGGCCGTCGCCGGTCCAGGTGGGGACGTCGGTGGCGATGGCCCAGCCGCGGTCGTGCGGCAGGAAGCGCAGGGTGCCCCAGTGGTCGGCGACCTGGAGCATCCGCTCCCAGGACTCGCGCGATCCGACCTGGCCGAGCAGGACGGCGGGGCCGCCGAAGGCGCTCTCCTCGATCTCCCAGACGGCGGCGACCACCAGGTCGCCGTCGGGGCGGACCAGGCTGACCGCGGCGGCGTCGAACCCGAGCCCGTGGACCGCGCCCTCGACGACCGCCTGCAGGGTCCCCGCCAGGCTCCGGGCAGCGTTGAGGTCCGCCACGACCCGGTGCAAGGTGCGGAGGGTCGCGAGGCGGACGTAGGGCTCCGACTCGGCTTCCATGCGGGGGCTCCCCGGCTGCTTCGGATGGTTCTTGAAAGGTTGTCGTCCGATTGCCAGAAGAACTGAATCACAGGGAGCACTGCGATAGGCACGCTCGGTCAGCAATAGCCGGTGACTGTGACTCAAATCACATAATGATCAAGGAGTTTGCGACCCGGGACCGGGCGGACCTACGACCGGACTACGACCACGGCCCGATACCGGCGCGCCCGACCGGCGACTACCGTGCGGTACGTGTACAGCTCCCAGCAGTCCCCCGCCGCCCCCGCGGCCCCCGCCCCCGCGGCGGCGGCCGGCGCCACCCCCGAGGAGTTCCGGGCCGCCCTCGGGCAGCTCGCCGCGGGCGTCTCGCTGCTGACCGTGCACGACCCCGGGGACGGCGAGGACGCGGGCATGACCGCCACCTCGTTCCTGTCGGTGTCGCTGGAGCCGCCGCTGGTGCTGGTCTCGGTCCGCGAGGACTCGCGGATGGACGAACTGCTGGCCCGGGCCGAGACCTGGGCGGTGTCGCTGCTCGGCGAGGAGCACCGCACGCTGGCCTCCCGGTTCGCGATGAAGGGCCGGCTCGGCGACCGGCTGCTGTTCGCCGACGCCGCCTGGCACCGCGGCCCGCACAGCGGCGCCCCGCTGATCGACGGCGCGCTGGCCACCGTGGAGTGCCGCACCGAGCAGCGGATCGCGGCCGGCGACCACACCCTGGTGCTCGGCCGCGTGCTGTCCGCCCGGGTGCCGTCCCCCGCCGGGCGCCCGCTGCTGTACCTGCGCGGCGGCTACCGGCAGCTCGGCTGACGGCCCGTCACTCCGGACGGATCCGGCCCCGGCCCTGCTTCAGCCCCGAGCGGTGCCGCTTGCCCTCCAACCGCCGCTCGACCATGCCGCGGCTCGGCTTGGTGGCCCGCCGGGCCTTCGGCGGCGGCGCGGTGGCCTCCCCCAGCAGCGCGGCCAGCCGGGCCGCGGCCACCTCCCGGTTGCGCCACTGCGAGCGGTGCTCGGAGGCCCGGACCACCAGCACCCCGTCCACCAGCCGGGAGGCCAGCCGCTCCAGGGCGCGCTCCTTCCACACCGCGGGCAGCGCCCCGGAGGCCGCGAGGTCCCACCGGAGCTCGACCCGCGAGTCGGAGGTGTTCACGTGCTGCCCGCCGGGGCCGGAGGAACGGGAGAAGCGCCAGACGAGCTCGGCGTCGGGCACGACCACCGAACCCCGTACGCGCACGGGCTCAGTCATGCCGCCCATCATCCCGCCCGCCCCCGGCCCCGTCACCTGGTTAAGACCGTTCCGGCCGAACCGGCACAATGGCGGGCGTGATCGAGCTCGGCTACTCCCTCTCCACCCGCTTCCCCGACCCCCCGCAGACCGACTACCGCACCGCGTCGGTCCGTTCGCTGCGGCACGACCTGTTCGCGGGCGACGTGTACCTGGAGACGGACGAGGGCGCGGGCCTGGAGACCCGCTGGCACTGGGTCCCGGTGCTGGACTTCGCCTGGGCGGTGTGCGACATCGCCGAGCGGCTCGACGACGGCCCGCGGGGCAGCCGGGAGGCCCGGGTCCGCACCGAGGACCTCGACTTCACCCAGAACACCGAGCTGCTGCGCTTCGCCCGCCGCTTCGGCTGGGTCGAGGTCACCGCGACCTGGCTCCCCGACGAGCAGCCGCTGGTCGTCCGGCACGCCGAACTGCGCCGCGAGGCCCGGGACTTCCTGCAGGACCTGCTGGCCGACCTGACCGAGCTGCACGAGGGACTCGCCGAGAACCCCAACGTCTGGACCCTGCAGGGCCGCTACCCGAGAATCTGAATCCGGCGCCGGGCGCCGCGCGGGCGGCGCAATCCGTCCGTCCGCGAAGCGGTGGAACCATTCACCGGCCGTCCGGCGTTCTCTGGGCAGAACCGACCGAAGGGACACCACAGACCATGCCCGTGAGCCTCTCCAAGGGTGGCAACGTCTCGCTGACCAAGGAGGCCCCCGGCCTGACCGCGGTCACCGTCGGCCTCGGCTGGGACGTGCGCACCACCACCGGTGCCGAGTTCGACCTCGACGCCAGCGCGATCGTCCTGAACGGCGAGGGCAAGGTCTACTCGGACCGGCACTTCGTCTTCTTCAACAACACCAGCACCCCGGACAGCACCGTCGTGCACACCGGCGACAACCGCACCGGCGAGGGCCAGGGCGACGACGAGCAGATCAACGTCAACCTGGCCGCGCTGCCCGCCGACGTGCAGCGGATCACCTTCCCGGTGTCGATCTACGACGGCAACAACCGCGGCCAGAGCTTCGGCCAGGTCCGCAACGCCTACATCCGGGTGCTGAACCAGGCGGGCGGCGCCGAGATCGCCCGCTACGACCTCTCCGAGGACGCCGCGACCGAGACCGCGATGATCTTCGGCGAGCTCTACCGCAACGGCGCCGAGTGGAAGTTCCGCGCCATCGGCCAGGGCTACGCCTCCGGCCTGGCCGGCATCGCCCAGGACTTCGGCGTCAACGTCTGACCCCGAAGCAGGACGCGCAACGGCCCCCCGGAACCTCCCGGGGGGCCGTTGCGCGTCAGCGGCCGGTCAGGAGCGGCCGGCCCGCAGCTCGGGCAGCTCCAGCAGCTCGGTCTCGTCGTGCGCGGTCAGGTCGACCACCTCGGGCTCGGTGTCCGACTCGGCGTGCCGGTGGCTGGGCGGCTGCTCCACCGCCCGGTGCGCGGGCGGCACGGCGTCCACCGGGGCCGCGTCCAGCACCGCGTAGCGCTCGCTGTCGGCCAGCGCCTCGTCGCCCACCACGTCCGCCAGGTCGCCGACCGCGGGCGCCGGGGCACCGGCCCGCAGCGCGGCCCGGGCGGCGCCGGGGCGGCCGAAGAAGCTGAACGCGGTGGCCCGCGGACGCTGCGGCGCGGGCACCACCGGGCGGGCGGCCTCCTGCCCGGGCAGCGCCGGGCCGACCGGGCGCAGCGCGGCCGAACCGGAGGCCGGCACCGGGTCCGGCATCTTCGGGCGCAGCTCGACCTGGGCCCGCTCGTCCACCGCGCGGCGCGCCTCGGCGGCCGCCGCCTGCCGCTCCAGGTGCCGCACCGCGGCCTGCGCCCGGACGAACGAGGCGGGAGTGACGGGGTGCTTGGGGCGGGTGGCCTCCAGGGCCCGGCGGGCCGCCTCGGCCTCCTTCATGGCCTGCTCGGCCACCATCACGGCGCGCTCGCGCAGCAGCCGGGCGATCTCGGTCTCGGCCTTGGCCAGCCGGGACTTCTCCGCGGTCAGCCGCCGCCCGAACCGGGTGGCGCGCTCCTCGGCGACCTCGGCCGCGTACTCGGCCTCGGCGATCTGCTCCTCGTAGCGCTCCTCGGCCCGCAGCCGGCGCACCACCGCGAGCTGGGCGGCGGTCCGGGCCGCCCGGTCGCGCTGGCGCAGCACCAGGGCCAGGCCGACCACGGCGACCACCGCAGCGACCCCGACCGAGCGGGCCACGACCTGGTCCGGACTGGCCACCAGCGCGGCCACCGCCGCGACCACGAGCACGCCGGAGGCGACCGGCGGCAGCAGCCGGCCGAGGACGGAGGAATGACGGTGGCGTCCGCGAGACATGGCTAGAAACTAGCGTGCGAATCGCGGCGCTGTCAGCCTCGCCCCCCATTCGGGCCTTGACAGTCCGTGATGGGCACGGAAGGGCACCGCCCGGTGACGGACCGTCAGCGGGAGGAGGCGGCCGTCCCGTGCGGGTGCTCGGGGTCGTCGTGGTCGTCCGGGAGCTTGCAGACGTGCTGCAGCCACAGCGCCACCGCGATCACCGCGGCCCCGGCGAGCACCGCGAACAGCGCGGTCTGCGCCTGCGACCGGCGGGCCGCGACGTCCAGCGAGCCGAGCAGGAACACCCCGGCGCCCGCGTAGATCCCGGTCACCACCGCGGAGACCAGCGCGCTGGCCTGCCCCAGCACCAGCGCCCGGGCCGCGTGCAGCGGGTCCACGCCCTTGGCGCCCGGCTGGCGCTCGCGCACCGCCTTCAGCCGGGAGCGCAGCGAGATCGCCGCGGCCAGCAGCACCACGGCGATCGCCGCCAGCACGTACGGCGCGTAGGCGGGCACCCCGGGCAGCGTGCCCAGCGAGTCCCACAGCCGGGCCCCGCCCCAGGACAGCAGCCCCGTGATCGCGGTGATGCCGAGCAGCAGGCGGAGACGGAGCGGCTTCACGCGGACGGGCTTCCTTCCAGTGGTTCGACGGCGGGCGCCGCGACCAGGCCACCGTACCGGCCCGGCCGCGCCCCCAGGGAGCTACGCCCGCGTGCGCCCGGAAGTTCCCGGGCTCACTCCGGCAGCCGCAGCTGCAGGTCGGCGCGGAGCCGCACGCCCTGCGCCGAGGCGCCGCCCAGGCCCGCCAGCAGCTCGGCCACCGGGCCGTGGCCCGGGACCTCGGCCGCCGGGTCGGCGTCCTGCCAGGGGGCCAGCACGAACGCCCGCTCGTGGGCCCGCGGGTGGGGCAGCGTCAGGTGCGGGTCGTCGCTGGTGACGCCCTCGTAGGCGAGCACGTCGACGTCCAGGGTGCGCGGCCCCCAGCGGACCTCGCGGACCCGGCCGAACGCGTCCTCCACCGCGTTGGCCCGCTCCAGCAGGTCCTGCGGCGGGAGCGAGGTGCGCAGCACCGCGACGGCGTTGAAGTAGCTCGGCTGGTTCTCGGGGCCGCCCACGGCGTCCGTCTCGTACACGGCGGACAGCGCGGTCACCCGCACCCCCGGGGTGTCCTCCAGGGCGTCCACGGCGCCCTGGAGGGTCTCCAGGCGGTTGCCCAGGTTGCTGCCCAGGGCGACGGCGGCGGTGCGGGAGTCGTGCAGGGTGGACTCCACGCGGTCCACCCTGCCCTGCAGGTCGAACGTGGTCGGCGTGGCGGTCGGGTCGGTCGTGGCCAATGGAGTTCCCTCTGCTCGGGCTCCACCGGGCGCGGTCAGGCGCGGCCCCGGCGGATCGTGATGGTGACGTCGTCGAACGGGACGGTGATCGGGGCGTCCGGCTTGTGCACGGTGACCTCGACCTCCTCGACCACCTCGTGGCGCAGGCACTGGTCGGCGATCCGCTGGGCCAGCGTCTCGATCAGGTCGACCGGGTCGCCCGCGATCACCGCGGTGACCTCCTCCGCGATCACGCCGTAGTGCGCGGTGCGGGTCAGGTCGTCCCCCGCCGCGGCCGGGCGGGTGTCGAGGAACAGCACCAGGTCGACCACGAAGGTCTGCCCCTCGATGCGCTCGCGCTCGAAGACGCCGTGGTGGCCGCGGGCACGGAGCCCCCGCAGGGTGACGCGGTCCAGCAAAAGAATCACTGCTCCCAGCTGACGGCCCCGCCCGGGGCGGGGACGGGCGGGCACCGTCGCCCGCCGCCCCTCGAATCTACCTTCGAGCACCGACCGCCCGGGACCGCCTCCCCGGCCGCCCACCCGATCGGACCGGCCGCCGCGGCCCTTGACGCCACCGTCCCGGCGGCGCTACTCGTCCTCGTCCTCGTCCTCGTCGTCCCCGCTGGTGAGCACCGGCGAGCCGTGGTGCGACCACAGCTTCCACCCGTCCGCCGTCCGCCGGAACAGGTTCGTCGACACCACCTTGCCGCCGACCAGCGGCCCCAGCTCGCCCTCCTCCTCCGGCTCGCCGCCGGACAGGATGTTCTCGGTGCAGGTCACCAGGGCCGCGTCGCCCCGGACGTCCACCTCGACGTCGGTCAGGAAGAACTGGATGTACTCGGTGTTCGCCATGATCAGCATGTACGAGCGGGTCACCTGGGCCCGGCCGATCAGCGCCGGCCAGCCCGGGTGCACGCAGTACACCCCGCTCTTGTCGTCGGCCTCGTCCGCCCCGAGCCAGATCGACTCGACGGCCTCCAGGTCGCCGTTCTCCAGCGCCTCGTACAGCGCCTGGTTGACGGCCAGCACCGCCTCCTGGTCCGGCTCCAGCGCCGCCGCCCGGTCGTTGCCACCGCTGACTGCTTCCGCCACGTCTACCCCCTCTGCGCCGCCTGCTCCCAGGCCGCGACGACTCGTACGGCGTCAGCCGTGCCGGACACGTCATGCACCCGGACCGCCCAGGCACCCGCCCTCGCCGACAGCGCCGAGACCGCCGCCGTGGCGTCGTCCCGCTGCCGCGCCGGGCGCAGCTCCCCGGTTTCCGGGTTGGCCAGCAGCGTACCCAGGAAGCGCTTGCGTGAAGCCGCCACCAGCACCGGCCGTCCCAGCGCGGTCAGCGCGTCCAGCCGACCCAGCAGCGCCCAGTTGTGGGCGCCGGTCTTCGCGAAGCCCAGGCCGGGGTCGAGGATCAGCTGCTCCTCCTTCACGCCCGCGGCCAGCAGGTCCTCCACCCGGACGGACAGCTCCCGCACCACGTCCGCGACCACGTCGTCGTACACCGCCAGGGAGTCCATGCCGGCGGACTGGCCGCGCCAGTGCATCACCACGAACGGCGCGCCCGTCCCGGCGACCACCTCGGCCATCGCCGGGTCGGCGAGCCCGCCGGACACGTCGTTGACCACCCGGGCGCCCGCGGCGAGGGCCGCCGCCGCGACGGCCGCCCGCATGGTGTCCACCGACACCACGACCCCGGCCCGGGCCAGCTCGGCGACCACCGGCACCACCCGGCGCAGCTCCTCCGCCTCGGTCACCCGCACCGCCCCCGGCCGGGTCGACTCCCCGCCCACGTCCACCAGGTCGGCCCCGCGCGCCACCAGGTCGAGCCCGTGCGCGACCGCCTTCGCCGGGTCCAGCCACATCCCCCCGTCCGAGAACGAGTCGGGCGTGACGTTGACCACCCCCATCACCGCGCAGCGCTCGAGGACGGGCAGACCGGGGACGTTCTCGCTCATGCGTCCCATTATCGGCCCACCGCCCGGGGGAGGCGTGACGGCCGTGGGGCGCACCACCGGGGGTGCGCCCGCCCTCCGGCTACGCGGCCTTGTCGAGCTGCACCGCGGGCTCCTGCATCAAGCCCTGCCGCTGCCGCTTGCGCCCGAAGCGCGGCATGCCCAGGGTGATGAACGCCTCCGCCTGCATCGCGGCGAAGCCGATCCGCGGGAGGTCGCGGGTGTGCTGGTAGACCAGGAAGCGCGGCTCCCAGCTGGGCTGGAACTTCGCGTTGAACTTGTACAGCGACTCGATCTGGAACCAGCGCGACAGGAACACCAGCAGCCCGCGCCAGGCCCGCAGCACCGGCCCGGCGCCGATCCGCTCGCCGCGGGCCAGGGCCGAGCGGAACATCGCGAAGTTCAGCGAGACCCGGCGCACGCCCATCGCCCCGACCTCCTGGAGGGCGGCGACGATCAGCAGCTCGTTGAGGCCCGGGTCGGCCTCCCGGTCGCGGCGCATGAGCTCCAGCGAGATGCCGTCCTCGCCCCACGGGACGAAGTGCAGCACCGCCTTCAGGTCGTCGCCGGCCTCCCCCTCGGCGGGGGCCTTGTGGGCGGTGACCACGATGCACTCGTCGTCGCCCGCGTCGCCGAAGCGGCCGAGCGCCATGGAGAAGCCGCGCTCGGTGTCGGTGCCGCGCCAGCGGGCGGCCGCGTCGCCGATCCGGCGCTTCTCGTCGAGGGTGAGGTCGCCGACCCGGCGGACCTGGCAGGAGTAGCCGTTGCGCTCGATCCGCTTGACCATCTGGCGGACGTTGCGCATGGCGCGGCCGGAGAGCGAGAAGGTCGCGGTGTCGACGATGGCCTCGTCGCCGAGTTCGAGGGCGTCGAGCCCGGCCTCCCTGGTCCACACCTCGCCGCCGACCTCGGAGCAGCCCATCACGGCGGGCGCCCAGGCGTGCTCGCGGGCGGTCGCCATGAAGACCTTGATCGCGCCGGGCCAGGCCTCGACGTCGCCGACCGGGTCGCCGGAGGCGAGCATCACGCCGGAGACCACCCGGTAGGAGATCGCGGCCTTGCCGGTGGGCGAGAACAGCACGCTCTTGTCGCGGCGCAGCGCGAAGTAGCCGAGCGAGTCGCGCCGGCCGTGCCGGGCGAGCAGCTCGCGCACCCGCAGCTCGTCCTCGGGGGTGAGCTCGGGCTCGGGCTTCTCGGGGCGCAGCGCCAGGTACGCGGTGGTGAGGGCGGTGACCAGGCCGAGCGCGCCGAGCGAGTAGCCGACCAGGTCGCCGATCCGGTCGGAGGTGTAGTCGATCGGGCCCTCGAAGCCGAACAGGCCGTAGCAGACGTGCTCCAGCCGCTGGAACAGCGAGGGGTCGCCGAGCTCGGCCTTCCAGCGGACCGAGACCACGACCAGGCCGAGCAGCACCGAGACGAAGCCCAGCACGACGAAGTTGAGCACGGCGCGCCAGCGGGTGCGCGGGTCGGCCTTGGCGTAGAACTCCCGCCGGTGGACCAGCATCACGGCGAGCAGCGCCAGCGAGATCGCGGCCTGCCCGAACTGGTGCCAGCGCATCAGGTGCAGCGCCGCGCCGACCGGCAGCAGCACGCACACGGCCCGCCAGGCGCGCGCCTTGCGGCGGCGCAGCGCGTGCGCGAGCAGCACCAGCAGCAGGCCGACCATCAGGGTGCCCGCGGCGGCCAGCGTGGTGGTGCCGCCGGGCAGCTGGCCGACCACGGTGTGCACCCGGGTGAGCCGCAGCCGGGGGGAGACCGCGCAGGCGATGTCGATCAGGCCGATGGCCAGGCAGGCGTACCCGACCGCTCCCGGCAGCCAGGGCCGCGGCACCGCGGCGGCCTGGTCGCGGAGCGCCTGCAGACCCCGGGGACGGGGCGCGTCGGTGGTGGTCTCAGCGGACACGGGAGCGCTCATGGGAACTCAGCCTAGAGGCACCGGGGCGCTGTGCGCGCACTCCGGGAACGGGGGTGTGACGGTCCTTCATGACAGTTCCTTCTTCTGGCAATCCGCACGTCAAGTGCGGTCCAAGGAGCGGTGCGGGCCGCTCTCCCGGGGCCCCCGGTCGAACGGTTGCGCTCGTCGCTCCGGGGGACGCGGCACTGCTGCCGCACCCGCACCCGTGACCGCCCGTCCGACGGTTCGGCGCGTCTCCCCCCGGTGGACGCCGCGTTCCACTGCGCCGGTTCCCCCCGCCCGGCCGCAGCCGTTCGCACGGGTTTCCGACGCCCGGTCAGCGTACCCCGGCTCGCTGCCGACGGGCCGTCAGATGACGATGGCGTGGCCGAAGTCGAGGAGGACCGGAAGCCATGGAGCTGACCAGCCGGACACTGGTGTACGCGCTGGCCGCGGTGGCCGCGGCCGCCCTGCTCGGCACGCTCTGGCTGTGGCCCAGGCTGGCCCGGCAGCGCCTGCTGCCGGTGCTGGCGCGGCTCGGGCTGCTGACCCTCACCCAGGCGTCGGCGCTGGCGGTGCTGCTGCTGTCGGTGAACAACGCGTACGGCTTCTACAGCTCCTGGAACGACCTGCTGCACCCCGGCGGCGCCCCGCTGGCGCTGGTCGCGGCGAAGTCCCCGGGCGCCGCCCCGGAGGCCGGGCGGCTGGTGGTACCGACCGACGAGGGCGGGCTGGAGACCGTCCGGGACGTGCTGCCCGCGGGCACCCCGGAGGAGGTCGGCCGGGTCGACTCGGTGCGGATCACCGGCACCGCCTCCGGCCTGTCCGACCAGGTCTTCGTCTACCTGCCGCCGGAGTACTTCAACCCGCGCTACGCCCGCGAGCGCTTCCCGGTGCTGCTGGCCCTGGCCGGCTACCCGGGCCCGTCGCTGCACCTGGTCGAGGGGCTGCGGCTGCCGCGGACCGCGTCGGAGCTGCAGCGCAGCGGGGAGATGGCGCCGACCGTGATCGTGATGGCCCGCCCCACCGTCGCCCCGCCGCGCAACACCGAGTGCGTGGACGTCCCGGGCGGGCCGCAGGCGGAGACCTGGTTCGCCGCGGACGTCCCGGCGGCGCTGCGCTCGGCGTACCGGGTCAGCCGGTCGGCCGACTCCTGGGGCGTGTTCGGCTACTCCACCGGCGGGTCCTGCGCGCTGCGGCTGGCGATGCGGCACCCGGACGCGTACCGGAACGCGGCCGGGATGCACGCCGACTACACGGTGCCCGACGACCGCTGGACGGACGGCGACCTGTTCCGCGGCGACCGGGCGGCCGCCCAGCAGTCCGACCTGGACTGGCGGCTGAAGAACCTGCCCGCGCCGCGGGCCGACCTGCTGCTGGTCTCCACCGAGGCCGAGGACGACTTCCCGGCCACCCAGCGGTTCCTGGCCGACGCCCGGCAGGTGTCGGCGGCCCACCCGGAGCTGCAGGTCGACTCGGTCTTCCTGCCCGACGGCGGCCACTCCTTCGAGACCTGGCGCCGCGAGCTGCCCGCCACCCTGGAGTGGCTCAGCGACCACCTCGACCCGCCGCCGGACCGCGAACCGCGCGGCTGAGGACGCCGCAGGGGCACCACCCGTACGGGTGGTGCCCCTGCGGCCGGTTGACGGAGCGTCAGTGGCCGATGATCAGGCTCATCGCCTCGTTGCGGGTGGCCGGGTCGCGCAGCTGGCCGCGGACGGCGGAGGTGATGGTCTTCGCCCCGGGCTTGCGGATGCCGCGCATCGACATGCACATGTGCTCGCACTGGATCACCACGATGGCGCCGCGCGGCTCCAGGATCCGCATCAGCGCGTCCGCGACCTGGCTGGTCAGCCGCTCCTGCACCTGCGGGCGGCGGGCGTACACGTCGACCAGCCGGGCCAGCTTGGACAGGCCGGTGATCTTGCCGCTGGTGGAGGGGATGTAGCCGACGTGCGCGACGCCGCGGAACGGGACCAGGTGGTGCTCGCAGGTGGAGTACACCTCGATGTCCTTGACCAGCACCATCTCGTCGTGGCCGAGGTCGAAGGTGGTGGTCAGCACGTCCTCCGGCTCCTGCCACAGGCCGGCGAATATCTCCCGGTAGGCGCGGGCCACCCGGGCCGGGGTCTCCAGCAGGCCCTCGCGCTCCGGGTCCTCCCCGACGGCGATCAGCAGCTCGCGGACGGCGTTCTCGGCCCGCTTCTGGTCGAACTCGCGGACGGGGTGCTCACCGTCGAGCGTCACCGGATCGATCATGCGTGCCTCGCTGCTCGTCAGTCGGGAAAATCTCGGTCAAGAGGGTCGGCGCAGCACGGATGCCGCGCCTCCAGGGTACAAACCCGGGAAACGCGGCATCCATTCCGAACGGATATGCGGTTGCTCAGCTCTCGACCTGGCCGCCGTCGACCGGCGGGAGCTTCACGACGTCCACCGGGTCGACCGGGGCGGCCGCGGCGCCGTTGGTCAGCGCCAGCTCCTTCGGCGACTGCACCGGCGGCCGGGTGGACGGGGTGCGGTGGGCCGAGCCGGTCCACGCCGGACGCGGGGGGCGCTTGATCACCGGAGTGAAGATCTCGGCGATCTGCTCCTTGTTCAGCGTCTCCTTCTCCAGCAGTTCGAGGACCAGGTTGTCGAGCACGTCGCGGTTCTCGACCAGGATCTCCCAGGCGTCGTTGTGCGCCGTCTCGATCAGCTTCTTGACCTCCTCGTCCACCAGCCCGGCGACCTCTTCCGAGTAGTCGCGCTGGTGGGACATCTCGCGGCCGAGGAACGGCTCGGAGTCGGAGGAGCCGAACTTGATCGCGCCCAGGCGCTCGCTCATGCCGTACTGGGTGACCATGGCCCGCGCGGTGGCGGTGGCCTTCTCGATGTCGTTCGAGGCGCCGGTGGTCGGGTCGTGGAAGACCAGCTCCTCCGCCGCCCGGCCGCCCAGCATGTACGAGAGCTGGTCGAGCATCTCGTTGCGGGTGGTCGAGTACTTGTCCTCGTCCGGCAGCACCATCGTGTAGCCCAGGGCGCGGCCCCGGGACAGGATGGTGATCTTGTGCACCGGATCGGAGTAGTTGCAGGCCGCCGCGACCAGGGCGTGGCCGCCCTCGTGGTACGCGGTGATCTTCTTCTCCTTGTCGGACATGATCCGCGAGCGCTTCTGCGGACCGGCCACGACGCGGTCGATCGCCTCGTCCAGCACCTGGTTGTCGATCAGCTTCTTCTCGGAGCGCGCGGTGAGCAGCGCCGCCTCGTTCAGCACGTTCGACAGGTCGGCGCCGGTGAAGCCGGGGGTGCGCTTGGCGACGGCCGAGAGGTCGACGTCCGGCGCGATCGGCTTGCCCTTCTGGTGCACCTTGAGGATGTCCAGCCGGCCCTGGAGGTCCGGGCGGTCGACGGCGATCTGCCGGTCGAAGCGGCCGGGGCGCAGCAGCGCCGGGTCCAGGATGTCGGGGCGGTTGGTGGCGGCGATCAGGATGACGCCGCCCTTGACGTCGAAGCCGTCCATCTCGACCAGCAGCTGGTTGAGGGTCTGCTCGCGCTCGTCGTGGCCGCCGCCGAGGCCCGCACCGCGGTGCCGGCCGACGGCGTCGATCTCGTCGACGAAGATGATCGCCGGGGCGTTGGCCTTGGCCTGCTCGAACAGGTCGCGGACGCGGCTGGCGCCGACGCCGACGAACATCTCGACGAAGTCGGAGCCCGAGATCGAGTAGAACGGCACGCCCGCCTCGCCCGCGACGGCGCGGGCCAGCAGGGTCTTGCCGGTGCCGGGCGGGCCGTACAGCAGCACGCCCTTGGGGATCTTGGCGCCGACGGCCTGGAACTTGGCCGGCTCCTGCAGGAACTCCTTGATCTCGTGGAGCTCCTCGACCGCCTCGTCCGCGCCCGCGACGTCCGCGAAGGTGGTCTTCGGGGTGTCCTTGGTGAGCAGCTTGGCCTTGGACTTGCCGAACTGCATGACCCGGGAGCCGCCGCCCTGCATCTGGTTCATCAGGAACAGGAAGACCAGGACGATGATCACGATCGGCAGCATCGAGAAGAGCAGGCTGACGAAGGTCGACTGCTTCTCGGGGCTGACGGTGTAGCCGTCGGCGATCTGGCCCTGGGCGTACTTGTCCTGGAGCTTGTCGGCCAGGGTGGCGGCCTGCTGGGGACCGGTGTAGGAGGCCTGGAAGCGCGTGCCGGACGGCGACTTGCCGTTCGAGCCCGCCTTCAGCTTCTGGCCGTCCTGCAGCTGGATCTTGATGAGGTTCGAGTCACCGGTGGTGAGCTGCGCCGATTTCACCTGGTTGTTGTCGATGGCGCTGACGATCTGCCCGGTGTCCGCAGTCTTGTAGCCGCTCGAATCCGAGACGAGCTCCATCAACGCGAACACGGCGAGGGCGGCCAGCACGACCCACATGATCGGCGCACGGAAGTATCGCTTGACGTCCATCCATGCGGGGCGTCACCGCCCCGTCCCTCCTGCCAGTTCAACGGGCGCTGCTCGGCTGTGGGGCCTCGGCGCATCCGATATGTGCTCGTAAGACGAGCGTTTGATGGGACCGTACCGCAGCGAACCCCGCTACCGGCGGGATCGCACCACGGTGCGGCCTATTTTCCTACCCCCGCACAACGGGCGGGAACGGCGCCCTGTTCCCGCCCGTCGCCCGAACGGTTCAGCCGCCGCGCTCAGCCGCCGTACACGTGCGGCGCGAGCGTGCCGATGAACGGCAGGTTGCGCAGCTTCTCCGCGTAGTCCAGGCCGTAGCCGACCACGAACTCGTTGGGGATGTCGAAGCCGACGTACTCGACGTCGATCTCCACCTTCGCGGCGTCCGGCTTGCGCAGCAGGGTGCACACCTTCAGCGAGGCCGGGCCGCGCGAACCCAGGTTGCCGAGCAGCCAGGACAGCGTCAGGCCGGAGTCGATGATGTCCTCGACGATCAGCACGTCCTTGCCCGCGATGTCGGTGTCCAGGTCCTTGAGGATCCGGACCACGCCGGAGGACTTGGTGCCCATCCCGTACGAGGAGACCGCCATCCAGTCCATGGTGACCTGGCTGTGCAGCGCCCGGGCCAGGTCCGCCATCACCATGACGGCGCCCTTGAGGACGCCGACCAGCAGGAGGTCCTTCCCGGCGTAGTCCTGGTCGATCCGCGCGGCCAGCTCCACCAGCTTGGCGTCGATCTCGTCCTTGCTGATGAGCACCTTCGCGAGGTCTGCGCCCATGTCGTTCTGGTCCACCGGGGATACGTCCTCAAACGTTCGGGGTCTGGGTTCGGCGGCGGCGGTACGACTGGTTCGTGCTCAGTCGCCCTGCCGCCGAAACACCAGCGTGCCACACCGGCGCACGGCTTCGACGCCCCCGGGTAGGTGCAGCGGGCCCTGGCCGCGCCAGCCGGTGACCAGCAGGTCCACGGTCTCCAGGTGCCGGGCGAACAGGTCGCCGGCCGGGCAGCCCGCGCGCAGCGCCGCCCTGCGCAGCACCCGGCGGCGCACCGCGGGGGGCAGTTCGGCGAGCTTGCCGACGTCCAGGGCGCCGTCCGGGGTGCGCAGGTCGCGCTCGGCCAGGGCGGCCCACTGGTCGAGGGCGTCGGCGTCGTCGCGGAACAGCCGGGCGGTGCGGGCCAGCGCCTCGACCACGCCGCCGCCCAGGTGCTTCTCCAGCACCGGCAGCACCTCGTGCCGGACCCGGGAGCGGGTGTAGGCCGGATCGGCGTTGTGCGGGTCGTCCCAGACCGGGATGGACTGCGCGGTGCAGGCCTGCCGGGTGGCGGCCCGGTCCAGCTCCAGCAGCGGGCGGCGGTAGCGGCCCTTCTGCGCGGGCATCCCGGCCAGCGAGCGGGCGCCGGAGCCGCGGGCCAGGCCCAGCAGCACCGTCTCCGCCTGGTCGTCGCGGGTGTGGCCGAGCAGCACGGCGAGCGCGCCGTGGCGCTCGGCGGCCAGGTCCAGGGCGGCGTAGCGGGCGTCCCGGGCGGCGTTCTCCGGGCCGCCCCCGCGGCCCACCCGGACGGCGACCGCCTCCACCGGGTCGAGCCCGAGCTCGCGCAGCCGGACGGCGACCTGCTCGGCGCGCTCGGCCGAACCGTCCTGCAGGCCGTGGTCGACCGTCACCGCGCCGACCCGCAGGCCGAGCTTGGGGGCCTCGAAGGCGGTGGCGGTGGCCAGCGCCATCGAGTCCGCACCGCCGGAGACCGCCACCAGCACCAGCGGGGAACCGGGCGCCGCGGGCGTGCGGGGCAGGCCGGAGGGGTGCCGGCGGGCGTTGCCGATCAGCGTGCCGGGCACCGTCGCGGTACCGGCCAGCACGGGCACCGGCACGGGCGCGGGCGTGCGCGGGCGGACCTGCCCGCCGGGGACGGCGCCCGCCTCCGCGGCGAGCTCGGCGAGGGTACGGCGGACGGCGAGGCGTATCGCCGCGACAGCGGGGTGTGGGCCCATGGTTGGCACTCCTTGGCGGAGGGGGGTACGTCGGCCGCCTGTCAGCTCTCGGTCACCAGGCGCTCACAGATGGTCGCAGAATCCGGCCACCGCCCACGCCACCCGCGCCAACGGCGGATCCACCGTCCCACGTACGGGTGAATGGAGAAACGTTACGTCTGCCGCCAGGTGTACGACCCGACGGGTTGACGGACCGGTCGCGACCGGACGCGTACCGGTCCCGGAACCGCGCTCAGCCGATCACCCGGGACACCCAGGACGCCGGGTCGTGGACCTCCTCCTTCGTCGGCAGCGTGTTCGGCGAGGTCCACACCCGGTTGAAGCCGTCCATCCCGACCCGGTCCACCACGCCCCGGACGAACACCGCGCCGTCCTGGTACTGCCGCAGCTTGGCGTCCATCCCCAGCAGCCGGCGCAGCGCCAGGTCGAGCCGGCCGCTGCCCCGGTCGCGGCGACGCTGGAACTTCTCCCGGATCTCCGCCACCGAGGGCACCACCGCGGGGCCCACCCCGTCCATCACCACGTCCGCGTGGCCCTCCAGCAGCGACATCACCGCCGTCAACCGGGCCAGGATCTCCCGCTGCGCGGGCGTCTGCACCAGGTCCGTCACGCTGGGCGCGGCCTCCCGGCCCTCCCCGCCCCCGCGGCGGGCACCGGACCGGCCCGGGAGCGGCAGGCCGCCGAACGCCTCGCGCAGCCGCTCCAGGAAGGCCGCCGGGTCGACGTCGGTCTGCGCCAGGAACTCCTGCACCTCGGACTGGATGTGGTCGCGCAGCCACGGCACCGCGGTGAACTGGGTCCGGTGGGTCTCCTCGTGCAGGCACACCCAGAGCCGGAAGTCGTGCGGGGCGACGTCGAGTTCGCGCTCCACCTGGACGATGTTCGGCGCGACCAGCAGCAGCCGCCCCGGCGGCACCGCCAGGCCGCGCCGCGGCTGGTCGAACAGGCCCTCCGGGCTGTCCGGGGCGCTCGGCAGCTCCGCCGGGGCGAAGGTCTCGTACTGGCCCAGCACCTTCGCCGACAGGAAGGCCAGCACCACGCCGACCTCCACCCCCGTCGCCTTCGCCCCCGCCGAACCGGCCGCCGCCGCACCCCCGCCGCCGCCCTGTCGGCGGGCCGCCAGCTTCTCCGTCAACGGCCGCACCACGGTGCGGAAGCCCGCCACGTTCGCCCGCACCCAGCCCGGCCGGTCCACCACCAGCACCGGCGTCCCCGCCACCGCGGTCGACCCCATCCGGGTGTACTCCCGCACGTGCCGCTCCGCCTCCGCGGCGTGCCGCCGCAACTCGGCGACCGCGGCCCGCGCCTCGTCCCGACCGATCCGCGGCCCCGGCCGGGCGAGCCGCGTCGCGGTCGCCACCGCGAGATCCCAGTCGACCATCTCCGCACCGCCGCTCGCGCTCGTCATGCCCTCACCGTACGTGCTCGCCCCCTCCCCGGGGAGGGACCCCGCGCACGGCTACCCACCCCGGACCAGGACATGCGAAACGGCTCCGCCGGGGACGGGGAACAGCCAGGGCACCGGGAACGACAGCCGCACAGAACACGGACCGCCCCCGACGCCCCCGCCCCAACGCCCGCAGAGCCGACCGCTCCACAAGGACCAGCCCCCGCCCCGGGCCACCCCGCAGAAGCGGGCAGCCACAGGACGCCCCGCCCCCGGCCCACCCGCAGGGGCCAGCAGCCGCAGGCGCCCCGACCCAGGGCCGCAGGCCCAGCCGGACCTCGCAGCCCGAAGCCCGACCCCCGGACCGCAGGACCGGCCGCCCGCAGGGGCCAGCAGCCGCAGGCTCGCCCGCCCCGCAGGGGCCAGCCCACGGCCCGGGCCTGCGAACCGTGTTCGCCCACCCCTCCCGGGGCCGCAGGCCCACCGCACCCCGCAGAACGCCCCGCCCCCGGGCCGCGAGCTCGGCCGCCCCGCAGGGGCTAGCAGCCGCAGGCGGCGATCTTGGCGACGATGCGGTCGACGGCGGCGCGGGCGGCGTTGGGGTCGGCGTCGGTGCGGGTCATCAGGGCGAAGGTGAGGACCCGGCCGTCGGCGTCGACCACGGTGCCGGCCAGGGTGTTGACGCCCTGGAGGGTGCCGGTCTTGGCACGGACGATGCCGGCGGCCTCGTTGGCCCCGGACTTGGTGCCGAATCGGTTCACCAGGGTGCCGGAGAAGCCCGCGACGGGGAGGCCGGTGATGACCGGGCGGAGTTCGGGGTGGGCCGGGGCGGCGGCCGCGGCGAGCAGTTCGACCAGGGTGATCGGCGGGATCAGGTTGGCCTTGGCCAGGCCGCTGCCGTCGGTGAGCACCACGCCGTCCAGCGGCACGCCGAGCGCGGCCAGTTCGCCGGTGACGGCCTTCGCCGCGCCCTCGAAGCTGGCGGGCTGCTTCGCGGCGACCGCGGCCTGCCGGGCGACGGCCTCGGCCAGCGTGTTGTCGGAGGTGGTGAGCATCCGCTCGACCAGCCGTCCGATCGTCGGCGACTCCACCCGGGCGATCTCGGCGGCTCCGGCCGCGGGGGCGGCGGCGGCCCGGGCCGGCTTGCCCTGGACGGTGATGCCCTCGGCCCTGAGGAACCCGGCGAAGGAGTCGGCGGCCTGCCCGGCGGGGTCGAACACCCGGGCCGGGGCCTCGTCGGGGGAGCGCGGGTCGATCCGGCCCTCGTCGACCATCAGCGGGGTGACCGCGGCGATGTTCATCGCGTCGTGGTCGTGGTGCAGCAGCGGGCCGGTGTACAGCGAGGTGTCGTAGGAGAGCGTGACGCCGGTGGTGCCGGCGGCCTTGAGCGCGGTGGCGGTGCGGTGGGCCAGTTCGGCCATCGAGGCGGGGGCGCTGTCCCGGTCGACGGGGGCGCCGCCGATCCGGACCTGGTCGGCGGGCAGGGCGGTCAGGGTGGGGTCGCCGCCGCCGACCAGGGTGATCTCGCCGGGGGCGCCGCGGACCACGGTGGTGGCGATCCGGTGCTCGGCGGGCAGCAGGGCGAGCGCGGCGACGGCGGTGGCGAGCTTGGTGGTGGAGGCGGGCGTGGCCGGGACCTTCTCCTGCGAGCCGAACAGGAACTCGCCGGTGGCGGCGTCGGCGACGGCGAAGTTCAGGGTGCCCAACGCCTTGTCCTGGACGGTGCCGCCGAGCGCGGTGCGCAGTCCGCCGCCGGTCGGCGCCTTGCTGTCGGCGGCGTCCCCCGCGGCCAGCACCGGCCCCCTGACCGGCACCGCCCGGTGCCGGTCGCCGCGGCGCTGCTGCCCGCCGTCGCCGCGGTCGCCGCCCTGCCGGTCCCCGTCCCCGTCTCCGTCCCGGTCCCGGTCCCCCTGCTGGTCGCGGCCGTCGTCGGCCCGCCTGCTGTGCCCCGGGTCCGGCGAGGGCTGTGCGAGGGCCGGGTCCGCGAACGTCGTCCCGGTCGCCAGCACCACCCCCAGCGCAGCCGCCAGCGCGGCTCTGCGTCCGCGTCCCGCCCCTGTCCCTGATCTCACCGACCGGCCCCTTTCCTGAGCACACCCCGCCGTAGGAGACACTTGGATTCTGTCAGTCCCAACCCTTGGAGGAACCGTTGGAGTTCGACGTCCTGATCGAGATCCCGAAGGGCTCGCGCAACAAGTACGAGGTCGACCATGAGACCGGCCGGCTCCGCCTGGACCGCATGCTCTTCACCTCGACCCGCTACCCGGCCGACTACGGCTACGTCGAGGGCACCCTCGCGGACGACGGCGACCCGCTGGACGCACTGGTCATCCTGGAGGAGCCGACCTTCCCCGGCTGCCTGATCAAGTGCCGCGCCATCGGCATGTTCCACATGACGGACGAGGCGGGCGGCGACGACAAGCTGCTCTGCGTCCCGGCGACCGACCCGCGCTGGTCGCACCTGCAGGACCTGCAGGACGTGTCGGAGTTCGACCGCCTGGAGATCCAGCACTTCTTCGAGGTCTACAAGGACCTGGAGCCGGGCAAGTCCGTCCAGGGCGCCGACTGGGTCGGCCGGGCCGAGGCCGAGGCCGAGATCGAGGCCTCGATCAAGCGCCTGCAGGAGCAGGGCGGCCACTGAGCCGTGCCGCCCTGCGGGGCGCCCTGCCGCACCCGTGCGAGGGGCGGGAGTCCGGTCGGACTCCCGCCCCTCGCGCGTCCCGGGGGTCCGGGCTCAGGCGCCGTCGTTGTCGTCGAGCCGGAAGCCGACCTTCAGGCCGACCTGGTAGTGCTCGACCTCGCCGTCCTTGATGTGGCCGCGGACCTGCACCACCTCGAACCAGTCCAGGTTGCGCAGCGTCCGGTTGGCGCGGGCGATGCCGTTGCGGATCGCGGCGTCCACGCCCTCGTGCGAGGACCCGACGATCTCGGTGACCCGGTAGGTGTGGTCGGTCATGGCGGTCTCTCCCTGGTGCGGCGGCGGGTGGCTCCCCCGCCGTCCACCGTGCACCGAAGTGCCGCCGCGGGCATCCCAGGGTCGGCCGACAGGACGTCGGGCCGCCGGGCCGCCGGGCCGTCAGAAGGCCGCGCGGACCTCGCCGACCACGGTGCCGCCGCCGTGCAGCGGGGCGGCCGCGATCCGGTCCAGCACCGGGTCCGCGACGCCCAGGCGGCGCAGCGCGGCGGCCAGCACCGGGCCGCGGGCGCGCTCGGCGCCGTCCTCGACCTTGAAGGCGAGGGCCCGGCCGTCGGGCAGCGCCACCACCTGGACGGCCTCGGCGCCCATCTTGGAGAGCGCGCCGGGCACCGCCCGCATCAGCCAGGTGTCGGCCCGGCGGGTGCCGGCCACGTACTCGGGGTGGGCGCGCATCGCGTCGGCGACCCGGCGCTGCTCGGTGCCCGGGTCGGCCAGCAGCAGGGCGCGGTAGCCGCGGGCCAGGCCGGTGAGCGAGACGGCCAGCAGCGGGGCGCCGCAGCCGTCGGTGCCCAGGTGGGCGGCGCGCTCGCCGACGGCCTCCTCCAGGGCGGCGCGGGCCAGCTGCTGGATCGGGTGGGCCGGGTCGAGGTAGCCCTCCAAGCTCCAGCCGTTGGCGGCCGAGGCGGCCAGCCAGGCGGCGTGCTTGCCGGAGCAGTCCATCAGGATCGGGGCGCGCTCCCCGCCGGAGCGGAGCAGCTCCTCGGCCTCCACCTCGTCCAGCGGGAGGTCGGCGGGCAGCCGCAGGGCGGCCTCGGTGAGGCCCGCGTCGGCGAGGACCTTGCGCACCGCGGCGCGGTGGAAGGGCTCGGCGGAGTGGCTGGAGGCGGCCAGCGCGAGCTGTTCGCCGCGCAGGTCGAGTCCGGCCCGCAGGGTGGCGACCGCCTGGAAGGGCTTGGCGGTGGAGCGCGGGTAGACCGGTAGTTCGGGGGTGCCGAGCGCGTACTCGACGGCGCCGTCGGCGTCGAGCAGGACCAGCGAACCGCGGTGGCGGCCCTCGGTGAAGCCGGAGCGTATGACCTCGGCGAGGGCGGGCAGAGCGGACTGCGACACGGGTGGGTCTCCAGGGGCGGGGCGGTGAGGGTGAGGGTGGGCCCCGGCCGCGTCCGCCCCGCTCAGCGCTCGCTGAGCAGGTCGTCGACCCGGGCCTCCCCCTCACGGTACCTGCGGGTGATCTCGGCCCCGCAGTCGTCCGCGGTGCGCTGCAGGGCCTGGCGGCGGCCGGAGACCTCGCGCTGGTGCTCGTCCAGGCGCTCGACGGCGGCCAGCAGCTCGGCGGTGGCGTGCGCGGCCAGGTCGGCCAGCTGGACGTCGCCCATCAGGGCGTCGGCCTCCTGCTGGTAGCGCTCGCCGCGCGGCGGGCCGAGGGTGACGTGCCGGGCCGGGCGGCGGGTCGCGGAGGGGGCGTCGGCGAGGATGGCCGGGAGCCGGTCCAGCAGGGCGCAGGGGGGCTCGTCGGCGGCCTGCTGCGGGATGATCTCCCGGCGCTGCAGTTCGGCCCGGAGGATGTCCATCCGGCCGTGCAGCAGGCGGCGCAGGTAGGACAGGTCGGCCTCCTGCTCCAGCGCGTCCCGGCGGAGCACCCGCAGTTCCTCCAGGGCCAGGCCGGCCAGGCCCTCGTCGACCGCGCTCACGTCCATCAATCCGACCACCTGCCGTAGTACCAGTGCCCGCCGGTAGCACGGGCCGCCCGCCACCCAGGGTTCCCCCCGGCGGGCGGTGCCACTCGTGCGGGTGACGCGGTTCGCCGGGACGGCGGACGCCCCCGCGGGGCCCGGAAGGCCCCGGGCCGTCGGACAGCGTGCCACCCCGGGCCCCGGCGCCGCACGCCCGAGTACCCGAACGGCCCCCTGGCGAACACCCCTGGCTAGTACGAAGAATCCGCGCCACGGGTTCACCTGCACGGATCGGGGCGCAGCACGCGCGACCCCGGCGTGCGACCGGAGGCCGCGCGCCCCCCGCGGAGCGGGCCCGGCACAATGGGCGGCATGCGAGCAGTGGTGCAGCGGGTCGCCGGGGCGGCCGTGACGGTGGACGGCGAGACGGTCGGCGCGATCGAGGGGCCGGGCCTGTGCGTCCTGGTCGGCGCCACCCACGAGGACACCCCCGCGCAGGCCGCCCAACTGGCCCGCAAGCTCTGGACGCTGCGGCTGTTCCCGGGCAGCCCCGAGCTCTCCTGCTCGGAGCTGGGCGCCCCGCTGCTGGTGATCAGCCAGTTCACCCTCTACGGCGACGCCCGCAAGGGCCGCCGCCCCACCTGGAACGCCGCCGCGCCCGGCCCGGTCGCCGAGCCGCTGGTGGACGCGGTGGTGGCCGAACTGCGGGCGCTGGGCGCGAAGGTGGAGACCGGGCGGTTCGGCGCCGACATGAAGGTGTCGCTGGTGAACGACGGGCCGTTCACCGTCCTGCTGGAGGTCTGAGCCCTCTACACCCCCTGTGAGCCGAAGGGCGCGCCGGTGCCGAAAGCGACGAGCGACTAGCGACCGACGGAGGAGGGAGTGCCGGAGCGAGGAGTGTCGGCGCCGGGTCGGAGCGCCCGGAGGCGAGCGAGGACAGTCAGACGATCATGTCTTGGGTGCCGGGGACGCCGTCGGCCAGCAGCACCGCGTCCACCGGGGTGTTGCGCTTGACCAGGGCCAGCGCGACCGGGCCCAGCTCGTGGTGCCGGGCCGAGGAGGTGACGAAGCCGACCGGGCGGTCCTGGCCCGCGACCCGGACCTCGGTGCCGTGCGCGGGCAGCTTCTCCTCGGTGCCGTCCAGGTGCAGGAAGACCAGGCGGCGCGGCGGGCGGCCCAGGTTGTGCACCCGGGCGACCGTCTCCTGGCCGCGGTAGCAGCCCTTCTGCAGGTGCACGGCGCTGCCCAGCCAGTCCACCTCGTGCGGGATGGTGCGGTGGTCGGTCTCGAAGCCGAGCCGCGGCCGGTGCCCCTCGATCCGCAGCGCCTCGTACGCCCAGACGCCCGCCGCCGGGCCGAACTCCTCGGCGGCCGCGGCGAGTTCGGCGCGCGGCAGGAACAGGTCGCGGCCCCAGGGGAGTTCGCGCACCGCGGCGGCCCTCCCGACCGGGGCGGTGGAGCCCGCGGGCAGGAACACCACGGCGTACTGCTCGGTGGCGTCGGCGACCTCGACCCGGTTCCAGAACTTCATCGACTCCAGGTACGCCACCAGCGCGGGGGCGCCGCCCGGCTCGACGTGGATCCAGGTGGTCTCCCCGTCGTCGACCAGGTAGAGCGCGTGCTCCACGTGCCCGTTCGGGGAGAGCACCAGCGCCTCGGTGGCCTGCTGCGGCGGCAGGTCGCTGACGTGCTGGGTGAGCAGCAGGTGCAGCCAGCTCAGCCGGTCCGGGCCGGTCACGGTGATCACGCCGCGGTGCGACAGGTCCGTGAAGCCGCGACCGGCGGCCAGCGCGCGCTGCTCGCGGAACAGGTCGCCGTAGTGGGCGGCGACCCCCTCGTCGGGACCTTCGGCCGGGACGGCGCCGGGCAGGGCAAGCAGCGGGCTCTTCATACCCGCCAGCTTACGACTGCCCGTTCTCCAGCTTGGCGGTGCAGTCGGCGCAGCGCCCGAAGATGGCGAAGTGCTTGAGGTCGGTGTCGAAGCCGTGCTCGGTGCGCAGGCTGTCGATCAGCGGGGCGGCGATCGCGGTGTCGGTCTCGGTGACCTTGTCGCAGTCCCGGCAGACCAGGTGCAGGTGGGTGTGCCGGCCCGCCAGGTGGTACGTGGGGGCGCCGTGGCCGAGGTGCGCGTGCGAGACCAGGCCGAGCTCCTCCAGCAGCTCCAGCGTGCGGTACACGGTGGAGATGTTGACGCCGCTGGCCGTCCTGCGGACCTGGCAGAGGATCTCGTCCGGGGTCGCGTGGTCGAGCACGTCGACGGCCTCCAGCACCAGCTGGCGCTGCGGGGTCAGCCGGTAGCCGCGCTCGCGCAGGTCGGCCTTCCAGTCGGTGGTCTCGCTGTTCGCCACGTGTGTCCCTGCCCGGTGAGAGGTCGTGCCGACAAGTGTAGGGACCGACCGGACGGTCGGCCCCTACTCCGTGCGTGCCGGGCGGATCAGCGGAAGAACGCGATGCCGTCGTCCGGCAGGTCGTTGACGTCCTTGATCAGCTGCGCCGGGTTGAGCACCTTCTTCAACTGGGCCGACATGTACGGCCGCAGCGGCACCTCGGGGGCGGCCTTCTCGCCGACCCAGAGCAGCTCGTCCTTGACCAGGCCGTACAGCCGCTTGCCGCCGCTGTAGGGGGCCGCGCCCTCGATCCGGGCGACCGCGTCGGTGGCCAGGTCGATCTGCGGCTTGCCGTCGTGCAGCTTGCCGTACCAGATCTCCACGGTGCCGTCGTCGCGGACCGAGGAGACCTCGATCTCGCGCTCGCCGCTGGTGCCGTGCTGGTTGCTGGTGACCCGCCAGAAGGCGTGCTCGTTCTCCAGCGCGCGGACCTTCTCCCCCTGCTCGTCCAGCACCCAGGTGCGGGAGCGGAACTCCAGGAAGGGACGGCCGTCGTGCCGGAAGACGATCTCCTGGCCGAAGTTGCACTTCTCGGAACCCGGGAAGTCGTGGACGCCCGCGCCCTCCCAGGTGCCGAGGAGGAAGGCGAGCGGGACGACGTCGCGGTGGAGGTCGGAAGGAATCTCGATCATGGTCCTGGCTGGTGTCGTCGGACGGTTACCGGGTCAACCGTACGGCAGTCGTCAGCGCTGGCCCTGGTAGAGCTTCATGACGGAGAAGACGGCGAACCAGGTGATCAGCACGGCCATCAGAGCCAGCAGGCTGTCGAAGAAGATCTCAAGACCGGACACGGTGCGCTCCCAGGGGCGGGTTCGACGGACTGTGGTACGGCGCGAGTCTATCCGGCGCCCCTCGCGCCCGTAGTCTCTGGGGCATGTCGAAGAAGCTGGTCATCAAGGTCACCGCCGGGGCGGACGCGCCGGAACGCTGCTCGCAGGCCTTCACGGTCGCCTCGGTCGCCGTCGCCAGCGGCGTGCCGGTCTCGCTCTGGCTGACCGGGGAGTCCGCCTGGTTCGCCCTGCCGGGGAAGGCCGCCGGGTTCGAGCTGCCGCACTCGGCGCCGCTGCCGGACCTGCTGGAGGCCGTCCTGGCGGGCGGGAGCGTCACGCTGTGCACCCAGTGCGCGGCGCGCCGGGACATCGCGCAGGCCGACGTGATCGAGGGCGTGCGGATCGCCGGGGCGCAGGTGTTCCTGTCCGAGGTGATGGCGGACGACGCCAGGGCGCTGGTCTACTGACGCCGGGGGTCGTCGTCCGGGGGCTCGCGGTCCGGCCGGTCCCGGTCGTGGCCGCGCTGCTCCCAGCGGGGGTCGTCCCAGCGCGGGTCGTTCCACCAGTCGTCGTCCCGGTCGCGCCTGTTGGCGAGGACGGCGGCCACCGGCGGGATCACCATCGCGACCGCGCACATGCCGATGGCGGCGCCGACCGACCAGAAGCGCACCACGCCCCAAGCCAGTACGAACAGCGCCAGGCAGACGCCCATCATCACGAAGTAGCGCACGTGCCGCCGGTGTGCCTGCACCCCTCCAGGGTAAGCCGAGGGGCCCGGCCGCCAGAAGGCGTCCGGGCCCCTCGTCACGCTGTCACGCTGCCGCCGCGGTCGTCAGACCGCGATCGCGACCTCGGTGAACTCGCCCTGGGTGGCGACCACCTGGCGGTCCACGGTGGCGCCGGGCACCAGGGCCCGCAGCGTCCACTTGCCCGGGCGGGCGAAGAACCGGAACTGCCCGGTCGCCGAGGTCGGGACCTCGGCCGTGAACTCGCCGTTCTCGTCGAGGAGCCGCACGTAGCCGTTGACCGGCTCGTCGTTGCGGGTCACCGAACCCTGGATGATCGTCTCGTTGGCCACGTCAACTCCTGCCAGGTCCGGGCCGCCGGCCTTCGCACCGCACATGTCTGTTTCCCTCTTCCTTGCTGTTGCGCGAGCCGGGGCTCAGTTGCCGAGCTCGATCGGCACGCCGACCAGGCTGCCGTACTCGGTCCACGAACCGTCGTAGTTCTTGACGTTCTCCTGGCCGAGCAGCTCGTGCAGCACGAACCAGGTGAGCGCGGAGCGCTCGCCGATCCGGCAGTACGCGATGGTGTCGGTCGCCAGGTCGACGCCCTCGGCCTCGTACAGGGCCTTGAGCTCGTCGTCGCTCTTGAAGGTGCCGTCGTCGTTGGCGTTCTTCGCCCACGGGATGTTCCTGGCGGACGGGACGTGGCCCGGACGCTGCGACTGCTCCTGCGGGAGGTGGGCCGGGGCGAGCAGCTTGCCGGAGAACTCGTCGGGCGAGCGGACGTCGACCAGGTTCAGGGTGCCGATCGCGTTGACCACGTCGTCGCGGAAGGCGCGGATCGAGGAGTCGGCCGGCTGCGCGGTGTACTGGGTGGCGGCCCGCTCGGGCTGCTCGACGACCAGCTCGCGGGAGTCGAGCTCCCACTTCTTGCGGCCGCCGTCCAGCAGGCGGACGTCGCCGTGGCCGTACAGCTTGAAGTACCAGTAGGCGTAGGACGCGAACCAGTTGTTGTTGCCGCCGTAGAGCACCACGGTGTCGTCGTTGGCGATGCCCTTGGCGGACAGCAGCGCCTCGAAGCCGGCCTGGTCGATGAAGTCGCGGCGGACCGGGTCCTGGAGGTCCTTCTTCCAGTCGATCCGGACCGCGTTGCGGATGTGGTTCTTGTCGTAGGCGGCGGTGTCTTCGTCGACCTCGACGATGACGACCTTCGGGTCGTCCAGGTGGTCCTGGACCCAATCGGCGTCGACCAGGACGTCGCTGCGGCTCATGTGGGTTTCTCCATCCGGGGGCGGTTGGCGGAAGGGCTGCTGGGAGTGCTCCGGACCGCACGCGTCCGCACACCTGTCCGCATGCTGGGACGGGGGTGGGTGCGGCTTCGGCCGGGGTGAATCAGAAGTGTGTGCTCGTCGCTCCGGGCGCACCGGTGCCCATGGCTACCGGTTCGCGGCCTCGGAGCGGGGCTGACGCGCCGGGACTGCGGGACGTGACCGCAGAATCAGCGCATTCGACACAGGCAGCTCGACACGCGGCAGTGGTCTACCGCCCGCCGCTTCGTGAGGTCCGCCTGTCGCTTCATGACGACGATGCTAGGGAAGCGGTGGGGGTGCTGTCACCATTGTGTCGAATAATGAGACCGGAACATCCGAATCCTGGGATTTACCGGTTTTCGCTCGCGCGGGGATCGACCCGGCCCCGGTGCGGGGACCGGGCGAACGGGCGTTCCGGGACGTTCCGGCGGCCGCGCTGGACAGCGCGTCTCGCCCAGCGGACGGACCGCGGCGGGCCCGCGCAGTCCTAGTGGCCGAGCGTGGTGCCGGGGGCGAGGGTGAAGCGCAGCCGGACGCCGTCCGGTTCGGGGGTGGCCTCGGAGAGCGAGAGACCGGTCGGCAGGCCGGTCAGGGCGAACCGCCGGGGCTTCAGCAGGTCTCCGACCACGGGCTTCAACTTGGCGGCCAGGCCGCCCAGTTCGAAGCCGTCCACGACGACCTCGTTGCCCTCGCTGCGCAGCTTCCCCTCGACCGTGGCGCCGAGCACCGAGGTCTTCACCTTGCCCGGGCCCGCGTACTCCAGGACGATCTGCCCGCCCGCCGCGCCCGCCACGAACTTCGACAGGTCCTGGTAGGAGATGACGCCCTGGCCGTCGCCGCGCCCGACCGTGACGCCGCGGTAGGAGTCGGTGAACTTCACGTCGGACATGTTCGCCTTGAAGGAGTGCACCGTCACGGTCTCCTTCCCGTCCGTCACGGTCATCCCGTCCGAGCTCATCACGACCTTGTCCAGCTCGCCGGAGAGCGCGCTGGTCAGGAACGGGAAGTCGTCGATCTCGACGTCCGGCCGGCTGGTCATCCAGCCGGAGGAGACGGCCGCGTCCGCCGCCTGGTCCTCCGCGACCCCGACGGCGATCCGGTCGGCGCCGACCAGCAGGCCGCCCACCACGCCGAGACCGATCAGCAGCTTCACCGAGCCGTGCATCGCACTCCCCCTGAGACGTTCGAGCCGGAGACCGTTCGAAGGCGAACGGAATCCGTTCCACGGACATAGGGACGATCGCACGGGTGACCCAGTTCCGGAACGGCCGCCGGGGAAACCGCGATCAGCCTCCGGCGAACGGCGGCAGCACCTCCACCGTCCACCCCTCGGACAGCGCCGGCCCGGCGTGCTCCCGGCCGCCCACCTGCTCGCCGTCCAGCAGGAACGAGCACGCCTCCAGCAGCCGCAGCAGCTCCGGCCGGTCGGCGTGCGCGGCGCGCACCGCCGCCAGCGCGTCCGCCAGCGTCGCCGCCTCGAACGACTGCTCGGCCCGGCCGGCCGCGGACTTGGCGGCGGCCCAGTAGCGGACGGTCCCGCTCACCCGGGCGGGTGATCCGGGGGCGGTGCGGTTCTCGGTGGTCGCGCTCACGGCAAAGCCTCTCGACGGTCATCGCCCGGTACGGCGGCCGGCCCGGTGCCGGCGGCCCACCCGCTGGTCGGGGTACACGTACGGTGCGGCCGGTGCGGCCCCCATCATCGCCCGCACCCCCCGCCCGCGGGCAAGCACCCCGGCCCGCGCCGCCCCCGCGGCGGCGTCCGGGCCGCCGACCGGAGCGCGGCCCGGCCCCGTGCGCCCCGCTCGCGCCTCTCCCCAGGCCGGGGCGGGTCGGCTATCCTCGATCCAATGAGGGATCCGGGCAGAGTCGCCCCCGGGTCCTTTTGTGCTTTCAGGACGCCATGCGGACGTTCTTGCGAACGGTGCACCCACCCGCACCCGCCGCCGGGACGCCCCCGCCGCCGGCCGCACGACGAGGTGCGCAACCGGCGGGACGGACCGGAGGGCACGCCGATGGACGAGGCACCAGCGGGACGCCAGGGGTTGCGGGACCCCGGGGCGAGCCACCGCCGCCGCGTCCACCGACGCGCCCGCCGACCCGTCGGCGCTCCCCCACCCCGTACTGCGGCCGACGTTCCCCGGCGGCCGTGACCGCGACGACCCGGAAAGGGGACTAACCGGGTATGAGTTCACTGCTCCTGCTGACCAACGCCCTGCAACCCTCCGCCGAGGTGCTGCCCGCCCTCGGGCTGCTGCTGCACAGCGTCCGGGTGGCCCCCGCCGAGGGGTCCGCCCTGGTCGACACCCCGAGCGCCGACGTGATCCTGGTCGACGGCCGGCGCGACCTGCCGCAGATCCGCAGCCTGTGCCAGCTGCTGCGCTCCACCGGCATCGGCAGCCCGCTGATCCTGGTGGTCACCGAGGGCGGCCTCGCCGCCGTCACCGCCGACTGGGGCGTCGACGACGTGCTGCTCGACACCGCCGGACCGGCCGAGGTCGAGGCCCGGCTGCGGCTCGCCCTCGGGCGGCTAAACGCGGCCACCGACGACAGCCCGATGGAGATCCGCAACGGCGACCTCTCGGTCGACGAGGCCACCTACTCCGCCAAGCTCAAGGGCCGAGTCCTCGACCTCACCTTCAAGGAGTTCGAGCTGCTCAAGTACCTGGCGCAGCACCCCGGCCGGGTCTTCACCCGGGCCCAGCTGCTCCAGGAGGTGTGGGGCTACGACTACTTCGGCGGCACCCGCACCGTGGACGTCCACGTCCGCCGGCTGCGCGCCAAACTCGGCGTCGAGAACGAGCAGTTGATCGGCACCGTGCGCAACGTCGGCTACCGCTTCGTGGTGCCCGAGCGCCCCGACAAGGGCGCCGACCGCTCCGAGCAGAGCCGCAGCGGCGCGGCGCAGGAGCGCTGACGGAGGGCCGGGCGGGCCGCACTGCGCAGCACTCGCCCGGCCCCGCGGGAACGACCCCGGGAACGCGCCCGGAACGTCCGCGGAGCGCCCGCGGAACGCCCGCGGAAGATCCGCGGGAACGCCTCCGGGAGCGCCCGCGGGAACACTCGCCCGGCTTTGCCCGGATCGGTCCGGAAACGGCCGTCCCACCAGGTGTCACCCCGGGCCGGAGCACCGAACGACCCGCGTAGACTCCCCCCGTGGCCAAGGTGACGCGCGACGACGTAGCCCGACTGGCTGGCACCTCGACCGCGGTCGTCAGCTATGTGATCAACAACGGTCCCCGGCCGGTCGCCCCGGCCACCCGGGAGAAGGTGCTCGCCGCGATCGAGCAGCTCGGGTACCGACCCAACTCGGTCGCCCAGGCGATGGCCTCCCGGCGCACCAACCTGATCGGCATGGTCGTCCCCGACGCCCGGCAGCCGTTCTTCGCCGAGATGGCGCACGCCGTGGAACGCGCCGCCTCCGAGCGCGGCAAGCTCGTGCTGATCGGCAACTCCGACTACGTGGACGACCGCGAGGTGCACTACGTCCGCGCCTTCCTCGGCATGCGGGTCTCCGGCCTGATCCTGGTCAGCCAGGGCCCCTCGCAGCGCGCCGCCGAGGAGTTCGCCGCCATGGAGGGAGCCAAGGTGGTGCTGCTGCACCGCCGCCCCGAGGCGATCGACGACGTCGCCGTGGTCACCGACGACATCGGCGGCTCCGAACTGATCGTCCGCCACCTCCTCGAGGTGCACGGCCACCCGTACGTGGCCTGCTTCGGCGGCCCGGTCGAGTCCCCCGCCCCCGGCGACCCGGTCATCGACCACGTGGCCGGCTGGGAGCTCGCGATGGCCGCGCACGGCCTGCCCACCGAACCGCACCTGATCGACGCGCCGTTCCACCGCTACGGCGCCTACCAGGTCGCGCTGGAGCTGCTCGGCTCCGACCGGCGGCCGCCCGCGCTCTTCTGCTCCACCGACGACCAGGCGATCGGCGTGCTCCGGGCCGCCCAGGAACTCGGCCTGCGCGTCCCCGAGGACCTCGCGGTGGTCGGCTTCGACGACATCCCCGAGGCGGCCTTCGCCTCCCCGCCGCTGACCACCGTCGCCTCCGACCGGGACGCGATGGCCCGGGCCGCCGTCGACCTGGTCCTCGACGACTCGCTGATGGTGCCCGGCAGCGACACCGAGCGCGTCCGCAAGTTCCCGTCGCGCCTGGTGGTGCGGCGTTCCTGCGGCTGCGGGGGCGACCCGGCCTGACCAGGCTTTATGAGAAGCTGACGCGCTTCTCGGGGAACCTCTAGCACGCTCTCATCCGGTCTTCATGAAACGGGCGGAGCTTGGTCGTCATGAGCGACCAGCACCGCAGCCCCCACGAGCCCCACCCCCAGGACGGCGGCGCGGGCCGGCTCCCGCCGCAGCCGCCCGCCGCCCCCGCGTACCCGCCGCACCCCGGCACCCCGTACCAGGGCGCCCCCTACCAGGAGGCCGCCTACCCGGCGCTGCCGCCCGCCGACGCGGGCGACCCGGCGCTGCTGCCCGCGACCCCCGGCCCCGCCGACGGCCTCTCCGACGGCCCCGCCGACCAGCAGCCGCCCGCCGGGCACCGCGCCCGCCGCGGCCTGCTGCGCGGCCGCCTCGCCCTGGCCACCGCCGTCGCCGCGGTCGCCGCCCTGGTCGGCGGCGTCACCGGCGGCGCGCTGGCCCACGAGCACACCGGCTCCACCAGCGCGAGCAGCACCCTGGTGCGCCCCGTCTCCGCCAACGCCGACGGCAGCGCGAACGTCTCGGCGATCGCCGCCGCGGTCTCCCCCGCCGTCGTGCAGATCACCGTCAAGACCTCCGGCGGCACCGCCACCGGCACCGGCGTGGTGCTCACCGAGGACGGCCGGATCCTCACCAACTACCACGTCGTCTCCGGCGCGGTCAGCGGCGGCGGCCAGGCCACCGTCACCTTCCAGGACGGCTCCACCGCCCCCGCGACCGTCACCGGCACCGACAAGTCCCTGGACACCGCCGTCATCACCGCCTCCGGCGTCAGCGGCCTCACCACCGCCGTCCTCGGCGACTCCGACGGCGTCGCCGTCGGCGACTCGGTCGTCGCCATCGGCAACCCCGAGGGCCTCACCGGCACCGTCACCTCCGGCATCGTCTCCGCCAAGGACCGCAAGGTCTCCGTCCAGGTCGACGAGAGCACCACCAGCAACAACGGCGGCTTCGGCTTCCCGGAGCTGCCCGGCCAGCGCGGCTCCTCGGGCTCCGGGTCCTCGTCCGGGAACTCCGCCGACACCGCCACCTACCAGGCCCTGCAGACCGACGCCGCGCTCAACCCCGGCAACTCGGGCGGCCCGCTGATCAACGCCGCCGGGCAGGTCATCGGCCTCAACTCGGCCATGTACTCCGCCTCCGGCTCCAGCTCCACCGGCAGCTCCGACGCGGGCAGCGTCGGCCTCGGCTTCGCCATCCCGATCAACAGCGTCAAGCAGGTCCTGTCCCAGATGCAGGCCGGCAAGACCCTCTGACAACCGCCCGTTCCGCCGCACCCGGCGGACAATGGCCAGGACCGCACCGGACTCAGAAAGGGCCCGCGCCGATGACTCCCCCCGCCGACGACCGCACTCCCGCCGAGGCCCCGGGCGGCGGCGCCCGCGTCCTCGTGGTCGACGACGAGCCCGCGCTGCGCGACGCGCTGGAATCCAGCCTCGCCTTCGAGGGCTACCAGGTCACCACCGCCACCGACGGCTACGAGGCCCTGACCGCCGTCGAGCGCGACCACCCCGACCTGGTGCTGCTGGACATCATGATGCCCCGGATGGACGGCCTCACCGCCGTCCGCCGGATGCGCTCCCGCGGCGACACCGTGCCCGTCCTGATGCTCACCGCCCGCGACGCCGTCGGCGACCGCGTCACCGGCCTCGACGTCGGCGCCGACGACTACCTCGCCAAGCCCTTCGAGCTCGACGAACTCCTCGCCCGCGTCCGCGCCCTGCTGCGCCGCAACGCGCTCGCCGCCGAGGCCGCCGCCCGCACCGCCGCCGACGAGGACGGCGGCGAGGTGCTCGCCTTCGCCGACCTGCGGATGAACACCGCAACCCGCGAGGTCACCCGCGACGGCCGGCCCATCGAGCTGACCCGCACCGAGTTCATGCTACTGGAGATGTTCCTCTCCCACCCGCGCCAGGTCCTGACCCGCGAACAGATCCTCAAGGCCGTCTGGGGCTTCGACTTCGAGCCCTCCTCCAACTCCCTCGACGTCTACGTCATGTACCTGCGCCGCAAGACCGAGCAGCACGGCATGCCCCGCGTCATCCAGACCGTCCGCGGTGTCGGCTACGCGCTGCGCGCCGCGACCGGCGCCGCGGCATGAGACTCGTCGGCCGGCTCACGGGGTGGTTCCGCGGCAGGTCGCTGCGGAGCAGGCTGGCCGTGCTCACGGCCGCCGCGGTGGCGGTGGCGATCGCGGTGGTGTCGGTGGCCAGTTGGCTGCTGGTGCGCGAGAAGCTCTACCAGGAGGTGCACGAGAGCCTCTCCACGGCCGTCCAGGAGGGCCCCGGCCTCAGCCGCAACCAGATCCTGTACTGCGGCAAGACCCCCGAGGAGGCCCTGGCCGCGGTGCCCTCGGCGCCCGCCGACGGCCACTTCGGCCCGCCGAAGTACGACTTCCAGTTCGTGACGTCCGACGGCACCGTGTGCTTCCCGATCGGCGCCACCAAGGCGCTGGAGGTGAAGTCGAGCGACCTGCCGAGCGGCACGTCGGGCAGCACGGGCGTCACCTACCGCGAGGGCAGCTACCTCAACGGCGACTCGGCGCTGATCCGCCGCACCGGCGCCAGCGTCCAGTACCCCACCGGGGAGCGGCAGCCCGCGACGCTGCTGACCGCGCTGCCCACCGACGGCGTGCAGGACTCGCTCAAGAGCCTCGCCCTGCTGATGGCCGGGGTGGCCGGGCTGGGCGTGATCGGGGCGGGCGTCACCGGGCGGCTGATCGCCCGTTCCGCGCTGAAGCCCGTCGACCAGCTGACCGGCCTGGTCGAGCACATCGCCCGCACCGAGGAGGTCGGCACCACCATCCCCGTCAACGGGCAGGACGAGATCGCCCGGCTCTCCACCTCGTTCAACTCGATGTCGACCGCGCTCGCCAACTCCCGGGAGCGGCAGACCCGGCTGATCGCCGACGCGGGCCACGAGCTGCGCACGCCGCTCACCTCGCTGCGCACCAACGTCGACCTGCTGATCCGCTCGGACGCGCAGGGGCGGGCGCTGCCGCCGCAGACGCGGGCGCGGATGCTGGGGAACATGAAGGCGCAGATGCAGGAGCTGACGCTGCTGATCGGCGACCTGCTGCAGCTGTCCCGGCCGGACACGCCGAACCCGGAGGCGGTGCGGACGGTGGTGCCGTTCCACGAGACGGTGGGACGGGCGCTGGAGCGGGGGCGGCTGCGCGGCCCCTCGCTGGTGTTCGACACGGACGTGCGGCCCTGGTACGTGCACGGGGACCCGGCGGCGCTGGAGCGGGCGGTGGTCAACCTGCTGGACAACGCGGTGAAGTACTCGCCGCCCGCGGGGACGATCGACGTCCGGTTGCAGGGCGGCCGGTTGACGGTCCGGGACCGCGGGCCGGGCATCCCGGCGGAGGAACTCCCGTACGTCTTCGACCGGTTCTGGCGTTCGCCGTCCTCGCGGCAGCTGCCGGGTTCGGGCCTGGGCCTGTCGATCGTGGCGCAGACCGTGCGGGACACCGGCGGGCAGGTCTCGCTGGGCCCGGCCCCGGACGGCGGGGCGGGGACGCAGGCGGTGATCGTGCTGCCCGGGCAGCCGGAGGAGCCGCGCTGAGGACGCGCGGGAGGGCGGGACACCGGGGTGCCCCGCCCTCCGCCGTGCCGCGGGGTCAGCCCGCCTTGACCACGGGGACGACGTTGATCCGGTCCGAGGCCGGCGGCGCGATCGGGGCGCCCGCCGAGCTGTGGGCGGTCAGGTACGCGTTGAAGACGTCCAGGTCGGAGGCGCCGACCAGCTTGTCGGTGCCGGCCGCGAAGGCGGGGAAGCCGTCGCCGCCACCGGCCAGGAACTCGTTCGCGGCGACCCGGTAGCTGGCGGCCGGGTCGATCGGCGCGCCGTTCAGGCGGATCGAGTCGACGAGGACGCGGGCCGCGCCGGCCTGGTTCAGGTCGAGCGTGTAGTGCAGGTTGCCCGAGATCTGCAGGACCTTCGGGGAGGCCTCGTTGGCGCCGGAGACCTGCTGCTGCAGGACCTGCACCAGCTGGGCGCCGGTCAGCGTCTTGACCTGCATCATGTTGGTGAACGGCTGGACGGCGAACACCTCGCCGTAGGTCACCACCCCGTCGCCCTCGGCGCCGGTGGCCTTGTACACCAGGTCGGCGCGGATGCCGCCGGGGTTCATGAACGCGACCTGCGCGCCGCCCTTGTCGGGGGCGGAGAGCCCGGCCAGCTGGGCGTCGGCGATCAGGTCGCCGAGCGGCTTCTCCAGCGCGCTGGAGCCGCGGCCGTTGATGTCGGCGGTGATGTAGCCGGTGGCCCGGTTGGAGATCGGGGCGGCCAGCCTGGTGTACCGGTCGAGCAGCGCGGTCAGGTCCGGCGCCTTCGGCAGGTCGCGGCGCACGACGTGGTTGGCGGCGGTGACCGACGGGCGGACGATGGCGCCGGTGCGCTTGTCCAGCTTGAGGTTGATCTCGGTGTAGAGGCGGCCGAACGAGGCGGCGCTGGTGACCGAGCGGGGCACGCCCTTCGGGTCCGGGATCATGCAGGCGTACGCGTTGTGGGTGTGGCCGGTGACGATCGCCCCGACGGCCGGGTCGATGTTCCGGGCGATGTCCACGATCGGGCCGGAGATGCCCGCGCCGGCCGCGCCGCAGTCGTAGTTGTACACGTTGCTGGCGGGCAGGCCGCCCTCGTGGATCAGCGCCACGATCGAGTTGACGCCCTGCCGCTTGAGCTCGGCCGCGTACCTGTTGATGGTCTCGACCTCGTCGCCGAACCCGAGGCCCTGGACCCCGGCGGCGGTGACGATGTTCGGGGTGCCCTCCAGGGTCACGCCGATGAAGCCGACCTTGACGCCGTGGACGTTCTTCACCCAGTACGGCTTGAGGAGCGGCTTGCCGGTCTTCTCGTCGGTGACGTTCGCCGCCAGGTACGGGAAGTCCGCGCCCTCGAAGGTGCGGCCCTCCTCGTAGCAGCCGTCGGTCGGGTGGCAGCCGCCCTTCTGCATGCGCAGCAGCTCGGCCGAGCCCTCGTCGAACTCGTGGTTGCCGACCGAGGTGACGTCGAGGCCGATCTCGTTCATCGCCTCGATGGTCGGCTCGTCGTGGAACAGGCCGGAGACCAGCGGGCTGGCGCCGATGATGTCGCCGGCCGCGACGGTCAGGCTGTTGGCGTGGCCCTGGCGGGCGTCGCGCAGCGCGGTGGCCAGGTACTCGACGCCGCCGGCGGGGGTGGCGACGGTCTTGCCGGTGGCGGGGTCGATCTCGGTGATCGTGCCCGAGGAGCCGGCCGGGGGCTCCAGGTTGCCGTGGAAGTCGTTGATCGCGAGGAGCTGCAGGTCCTCGTACTTGGGCTTGTCGTGGCCCCGGCCGTGGGCCTCGGCGGTGGCCGGCAGGGCCATCGTGCCGAACAGGGCGGCGGCCGCGGCGACCGCGAGGGCGGTCGAGCGGCGGCCGGTGGAACCGGAAATGGGCATGGCTGTCCCCTGGACCGTCGGGGCCGCGGCAGCGCGGCCTGGCGTTGTCAGGGTGCAGCCTAGGGTCAACGCGCGTAGCTGTCAGGAACCTACGAGTAACGAGCTGGTATCCGGCACCTGACGAACGCTCCGCGGGCGGGCCCTCAGATCCGCGGCTGCGCCGCCAGTTGCTGGTCGGCCCGGTCCCGCTCGGCCACCGCGTCCTCGGTCATCGCGCGGTCGGTGTACACCAGCGGCTTCTCGGCCTCGGTGATGATGTGCTTGACCACCTGCACGTTGCCGTTGACGTCCCACACCGCGATGCCCGGCGACAGCGTCGGGATGATCTCCACCGCCCAGCGCGGCAGGCCCAGCACCCGGCCGGTGGCCCTCGCCTCGTCGGCCTTCTGCATGTAGATCGTCCGCGTGGAGGCCATCTTCAGGATCGCCGAGGCCTCCTTCGCCGCCGCCCCGTCCACCACGTCCGACAGGTGGTGCACCACCGCGACGAAGGACAGGCCCAGGCGGCGGCCGAACTTCAGCAGCCGCTGGAACAGCTGCGCCACGAACGGGCTGTTGATGATGTGCCAGGCCTCCTCGACCAGGAAGATCCGCTTCACCCGGTCCGGCCGCAGCCAGGTGTGCTCCAGCCACACCCCGACGATCGCCATCAGGATCGGCATCGCGATCGAGTTCCGGTCGATGTGCGACAGGTCGAAGACGATCAGCGGAGCGTCCAGGTCGATGCCCGCCGAGGTCGGGCCGTCGAACATCCCCCGCAGGTCGCCGTCGACCAGCCGGTCCAGCACCAGGGCCACGTCCAGGCCCCAGGACTGCACCTCGCCGACCTCCACGCCCAGCGACTCCACCGCCGACAGGTCGGGGCTGCGCAGCGTGTCGATGATGTCGTTCAGCACCGGCTGACGGTCCTTCACCGTCGCCAGCACGTACGCGTGCGCGGCCTTCAGCGCGAACCCGGCCCGCTCCTCCAGGGCGCGGCCCATCGCCACCTCGATGATGGTGCGCAGCAGCGACAGCTGGCCGGTGGTGGTGATCGCCGGGTCCAGCGGGTTCAGCTTCACCCCGCCGTCCAGGGCCGCCATCGGGTCCAGCCGGACGGACTTTATCCCCAGCGCGTTGGCGATCAGGTTCCACTCGCCGACCCCGTCCTCGCCCTGCGCGTCCAGCACCACCACCTGGCGGTCGCGGAACCTCAACTGCCGCAGCACGTACGTCTTCTCCAGCGCCGACTTGCCGTTGCCGGACTCCCCCAGCACCAGCCAGTGCGGGGCCGGCAGCTGCTGGCCGTACAGCTGGAACGGGTCGTAGACGTAGCCCTTGCCGCTGTACACCTCGCGGCCGATGATCACCCCGGAGTCGCCCAGCCCGGGCGCCGCCGTCGGCAGGTACACCGCCTGCGCCTGGCCGCTGGAGGTGCGCACCGGCAGCCGGGTGGTCTCCACCCGGCCGAACAGGGTGCTGGTGAAGGAATCGGTGAGCTTGCCGAGCATCGACGGGCCTCCGGGGGTCAGCGGCGTCAGCGGCGGATGCCGGTGGCGAACGGCAGGGTGTTGGCGAACGCCCGGTGGTGCTCGCGGTCGCACCACTCCAGCTTCAGGTAGCTCTTGCCCGCGGACGCGCGGATGGTGCGCTTGTCCCGGGCCAGCGCCTCGGGGCTGCGCGAGGACACCGTCAGGTACCCCACCAGGTTCACCCCGGCCGCGCCGGACGCCAGGTCGTCGCCGCGCTGGTCCACCCGGCCGGTGTGCGCCAGGTCGCGCGGGTCCACCGTGCGGTTCATCTTCGCCGCCCGGCTGGCCTCCGCCTCGTCGTTGGTCTTCTCGGTCAGCATCCGCTCGATCGCGACGTCGGTCGGCTCCAGGTCCATGGTCACCGCGACCGTCCGGATCACGTCCGGCGTGTGCACCAGCAGCGGCGCCAGGAAGTTCACCCCGACCGGCGTCAGCGGCCACTCCTTGATCCACGCGGTGGCGTGGCACCACGGCTCCCGGGTCGCCGCCTCCCGGGTCTTCGCCTGCAGGAACTGCGGGTGCGTGGCGTCCAGTTCGGCCGGCCAGGCGTTGCGCCGGCTCATCGCCTGGATGTGGTCGATCGGGTGGTCCGGGTCGTACATCGAGTGGATCAGCGACGCCAGCCGGGCCTGCCCCAGCGGCTGCCGCACCCGGATGTCCGCCTCCGCCAACCGCGCGCAGATGTCGGTCAGTTCGCGCGCCATCACGGTCGCCAGACCGTCGTCGCTGCGGTCCCGCTTCTCGCCCCGCCCGTACGCGGTGCGCCCCATCGCGTGCGCCTCGGCCGCCAGGTCACGGGTGTAGTGCATGCACGCCACCAGGTACGCCCGGTGCTGCTCCGAGGAGGTCGACACCATCGACTGCAGCTGGTCGTAGCTCTCCTGCAGCCAGCGCGGCGCCGTGTGGTCGCCGCGCCGCTCCACGTCCTTGGCGTGCGCGTCCGGGTCGGCCGGCAGGGTGCGGGCCAGGATCTGCAGCCGGGTCACGAAGCCGTCGCCGTTGGCCACGTGCTTGAGCAGCGTCCCGAACCGGTCGACCAGCGCCTCCTGGTCCTCCGAGTCGCGCAGGCCCACGCCCGGGCCCTCGATCTCGATCGCCGCGGTCACCGTCCGGCGCTCCAGGTGCATCAGCACCGCGACCTCGTCCGGCCCGAACGGCGCGGCCAGCCAGCGCAGCCGCCCCACCCCCGGCGGCGGGCCGACCTCCACCTCGCGCCCGTCCAACCGCGTCCCCGCCTCGTGCACGTCCGGCTTCCACACCGCCCGGCCGCTGCGCACCGTCCGCCGGAACGTCCGGTTGATCTCCACCCACTTGTAGAACGTCCGCCGCCGGTACGGCACGTACACCGCCATGATCGCCAGCAGCGGGAAGCCCACCAGCCCCGCGATCCGCAGCGGCAGCAGGCTCGGGATCAGCCCCCACACCATGCCCAGGCCGGCACCGGCGATGATCAGCACGATCTCGCCGTTCTCCCGGTTGCGCCCGATCGGCGCGTTCGGCCGCGCCTTGCCGATCAGGTAGCTGCGGCGCTGGTGGGCATACGGCTGGGCGTACTGGGTGCCGTACTGGCCGAGCTGGTCGCTGCTCATCTACCCGTCACCCTCCCTTCGGGTTGTTGACCGGAGCTTGGACCTGGCCCTGCGCGGGCGGCACCGCCGCCCGCGGGGGGTTCGCGGGCCGGGAGGCGTGCGCCGCGATGCCCGCGCCCGCCCCGCCGCCACCGGCCGGGGCGCCGCCACCGCCCGCGCCCTCCGCGCCGCCGCGCGAACCGTGCGTCGAGATGCCCTGCTTCACGAAGTTCGCCGGGCCGTTGATCATCGCGCTGCCGGCCTGCACCGCGCTCGCCCTGGCGTGGCGCATCGCCATCAGCTCGTCGCCGAAGCCCGGCACGAACCGGTACACCGCCGCGCTCGCGAAGATCGACAGGAACAGGATCGCCAGCCCCGCCAGCACCCGCCCGAAGTCGTCGTCCGCCCCCGCACCGGTCGCCACCGCGCCCGCCAGCCCCAGGATGATCACCACGATCGGCTTCGCCAGGTCCACCGCCAGCATCATCGCGGCCCACCGGCGGACGTGCTTCCACATCTGCTTGTCCACCAGCCCCGCGTACACCGCCGTCCCCAGCAGCGCACCCACGTACAGCATCGCCGCCCGGATCACCAGCTCCACCCACAGCACCGTCGCGGCCAGCACCGCCACCAGCGACACCAGGATCAGGATCAGCGGGCCACCGCCGATGCTCCCCTTCTCCAGGGTGTCCGCGAACCCGCCCAGGTACGTGCCGGTGTCCGACTTCGTCCCCGCCGCGATCGCGTCCGTCAGCCCGTCGGTGACCGTCACCACCGTGTACAGGATCAGCGGCGTGAACGCCGACGCGATCACCGTCAGCCACAGGTACCCGACCGCCTCGCCGAACGCCTGCCCCAGCGCCGCGCCGCGCACCGCCCGCTTCGTCACCGCCAGCAGCCACAGCACCAGCGTGACCACCGTCGAGACCGCGAACACCACCGCGTACTGCTGCAGGAACGCCGCGTTCGTGAAGTCGACCTTCGTCGTCCCGTCGATCGCCCCCGACAACTGCCGCACCACCCAGGCCGCCGCCTGCGCGCACCCCTTCGCCAACGACCCCAGCGGATCGGTGACCCCGGACACGGCGTCCGTCCCGGGGATCACGGTGGCACCGGGCGGGGCGCACTGGCTGCCCGCCCCGGGCAGCGGGACGTTCTGCGCGGCGCAGGTCGACGAAGGGCTCGGCGACGGCTCCGCCGCCACCTGCTGCGCGACCACCAGCGCGGCGAGTTGGAGGACGCTCATCGCGGCGCCGAGCGCCCCGGCGCGGCGCAGCAGGTGCAGTCGGGGCTGGGCGTCAGCGGGCATAGCGGAACCCTCCGAACTGCTGGACGGCATCGGCGATCTCTTTCGCGGTGGCCGCCTGCTGGTCGGCGGGCAGGGGGGCGGGGCCCGCGGCGCGGGAGTAGTCGGTGAGCTTCCAGTCGCTGCCGGTCCAGCGCATGGTGACGGTCAGGGTGTACCAGTCCTGGGTGACCGGGACGGTGGAGCCCTCGCCGGCCAGTCCGTACAGGCCGGTGCACCAGACGTCGACCCGGGTGGCGGTGTCGGCCCCGTTGGTGGTGCGGGTGCCGACCGGGACGATCCGGCTGACGAAGGTCTGTCCCTTGGGCGCCCTGCCCTGGGCGTCCAGCCCGTAGTGCGCGACCGTCTCCGGCGTGAACGCCTGGTCCAGGCGGGCCTGGAGGGTGGGGAGGACGGTGGGGTCGGCGATGGTGGTGAGGACGGTGCGGCGGCTGTCGGTGCGGAACATGTCGGCGGAGCCGAGGGCGACGGCGTAGTTGGCGGCGGCGGACTCCGCGCCCTGGTCGGTGTGCGGGTAGCCGGTGCCGATGCCGTTGGCCGTGGTGGTGACGGGCTGTTGGCCGCTGGCGGCGGTGCGGTCGGGGGAGGCGGCGGCGCCGGGGGCGTGGTCGCCGGAGGTGGTGGTGCCGTTGCCGCGGTCGACCGCGGGTTTGTCGCGGTTGGCGACGGAGACGGCGACGACCAGCAGGGTGACGATGCCGAGGACGGTCAGGAGGGTGCGCAGCGGCCTGGCCTGACGGCCGGTCACGGGGGCGGTCTGTTCGGCGACCGGTAGCCGCGTACGGGTGTGCGGCTGGTCGTCGGACAACGGCACGGGGGCCCTCCTGGTGAGGCGCCGCCGCGCGGGGTGCGGGTGGCGGCGCTACGGGTGCTCGGCGGGGGTACGGGGCGGGGGCGGGGGTGGTGCGGCGGGACGGATCAACTGCTCCGGGGCGGGAGTTGCGGTCCGATCGTCAGATGGCCATGCCGTAGACAATGGTGAACAGGGTGCCGAGCGAACCGATGATGAACACGCCGGTCAGGCCGGCGATGATCAGCCCCTTGCCCTGTTCGGCGCTGAAGGTGTCGCGCATCGCGGTGGCGCCGATCCGCTGCTTGGCGGCGCCCCAGATGGCGATGGCGAGACAGACCAGGATCGCGATGGCCATCACGACCTGCACCATCACCCGGGCCGAGGAGCCGAGGGTGGCGAACGGGCCCCAGTCGGGGGCGATCCCGCCGATGATGGTGTCGATGTCGGCCTTCTTCGGCGGGTCCTCCGCCAGGTGCCGGATCACTGTGCTGTCCACGTTCAGGTCCATCCCATCTCACCGCCCGATCAGGAAAATTCAAGGCCCCGGACCACGGTCGAGCGAAGGGGCAGGGCCTACTCTTGGCCAGATCTGACGTCGACTTGGCTGCTTCTCGCGGATTGCTCGTGGCTGGCCGGACGCCTCCGCCAGGATGTCCGGTGCTTCAAGGATACTTCCCGCCCCTGGTATCTGTGATGATTGCACCGGGCAAATGCGCAACAGGACATGGCCGCTGACGTTCCGTCGGGATGGTGCTGGATGGTGCTCCGGAAGGCTCGGTTGGCGGGCGCCGCGACGGCGGTGCTCGCGATCGGTTTCGTGGGCGTCGTGACGCTCGGGACGTACGCGGCCAGCGGGGTCCCGGAGCGCTCCTCCGCCCGCCCGGGGCTGTCCGGCGGGACGGTGCCGGCCGCGTACCGGGCGCACATCCAGCAGTGGGGCGGCCTCTGCCCGGAGATCTCCGCGCCGATGCTGGCCGCGCAGCTGTACCAGGAGAGCGGTTTCGACCCGCGGGCGAAGAGCCCGGCGAAGGCGTACGGGATGGCGCAGTTCCTGGAAGCCACCTGGGCCACGTACGGGACGGACGGCGACGGCGACGGCGAGCGGGACATCTGGAACGCCTTCGACGCGATCGCCTCCGCCGCCACCTACGACTGCGCGCTGGCCCGGGACGTGGCGGGGGTGCCCGGGGACCGGCAGGCCAACATGCTGGCCGCGTACAACGCCGGTCCGTACGCGGTGATCGAGCACCGGGGCATCCCCCCGTACAAGGAGACCCAGGGCTACGTCCGCAGCATCCAGGCGCTGGCGAAGTCCTTCACCGCGCCGGCCGACCCGGGGGCGCAGCTGGCGCTGACGCAGCAGGCGGCCGGGGCGATCTGGTTCGCGCAGGGCAAGCTGGGGACGGACTACCTGTGGGGCGGGACCGGGCAGACCTGGGAGGACGGGCGGTTCGACTGCTCGGGGCTGACGCAGGCCGCGTACGAGAGCGTCGGGATCCAGCTGCCCCGGGTGGCGAACGACCAGTGGTACGCCGGGCCGCACCCGTCGCGGGACCAACTCCGGCCGGGTGACCTGGTGTTCTTCGCCAACGACCTGGAGGACCCGCGGACCATCCACCACGTCGGGATCTACGTCGGCGGCGGGTACATGATCGACGCGCCGCACACCGGGGCGAAGGTGCGCTACGACACCATCGACCAGAAGGACTACATCGGGGCGACCCGGGTCACCTCGGACGGCGCGGCCGCGCTGCCGAACCGGAACCCGAACGACGGCACCATCACGCGGAGCGAGGCGCCGAAGGTCAGCTGACCGCGGTCCGTCCCCGGCATGTGCACGCCCCGTGGACGGTGAGTCAATTTTGCATAACGGTGCGTTTCGACGGAAACCGCGGCGGCCTTGATCGCGTTGACTGGGGAGGCTACCGGTAAGTCCGCACCCGGCAGCACCACGACCTGGGACCACTGCGGAGAGCGGACAGGGAGGTGCGGCGTGCCGACGCTGCTCGCCGACGCCGGAGCCGGTTCGGGCGATCCCGACCTCGGCCTGCTCAAGGCCGTCAACGGCCTGGCCGCCGATGCCCCGGGCTGGCTGGACTCACTGGTCGCCTGGACGGCCGAGTACGGCATCCTGCTGGGCCTGGCCGCGCTGGGCCTGACCGCCTGGCTGGTCGCCCGCCGCCGGCCGGACGCCCCGGTCGCGGTGGCCGGGGTGCTGTGGGCGCCGCTGGCCGTGGCCATCTCCGAGCTGGCCAACCTGCCGATCTCGCAGCTGGTGGACCGGCCGCGGCCGTTCGTCAGCCACCCCGAGCTGGACGTGCTGGTGCCCGGCAAGGAGGACACGCTGTCCTTCGTCAGCGACCACTCGGCGATGTCCATGGGCATCGCCGTCGCGCTGTTCCTGGTCAACCGCAGGCTGGGCCTGGCGGCCGGCGCGCTCGCGCTGCTGCAGGGGTTCTGCCGGCTGTTCGTCGGCGTGCACTACCCGACCGACGTGATCGGCGGCTACGCGCTGGCCACCGCGGTGGTGCTGCTGCTCGCCCCGATCGCGATGGCCGTCCTGGTGCCGCTGTGCCACGCGCTGTCGCGCACCGCGCTGCGTCCGCTGGTGGTGGCCCGTTCGGTCGCCGCGGAGCCGGGCGGGCGGCGGTCGGCCGCTCCGGCGGGCCGCCGGGCCGGGCGGCGCCGGGGCCGGGGCGAGCCGCAGCCGGAGCGGGAGCGCGCGTCGGAGGACCTCGCCGCCTGACCGGCGGCGCCGACGGCGGGCCCGCCGGGTTCAGGCGACCTCGGCGCCGGTCTCCAGCAGGTGGCCCGCGGCGTCGCGCCGGGACTTGTCGCGCGAGCGCCGTCCGGGGGCGAACCAGCCGCACGTGCAGTGCGCGAAGCTGAACGAGCCGCGCTCCTCCACCTCCACCCGGTGCTCGTCCGGGTGGTCGGTGCGCGCTGTCCCGCCGGGTGCCCCTGGGCGCTGGTCTGCCACACCCTTCACCGTAGCCCGGCCGGACGGCCCGGCCTCCCGACCTCCGGGTGAACAACGGCGTAACCTTCTGCGCCCCAACTCGTTTGCCGGGCAAGCGCTCTGCCCATCCGGGGCGGTTGCTTGCCGGGTCATCCGGGGCCCGAGGGGGTTGTCGAAGAAGTGAAGAAGCTCAACCGCGCCGCCGCCGCGGCCCTGCTCGTCACGGTGCTGTCGGCCTGCACCGGCGGCGGCCAGGACCGGCCGAACTCCGCCGACCAGCTGTCCTCCGACCCGCTGACGGCGGTCCGCTCGGCCGCCGACATCACCGGCCGGACGGGTTCGGTGCGCGCGACGACCGAGCTGATCACCGAGTCCGCCGAGAAGAAGGCGGTCTTCAACGGCACCGGCGGCTACGACTACGTGAAGCGGATCGGCCGGCTGGAGGTCGACGTCCCGCCCGGCGCCGCCACCACCGGGAAGATCACCGAAGTGGTGCTGCCCGGCACGGTGTACCTGCAGAACAGCGGCGCGAAGATCCCCGAGGGCAAGTGGGTCAGGCTGGACGTGCGCCAGCTGCCGGACGGCAACCTGGTGAGCTCCGGCGCCACCGACCCGGCCTCCGCCGCGGGCGCGCTGCGCGGCGCGCAGCACGCCGAGCTGGTCGGCACCGAGCAGGTGGGCGGCGTGGAGCTCAAGCACTACCGGGGCACCCTGGACCTGGCGAAGGCCGCCGACGCGACCGGCGGCCGCGGGGCGGACGGGCTGCGGATGGCGGCCCAGACCTTCACGGTGAAGGAGGTCCCGTACGAGGTCTGGCTGGACGACCGGGGGCGGCTGCACAAGGTGGTGGAGCACTTCACCTTCGCCGGGGTGGCCGGGTCCACCGCGGCGAAGGACCAGGTCAAGGTGGTGTCCACGCTGTCGCTGGCCGCCTTCGGCGAGCCGGTGGAGGCCGCCGAGCCCGCGGCCGCCGACATCTACTCGATGAAGGCCAGCCCCTCGCCGAAGTGACCGGCGGCGGCGGCGACCGACGGTGCCGGGCCCACCCGTTTCGGGCGGCAGAGATGGCCCGTCCGTGCCATGTGGCCCGGCCCTCCGCTCCTTACCCTGGTGGGGGCGGGCAAGCCGGTGCGGGCGGACGGGGCGCGGAAGGGGTGGAGGCCATGGCATCCGGGGAGAACGGCACCGGCGGCCACGACAGAACCGCGCTGGACGAGATCGACCTGACCGGCGAGCTGATGATCGCCGCCTCGGCCAGCCGGGCCGAACGGCTGGCCGCCGAGCAGATCGACGAAGTCCTGCTGGCCCGGCGCGGACCGGAGCGGCCGGAGGACTGAGCAGCCGGAGGACTGAGCGGCCGTCAGCCCGCCGCACGGTCGGCGGCGTTCGGCGGCGTTCTGCGGCGTTCGGCGGCCCGGGCGCGCCCGGCGGACGGGCCGCAGCCGGTCTCAGGTGCGCAGCAGCCGGGCGATGGCGGCGCTGGCCTCGGCCACCTTGGCGTTCAGCTCCTCGCCGCCGTCCTCCGCGGCGGCCGCGGCGGCGACGCAGTGCCGCAGGTGCTCCTCCAGCAGGGAGAGCGCGAAGGACTGCAGGGCCTTGGTGGAGGCGGACACCTGGGTGAGGATGTCGATGCAGTACACGTCCTCGTCGACCATCCGCTGCAGCCCGCGGACCTGCCCCTCGATCCGGCGCAGCCGCTTGAGGTGCGCCTCCTTCTCGCCGCTGTAGCCGTGCGGCCCGGCGGCCGCGGCGGCGCCGTGGCAGGCCGCCGGAGCGGTCTCGGTGCTCGGGGTGTCGATGGTGGTCATCCGGTCCGCCCTCTTGGTCTCGGTACTCGGCCCGCCCCCAGCCTACGGCCGGGAGGTGCCCCCAGATCCAACACCCGGCACCGGTGCGCTGTTCCGCCGTCCGGGCGTCAGGTCAGAGATCCCCGTGCAGAGCGGGAGCAAACCGGCGTGTCGTGGGACACACTTAGGGCGCGCGTCGGCAACCCCGTGTTCACGGGCGGGGGGCGTGCGCCTAGCATCGTCAAGTACCGACCCCGCACATCGGAGATTTCCGTGCGTTTTAGCCTGACCCCGAAGGAGACGAGCTTCTACGACATGTTCGCCGCCGCGGCGGAGAACCTGGTCGTCGGATCGAAGCTCCTGCTGGAACTACTGGGCTCTGACGTGTCAGCCCGCGCGGAGATCGTCGAGCGCATGCGCGCCGCCGAGCACGCGGGGGACGACACCACCCATGCGATCTTCCACCAGCTGAACTCCTCGTTCATCACCCCGTTCGACCGGGAGGACATCTACAACCTGGCCTCCTCGCTGGACGACATCATGGACTTCATGGAGGAGGCCGTCGACCTGGTCGTGCTGTACGACATCGAGACCCTCCCGAAGGGCATCGAGCAGCAGATCGAGGTGCTGGCCCGGGCGGCCGAGCTGACCGCGGAGGCGATGCCCAACCTGCGGTCGATGTCGAACCTCACCGAGTACTGGATCGAGGTGAACCGGCTGGAGAACCAGGCGGACCAGATCCACCGCAAGCTGCTGGCCCACCTGTTCTCCGGCCAGTACGAGGCGATCGAGGTGCTGAAGCTCAAGCAGGTCGTGGACGTCCTCGAAGAGGCCGCCGACGCGTTCGAGCACGTGGCCAACACGGTGGAGACCATCGCCGTCAAGGAGTCCTGACCTCCGTGGACATGGCAGCACTGATCGTCGTCATCGGCGTCGCATTCTTCTTCACGTACACGAACGGCTTCCACGACTCCGCCAACGCGATCGCCACCTCGGTCTCCACCCGGGCGCTGACGCCCCGGGCGGCGCTGGCGATGGCCGCGGTGATGAACCTGGCGGGCGCGTTCCTCGGCAGCGGGGTCGCGAAGACCGTCTCCGAGGGGATCATCGAGACCCCGACCGGCAGCAGGGGCATGGCGATCCTGTTCTCGGCCCTGGTCGGGGCGATCGCCTGGAACCTGGTGACCTGGTACTTCGGCCTGCCGTCCTCCTCCTCGCACGCGCTGTTCGGCGGCATGGTGGGCGCGGCGCTGGCGGGCGGCATCGGGGTGGTCTGGCACGGCGTGGTCGACAAGATCATCGTTCCGATGATCGTCTCGCCGGTGGTCGGCCTGGTCGGCGGCTTCCTGGTGATGCTGGCGATCCTGTGGATCTTCCGGCGGGCCAACCCGCACCGGGCCAAGCGCAACTTCCGGGTCGCGCAGACCGCCTCGGCGGCCGCGATGGCGCTGGCGCACGGCCTGCAGGACGCGCAGAAGACCATGGGCATCGTGGTGATGGCGCTGACCATCTCCGGCCACCACTCCGGCACCGGCATCCCGATCTGGGTGAAGATCTCCTGCGCCGCGATGCTCTCGCTGGGCACCTACGCGGGCGGCTGGCGGATCATGCGCACCCTCGGCCGGAAGATCATCGAGCTGGACCCGCCGCAGGGCTTCGCCGCCGAGGCGACCGCCTCCGCGGTCATGTACGTCACCTCGTTCGTCTACGCGGCGCCGATCTCCACCACCCACGTGATCACCTCGGCGATCATGGGCGTGGGCGCCACCAAGCGGGTCCGCGCGGTCCGCTGGGGGGTGGCGAAGAACATCGTGATGGGCTGGTTCATCACCATGCCGGCCGCGGCGATCGTGGCGGCCGCGGTGTTCGGGATCACCGACCTGCTGGTCCTCTGACCCGCGGACGGCACCGCGGCGGCACACGGAAGGGCCCGCCCCCACAGCACGGGGGCGGGCCCTTCCTGCTTGCTCCGCGGCGGCACCGCCATGCAGCGCCGCGGAGCGGTCCTTGCGGCGCGGGGCCGACCGGACGCGGGCCCGAACCGGGCCCGGGGCCCGGCCGGACCGCGGGCCGGTCAGCCGAAGCGGCCGGAGATGTAGTCCTCGGTGGCCTGGACCGACGGGTTGGAGAAGATCCGCTGGGTGTCGTCGAGCTCGACCAGCTTGCCGGGCTGGCCGACGCCCGCCAGGTTGAAGAAGGCGGTGCGGTCGGAGACCCGGGCCGCCTGCTGCATGTTGTGGGTCACGATCACGATGGTGAACTGCGACTTGAGCTCGCCGATCAGGTCCTCGATGGCGAGGGTGGAGATCGGGTCGAGGGCCGAGCAGGGCTCGTCCATCAGCAGCACCTCGGGCTCGACCGCGATCGCCCGGGCGATGCACAGGCGCTGCTGCTGGCCGCCGGACAGGCCCGCGCCGGGCTTGCCCAGGCGGTCCTTGACCTCGTTCCACAGGTTGGCGCCCTGCAGGGACTTCTCCACCACCCCGTCCAGGACGGACTTCTTCTTCACGCCCGCCAGCTTGAGGCCGGCCACCACGTTGTCGTAGATCGACATGGTGGGGAACGGGTTGGGGCGCTGGAACACCATGCCGACCGAGCGGCGGACGGCGACCGGGTCGACGTTGGCGCCGTACAGGTTCTCGTCGTCCAGCAGCACCTTGCCCTCGACGCGGGCGCCGGGGATCACCTCGTGCATCCGGTTGAGGGTGCGCAGGAAGGTGGACTTGCCGCAGCCCGAGGGGCCGATGAAGGCGGTCACCGAGCGGGGCTCGATGGTCATCGAGATGTCGTCGATGGCGCGGGTGGAGCCGTAGTAGGCGGACAGTCCGCTGACGTCGATGCGCTTGGCCATGATCCTTGGTCTCTTCTCGTCTTCTCGTACGTCAGTCGGTGTCAGTGCCCGCCCTTGGGCGAGCGCCAGCGCGCGACGCCCCGGGCGACGAGGTTGAGCCCCATCACGAAGGCGATCAGCACCAGGGCCGCGCCCCAGGCGCGCTGGTATCCGAAGTCGTTGTTGATCTGCGAGTACTGCTGCCAGATGTAGAGCGGCAGCGACTGCTGGGGCCCGTCGAACGGGTCGCTGTTGATGAAGTCGGCACCGAACACCAGCATCATCACGGGGGCGGTCTCACCGGTGATGCGGGCGACCGCCAGCATCACGCCGGTGGTGATCCCGCCGATGGCCGTGGGGAGGACGATCCGCAGGATGGTCTTCCAGCGCGGCACCCCGAGCGCGTACGAGGCCTCGCGGAGCTCGTTCGGGACGAGCTTGAGCATCTCCTCGGTCGAGCGGACCACCACCGGCATCATCAGGATGGCCAGCGCGAGGCTGCCCGAGAAGCCGGAGTACTGGAAGCCGAGGGCGATGTTCCAGAGGGAGAGGACGAAGAGACCGGCGACGACGGACGGGATGCCCGTCATGACGTCGACGAAGAAGGTGACCGCCTTGGCGAGCCGGCCGCGGCCGTACTCCACCAGGTAGACGGCGGTGAGCAGGCCGATCGGCGCGGCGATCAGGGTGGCCAGCAGGACCTGCTCGATGGTGCCGATGATGGCGTGGTAGATGCCGCCGTCCGGGCTGAGGGTGGCGACGACGCCCTTCATCGAGTGGGTGAGGAACTCGGGGCTGATCGCGTCGATGCCCTGCTGGACGGTGTAGAAGGTCAGCGAGACCAGCGGCACCACGGCGCAGACGAAGGAGACCCAGACCAGCGAGGTGGCGAACCGGTCCTTGGCCTGGCGGCGGCCCTCGACCGAGGCCGAGACGGTGTAGCTGACGACCAGGAACAGCAGCGCGGAGAGCAGGCCCCACTGCACGCGGCTCTCCAGCCCGGCGGCGGCGCCGATGCCGCAGCCGAGGGCGACCGAGGCGGCGGCGGTGGCGGCCGGTGCCCAGCGGGGCAGCCGGGCCGCGGTCAGCCGGTGGGCCAGCTGCGGCGGGGTGGCGTCGGTGATGGTCACGGTGCTGCTCACGCGGCGGCCCCCGAGTACTCCTTGCGACGGGCGATGATCATGCGGGCCGCGCCGTTCACCAGCAGGGTGATGACGAACAGGACCAGGCCGGAGGCCATCAGGGCGTCCCGGCCGAGCGGCTGGGCCTCGTTGAACTTCAGCGCGATGTTCTGCGCGAAGGTGCCGCCGCCCGGGTCGAGCAGGTGCAGCGACAGCTGGCTGTTGGTGGACAGCACGGTGGCGACGGCGATGGTCTCGCCGAGCGCGCGGCCCAGGCCGAGCATCGAGGCGGAGATGATGCCGGGGCGGCCGAACGGCAGCACCGCGGTGCGGATCATCTCCCAGCGGGTCGCGCCGAGCGCGAGCGCCGCCTCCTCGTGCATCCGCGGGACCTGCCGGAAGACCTCGCGGGTGACCGCGGTGATGATCGGCAGCACCATGATCGCGAGCAGGATGCCGACGGTGAACAGGTTGCGCGGCGGGACGCCGGTGCTGGACTGGTCGAAGACGTACGTCCAGCCGAGGTACTGGTCCATCCAGCCGGTCAGCCCGTCCATGTGCGGGACGAGGAACAGCACGCCCCACAGGCCGTAGACGATGGACGGGACCGCGGCCAGCAGGTCCACCAGGTAGGCGAAGGGCTGGGCGATCCGGCGGGGCGCGTAGTGCGAGATGAACAGCGCGATGCCGACCGCGACCGGCACCGCGATGACCATCGCGACGAACGCGCTGACCAGGGTGCCGAAGGTGAGGACGGCGATGCCGAAGACCGGCTCGGTGGCGTCCGGGGTCCACTCGAAGGTGGTGAGGAAGTTGCCCTCGTTCTTTCCCAGGGCGAGGAAGGAGCGGTAGGCGAGGAAGCCTGCGATGGCGGCCATGACGACCAGCAGCAGGATGCCCGAACCGCGCGAGAGGTTGAAGAAGACGTTGTCGCCGCGGCGGCTGTCGCCCCGGCTCCGTCGAGCCCGTCCCCGCGCGTCGGCGGGGGGTGCAGAAGTCATGGTCGTTTACTCCGGTCTGGCGGCGCTGCCCCGCGGAGGGCGGCACCTTGGCGGCGGTGCCCCGGACGTTCTCGTGGTGGTGGTGCGTGGTGCGCGTGGACGAATGCCCCGGCCGGGCGGCCCCTCCCCCTCCTGCGGGGGCCGCCCGGCCGGTCGTCGCTCAGCCTCAGGCGAGGGCGTCGATCTGGGTCTTGACCTTGCCCGCGAGCTCGGCCGGCAGCGGCACGTAGCCGACCGCGCCGATGGCCTGCTGGCCGGCGTCGCTGACGGTGTAGTTCAGGAAGGACTTCAGGACCGGCAGGGTGTCGGCCTTGTTGCCCTTGTCGCAGACGATCTCGTAGGTGACCAGGGTGATCGGGTAGTTGCCCTCGGCCTTGGTCGCGTAGTCGATGTCCAGCGCCAGGTCGGAGCCGGTGCCGACGACCTTGGCGGAGGCCAGGGTGGCGGCGGCGTTGGCGGCGGTGGCCTCGACCGGCTTGGAGGCGCCGGTGTTGATCGCGGCGCTGTTCAGCTTGTTGGTCTGGGCGTAGGAGAGCTCGACGTAGGAGATCGAGTTCTTGGTCTGCTTGACCAGGGCCGCGACACCGGCCGAGCCGTTCGCGGACTGGCCGCCCTGGCCCGCCCAGGCCTTGGCCGCCGGGTACTTCCAGTTGCCGCCGCCGGCCTTGGCCAGGTAGCCGGTCAGGTTGGCGGTGGTGCCGGAGTCCTCCGAGCGGTGGATCGCCTGGATGTCGGCGGCCGGGAGGGTGACGCCCGGGTTCAGGGCGGCGATCGCCGGGTCGTTCCACTTGGTGATCTGCGAGTCGAAGATCTTCGCCAGGGTCGGGCCGTCCACGACCAGCTTGTCGACGCCCTCGATGTTGAAGACGATCGAGACCAGGCCGCCGACCATCGGGAGGTCGATCGCCTGGCCGCCGGTGCAGACCGCCTTCGAGGCGTCGACCTCGGTCGCCTTGAGGGCCGAGTCGGAGCCCGCGAAGGCGATCTTGCCCTGGTTGAACTGGGTGACGCCGGCACCGGAGCCGCCGCCGGAGTAGGTCAGGGTGGCGCTGGAGCAGGCGGCGCTGTACGCGGCCTTCCAGACGTCGATGGCCGGAGCCTGCGCGGTCGAACCGGCGCCCAGCAGCTGACCGCCCTTGTCGGCGCAGGCGATCTTGGCCGGAGCGGCCGCCGTCGAACCACCGGTGGAGGAGCCCGAGGTGGTCTTCGAGGTGTTGTCGTCCGTGCCGCAAGCCGAGAGCGACAGCGTGGAGACGAGCGCGACGGCACCGATGGCGAGGGCCTTGGAGCGGCCGTTCCGCAGGTTCACTGGGTGTCCCTTTCTGAGGCAATGCCGGTCTCGGAACGACCGGTTTTGCTGTGGTCCGGGGCCCTTCCGGCCCTCCGGTAACCCAGAAGTTAGGCAGGACAGGTGACGCGTCAGCCGGTCGCAAATGAACGGGGAGTGAACCTCGAAGGGACGTCAGGAAACTGCGGCCGGTAGTAACGGTTGCGTCACGGTGGGGGCGCGGTGAGATCACCCGCACGACCTGCGCGAACCACCCGGACGGCCCTCAACCGAGCAGCAGCTCCAGCAGCGCGTCCACCAGCACCCGGTCCCGCGGGTGGGTCAGCCGCTCCTTGGCGCGCTTCGGCGGCAGCCACTCCAGGCGGTCCACCTCCCGGTTGGGCCGGAATGCGCCACCCGTCGGCACCGCCGCCCAGTACCGGACCTCCTTCGGCCGCCCCTGCGCCAGGTAGTGCTGGGCCGGCAGCTCCGCCCCCAGCACGCAGCGCATCCCGGTCTCCTCCAGCACCTCGCGCAGCGCCGCCGCCCGCCAGCCCTCCCCCGGGTCGAGCTTCCCCTTCGGCAGGCTCCAGTCGTCGTACTTGGGCCGGTGCACCAGCGCGATCCGCGGCTTCTTCCGCCCCCTGCCGCCCTTCTTCGGCGGCCCCGGCACCCACAGCACCGCCCCCGCCGCCAGCACCGTCGAACGGGAACCCGCCGCCGGGCGGCGGCTCTGCCGGGCACCGCCCGACCGGGCCGGGGCGCGGTCGGGCGGGGAGGGGCGATCGGGCATCAGCGGTACGCGGTCCGTCCGGGCGGGGGCGACGAGGTCCTCAGCCCGGCAGCGCCGCCACCGGGCCCACCAGCCCCGGGGCCACCCCCGGCCACTGGCGCCCGAAAGCGTACCGGGCCGACTCGACCTCCAAACGCTGGTCCGCGTGCACCACGCCCAGCACGTACGCCGTCGCCGGGGTGATCCGCGGCGTGCGCGCCGCCGTCGCCACCGTCGCCGCCGCGTCCGACGCCTCCCGGTGGCGCGCCAGCACCCCGTCCAGCTCCGCCAGGCCCCCGCCCGGCGCCCCGCACACCTCCAGCGCGTACCGGGCCCGCTTCACCAGGATCCGGGCCCGCAGCCACGGCGCGTCGTCCGCCGCCAGCGCCGCGTCCGCGTCCGCCGCCGCGCGCGCCGCCGGCACCTCGCCCGGCTCCGCCTGCGCCGCGCCCAGCCGGTGCAGCCCCGCCCCGCCGTACGCCTGCGCCGCCCGCTGCCACGGCAGCCGCTCGCCCGCGCCCAGCAGCGCCGCCAGCGCCGCCGCGGCCCGCGGCAGCAGCGCCGCCACCGGCTCCGCGGCCGCCGCGGTCAGCGGCACCTCCCCGGCCAGCAGGGTCATCCGGTCCGCCAGCGCGTGCAGCCGGGCCGAGCGCAGCTCCTGCAGCACCGCGGTGTGCGCCCTGGTCCTAGCCAGCGTCAGCTGCCGCTCCAGCAGCGCCCGGGCCTTGGGCGCGCCCGCGTGCCCGGCCAGCATGCCCGCCCCGTCCGGGGAGGCGTCGGCCAGCGAGTCCAGCGCGCCCGTCAGCCGCGCCGCCCGCCGCCGGTAGCCCGGCTCCTGGGCGAGCAGGTTCAGCAGCCAGCGCAGCTCGGTGCGCGACTCCTGCGCCCACTGCGGGTCGAACGCCGCCGCGAAGGTGTGCAGCGCCCCGCCGACCCGGCGCACCGCGCGCAGCAGGTCGTCCGCGGCCTGCGCCGACGCCGGGAGCGACCCCGGTCTGGACCCCGCCTCGCCGACCACCTGCGGCAGGGCGCGCAGGAACGCGCCCGCCTGGGCGGTCAGGTAGCCGGCTAGGACCTCCCCGGCGGTCGCGGCGCGCGCCACCGGGGCCGTCGTCGGCGCATCGGTCATGGCTGTGGCTCTCCCCGATTCCCTCCCTGGGCCTGCCCCAGGGGTGCAGTCCGCCCGCGCCGGGGCTCCCGGCGCGGGCGGGGTGCCGCTCAGCGCGCGGCGGCGGAGCCGCGGTTGCGGCGGCGCGAGTCGATCAGCAGGTCCTGGACGTGGCGCAGCGGGCGGCCCTCGGCGTCCTGCGCGTGCCTGGTCCAGGTGCCGTCCGCGCCCAGGTGCCAGGAGTCGGTCTCGTCGGAGACGCCGAGCTCCAGCAGCCCGTTCAGCTCGGCCCGGTGCGCCGGGTCGGTGACCCGCACCAGCGCCTCGATCCGGCGGTCCAGGTTGCGGTGCATCATGTCGGCGCTGCCGATCCACACCTCCGGGTCGCCGCCGTTGCCGAACACGAACACCCGCGAGTGCTCCAGGAACCGCCCGAGGATCGACCGCACCCGGACGTTCTCGCTCAGCCCCGGCACGCCCGGCCGGATCGCACAGATGCCGCGCACCCACACGTCCACCGGCACCCCGGCCTGCGAGGCCCGGTACAGCGCGTCGATGACCACCTCGTCGACGATCGAGTTGACCTTGACCTTGACGAAGGCGGGCCGCCCGGCCCGGTGGTGCGCGATCTCCCCGTTGATCCGCGCCACCAGCCCGTCCCGCAGCCCGCGCGGCGCGGTCAGCAGCCGCCGGTACGACTCGCGCCGCGAGTAGCCCGACAGGCGGTTGAACAGGTCCGACAGGTCCGCGCCGACCTGCTGGTCGGCCGTCAGCAGGCCCAGGTCCTCGTACAGCCGGGCCGTCTTCGGGTGGTAGTTGCCGGTGCCGACGTGCGAGTAGCGGCGCAGCGTCTCGCCCTCCTGGCGGACCACCAGCGACAGCTTGCAGTGCGTCTTCAGCCCGACCAGGCCGTACACCACGTGGCAGCCGGACTCCTCCAGCTTCCGGGCCCACTTGATGTTCGCCTGCTCGTCGAACCGGGCCTTGATCTCCACCAGCACCAGCACCTGCTTGCCGGACTCCGCCGCGTCGATCAGCGCGTCCACGATCGGCGAGTCGCCGGAGGTGCGGTACAGCGTCTGCTTGATCGCCAGCACGTGCGGGTCCGCGGCGGCCTGCTCCAGGAACGCCTGCACCGAGGTCGAGAACGAGTCGTACGGGTGGTGCAGCAGCACGTCCCGCTCGCGCATCGCCGCGAAGATGTCCGGCAGCGTCGCCGACTCCACGTCGGTCAGCCCGCGCGCCGTGCCCGCCACGAACTTCGGGTAGCGCAGCTCCGGCCGGTCCAGGTCGGCGATCCCGAACAGCCCGGTCAGGTCCAGCGGCCCGGGCAGCGGGAAGACCTCCGCCTCGGTGATGTTCAGCTCCCGCACCAGCAGGTCCAGGATGTACGGGTCGATCGACTCCTCGACCTCCAGGCGCACCGGCGGCCCGAAGCGGCGCCGCATCAGCTCCTTCTCCAGCGCCTTCAGGATGTTCTCGGTGTCGTCCTCCTCCACCTCCAGGTCCTCGTTGCGGGTGACCCGGAACGCGTGGTGGGCGAGCACCTCCATCCCCGGGAACAGCTCCTCCAGGTGCGCCCCCATCACGTCCTCCAGCGGCACGTACCGCTGCGGCGACGCCTCCAGGAACCGGGACAGCGACTGCGGCACCTTCACCCGGGCGAAGTGCTTGTGGCCGGACACCGGGTTGCGGACCACCACCGCCAGGTTCAGCGACAGCCCCGATATGTACGGGAACGGGTGCGCCGGGTCGACCGCCAGCGGCGTCAGGACGGGGAAGATCTGCTGCCGGAACAGCGTGTGCAGCCGGGCCTGCTCGGTCTCCGCCAGGTCCGGCCAGCGCACCAGCTCGATGCCCTCGGCCGCCAGGTCCGGCAGCACCTCCTGCTGGAAGGTCGCCGCGTGACGCGCCATCAGCTCGCGCGAGCGCCGCCAGATCAGGTCCAGCACCTCGCGCGGCTGGTGCCCCGACGCCGAGCGCTGCGCCACCCCGGTGGCGATCCGGCGCTTGAGGCCCGCCACCCGCACCATGAAGAACTCGTCCAGGTTGGACGCGAAGATCGCCAGGAACTTGGCCCGCTCCAGCAGCGGGATCTCCGGGTCCTCCGCGAGCTCCAGCACCCGCTCGTTGAACGCCAGCCAGCTGCGCTCCCGGTCCAGGAACCGGCCCTGCGGCAGCTCGACCTCCTCCGCGGCCCCGGAGCCCGGGCCGCCGCCCGGCGACCCCGCCGGGAAGGCCGCCGACACCGCGGCGGGCAGCGCCGTGGCCGCCCGCGGCGACCCGGCCCCGGGCTCGGGGCCGGCCTTCGCACCGGGCTTGGGGGCGGGCTTGACGGCGGCCTTCGCGTCGGCCTTGAGCTCGACCGCCTTGGCCTTGCCGCGCACCGGCACCGGGCGCGGCCGCGCCTCCTTCTCGTTCTCGGCGTCCTTGCCCGTGTCCTTGCCGGTCGCGGCCCTGCCGCGGGCACCGGACCCGGACCTCACACCCGACCGCACGGCCGGCTTCTGCTGCTCACTGCTGCGCTCGGCCGGACCGGCCGAGTCGGAGACGGGGCGGGGGATGCTCATCGGTTCCAGCTCCTCCTGCAGGACGCGGCCCCGGTGGGGCGAAGGACATGACTCCGCAGGCTGCTCGTCCTCGTCGACCCACGTCCACCCGCCCGGGGACGCCGGGATCCGCCCGGACGGGCGGTGGGTGGAGCGGTGACGCGGACGCGGCAATACGGACGACATTCTGTGATCTTCGCGGCGTCAATTGAATCCACGGTAAACACCGCATGGCCAGGAGGAAAGCTGAGTCCGTCACCCCCGTGGCTGCTGGCGGACGCTCCCTTCCGCCCGCCCCCGACCGGCTCAGCGCGGGCCGGACGGCTCCCAGCGGTACATCAGGTCGACCTCGTGGACCTCGAACCCGAGCCGCTCGTACACCCGGACGGCGGCCGCGTTGTCCGCGTCCACGTACAGCATCACCGTCGGCAGGCCTCGCTCCAGGACCAGGTGCCGCAGGCCCACCGCCGTCAACGCCTTACCCAGGCCATTACCCTGCTCAGCCGGATCCACCCCCACCACGTACACCTCGCCCGGCCCGTCCGGCTGGGTCTTCGTCCAGTGGAAGCCCACCAGCCGGCCGTCCCGCTCCGCCAGGAAGAAGCCCTCCGGGTCGAACCAGGGCTCGGCGATCCGCTCCGCCAGGTCGCGCTCCGTCCAGGAGCCCTGCTCCGGGTGGTGCGCGAAGGCCAGCGCGTTCAGCGCCAGCCAGGCCGCCTCGTCCCGGCCCGGCTCGAAGGTCCGCAGCCGCACGCCCGCGGGCAGCGGCACCGCGTCCGGCGCGGGCGCGGTGCGCCGCATCTGGCGCAGCTCGCGCACCAGCACCGCCCCGTGCACCTCCGCCAGGTGCCGGGCCGCCGGGAGGCCGCCGTGCGCCCAGAAGTCCAGCCCGCCCCCGGCCCCGGCCAGCACCGCGCGGACCAGCTCGCCGCCCAGGCCCCGGCCGCGCTCGGCCGGGGCGACCGTCAGCTCGACCGTCCCCGGCCGCTCCCCCTCGACCTGCGCGTAGCCCACCACCGTGCCGTCCACCGGCTGCAGCAGGTGCCGCACCCCCTCGCGCGGGCTGTCCGGCCGGATCCGCAGCCGCCCGGCCTCCGACACCGCCTCCCGCCCGTCCGCCCGGGCCGCCGCCGCCAGCAGCTCCCGCACCTGCCCGGCCTGCTCCGCCGTCAGCACCTCGACCCGCTCGACCGGGCCCGCGCCTGACGTGTTCTCAGAAGTCCGCATACCAGCGAGCGTACGTTCTCCCCTCCGAATTCCGTACGGGCACTACTCCCCGCTGGCGCCCCCCGCCCCCGCCCCCGCCCAGCCGCTCCTCGAACAGCCGCAGGTTCTCCGCCCGCAGAGCGCGCAGGAACTCCGCCACCTCCTCGTCCTGGGCCGGCCGCGATGTTCACCACCGCGCTGATCACCAGGCACCCCGCCGGATGCGCCAAGTGAGCGGATGGGACGGCGCCGTCGTCGCTGCTGAAACCATCCGGCCCGGAAACGCGAGAAAGCCCCCTGACATCCCGTCAGGGGGCTTTCTCTGAATGATTGTTCGGCGGCGTCCTACTCTCCCACAGGGTCCCCCCT
>NZ_JNYE01000002.1 GCF_000717185.1 Kitasatospora phosalacinea | reverse complement strand
CCGCACCGGCGGCAACGCCCGCCTGCGCCGCGTCGCCCGCCCCGCCTCCTCCGCCCCCGCCGTCGGCTCCGCCAAGCGCCACGCCGCCGAACAGCAGGCGGTCGTGGACGAGGTGTTCGCGTCCTGACCCGGTAGCAGCACCCCGGTGGCAGCACCCCGGTGGCAGCACCCCGGGAACGACGATCCCGCCCGGCCGAACGGCCGGGCGGGATCGCTGTTCTCCGGAACCCTCCGGAGGCGGTGTCAGTCCTCGATCATCGCCACGGCCCGGGCCCACCCGGCGCCGCCACCGGCGAGCTTGACGGGGAAGCAGGTGAGGTGGAAGCCGTGCGGGGCGGGCAGTTCGTCCAGGTGGGCGAGGCGCTCGATCTGGCAGTACTCGCGCTCCCGGCCGGCGAAGTGGGCGGGCCACAGCACGTCGCGGTCCCCCGTCCTGCGGTACGCGTCGATGATGTGGGTGAAGGGCGCGTCCAGGCTGAAGGCGTCGGTGCCGATCACCCGCACGCCGAGGTCCAGCAGGTAGGTGATGCCGGACCGGTCGAGGCCGGCGAACTCGGTGAAGTAGCGGGGCGTGCCGACGTACGCCGAGGCGCCGGTGTGCAGGATGACGATGTCGAGCTCCTCGGGCGTGCGCCCGATTCGGTCGAAGCCCTCCTTGAGGCGTTCGGCGCTGATGGTGCCGGTGCCGACGTCCCGGACGTCGACCACCAGCGCGGGCCGGTGGAACCACTCCAGCGGCATCTGGTCGATGTGCCGGGCCTGCCCGTAGGAGGCCGTGCCGTAGTGCGAGGGCGCGTCGACGTGGGTGCCGGTGTGGGTGGTGAGGGTGACGGTGTCGTTGGTGAGGAACTCGCCGCCCGGCAGGGTCTCCACCGGGAAGTCCAGGTCGAAGTGCTCCTTCATCTCGGACGCCATGTGCCGGGCCCCTTCGGCCGCCGACATCACGGTGTGGACGACCGGGTCGGGCTCCCAGAACCCGGCGTCGATCGGTGAGGACAGGTCCAGCAGGCGCATCTCGGGCCTCTCGTCAGGTCAGGTCGTGGTGAAGCGGTCGGTGTGCACCCGGACGGGCTGCCGGCCGTAGGCGATCCGGCGCAGCAGCGCGTGGTAGAGCGGGGTGCGGGAGACCGCCCGGGCGAGCACCGGGCGGACGGTGTCGGCGACGGGGTTGCTGGAGAGCATCGCCCGGCCCTGCAGGGCCTGCAGTTTGAGCGCCGCCACGATGTCCGGGCGGCGTTCCCGCTCGAACCGGGCGAGCCGGGCGGCGCCGGTGTCCCGGGCGTGCAGGGCGTCGAGCAGGACGGGGTGGAGCAGGGCGGCGTCCTGGACGGCGAGGTTGATGCCCTGGGCGCCGATCGGCCCGTGGGTGTGGGCGCTGTCGCCGATCAGCACGAGGCCGTCGGCGGCCCACGTCGTCGCCTGGCCGGAGAAGACGTCCAGCAGGCTGAGGTCGGAGAGCCGGGTGATCCGCTCGCGGACGGCGTCGGCGTACTGCGGCACGGCCAGCGCGATCTGGTCGCGGACGTGCTCGACGCCCCGTTCGGCGAGGGCGCGGTAGCCGCCGTGCGGCAGGGTCCAGCCGAACTGCACCTGGTTCGGGTGGGAGTGGTAGACGAGCATCGGGTTCCCGCCGGAGCGGTAGACCTGGACGGCGTCGGGCTGCGCCTCGGCCACCGGCAGCTTGAACCAGAGCACGTCCTGGGTGAAGGACTCCACCCGGGCCGCGTCGATGCCCGCCAGCCGGCGGACCTTGGAGTAGCGGCCGTCGGCGCCGACCACGCACTGTGCCCGGACCTCCTGCTCGCCGTCGGGGCCGCTGCCGCGGACGCCGCACACCGCGCCGTCCCGGGTGAGCAGTTCGGTGGCCCGGGTGCCGGGCAGGTGGCGGAAGCCCTCGTGGGCGAGGCAGGCGTCCAGCAGGGTGTCCAGCAGGTGCGGCTGGGGCAGGCTGAGCAGGCAGTTGTACGGGTCGGGCAGGCGGCGGTAGTCCACGTCGAGCAGCACCCGGTCGCGGCTGACGAGTTGGAAGCGCTCGTGCGGGTGGCAGCCGCGCTTGCGGGCGGCGTCCAGCACGCCGAGTTCGTCGAGGACGGCCATGCCGCCGGGCTGCAGGATCTCGCCCCGGTAACTGCGGTCCGTGGAGCGGGACTTCTCCAGCAGGGTGACGGAGACGCCGGATTTGAGCAGCAGGAGGGCCAGGGTGAGCCCGGCCGGGCCACCGCCCACCACGCAGATGTCCGCTGTGCTTGTGTGCACGGGTGCCTCTCTCGGGATGTCGCCGGTCGGCCGGGCCGGTCCCGTCCGGGGCGGGTGGAAGAGCGGCGCGGGGTCCCCGGTCGTGGACCGGGGACCCCGCGCCGCGGGACGGGGTGCCGTGCCCGGGGTGGTTCAGGGCATGAGGCCCAGGCCGCCGTCGACGGTGAGGGTCTGCCCGTGGATCCAGGCCGCCTCGTCCGCGCAGAGCAGGGCGACCGCGTCGGCGACGTCCGCCGGGGTGGTCAGCCGGCCCGCGGGGGTGCGTTCGGCGAGGACCTTCAGCATGGCGGGGTTGCCGGTCGACTCCCCCTTGTCGATCTTGGCGGTGGAGATCGCGTTCACGGTGATCCGGCGGCCCGCCAGCTCCGCCGCCAGGTAGCGCACCAGGCTCTCCAGCGCAGCCTTGGCGAGGCCCGCGTTCACGTAGCCGGGAACGGCGCTGCGCGCCCCCGAGCTGGAGATCGCGACCACCCGCCCGCCCCGCTCGCCCATCAGCCCGGGCAGCAGCGGGGCGGCGGCGAGCAGCGGGGCGAGCGCGGTGGTCAGGTCCTGGCGCAGCGGCCGGGCCGCCACCCCGAGGGCCGAACCGGGGTGCCAACTGGCCGCGTTGTGCACCAGCAGGTCGAGCCGGCCGTGCCGCTCGCCCGCGCGGGCGAGCAGCGCCCGGACCTCGGCGGGCCGGGTGAGGTCGGCCGGGGCCGGTTCGGCCGTGCCCGCCAGGCCCGCCAGGGCCGCGAGGGCGTCGTCCGCCGCGGACCGGGGCCCGCGATGGTTGACCAGCACGTGGCAGCCCGAGGCGCACAGCTTGCGGGCGATGGCCAGACCGAGGCCGCGGGTGGCCCCGGTCACCAGGGCCACCCTCCCCTCCAACCCGGGCATCGGCTTGATGTCCTGGTTCATCGGGGCCCCGGGATCAGTCGGCGGTCGGGGTGTGCGAGGCGATCTCGGTGTAGAGGTCGGCCGTCACCTCCACGTAGGGGCTCATCGCCCGGACGTGGCTGGTGAACTCGGGGGTGCTGACGGCGGCGCGGTGGGCGGCGCCGTCGGCCCACACGCCGACGTTGACGTAACTGCCCGGCTTGGAGAGCGACTTGAGCATCCGGAAGCCGAGGAAGCCGGGCTGCGCGGACATGAACTCGGTGTGCTCCTTGAAGAGCTGCTCGAAGGCCTCGGCGTCGTCGCCCCTGAGCGTGAAGGTGGTGATGAAGTTGATCACGGGGTACCTCCTGGGTGGATTCGGACGGGACGTGCGGTTCAGCGCTGCCGCAGCAGCTCTGCCATGCGGGCGCGCAGCTCCCTGCGCGGCACCTTTCCGTTGGGCGAGCGGGGGATCGACTCCACCGCCTCCAGGTGTTCGAGGTGCTGGTAGTACGGCATCGTGGCGTTGGCCTCGGCGGCCACGGCCTTGAGCGCGCGCTCCGGATCGGCGGCCGCCTGCTCGGTGAGGACGACGAACGCGGTGGCGACCGCCCCGCAGCTCGGGTCCGGGTGGTCCAGGACGACGCACTCGCGCACGTCGGGGTGGTTGCCGACGACCCGTTCCACGGCGGTCGGCGAGACCAGCCAGTTGTCCCGCTTGAAGACGTCCTTGAGCCGGTCGATCAGGGTGAGGCGGCCGTCGGCGCCGATCTGGCCGACGTCGCCGGTGGAGAACCAGCCCTGGTCGTCGATGCTGCTGGGCACCGACTCGCCGGCGTAGCCGAGCATCACCTGCGGCCCGCGGACCTGGACCTCGCCGGCGCAGCCGGTGTCCAGCACCGCCCGGGTGTCGACGTCGACGATCCGGCACTCGGTGTCGGCGACCGTGCGGCCGACCGTGCCCGGGAGCCAGTCCGACAGGTCGTCGGAGTGGGTGAGCGGCGAGGTCTCGGCCAGGCCGTAGCCCTGGATCACCGGGACGCCGAAGTGCTCGGCGAGGCGGTGGGCGGCCGCGGCGGGCAGTGCGGAGCCGCCGGAGGCGATCACCCGCACGGTCTCCAGCCGGAGCTCCGGCAGCCGGTCCGAACCGGCCAGCGCGGCCAGCCGCGGGGGCAGGCTGTAGTAGTGCGTGGCCCCGTACTCGTTGGCGAGCCCCACCGAGGCGGCGGGGTCGGGGGCGGCGCAGAGCAGCTGGGTGGCACCGGCGAGGATCGCCGAGTTCATGTGCATGGGGTGGAAGGTCGGCAGGTGGTTGAGGACCACCGACCCGCCGGAGATCCGGTGGGCCTGCGCGACCTGCGCCGCGTTGACGGTGACGTTGCGGTGGCTGAGCATCACCGTCTTCGGCGCCCCGGTGGTGCCGCTGGTGAAGTGCAGGCAGGCCAGGTCGTCCGGGCCGGCCGCGGACTTCGCCGGCCCGTCGCCGGGCGCGACCGTGCCGATCTCCGCGAGGACCTCGCGCAGGGTGCGGCCGATCCGCTCGGCGCCGGCCGGGCGCGGCCCGAGCACCACGATCTCCCGCAGCGCCGGGAGGCGGTCGCGGACGGCGTGGATGCGGGCGGCGGTGGCGGCGTCCACCAGGGCGATCTCGGTGCCCGAATCGCCCAGGACGTGCGCCAGTTGCTCCTCGCGCAGGAACGGGTTGATCGGGGCGGCGGTGTTGCCGCTGCGCAGCACGCCGTAGTAGCCGACGACGAAGTCGGGCGAGAGCAGCGAGGTCAGCGCCACCACGGTGCCGGGCCGGTCGACGTGGCCGCGCAGCAGGATGGCGCAGCGGCTGACCATGGTGTCGAGCACGCCGTAGGAGATCCGCCGGGCACCGGCCCGGATGGCGGTCCGGGCCGGGTGGTTGGCCGCGCTCGCGGCGAGCATGGCGTCCGCGGGCCCCTCGGGGAAGACGATGCTGGGCCGGCCGTTCGGGTCAGTCACGGGCGGTGCCCTCCGCGTGCGCCTTCGCGTGCATCAGGGTGGCGGTGCTGTTGGTGCCGAGGGCGGTGCGCACGTACGCCTTGGCGTCCGCGACGGTGGTGCCCTCGCCGAGCAGGGCGAGCCGCTCCGGGTTGATCCGGATCGTGTGCTCGGAGGTGGCGGCGACGGTGCCCTGCGGGGTGGGGGTGAGCGTCCAGCAGCCCAGGTGCAGGCTGAGCAGCGGCGGCAGCACGAGCTGCTTGTAGACCAGCCGGCCGTCGGCCAGGGCGACCCGGACGGAGGCCGTGGTGTGGGTGCTGCCGTCCTTGGCGGTGGTGTCCATCTCCAGGTGCTGCAGGCCCGGGGTGTCCTCGCGCAGCACGACTCGGGAGACGTGCGGCAGCCGCTTCTCCCACTCCTCGGCCCGGTACAGGAACTCGCGGACGGCCTCGGCCGGGCCGTCGATCTCCACCGTGTCGGCGAAGGTCAGTTCCAGGCCCTCCGGGTCGGCGGCGCCCGCCGCGCCCTCGGCGGCGCCGCGCAGGGCCGCGAGCTCGGCGTTGCTGTTGCGGTCGACGGCCTGCGCGATCCACTGCTCGGCGTCCGGGACGTCGTCCACGGCCGTGTAGTCGTGGGTCAGCAGGACGGAGGTGCGCCCGTCGGGCAGCGCTTCGAGGATCCACTCGCCGCCCATCGAGGCGACCGGCGACTGGGAGACCTCCTGGCGGAACGCGATGCGGTGCGCCCCGGGGTCGAGTTCGCGGCGGGACACCCAGGTCTTCACCGCGCCGTTGGCCGTGGCCCAGAGCCGGATGCGCTCGGTGCCGCCGTCCAGTTCCAGCTGCTCGGCGTGGACGGTGGGCCCGAAGACCCGGGGCCAGCCGGTGACGTCGGCGACGAGGGCGTACACGGTGTCCAGCGGTGCGGCCACCTCGATCCGGTGCTCGGTGTGGTGCGCCGCGGCGGTGCCGCCGGTCGATGGTTCCATGTCCGGCTCCTTCCTGGTGGGTGGGGGTGCCGCCGCCGGGCGGCGGCACGGGGGCATCAGTAGTTGCCGAGGCCGCCGCAGACGTTGATCGCCTGCGCGGTGATCGACGCCGCCGTCGGGGTGGCCAGGTACGCCACCATCCCGGCGACCTCCTGCGGGGTGCTGTAGCGGCCGAGCGGGATCTTCGCCTGGAAGCGCTGCAGGATGTCGTCGGTGGTGGTGTCCCAGGCGGCGGCGTAGCCCTGGCGGACCCGCTCCGCCATCGGGGTCTCGACGTAGCCGGGGCAGACCGCGTTCACGGTGATGCCGGACTTGGCGAGTTCGAGGCCCAGGGCCTTGGTGAAGCCGATCACGCCGTGCTTCGACGAGGAGTACGGGGCGGCCATCACGACGCCCTGCTTGCCGCCGGTGGACGCGATGTTGATGATCCGTCCGGAGCCCGCGGCGAGCATGCCCCCGGCGGTCAGGACCTCCCGGGTGAGCCGGAAGACGCTGGTCAGGTTGGTGGCGATGACGTCGTCCCAGAGCTCGTCGGCGAGTTCCGCGGTGGGGCCGCCGCCGCTGCGGCCGGCGTTGTTCACCAGGACGTCGACCGGGCCCCACTGGGCGACCGCCTGCTCCACCAGGGACCGCAGGTCCGCGAGCTCGCGGACGTCGCAGGCCGTTCCGGCCGCCTGGACGCCCGCGTCCCGGAGCTCCTTCACCGCACCGGCGACGTCCTCGGCGGAACGGGCGCACAGGAACACCCGCGCCCCCGACCGGCCGAACTCCTCGGCGACGGCGCGGCCGATGCCGCTGGTCGCCCCGGTGACCAGCACGTGCGGGCTGCTGTCGGCCATCGGATCCACCTCTCGGTCGTCAGACGCGGCACCCTGCCGCGTTCTCGCCGCAACCCTGGCGACCGCTCCTCAAGGCGCTCTCGAAGCGGGCTGGAGTCCGCGTCCACCAGCCGTACTCAAGGTGGTCTCTAGGCCGCGGCGGGAGCCTTGGGCCGGCGCGCCGACATCCGTCACCCGTGCCGTTCCGGCAGAGGGAGTTCCCACATGTCTTTCACCAGCAGCCCCGCGTCCTCCGCGGCCGACGCCGCCCTGCAGGCCGAGGTCCAGCAGTTCTACGCGTGGCAGATGCACCTGCTCGACGACGGCGAGGCCGACGCCTGGGCCGAGACCTTCACCGAGGACGGGGTGTTCGCGGCGAACGCCCACCCGGAGCCCGCCCGGGGCCGGGAGACCATCCGCACGGCCGCCGCCAAGGCCGCCGCGCAGCGCGCCGAGGAGGGCATCCAGGTCCGGCACTGGCTGGGCATGCTGGACGTCCGGCCGCAGGAGGACGGCTCCGTCGTCGCGCTGAGCTACGCCCTGATCGTCAACACCCCGCTGGGCGGCAGCCCGCAGGTCCACCTGAGCACCACCTGCCGGGACGTGCTGGTGCGCGGCGAGAACGGCGGCTGGCTGGTCCGCGACCGCCAGGTCAAGCGTGACGACCTGGCCTGACCCGTACGACCCCGTGTCGGCCGGAGCCCTCGCCGGGCTCTTCCGGCCCGCGCGGGTGGAGGTCGCCGCCGTGCGGGTGCGCGCGGCGGACCCGGCCCGGCTGCCGCCCGCCGTGCGGGCCCAGGCCCCGGCCGGGGCGCGACCCGGCCGGCTGCGCACCTGGACGGCGGGTCGGCTGGCGGCCTCGCTCGCCCTCGCCCGGCTCGGCCGGGACGGCTGGCCCGCCCCCGGCTCCCGGGGGCGTCCGTGCTGGCCCGCGGGGGTGCACGGCTCGATCGGCCACACCGGGGACCTCGCGGTGTGCGCGGTCGGCCCGGCGGACGGCCCGCTGCTCGGCGTCGACGTCGAACGGGCCGACCGGCGGCTGCGCCCCGAGGACCTGCTGACCTCGATCTGCCACCGGGCGGCCCGCGACCGCGTCCTCGCCGGACCCGATCCGCGGGCCGCCGCCCTGGCCCTGCTCTGCGCCAAGGAGGCCGTCTACAAGGCGCTGCCCGCGGAGCTCCAGCGGGGGCTGCCGCTCTCGGCGGTCCTGCTGCGCCCCGCGGGCCCCGGCCGGTTCACCGCGGCCGTCGCGGGCACCACCGCCCGGGTGGCCCTCACCAGGACGGACCTGCACCTGTTCGCCGCCGCGCGGACGGGAGGGGTCCGCGCTCCGGGAGCAGCACCGCGCGGGTCGGCGGACGGGAGACCGTCCGCCGACCCGCGCCGTCGTGCGCCCGTCAGTGGTGCGAGGCCGTCCCGGCGGGGCGCCTGGGCAGGGCCAGGGCCGGCAGCAGGGCCAGGGCGCTGAAGCCCAGCGTCCACCAGAACGCGCTGCCGAAGGCGGGCACCAGCTGCTCGGCGGCGTGCGTGCCCGCCTGCACCTCGGTCACCACGGCGCCCGGACCGGCCTGCTGCTGGTAGCTGCGCTGCAGCACCAGGGAGAGCAGCGCGGTGCCGATCGAACCGCCCACCCGCTGCGAGATGTTGACGATGCTGGTGGCGTTGGGGAACTGCGCCCGGTCGAGGCCGTGGTACGCGGCGACCAGGGTCGGGATGAAGGTGGCGCCGAGCCCGAGGCCGCGCACCAGCAGCACCCCGCCGAGCCACACCTCGGAGGTGTCGGACTCCACGAAGGCGTACGGCAGGGTGCCCAGCAGGGCCAGCACCATGCCGACCGGCACGACCTTGCCCGCGCCGTAGCGGTCGGTGAGCCGGCCCGCCCGGGGGGCGATCAGCACGGCGCCGAGGCCCTGCGGGGCGAGCAGCAGGCCGGCCGCCATGGCGTCCTGGCCGCGCAGCAGCTGCTGGTAGAGGGGGAAGAGGAAGAGCGCGCCGAACAGCGAGGCGCCGAGCAGGAAGGAGGTGGCCGCGGAGGCGGCCACCGCGCGGTGCCGGAACAGCCGCAGGTCGACCAGCGGCGCGGTGTTGCGGCGGCGCAGCGCGTGCAGCACGAAGGCGCCGAGCATCAGGGCGCCGACGGCGAGTTCGGCCTCGGCGCGGGTCGAGGAGAAGCCGCTCGGCCCGCCGGCGTCCAGGAAGCCGAGGGTGAGGACGGCGAGGCCGGGGGAGAGCAGCAGCACCGACAGCACGTCCAGCGGGGCGCGGGTGGTGGGCTCGCCGCGGGGCAGCAGCTTCGCCGCGAGGCCCAGCGCGACCGCGCCGAGCGGCAGGTTGACGTAGAACAGCCAGGACCAGTCGAGGTGGTCGACGATCAGCCCGCCGAGCAGCGGGCCGAACACCGGCGAGAGCATGCCCGGGACGGCGGCCATGCCCATCACCCGGCCCATCAGCTTCGGACCGGCGGCGCGCGCCAGGATGGTCTGCGAGAGCGGCAGCAGCATGCCGCCGCCGAGGCCCTGGAGGGCGCGGAAGGCGATCAGCGACTCGGCCGACCAGGCGAGGCCGCACAGCGCCGAGCCGACCACGAACACGGTCAGCGAGGAGAGCCACATCCGGCGCGCGCCGAAGCGGGACACCCCCCAGCCGACCAGGGGTATGACCATCGAGAAGGCGAGCAGGTAGCTGGTGGTCACCCACTGGACGGTGGACAGCGGGGCGGCCAGCTCCTCGCCCATCGACCGGAGCCCGACCGAGACGATGGTGGTGTCCAGGGTCGACATGACGACGCCGAGGCTGACGGCCGCGCCCAGCACGAGCAGGGAGCGCGGTAACGCCTCCGGCGCGGCCCCGGCGTCCTCGTCGTCGCCGGGTCCTGCCGGTTTCGGGTTCACGCGTGACTGATTGGCGGCCATGCGGTGCTCCGCTCCGTGACGGAAACGCGGCGAATTCCGTTCCGCCGCATTTACGGTGGTGTGCCCGGCTTATTCTGCGGAACGTCCGCCTGATAGCGGGCTGATGTCGCGTCACTGTAGCGCACCGGCCCTCCGGTTGAGGAGGGCCGCATTCCCCTCCCCGGGGAATCCGCGACGAATCCGGCCTTTTCCCGCCGGGCCCCGCCACCGCCCCCGCCGGGGCCCGGCGGAGGGGGGTTCCGGCCGGTCTGGAGGCGGTTTCGAGCGGACTTCTAGCGGCGCCCGGCAGGCTCGCCGCGGGTAGGTCGGAGAAGCCGTCGCGCACCGGTGCGGCGCCGCAGCGAGAAGGCGAGCGATGTCCACAGAACCAGTGCACGTCATGGTCGTCGGGGCCGGGCCGTCCGGGCTCACCCTGACTCACGAACTGCTGCGGCGCGGCGTCCCGGTGCGGCTGGTCGACGCCGCCGCGGGCCCGGCGCCGACCAGCCGGGCCCTGGCCACCCACGCCCGCACCCTCGAAATCTACGACCAGATGGGAATCCTTCCGGACCTGATGCCGAAAGGCCGGAAAGTCCAGAAGTTCACGCTCCACCAGAACGGCCGGAAACTCGCCGCGCTGGACGCGGACTACTCGCAGCTGACGACCCGTTACCCGATGACCGTGATGGTTGACCAAGCCATTACCGAACGGGTGCTGCGGGACGCGGTCTCCCGGCTCGGCGTCGAGGTGGAATGGGGCACCCGGCTGGAATCCCTGGAGCACGACGCCGACGGCGCCACCGCCGTCCTCGGCCGCGCCGACGGCACCCGGGAAACCGTGCGGGTGCCCTGGCTGGTCGGCTGCGACGGCGGCCACAGCACGGTGCGCAAACTGCTGGGCCTGACCCTGGTCGGCGACTCCAGCGAGACCTGGCTGATCGCCGACGCCGTGCTCGACACCGACTTGGACGACCGCTCCATTCACTGGCTGCGCACCCGCTACGGCTCGCTGATGGCCGTGCCCTTCCCGGAGCAGGGCAAGTGGCGCCTGCTGGACACCGCCGACGCCTCCTACGACGGGGACGCCGACGCGGTCGGCGAGCGCTTCGCCGAGCGGCTCTCGCTCGGCGTCGGCCGGCCGGTCCGGGTCGAGCGGCCGACCTGGGTGTCCGTCTTCACCATCCAGCAGCGGATGATCCGCTCGATGCGCTCCGGCCGCTGCCTGGTGGCCGGCGACGCGGCCCACGTGCACAGCCCGGCCTCCGGCCAGGGCATGAACACCGGCCTCCAGGACGCCTACAACCTCGCCTGGAAGCTCGCCGCGGTGACCCGCGGCGAGGCCGCCGAGGCGCTGCTGGACACCTACTCGCAGGAGCGGGTGCCGGTCGGCGCCGCCCTGCTCGGCTCCACCAACCGCGCGACCCAGCTGATCCAGCTCAAGCACCCGGTCGCGGCGATCGTGCTGCCGGTGATGTTCAAGGTGGTCACCACCTTCTCCGCGCTCCGCTCGAAGGTCTCCCGGAAGATCATGCGGGCGATGTCGGCGCTCGACCTCAGCTACGCCGACAGCGCGCTCAGCCACCCGGCGACCGCGCCCGGCGGCGACGGCCCGGCCCCCGGCCGCCGGCTCTCCGAACTGACCGAGGCGGACCTCGCCCGGCCCGGCTTCGCCGCACTGGCCGAGGACCTGCGCACGGTCGGCTGGAAGCTGCTGGTCGGCGGCGGCCGCTCCGCCCTCGACGGCACCCTCGCCGGGCTGGAGAAGCGCCTCGGCGACTGGCTCGCGGTGCGCACGGTCGACGACCCGGCCACCGGCCCGGCCGCACTGCCCGACCCGGACGGCGCGCTGCGCCGCCGCCTCGGCCTCACCACCGCGGGCGACTGGGTGCTCGTCCGGCCCGACGGCTACGTCTCGGCCCGCGGCCGGGCCGCGGAGACGGCCCTGCTCGCCACCGCGCTGACCGCGGCCACCGCCGGGCTGGTCACCGACCCGCTCTCCGACACCGGCGCCGACACCCGCGCCCACTGACCCAGGAGCAGAGATGGACTTCGGACTCGCCGGGCGCACCGTCCTCGTCACCGGTGCCACCCGCGGCATCGGCAACGCGACCGCCCGGGCCTTCGCCGCCGAGGGCGCCCGCGTCGCGATCGGCTACGGCAGCGACCGGGCCGCGGCGCAGGCGCTCGCCGAGGAGCTCGGCGCGGCGGACGACCGGGCCCTGGCCGTCCGCTACCGCCTCGGCGAGCCGGACTCGCCGGACCGGGCGGTCGCCGAGGTCGAGGAGCGCTGGGGCGGCGTGGACGTCCTGGTCGCCAACGCGATGATGCCGGGGGCGCTGCGCCCGCGCGGGGCCCGGTTCGAGGACCACGACCCGGCCGAGTGGGCCCCCTTCGTCGAGCAGAACACGGTCGGGACGCTGCGGACGGTGCAGCTGGTGCTGCCCGCGATGCGCCGCCGCGGCTGGGGCCGGGTCGTCCTGGTCTCCTCCGTGGTGGCCCGGCTCGGCAAGCCCGGACGCGAGTACTACGGCACCGTCAAGAGCGGCCTGCACGGCTTCGCCCGCAGCCTGGTCTGGGACCTGCACGGCACCGGCGTGCTGGTGAACCTGGTCAGCCCCGGCCTGACCCTGACCCCCGAGGTCCGGGCGGCCCTCCCCGAGGACCTCCGGGCGGGCGAGCGGGCCGTCACCCCGAGCGGCGCCCTCAACCGCCCGGAGGACGTCGCGGCCGCCGCCCTGTTCCTGGGCTCGGCGGCGAACGGCAACATCACCGGCGAGGAGCTCGTCGTCGCCGGTGGCCGCTGACGAGATGAGAGGAGTACGAGGGGTGTGGAGGATCCTGCGGGCGGTGCTGCGCCGCACGGTCGTCGCGCTGGGGTGGCTGGGCCTGTTCTTCAGCCCAACCCTGCACGCCGTCTGGCTGCCCGGGCAGGAGGTCTCCCCGGCGCCGGAGGAGGAGCCGCCGACCGGCCCGCCGCCGGGGCACCCCGACCGGCAGGGCGCGGTGCGGCTGAGCCGTGAGGAGAACCGGGTCTGGGCCGAGTTGAACGAGCGCCTGGTGAAGTGAGCGGCGAGCGGCGAGCGGCGGGCAGCGGCCGACGGGCAGCGGCCGACGGGCAGCTCCCGGCGGGCGGTGAGCAGTCGGGTCGGCGGTCGAAATGCCCGGAGTGTCCGAGTATGTGAGTCTGGTCACAAGCTGTTCCGCCTCCGCCCGCACCCTCCTGCGGCGGCCGTCGGGAGGACCTGCTTCCATGCTCGCTCGCCGCCGCTCCGTGCCCGCCGCCCGTCCGCTCGCGCTGCGCCGCTGGGCGGCGCTGACCGGCGCGGCGGTGCCGCTGCTCCTGGCCGTCCCGGCCCTGGCCGTCGATCCGGCGACCGCCGCCCGGCAGCAGGCCCAGACGCAGCTGGACACCGCCCGGCAGCAGGCGCGGGCCCAGCTGGACGCGGCGCGGCAGCAGGTGGCGGGGCTCGCGGCGGGGGCCACCGCACTACCGGGGAGCCCGCTGCCGACCGGCCCGCAGCCCGACGGCCCGCAGTCCGACGGCGCACTGTCCGACGGCGCACTGTCCGACGGCGCGATATCCGGGGCGGCGGTGCCGTCGGTCCCGGCCACCGCCACCGCCACCGCCACCCGGGCGGCCGCCTCGCCGGTCGCCCCGCCGCTCCCGTCCGCTCCGGCCGAGCCCGCGCAGTCCGCGCAACCCGCACAGCCCACGTCGTCGCCGGAGCCGTCGGAGTCACCGGAACCAGCTGAGTCGCCGGAGCCGTCGGAGACGCCGGAACCGTCCCCGTCTCCGTCTCCTTCTCCTTCCCCCTCCCCTTCCCCCGCGCCTTCGGCGTCCTCCGACCCGGCCGGGGAGCCGCCCGCAGGTCCCGGGCACGGGCGGCACCAGCAGCCGGTGGTGCCGCTGTTCCCGGCGGGGCCGTGGATGCCGGGTGCGGACGGCGCGGACGGGACGGACGGCGGGCAGCTCGGGGCGCCGGAGCCGGGGGCGCCCGGCTGGGGGACGGGCGAGGACGGGGGCGCGGCCACCGCCCCGCCGAGCACGGACGCGAGCCCGAGCACGGAAGCGGGCTCCGGCCCGGGCGTCGAGCCGGGCGGCCCGGCGGGTCCGGGCGCGGGCGCGGGCGCGGCCGCGGAGGAGTCCGCGGCGGCGGGCGAGGTGCTGGCGGTGGGCCCGGTGGTGCCGGTGGTGCCGCCGCTGCACCACTGGAGCGACCCGTCCGTCCGGCAGCTGCCGCTGGGCGTCGGCCTGGGGCTGATGGGCCTGGGCCTGGGCCTGATCGGGCTGAGGCTGCGCCGTCACTAGCGCGAGCCGGGCCCGGGCCGGGCGGGGCCGGATGGGACGATCGGCGGGTCGGCTTCGTTGGCCACCGTGGTGGACGAAGCATGTGGCTTCCTCCCGCCCGGAAAGAGCGGGGTTCCCCTCAGCCTCGCGGCTGAGCCGCTGCGCGCGTGCGCGGCGGCGGGACTTCTTCCTGCTTCGTCGACGACTGCCCGCCCGGAGTGCTCCGTCGAGGTCTTACACCGTCTCCACAGGCTGCTGCCGCCAGCCCGGCGGCCAGGATGTTGCGTGCCGCGTTGACGTCCCGGTCATGGGAAGCGCCGCAGTCGCAGGTCCACTCACGGACGTTCAGCGGCATCGTGCCGCGGACGGTTCCGCAGGCGGAGCAGAGCTTGGAGCTGGGGAACCACCGGTCGACGGTGATCAGATCACGTCCGTACCAGTCGGCCTTGTACTCCAGCATGGACCGCAGTTCGGTCCACGAGGCGTCCGAGATCGCCCGCGACAGCTTGCGGTTCTTGAGCATGTTGCGGACGGTCAGGTCCTCGATCACGACCGTTTGGTTCTCACGGACGAGTCGAGTGGTCAGTTTGTGCAGGAAGTCCTGCCGCCGGTCGGCGATTCGCGCGTGCACGCGGGCCGCCTTGATCCGGGCCTTCTCCCGGTTCTTCGACCCCTCGGCCTTGCGGGCGAGGTTCCGCTGGGCTCTGGCCAGGCGTTCGCGGTCGGCGCGCTCGAACTTCGGGTTGGTGACCTTCTCCCCAGTGGAGAGCGTCACCAGGCTGGTGAGCCCGGCATCGATTCCCACCGCCGCGTTCACGGCCTCGGGCATCGAGGGTCGGTCCTCGCACAGCAGAGAGACGAACCAGCGCCCCGAAGCGTCCTGCGACACGGTGACGGTGGACGGCTGCGCCCCGGCGGGCAGCGGACGTGACCACACGATGTCCAGCGGCTCCGCCATCTTCGCCAGCGTCAGGGCACCGTCCCGGTAGCGGAACGCGGAGGACGTGTACTCGGCACAGTCGCGAGACTTCTTGCGGGACTTGAACCTCGGGTACTTCGTACGCTTGCCGAAGAAGTTGGCGAACGCCCCCTGCAGGTGTCGAAGCGCCTGCTGCAGCGGAACCGACGAGACCTCGGAGAGGTAGGCCAGTTCCCCGGTTCTCTTCCACGTCGTCAGCATCGCGCTGGTGGCGTTGTAGTTGACCCGTTCCCGGCGCAGCGACCACGCCTCCGTACGTGCCTGCAACGCCATATTGTAGACCTTGCGCACACACCCGAAGGTGCGCGACAGCTCGGCCGCCTGCGCATCCGTCGGATAGAAGCGGAACTTGAACGCCCGCTTCACCGGGCAAGTGGTCACGCTCAAAATTTAGCGCGGCAGCATGTAAGGATGAAATCTCCTGGTCGGAGCACCGCGGCCCGCCCGACGGCGAAACGCAGCCCGCTGCCCCGCTCCACCAGAGGTCCAATTCCTCCCCGCCCTGAAGGACGGGGTTTCCTTGAAGGCACGGGATGAAGGAGCTATGACCAACCCGATGAACGAGCGGTCGCAGCAGGATTCCTACCAGGCGTCACAGGCGTCGGGCGGGAGGTCAGAGGACAGTCCGAAGGTGCTGATCGTCGGGCCGGACGGGATGGCGGTGGGCACCGCGCCGGCCGGCGGGCTCGGGCGGGGCGGCGAGGAGGACGAGCCGCGCGAGCTGCCGGTGACCGAGATGGTCGAGCAGCCGGCGAAGGTGATGCGGATCGGCAGCATGATCAAGCAGCTGCTGGAGGAGGTGCGGGCGGCGCCCCTCGACGAGGCGAGCCGGGCGCGGTTGAAGGACATCCACGCCAGCTCGATCAAGGAGCTGGAGCTGGGCCTGGCCCCGGAGCTGGTCGAGGAGCTGGAGCGGCTGTCGCTGCCGTTCGCCGACGACACCATCCCGACCGAGGCCGAACTGCGGATCGCCCAGGCGCAGTTGGTGGGCTGGCTGGAGGGCCTGTTCCACGGCATCCAGACCGCGCTGTTCGCCCAGCAGATGGCGGCGCGGGCCCAGTTGGAGCAGATGCGGCGGGCGCTGCCCCCCGGTCTGCACGGCGCGGAGGGCGACCTGGAGGAGGGCCCGGGCCGCGGGATCCGTTCCGGTCCGTACCTGTAGCCCTACCCACGGTGGCCTTGCGGGGGCCGCGTTTCGGCGCGGCCCCGAACCGCTACCCTGACCGGTGTCCGGAGTAGTACCGCGCGCGCCGAGGGGGAGCTGGGACGATGACAGAGGGCACCACCGAGGGGCACTCGCTCGGGAACGGCCGGTACGTGCTGCAGCGGCTGCTCGGGCAGGGCGGCATGGCGTCCGTCCACCTCGCCTACGACACGGTGCTGGACCGTCAGGTCGCGGTGAAGACGCTGCACACCGAGCTGGGCCGGGAGGCCTCGTTCAAGGAGCGGTTCCGGCGCGAGGCGCAGGCGGTGGCGCGGCTCCAGCACACCAACATCGTCTCGGTGTTCGACTCCGGCGAGGACGTCGCGCCGGACGGGTCGACCACGCCGTACATCGTGATGGAGTTCGTCGAGGGCCGTTCGCTCAAGGACGTGCTGGACGAGCAGGTCACCGCGCTCGGCGCGATGCCCAACGAGCAGGCGCTGAAGATCACCGGTGCGGTGCTGGCGGCCCTGGAGGCCTCGCACGACCAGGGGTTGGTGCACCGCGACATCAAGCCGGCCAACGTGATGGTGTCCGCCAAGGGCGTCGTCAAGGTGATGGACTTCGGCATCGCGCGCGCCCTGCAGTCCGGCGTCACCTCGATGACGCAGACCGGCATGGTGGTCGGCACCCCGCAGTACCTGTCGCCGGAGCAGGCGCTCGGCAAGAGCGTGGACGCCCGGTCCGACCTGTACTCGGTCGGCTGCATGCTGTTCGAACTGCTCAGCGGGCAGCTGCCGTTCGACGGCGACTCGGCGTTCTCGATCGCGTACAAGCACGTGCAGGAGACCCCGCCCGCGCCGTCCACGCTGAACCGGGCGGTCACCCCCGCGATCGACGCGCTGGTGGAGCGGGCGCTGCGGAAGGACCCGGCGCACCGGTTCCCGACCGCGGAGGCGATGCGCGAGGAGCTGGAGCGGGTCCTGGCGGGGGAGCAGGGCGGCGGCAACACGCCGTTGCAGGCGTCCACCCCGCTGGTGATCGGCGAGGGCCCGCGCTCGGTGCACGCCGCGCCGTCGCTGACCAACTTCCCGCCGGTGCAGCAGCCGTACCAGCCGGTGCCCGGCCCGCCGACCCCGCCGCCGTACGCGGCGCAGACGCCGCCGCCGTTCCCGCAGGTCGCGCAGACGCCGCCGCCGTTCCCGCAGCCGGGCTTCCAGCAGCCGTTCCCGCAGGCCACCACGGCGCCGTTCCCGGCGCAGGCGCACGCCCCGGCGCCGATGCCGTACCCGGCCCCGGCGGCGAGCGGGCGCAACGGCTGCTCGACCGCGGCGATCGTGATCTGCGTGATCGCGGGCGTGCTGCTGCTGGCGTTCATCATCCTGATCGTCGTGGTGGCCAGCGCGAACAACTGACGCCGGGCGCAGTCGCTCGACACGCTACTCGAACCCGCTTCCCCGGCGGGCGCGCAGCGCCCGATCCGACCCCCGCGCGCGTCCTCCCGTTCCACGCCGGAGGGCACGAGACGGTAGCGTGCTGGGGAAGAACCGACAGGGCGAGCGCGCGCCGAGCGGGTGCCCGGGGCGAGGAGCGATGGGTCAGAGCGAACGACCGGACGACGGCGGGGACCAGCGGCGGGACGTGCCGGGCGGGGACGCCCGGGGCGGGGACGCGGGGCGGCCCGAGGAGGCCACCGGACCCACCGAGGTCTTCCCGGCCGGGGCCCGAACTCCCGGACGCGGCAGCGCCGTTCCGTTCCCCACGGTCGGTGAGGGCCGCTACCGGCTGACCCGGCGGCTGGGCCGCGGCGGGATGGCCGAGGTGTTCGCCGCCCAGGACATCAGGCTGGGCCGCACCGTCGCCGTCAAGCTGCTGCGCTCGGAGCTCGCCGAGGACGACACCGCCCGGCTGCGCTTCACCCGCGAGGCGCACGCCGTCGCCGCGCTCAACCACCACTCGATCGTCGCGGTCTACGACACCGGCGAGGAGCAGCACGGCGGGGAGTCCACCCCGTACATCGTGATGGAGCTGGTCGAGGGCCGCACCGTGCGCGAGCTGCTGGTGGACGAGGAGGCGCCGCCGGTCGACCAGGCGCTGATCATCACCGCCGGGGTGCTGGAGGCGCTGGCCTACAGCCACCGGCACGGCATCGTGCACCGCGACATCAAGCCCGCCAACGTCATCATCACCACCACCGGCGCGGTCAAGGTGATGGACTTCGGCATCGCCCGGGCGCTGGCCGGCGGCGCCACCACCATGACGCAGACCGGCATGGTGATGGGCACCCCGCAGTACCTGTCGCCCGAGCAGGCCCTCGGCAAGGCCGTCGACCACCGCTCCGACCTGTACGCGGCCGGCTGCATGCTGTACGAACTCCTCACCCTGCGGCCGCCGTTCGTCGGCGAGACGCCGCTCTCGGTGGTCTACCAGCACGTCCAGGACGCGCCGGTGCCGCCGTCCCGGGTCAACGACCGGGTGCCGCCGCAGCTGGACGCGCTGGTGATGCGGGCGCTGGAGAAGAACCCGGACGACCGCTTCCAGAGCGCCGACGAGTTCCGCGCCCACGTGCAGCACGCGCTGCGGCAGATGCACGGCGCGGCCGGCGCGGGCTACCCGGCGGGCGCCGCGGGCCTGGCGGCCGCCGCCGCGGCCGGGGCCTGGGAGCAGACCCCGCCGGTCGGCTCCGCCTCGCTCACCGAGCCGCTGAACCCGGTGGCGGGCGGCGCCGACCCCACCGAGGCGATGCCGTACCAGGTCACCTCGGCGTACCGGACGCCCGGCCAGCCCTACCCGGCCGTGACCGGGGCGGGCGGCGGCGAGGACGGGGACGGCGGGGAGCCCGGGAAGCCGCACCGGCGCAACCCGTGGGGCTGGGTGCTGGGCGTGGTCGCGCTGGTGCTCGCCGCCACCATCGGGGTCGCGCTGGCGCTGACGGCCAACGACCACGGCCCGGACCCGAAGGACGAGAAGCCGACGGCGCCGGTGCAGACCGCCACCGCCCCGACCACCGACGAGCCGGTCGAGCGGCCCACCACGGCGGCGCCGACCCGCACCCCGAGCAGCACCCACCAGCCGGAGACGCCGAGCAGCACGCCCCCGCCGACCGCCTCCCGCTCGGCCAGCCCGTCCGCCTCGGCCTCGACCGGCACCTCGCGCTCGCCGTCGGCGAGCAGCTCGGCGTCGGGGACCGCGACCGCGAGTGCCAGCAACTCCGTGCCGGCCAGCCCGAGCGCCTCCACGGGCGGGGTGCCGCCCACCCAGGCGTCGCTTCCGGACAACCTGATCCACCGCCAGTAGCCGCCGCGGGCAGGTCAGTTCGCGAAGGCGTCCATGACCTGCTCGTACTCCTGGCACCACCAGGTCAGCTGCTCGGCCGCGGCCGGGAACAGCGGGTCGGCGCGGTGGTCGCGGCGCTGGTAGCGCCACTGCAGCATCCACAGGTCGTTCAGCCGTTCCCACCAGACCCGGTGGACGGCGCGGGCGACCTGTTCGGCGTCCGCGGCGCCGGTGGCGCGGTAGGCGCGGGCCCAGTGGCGGACCCGGGGCAGGTCGAGGACGCCGGTGGTGCGGTCGTTGAACAGCAGGGTGGCGGCCCGGACGGCCTCCTCGGCGACCGGGTGCGGGGCGAGCTTGTCCCAGTCCAGGACGGCGCTGACGGCGCCGTCGCGGTGCAGCAGGTTCAGGCCGTGGAAGTCGCCGTGGGTCCAGCCGGTGGGCGGGGCGTCGGCGGGGCCGGGGCGGCGGTGGCGGTGGGCGGCGAGCAGGTCCAGGCGCTGGGCGAGGTGCTCCTCGACGTGCCGGTCGAAGGCGTCGTAGGGGCGGTGGGCGCGGGCCAGGGCGCGGAGTTCGGCGACGATCAGCGCGGTCTCCGCGGCGTCGGCGCTGAGCACCCCGGCGGGCTGCCGCAGCGGGGCGCAGACCTCGGCCAGTGCGCCGTGCAGGGTGCCGAGCAGGGTGCCGAGCCCGCCGCACCGGGCGGGGTCGAGCTCGGTGCCGTGCCGGTGGTTTCCGGCCACCCACGGGTAGAGCGCGAACAGCCGTCCGCCGTGCGCGGTGACGGTGCGGCCGTCCCGGTCGGCGAGCGGGGCGGGCACCGGGAGGCCGCGGGCGGCCAGCGCGGCGGTGGCGCGGTGCTGGGCGGTGATCGCGGGCCGGTGGGCGGTGGCCGGGTCGACGTAGCACTTGAGGAAGTAGTCGCCGTCCCCGGTGGTGACCCGGTAGCCCCGGTTGAGCAGGCCCTCCGCGACCGGGACGACCACCGTGGGCGGTGGCGTGCGGTAGGCGCGCAGGACCCCGGCCACGGCGGCGTGCGCGACCGGGGGGCTGAGGGTTCCGACGGGGGGAGCGGTGGCGTCCGGGCGGGCCGGCGCGAGGGAGAGGGTCTGTCCGTCCGTCACGCACCGAGCGTATTACTCGGCGTGATGGCTGCTTGACACAGCGTGTGCGAATCTGCTCTCAGTGGTGCTGGTCGGCCTGGCGGCGGGCCACGTAGGCGGCGGCCTGGGTGCGGCGCTCCATGCCCATCTTGGCGAGCATGCTGCTGACGTAGTTCTTCACCGTCTTCTCGGCCAGGTGCAGCTCGTTGCCGATCTGCCGGTTGGTCATCCCCTCGCCGATCAGGTCGAGGATCCGGCGCTCCTGCTTCGTCAACTGCGCGGTCCGCTCGTCCTCCTTCTCGCCGCCGTCGCGCAGCCGGGCCAGCACCCGGCTGGTGGCCACCGGGTCGAGCAGGGATTTGCCGGCCGCGACATCGCGCACCGCGGAGAGCAGGTCGGTTCCGCGGATCGCTTTCAGGACATATCCGGAGGCCCCCGCCATGATCGAGTCGAAGAGCGCCTCGTCGTCGGAGAAGGAGGTGAGCATCAGGCATTTCACCGAGGGGTCCTGGGAACGGATCTCGCGGCACACCTCGACGCCGTTGCCGTCGGGCAACCGGACGTCGAGCACGGCCACGTCCGGGTGGACCGCGGGGATGCGGTTGAGCGCCTCGGCGGCCGTCCCGGCCTCGCCCACCACCTCGATGTCGCCCTCCATGGAGAGCAGGTCGTGCACGCCGCGCCGGACCACTTCGTGATCATCAAGGAGAAACACCCTGATATGTCCGTTATCAGTCATTTGCAAAGCGTCGCACAAATCGATGCCGGTTACCCCCTTTCGCAGCGGCCCGTGCCCGGATACCGTGCGCTGGTGTCCTGACCGGAACGGGTAAGCCGCGTCACACCGCCGGTTTCCCTACGGGAGAACAACTAGGACGTCCTAGCGCAAAGGCGCCGAGGGGCGTCGCTGGGTAACGTTCTCGTGAGGGACGCCGTCGGAAAGGGAACACCGCCCGCCCGCACTGGTGCGCACACCCAAGCGCGCCGGCCGGAAGGGCGATCCGGACCGGCCACCGGCGACCCCGGGCGGCCGGACAGACCGAGGAGTGAACGTGACCGTCAAAAGCACGTCGAGGGCGCGCAAGAAGGCCGCCCCCGGCGTCCCTGACCCCGCCCGGGCCGGCGTCGGCGCCGAGCCGGAGCTCGTCCAGCTGCTGACCCCCGAGGGCGACCGGGTCGAGCACCCGGAGTTCCCGCTGACCGTGACGCCCGAGGAGCTGCGCTCGCTCTACCGGGACCTCGTCCTGGTGCGGCGCTTCGACGCGGAGGCGACCTCGCTCCAGCGCCAGGGCGAACTCGGCCTGTGGGCCTCGCTGCTGGGGCAGGAGGCGGCCCAGGTCGGCTCCGGGCGCGCGATGCGCACCGGCGACCACGCCTTCCCCACCTACCGCGAGCACGGCGTGGCCTGGTGCCGCGACGTCGACCCGCTGAACCTGCTCGGCATGTTCCGCGGCGTGAACAACGGCGGCTGGGACCCGAACGAGAAGAACTTCCACCTCTACACCATCGTGATCGGCGCGCAGACCCTGCACGCCACCGGCTACGCGATGGGCATCACCAAGGACGGCGCGGACGACGCGGTGATCGCCTACTTCGGCGACGGCGCCTCCAGCCAGGGCGACGTCAACGAGGCCTTCACCTTCGCCTCGGTCTACAACTCGCCGGTGGTGTTCTTCTGCCAGAACAACCAGTGGGCGATCTCCGAGCCCACCACCCTGCAGACCCGCATCCCGCTGTACCGCCGCGCCTCCGGCTTCGGCTTCCCCGGCGTCCGGGTCGACGGCAACGACGTGCTCGCCGTCCTCGCGGTCACCCGCTGGGCGCTCGACCACGCCCGCACCGGCCAGGGCCCGGTCCTGGTCGAGGCGTTCACCTACCGGATGGGCGCGCACACCACCTCCGACGACCCGACCCGCTACCGGCAGACCGAGGAGACCGAGGCCTGGAAGGCCAAGGACCCGATCCTCCGGCTGAAGGCCCACCTGGAGAAGGAGGGCCTCGCCGACGAGGCGTTCTTCGCCGGGGTCGAGGCCGAGAGCGAGAAGCTGGGCCTGCGCGTGCGGGAGGGCGTCCGCTCGATGCCCGACCCGGACCCGACCCTGATCTTCGAGCACGCCTACAGCGAGCCGCACCCGCTGGTCGACGAGGAACGCGCCGAGTACGAGGCGTACGCCGCCTCCTTCGAGGGTGGGGAGCACCACTGATGGCAGGCCAGCTCAGCATCGCCAAGGCGCTCAACGAGGCGCTGCGCAAGTCGCTGGAGAGCGACCCGAAGACCGTCCTGATGGGCGAGGACATCGGGAAGCTCGGCGGCGTCTTCCGGATCACCGACGGCCTGCAGAAGGACTTCGGCGACGACCGGGTCATCGACACCCCGCTCGCCGAGTCCGGCATCGTCGGCACCGCGATCGGCCTCGCGCTGCGCGGCTACCGCCCGGTGGTGGAGATCCAGTTCGACGGCTTCGTCTACCCGGCCTTCGACCAGATCGTCTCCCAGCTCGCCAAGATGCACGCCCGGGCGCTCGGCCACGTCAAGATGCCGATCACCGTGCGCATCCCGTTCGGCGGCGGCATCGGCGCGGTCGAGCACCACAGCGAGTCGCACGAGGCGTACTTCGCGCACACCGCCGGCCTGCGGGTGGTCAGCCCGTCCAACCCGCACGACGCGCACTGGATGCTGCGCCAGGCCATCGAGTCGGACGACCCGGTGGTCTTCCTGGAGCCCAAGCGCCGCTACTGGGACAAGGGCGAGGTCGGCGAGGACCCGATGCTGCCGCTGCACTCGGCGCGCGTCGTCCGGCCCGGCACCGACGCCACGCTGATCGCGTACGGCCCGATGGTCAAGGTCTGCCAGGAGGCCGCCCAGGCCGCCGAGGAGGACGGCCGCCGACTGGAGGTGGTCGACCTGCGCTCGCTGTCGCCGGTCGACTTCGCCACCCTGGAGGAGTCCGTCAAGCGCACCGGCCGCGGCATCGTCGTGCACGAGGCCCCGGTCTTCCTCGGCCTCGGCGCCGAGCTCGCCGCCCGGCTCACCGAACGCTGCTTCTACCACCTGGAGGCGCCGATCCTGCGGGTCGGCGGCTACCACGCCCCGTACCCGCCGTCGCGCGTCGAGGAGACCTACCTCCCCGACCTGGACCGGGTGCTCGACGCCGTCGACCGCGCGCTCGCGTTCTGATCCGGGGGACGAGATGACCACTGACGTTCACTCGCTCCGCGAGTTCAAGATGCCCGACGTGGGCGAGGGCCTCACCGAGGCCGAGATCCTCACCTGGTACGTGAAGCCCGGCGACACCGTCACCGACGGGCAGGTGGTCTGCGAGGTGGAGACCGCCAAGGCCGCCGTCGAGCTGCCGATCCCGTTCACCGGCGTGGTCGAGGCGCTGCACTTCCCGGCGGGCGCCACCGTCGACGTCGGCACGTCGATCATCGCGGTGGCCGTCGCGGGCGCCGCGCCCGCCGCCGCCGCGCCTGCCGCCGCACCCGCCGCCGCTGCGCCCGCCGGGGCGGAGCCGGAGCGGCGCGAGGTGCTGGTCGGCTACGGGCCGCGCACCGGCTCGGTGCAGCGCCGGGCCCGCCGCACCAACGGGGCGGCGGCCGCCGTCGCACCGGCTGCGGCCGTACCTGCCGCGCCGGCGGCTCCCGCAGCCCCGGCGGCTCCGGTAGCCCCGGCGGCTCCGGTCGTTCCGGCCGGGGCGGGGGAGCGCCCGCTGGCCAAGCCGCCGGTGCGCAAGCTCGCCAAGGACCTCGGGATCGACCTGCACGCCGTGGTGCCGACCGGCCCGAACGGCGTGATCACCCGCGAGGACGTGCACGCCGCGGCGAGCACCGCCGCCGGGGCGGTCGTCGAGCCGGTGGCGGCGCCCGCCGCGGAGCCGGTCGTCGAGGCGGCGCCCGCGCTGCCGGTGCCGAACGCGGCCGGGGACGTCCGGGTGCCGGTGAAGGGCGTGCGCAAGGCCACCGCGCAGGCGATGGTCGCCTCCGCGTTCACCGCGCCGCACGTCACCGAGTTCGTCCAGGTCGACGTGACCCGGACGATGAAGCTGGTGCGCAGGCTCAAGGAGAGCGGCGAACTCGGCGCCGGGGTGCGGGTCAGCCCGCTGCTGCTGGTCGCCAAGGCGCTGCTCACCGCCGTCAAGCGGCACCCGGAGATCAACGCCAGCTGGGACGAGGCGGCCCAGGAGATCGTCCTGCGGGGCGCGGTCAACCTCGGCATCGCCGCGGCCACCCCGCGCGGCCTGATCGTCCCGAACATCAAGGACGCGGGCTCCCGCACCCTCTCCCAGCTGGCGGTCGCCCTCGGCGAGCTGGTGGAGACCGCGCGGCAGGGGAGGACCTCGCCGGCGGACATGTCGGGCGGCAGCATCACCATCACCAACGTCGGCGTGTTCGGCGTCGACACCGGCACCCCGATCCTCAACCCCGGCGAGGCCGCCATCCTGGCCTTCGGCGCGGTCCGGGAGCTGCCCTGGGTGCACAAGGGCAAGGTGGTGCCCCGCCAGGTCACCACGCTGGCGCTCTCCTTCGACCACCGGCTGGTCGACGGCGAGCTGGGCTCCAAGGTGCTGGCGGACACCGCCGCGATCCTGGAGCACCCGAAGCGCCTGATCACCTGGGGCTGACGCCGCCCCGCCCGCAGGACCCCGCCGGGCCCCGCTCCGCAGCACGCCGGAGCGGGGCCCCGGTGCGCCCGGGGCCGGGCGCGGCGGCCGACGGGCTCAGGGCCGGGCGGAGCGCCAGCTGGCGCCGGCCAGGGCGTGGAAGCCCTCGGCGGCGGGGCGGCCGAGGCCGAGGGCGGTGCAGAGCAGGGCGGCGGTGGCGGGGCGCGGCCCGGCCACGCCGCGTTCGAGGTCGGACAGGGTGCGGATGCCGAGCCCGGCCCGGGCGGCCAGCTCCTCCTGGGTCAGCCGGGCGCCCTGCCGGTGCGCGCGCAGCGCCCGGCCGAACGTCTCGCGCGGGTCGTTCTCCCGTCGGGTCTCCACGGCCTCGTCCCCCCTGTCGTTCCCCCGTTCGGCAGCGTATCCCGTCCGGCCGGGAGCCGTTCGGCGTTCCAACTCGGGTGAGAGCATGCGGAATTGGGAGTTCTGGCGGTGGTCCGGCCGGGGCCGTCCGGGCGTGTCCGGCATTGGGCCGCCCGAGGGAGTTTCGCGCCGCCCCCGCCCGGGCCGGGCCCGCGATGGGTACGTGTGTGCGACCAAGCCGCCCGCGCAGCCAGGCCGGGCGGCCGTCGCAGCGAGGACCCCCGCGTATGCCGACTGGTGCTCCCGGCCCCGTGATGCGTTCTGCGGCCGCCCTGCTCCTGGTGGCCGCCGCCGTGCTGCCCGCCGTGGTGGAACTGGTCTCGCCCGCGCCCTCGACGGCGATAGGGCCGCCGCCCGGCCCGGACCGGGCGGTGCCGCCGGTCTCCCACCCCGACCTGCGGGCCCCCGGCGCGCCCTCGGTCGACCTGCGGCTGACCGGCGACGCGTCCAACCGGATCACCCTGGTGCTGCTCGGCGACGGCTACACCGCGGCCCAGCAGCAGCTGTTCCACGAGCAGGCGGACCGGGCCTGGCGGGCGCTGCTGGAGATCGAGCCGTTCCGCACCTACCAGGGGTTCTTCAACATACGGCGGGTGGACGTGGTCTCCCCCGTCCCCGGCATCGCGGAGACCGAGGGCGCCGGGAAGGCCACCGCCACCCCGCTCGGGATGCACTTCTGGTGCGAGGGCACCGCCCGCCTGCTGTGCGCGGACGAGCAGGCCACCGCCCGCTGGGCCGGGCAGGGCGAGGGGCCGCAGTACCTGATCGCGCTGGCCAACTCCACCGAGTACGGCGGCGCGGGCGGCACCGGCGTCACCACCCTGGCGGGCGGCAGCCCGGACGCCGGGCGGATCATCCAGCACGAGATCGGGCACACCGTCGGCACCCTCGGCGACGAGTACGACTCGGCGCCGGACGACCCGGACTACCCGAACCTGTCCGCGGTGGACGCCGAGGAGATGCTGCGCGGGAAGACCAAGTGGTGGCACTGGCTGGGCGCCGAGTCGCCGGACGGCGGCGGGGTGATCGGCGCGTACCGCAGCGCCAACGGCCTGTACCGGCCGACCGCCGACTCGGTGATGCGCACCCTGGGCAGCGCGTACAACCTGCCCTCCCGGGAGGCGATCATCGAGCAGCTGTACCGCCGGGTGACGCCGGCCGACGCCCCCGAGCCGGCCCCCGGGCAGGTCGACGGGCGGCCCCGGCTGCACGTGCGGCCGCTGGCGCTGACCGGCCCGCGGCAGCTGCGGATCAGCTGGACGCTGGACGGGAAGCCGGTGGAGCCGAGCAGCGCGGACGGCACCTGGCTGGACACCGGGTCGCTGGCGCTGGAGCCGGGCGGGAAGCACACCGTCGCGGCGACCGTCCAGGACACCACCGACTGGGTGCGCGACGAGGCGTTCCGCGAGCACTACATGACCCGGACGGTGAACTGGACGCTCACCGGTTGAAACCGGACGTTCCGCCGACCCCGACCGAAAGGTCAGGTCATGGGATGACTAGCCTGGTTCCACTATGAGCGTGGACCCCGCCCCCACCGCACCGTCCCTGTCCGCCCCCGCTCCCCGCCGCCCGGCCGACGCCCCCGCCGCCGTACCGCCCGCGGCCGTCTCCCACCCGCCGGGCGGCCGGGCCGCCTGGTTCGCCTGGGCGGTCGGCGTCAGCGTCTACGTCCTCGCCGTGGTGCACCGCACCAGCCTCGGCGTGGCCGGGATGGACGCCGCCGCCCGGTTCGGCATCGGCGCCTCGGCCCTGTCCACCTTCTCGATCCTGCAGGTCCTGGTGTACGCCGGGATGCAGGTCCCGGTGGGCCTGCTGGTCGACCGGATCGGCCCGCGCCGGGTGCTGATGCTGGGCGTGGCGCTGATGAGCGCCGGGCAGCTGGCGTTCGCCTTCTCCACCGCGTTCGCGCCCGCGCTGGCCTCCCGGGCGGTGCTCGGCTGCGGCGACGCGATGACCTTCATCAGCGTGCTGCGGGTCGCCGCCCGCTGGTTCCCGGCCGCCCGCAACCCGTTCGTCGCCCAGCTCACCGGCCTGGTCGGCACCGGCGGCAACCTGTTCACCACCGTGGTGCTCGCGCAGGCGCTGCACACCGCCGGGTGGAGCACCACCTTCGGCGCGATCGCGCTGGCGGGCGCGGTGGTCTTCGTCGCCGTGCTGGCCCTGCTCAAGGAGACCCCGCCCGGGGCGCCCGAGCCGGTCCGGCACGAGAGCCTGCGGCTGCCGGTCGGGCAGCAGATCCGGGCGGCCTGGTCCGAGCCCGGCACCCGGCTCGGCATGTGGGTGCACTTCACCACGGCCTTCCCGGCGTCCGCGTTCGGCCTGCTGTGGGGGATGCCCTACCTGGTCGAGGGGCAGGGGATGTCCCGGGCCGGGGCGGGCGGCCTGCTCAGCCTGCTGGTGCTCAGCGGGATGGTCTTCGGCCTGCTGTTCGGCCGGATGGTCTCCCGGACGGCCGCCTCCCGGCTGCCGATCACCTTCACCGTGCTCGCCGTCACCGCGCTCTGCTGGACCGCCGCCCTGGCCTGGCCGCACGGTCACCCGCCGCTGTGGCTGCTGGTGGTGCTGATGCTGGTGATGGGCAGCAACGGCCCGGCCTCGCTGATCGGCCTCGACTACGCCCGCGCGTACAACCCCGCCGAGCGGATGGGCACCGCCTCGGGGATCGCCAACATGGGCGGCTTCATCGGCTCGATGACCACCCTGCTCGGCGTCGGCGTCCTGCTGGACGCGCTCGCCGACCCGGGCAGCGACGGCTACGGCGCGCACGCCTACCAGCTGGCGTTCTGCTTCCAGCTGCTGCCGCTGCTGCTCGGGACGACGATGATCCTGCGGCTGCGCCGCAAGCTCGACCGGTAGGCCCTCAGGGGGTGACCGTCAGGTGGGCGAGCACCCGGGCGCCGAGCTCCTGGTCGCCGATCACGTTGACGATCGCGGTCTCCGGGCGGACCCGGCCGCAGCACAGCCGCACGAAGGTCTGCCAGTCCATCGACAGCCGCACCTCGGGGGCCAGCACCACCGAGTCGTCCACGGTGCCGCGGCCGTCCGGGCCGATCCGCACGGTGCGGTGGAACGGCAGCGCGCCCGCGACGTCGAAGGCCACCGTGGTGCCGATCGGGGCGCCCGCCTGCTTGGCGACCTGCTTGGGCAGCGACTCGATCAGCAGGTCCCGGGTGACCGCCGCGGCCGGGGAGTCCAGGTTGCCCGGCGCCTGGAGCGCGCGCCGCAGGTCCTGCTCGTGCACCCACACGTCGAAGGCCCGCAGCCGCAGCAGCGTCGCGTACGGAACGTCCCGGGCCAGCGGGCCGGCCGGCCAGCGCACCAGGTCCTCCGGCTCGTGCCGGGCGTTGCGCAGCGCCCGGGAGCGGCGGATCACCGTGTACTCCAGCTCGCTGGTCACCTCCACCGGCGTCCAGCAGCGGCGCTTGTCGACCGGCAGCTCCATGTACCGGGTGAACTCGTTCGTCACGTGCCGCAGGTCGCGCGGCAGGGCGTGGATCGGCCGCGGGTCGCCCAGCAGCTCCGACTCGACGCCGATGATGTGCGAGACCACGTCCCGCACCGACCAGCCGGGGCACTCGGTGGCCCGGTTCCACGCGTCGGTCGGCAGTGGGGCGAGCAGCTCGGATATCGACTCGATCGACTGCGTCCACGCGTCGGTGTACGCCTGCACGCTCTGCTTGTCCGTCACGGGTATCTCCGGCCCCTCCGTCGGCTTGCGTCGTCCCACGTCGCCCGGGCTGCCGAGACCTCGCACGGACGCGCATACGGCACGTTACGCTGCCGGGTGAGAGCAGGGCAGCGCTTTCGGGTGACGATCGTAGGACTCTTGCCGTGGACGGTGGTACTGTGCGCGCTTCATTGATCCAACTCGCCGTGTCGGACGCCGAGCCGGCCGCCGAGCGCCGGGCCAGGGCCGCGGCGCTGGCCCGCGCCCAGGACGGCGCCGACCTGGTGGTGCTGCCCGAGCTGTGGCCGGTCGGCGGCTTCGCCTACGACGCCTGGCCGACCGGCGCCGAACCGCTGGACGGCCCCACCGCCGAGGCGATGTCCGCCGCGGCGAAGGCCGTGGGCTGCTGGCTGCACGCCGGTTCGATCGTCGAACGGGACCCGGACGGCCCGATCTACAACACCTCGCTGCTGTTCGCCCCCGACGGCGAACTCGTCCGCACCTACCGCAAGATCCACCGCTTCGGCTTCGACAGCGGCGAGGCCGTCGCGATGGGCGCCGGGCAGGAGATCGTCACCGCGGACGCCCCCTTCGCCGTGCTGGGCCTGGCCACCTGCTACGACCTGCGCTTCCCCGAGCTGTTCCGGGCCCTGCTGGACGGCGGCGCCGAGCTGCTGGTCGTCCCGGCCGCCTGGCCCGCCCGGCGCGCCGAGCACTGGAACCTGCTGGCCCGGGCCCGGGCCGTCGAGGAGCAGGCCTTCGTGCTGGCCTGCAACACCGCGGGCACCCACGGCGGGGTCGAGCAGGCCGGGCGCAGCATCGTCGTCGACCCCTGGGGCCGGGTGCTGGCCGAGGCCGGGCCGGACGAGCAGGTGCTCACCGTCGACTTCGACCCCGCCGAGGTCGCGAAGTGCCGGGCCGACTTCCCGGTCCACCGGGACCGGCTGCTCGGCATCCCCGCCCCCGTGCAGCGCTGACCCGGCGGCATCCGGCGGCATCCGTAGGCAAGGGCACGGATTTTTCCGTGCCCTTGGTCCGGATTGACCATTCCGGGGTACTCTGTGCGCGTTTTGTGAGCCGGGTCCCGGCCGTACGAGGGTGCGGCGCGGAGAGGGGGCGGCCATGACCGCTGCGGGAGCGGGGGGCGGGCGCGCCCTGATCCGGCGCAACAGCCTGCGCGAGCAGATCGCCGACGCCCTGCGCGACGAGATGATGGCCGGGCGGCTCCCGGCGGGGCGCAACTTCACCGTCAAGGAGATCGCCGACATCTACGGCGTCTCCGCCACCCCCGCCCGCGAGGCCCTGGTCGACCTCGCCGCCCAGGGGCTGCTGGTCAGCGAACCGCACCGCGGCTTCACTGTCCCCGAGTTCACCTGGGACGACTTCCTGGAGATCTTCGAGGCCCGCACCCTGCTCACCGACAACGCGATGCGCCACCTGGCCGCCCGCGCCGGGCACCGCTACGACTGGTCCCGGCTGTCCTCGCTGCGCCGCCGCGCCGACGCCGCGGCCCGGGCCGCCCGGGCCGGGCAGCTCGACGTCCTGGTCGGCTGCGACCTGCGGTTCTGGCAGGAGGCCGCCGCGGTGCTGGGCAACGAGCGGATCGCCGACCACCTCGGCTGGCTGCGGATCCAGTCCTGGATGTTCGCCGCCCCGCACCTGCGGGCCGCGGGCGGCGACCTGGCCGGCGTCTGCTGGGACCGGCACGGCGAGCTCGTCGACCGGATCGAGGCCCGCGACCGGTACGGCGCGCACCGGGTCGTCAACGACTACAACCTGTTCACCGTCGAGTTCCTCGCCCGGCGGCTCGGCCAGTCGCTGGAGGGCGTCGCCGTGCTCCGGCTGCTGCGCGAGCCGGTCGGCCCGCCGCCCGCCGCGACGGTGGCGCAGCCGCCCCCGGCCGGCCCCCGGCCCGCGTCCGCCTCCGTCGGGCTCGGCCGGGTGCCGATGCCCCGCTTCGTGCCGCCCGGGCGCTTCGCCCGGCCGTTCCGGCCGGGCAGCGGCGAGCCCGCCACGGGCCGGTAGGGTTGGGGCCCGTTGCCCCGTCACCCGAGAGGATGAGCCGGCCCATGGCCTGCGACCTCTGGCTCGTCCCGCTCGTGGACGTGCTCTCCCACAGCCCCGAGAACCCGTTCCGCGAGGACCTCGACCGCTACGACGCGGTGCTCGCCCAGCACGGACTGCCGCCCGTCCCGGTCCACCCGTACGTGCCGGGCTTCTCCGGGGACGTCGAGGCGATAGCCGCGTTCGACTACGACTCGCTCCACTTCCTGCGCCGCGCCTACCTGTTGGGGCTCACCGGGTTCGAGGTGACACCGGTGGACGCGCTCGGCAGCGACTACGAGCAGCTGCTGGAGATGTTCGAGGCCACCGCCGAACAGTCGCACCTGGTCTGGCACTTCGACCACGCCGGGGCGTACCTGCCGGTCGACTTCCACCTCCCGCTGGTCGCCGACGAACTCCTGTCCGCGGGCGGGCCGTTGGGCTCCTCCTACGGGCTGCTGCGCGAACTCCAGGCGGTCGCACCGCTGTTGGGCATCGACCCGCTCGACCCCCCGCAGCCCACCCGCCCGCTCGGCCCCACCCAGCTGGAGCAGCCCTTCGGGCCCCCGATCGACGACTTCCACCCCTACGCGAGGGAGCGCCACGCCTGGGCCGGGCTCTACACGGCGGCGACCCGGAGCGTCACCCAGGGCTCGATGATCGTCTTCGCCTGACGCGGAACCGGGGGCGCGGGGAACACGTCAGCAAGATCGCGGGGCGGTGCAAGCCCTCGTCCCGTGTCGCGGTCCGGCTGTGCGTGCTCGGCCGGCCGCGCAGTTCCTCGCGCCCCCGACTCCGCCTCCCGGCTCCGGCCTAGCGCAGCGGGCCCTCCGGGGGGCGCTGGCGGGGCATGGTGGGCCGGGTGCCCGGCGGGGGCAGGACGCGGACCTGGGCGCCGGAGCCGCCCTCGTTGCGGCCGCCCCAGGCGCCGGGGGCCTGGGTGGGGAGCTGGCTCATGCCGGCCCGGAACTCCAGCATCCACTCGGAGGTCTCGGTGCGGACCATGTCGGAGACGTCCTCGCAGAAGCGGCGCAGCACGCCGAGGCAGCGCTCGGCGGCCTCGCCCGCGGTGCCCTCGGTGGGGCCGAGGACCTCGCGGACGCACTCGGAGGCCCAGTCGAACTGGAAGGCCTCCAGGCGGCGCTGCAGGGCCTGCGAGGTGGAGACGTCGCGCATCCAGCCGGAGGTGAGCCCGAAGGCGCGGTCGGCGAGCACCGAGGCGGCGGCGAGGGCGAGGCCGGTGTAGCCCCACTCCATGGCGTGCGGGAACTCGCGGGCGAGGGAGACCAGCGGGGCGGTGACGCCGCCGACGGTGAAGACCGCGGCGGAGAAGCGCAGCAGGCGGGCCCAGCGGCGCTTCCAGACCCGGTCCCGGCGGTACCAGTCGATCGCCTCGACGGCCCGCTCCTCCGACCAGCGGTAGAGCTCCTCCAGGCGCTCGGCGGGCTCGCCCCAGTCGCCGAGCGGGAACTGACGCGCGCTCAGGTCGGCGCGGCGGCGGGTCGGGGTCCGGCCGCCGACACCCGGGACGGACTGGTCGTCGTCGGCGACCTCTTTGCCCCAGGGGCTCTCCTCGGGCTGCATTTCCGGCTGGCTCACCTGTGGCGCTCCCTGTGGCGGGGTGACTGCGGAGGCCCGGCGGGCACCGGGACTGAACGGTACGGGGGCCGGCCGTCCGGGGGGACGGGCGGTCGGCCTCGTGGATCTGGCGGTTCGTGGCACGGCGGTGCGGACCCGTGGCGCCGAGCGCGGGTCGCAGCCGCCCACGGTGCCGTGCCCGGCGGTGCGGCCGGGTCCTGGTCCAACAGCACTTCTTACCGCCAAATGGCTGACCGTGGGGGCGCTTCCGCAGTGATCGTTATGTGATTTCACCTCCGGAAGCCGAGGTGGGAGGGTTGCGGCGGCTGGCCGGATTTCACCCGTCCGAGCGAGGGCGGGCCGGGTCGTCGGCGTGACGGCACGGCTGTTCGGGGAAGTTCCTGTGTCTTCCTACGAACCCGGGAGGGGGGACGGCCGCCGGGTTCGGAGCTTCCGCCGGAGCCGCCGACGGCGCGGAACCGGCCACCGACTAGGCTTGGCAGGCGTGAAGGTCCTCGTCATCGGAACCGGCGCCCGCGAACACGCCCTGTGCCGCTCACTGTCCCAAGATCCCTCCGTCGGCGAGCTGCACTGCGCCCCGGGCAACGCCGGGATCGCGCGGGTCGCCACCCTGCACCCGGTCGACCAGCTGGACGGCGCCGCGGTCACCGCGCTCGCCCGACAGCTGGGCGCCGACCTGGTGGTGATCGGCCCGGAGGCCCCGCTGGTGGCCGGCGTGGCCGAGCCGCTGCGGGCGGCCGGCATCCCGGTGTTCGGCCCCGGCAAGGAGGCCGCCCAGCTGGAGGGCTCCAAGGCGTTCGCCAAGGACGTGATGGCCGCGGCCGGCGTCCCGACCGCCCGCTCCTACGTCTGCACCACCGAGCAGGAGGCCGCCGCGGCGCTCGACGCGTTCGGCGCCCCGTACGTGGTGAAGGACGACGGCCTGGCCGCCGGCAAGGGCGTCGTGGTGACCGGGGACCGGGCCGCCGCGCTGGAGCACGCCGTGGCGTGCGGCCGGGTGGTCATCGAGGAGTACCTGGACGGCCCGGAGGTGTCGCTGTTCGCGATCACCGACGGCACCACCGTGCTCCCGCTCGTCCCGGCGCAGGACTTCAAGCGCGCGCTGGACGGCGACCAGGGCCCCAACACCGGCGGCATGGGCGCGTACTCGCCGCTGCCCTGGGCCCCCGAGGGCCTGGTCGCGGAGGTGCTGGAGAGCGTCCTGCAGCCGACCGTGGACGAGCTGCGCCACCGCGGCACCCCGTTCTCCGGCCTGCTGTACGCGGGCCTGGCGCTGACCTCGCGCGGCACCCGGGTGATCGAGTTCAACGCCCGCTTCGGCGACCCGGAGACCCAGGTCGTGCTGGCCCGGCTGCGCACCCCGCTGGCCGGGGTGCTGCTGGCCGCCGCGAACGGCACGCTGGGCGGGCTGGAGCCGCTGCGCTGGTCCGACGAGGCCGCGGTCACCGTGGTGATGGCCTCCGAGGGCTACCCGGCGGACCCGCGCACCGGCGACCCGATCGCGGGCCTGGACGCGGCGGAGGCCGACGGCACCGCCTTCGTGCTGCACGCGGGCACCAGGCCCGGCCCGGACGGCGAGGTGCTGACCGCGGGCGGCCGGGTGCTGTCCGTCACCGCCGTCGGCGCGGACCTCGCCGAGGCCCGGGCCAAGGCCTACGCGGGCGTCGCGGAGATCTCCTTCAAGGGCGCCCAGCACCGCACCGACATCGCGGCCAAGGCCGCGCAGTAGGCGCGGCGGCAGCCCACTAGCAGACCGCTCCCGCGGGGCGCTGTGCCCGGACCGACCCGTCCGGACGCAGCGCCCCGCGGCGTTTCCCGAGGTCGCGCCGGTCAGCTCGGCGCCCGGAAAACCAACCCTTCGGGTGATGACCCGGGCATCCTGCTGACGGGGCGCGAGCGCGGGCCTTAGGGTGCGCTGCATCGCGCCGGGACGGGGGCCCGGGTGCGGACGCGGCTCGTCGACCCGGCGCGCCGGGGGGATGCTGGGAGCGGTGGCGCACCCCGCCGCGGTGTCACCAGGACGGGTGGAATCGCCGGAGTTCCGGAACACCCGCCCGCACCGGGGCGTCGAGACTGGCAGGAGAGCGCCACGCGAGTCGTACCACCGGGTTCGGCATCCGCCGCTTCCCGTACCGGAATTGATCGAGTCGAGTCGGCTGCGAAGGGGGTGCCGCGGCGATGACTGCAGTGGACACCGCACGCGCACGGGCCCAGGCCGTCCTGCGTCTGCGCGGACGGGCCGTGGCCGCCGCCGCGCTGCCCGCCGCCTGCGCGGCGGTGCTGCTGGCCGGGCGGTTCACCGGGCACATAGGCGCCCCCGGGGCGCCGGACGCCCCGCTCTGGGACGGCATCCGCTGGGCGGTCTGCGCGGTCGCCGCGCTGACCCTGGCACTGGCCGCCCTGGTGGCCCGGGCGCACCGCCTGGCGGTGCCGCCGGTCACCCCGGCGGTGGCGCTGGCCCGCACCGAGGCCCCCGAGCTGTACCGGCTGATCGAGGAGCTCGCCGAGCGCCTCGACGTCCCGGCGCCCGCCGCGATCGCGCTCACGCCCGACTGCGACAGCTGGCTGGAGGAACCGCACCGGCGCGGCCGCCCCGGCCCGGCCGCGCCGGTGCTGGTGATCGGCTCCCCCTTCCTGTGGTGGATGCGGGCCGGGGAGCTGCGCGCCCTGCTCGCCCCCGTGGTGGCCGGCACCGCCGCGGCCGCCGACCCGGACATCGCCGCCGCCCGCCGCTGGGTGCGCACCCTGGACGCCTCGCTGGCCGAGCGCCGCCGCGGCCCCGCCGCCCTGGTCGGCCTGGTCGACCGGCGGCTGCTGGGCGCCTGCCGCGAGTACTCCGCCGAACTGGAGCACGCCGTCGCCGCCCGGGCCTCCGAGCAGGCCAGGGCCGTCGACTACGGGCCGCGGATCGCCGCCCAGGCCCAGGTCGGCCTGGCCTACGCGGGCTGGGACCGCCTGCTCACCCGGGTCGCGCTGCCCGCCTGGCGGCTCGGCCTGCACCCCGCGCACCTGAACGCGGGCGTGGTCTCCGCGCTCACCGAGCTCTCCCGCCGCGACCGGCTCGCCGACGGCTACGAGAACCGGCTCGGCGACCGCCCCGCCTGCGACCTGCTGGAGGAGCCCGGCCTGGTCGACACCCGGGTCTCCCGGCTGGCCGCCGAGCTGCTGCACGAGGAACCGGCCGCCGGCTGGCAGCCGCTCGACTGGGAGGACTACCCGCAGCAGGTCGTCGACCGCGGCTGGCGCGCCCAGGCCGCCGCCCTGCAGGCCGCGCTGGGCGACGAGCACCCGCACACCGGCCCGGCCCTGGACAAGCTGCTGGCCCGGCTGGCCGCGGGCGAGGCCGAGGAGCTGGCCGCCGCGCTGGCCGGCCGGGTGGCGCGCGCCGCCGAGGTCGCGCCCCCGCTGCCCCCCGTGCGCAGCGGCCGTGACCTGCTGGTCGAGCACCTGGTCGCCACCGTCTGCTGCGCCGCGGTGGACGCCGGGACGGCCACCGCGGGCCTGGACTGGCTGGACGGCCCGGTGCTGCTCTGCCCGGCCGCGCCCCGGGCCGAACTGGCCCCCGCGGTGGCGATGGCGGTCGAGGACGGGCAGGACGGCCCGCTGCGCGGCTGGCTGGAGCGGGCCGGTGTCCGGGTCGAGCGTCCGGTGCGCCTTTCGGGCTGAACCGGGACGGTTTCGGACTGTCCCGGGAAACCCGGTTTCATTCGTACCAATTGCTACGGTGGGGTGACGCTTCGTCGTCCAACTGTGGTGTGCTGGTCCGCACGCACATCCGCATGGCAAATGCCAACCCTCGGTGGATGGGCGAAGGGTGGGGAGGGGCGTGTGAGGACGGAGTCCAACCGCCGGTGGGAGTCCGGCACGTTGGCGCACGGGGTGTCCGACCCGTTCGGGCAGGGCCCGCTGCCCTGGCTGCGCAGCCCCGACCACTACCTGGCCGACGCCGAGGGCGTGGTCCCCTGGTACGTGAGCGTGGACGCCCCCGGCCAGCGGCCGCTCGACGGCCAGTCCCGGCCGCGCCCCGCGGTCAGCGGCCCGCGCAACGCGGACGACGTGCGCCGGCAGATCAAGGGCTTCGCCTCGGCGGGCCTGGCGCGCCCCGGCGGCTCGGTGGACTTCCGGGTGACGGTCAACCCGCCGCAGGAGTTCCAGGTCGACGTCTACCGGATCGGCCACGACGGCGGCGACGGCGCCCGGCAGGTGTACTCCAGCCCGCTGATCTCCGGCCTGGCCCAGCCCGCGCCGATGGTCGCCGACCGCACCGTCTCCTGCCACCACTGGTGGCAGTCCTGGCGGCTGCAGGTGCCCGCGGACTGGCGCTCCGGCGCGTACGTCGCCGTGCTGACCACCGCCGACGGCGGCCACCGCAGCCACATCCCGTTCACCGTGCGGGACTTCGGCCCGGCCGACCTGCTGCTGGTGCTGCCCGACGTGACCTGGCAGGCGTACAACCTGTTCCCCGAGGACGGGCACCACGGCGCCAGCCTGTACCACGCCTGGGACGGCGCCGGGCAGCTGGTCGGGGAGGGCGAGGCGGCCGTCACGGTCTCCTTCGACCGGCCGCACGCCGGGGCCGGGCTGCCGCTGCACGTCGGGCACGCCTACGACTTCATCCGCTGGGCCGAGCGCTACGGCTACGACCTGGGCTACGCCACCGCGACCGACCTGCACGCCGGGCTGGTGGACGCCTCCCGCTACAAGGCGCTGGTCTTCCCCGGGCACGACGAGTACTGGTCGGAGCCGATGCGGCGGGCCGCCGAACGGGCCCGGGACGGCGGCACCTCGCTGGTGTTCCTCTCCGCGAACAGCCTGTACTGGCGGGTCGAGCTGTCCGCGGGCCCCGACGGCGAGCCGTCCCGGCTGCTGAACTGCCGCAAGCGCCAGCGGGTCGCCGCCGACCACCCCGCCGCCGGGGTGCCGGGCGCCGCCTCCGCGCTGTGGCGGGACGCCGGGGAGCCCGAGCAGCACCTGCTGGGCATCCAGTACGCGGGCAGCGTGCCCGCGCCGGTGCCGCTGGTGGCCCGCAACACCGGGCACTGGCTGTGGCAGGGCACCGGCCTGGCCGAGGGCGAGGAACTGCCCGGCCTGGTCGCCGGGGAGGCCGACCGCTACTACCCGAAGGTCCAACTGCCCGCGCACACCGAGCGGGTGCTGCTCGCGCACTCCCCATACCGGGACGCGGCCGGGCGGACCACCCACCAGGAGACCTCGCTGTACCGGGCCCCCAGCGGCGCGTACGTGTTCGCCGCCGGGACGTTCGCCTGGTCGCCCGCGCTGGACCGGCCCGGGCACACCGACGAGCGGATCCAGCGCGCCACCGCCAACCTGCTGGACCACCTCTGCAAGGAGGGGCGCACCGGCGGCTGAGCGGGCGGGCGTGAAAGACTCGGCCGCAGAGCCCCCCAGCTGTGAGGACTGACTGAGCGTGAGCGGATTCGTCACCAAGCCCGAGCCGGTCCAGGTGCCCGGCCTGGTCCACCTGCACACCGGCAAGGTGCGCGACCTGTACCGGGACGCCGACGGGAACCTGGTGATGGTGGCCAGCGACCGCACGTCCGCGTACGACTGGGTGCTGCCCAACGAGATCCCCGACAAGGGCCGCGTCCTGACCCAGCTCTCGCTGTGGTGGTTCGAGCGGATCGCCGACATCGTCCCCAACCACGTCGTCTCCACCGAGCTGCCCGCGGGCGCCCCCGCCGACTGGGCCGGGCGCACCCTGGTCTGCCGCAGCCTCGACATGGTGCCGGTGGAGTGCGTGGCCCGCGGCTACCTGGCCGGCTCCGGCCTGGAGGAGTACCGGGTCTCCCGCACCGTGTGCGGCGTCGCGCTGCCCGAGGGCCTGGACAACGGCTCCGAACTGCCCGGCCCGATCTACACCCCGGCGCTCAAGGCCGAGGTCGGCGAGCACGACGAGAACGTCCCCTACGAGGAGACCGCCCGCCGGGTCGGCGCCGAACTCGCCGCCACCCTGCGGCAGACCACCATCGCGGTGTACTCCCGGGCCCGGGACATCGCCCGCGACCGCGGCCTGATCCTCGCCGACACCAAGTTCGAGTTCGGCCTGCTGGACGGCGAACTGGTCATCGGCGACGAGGTGCTCACCCCCGACTCCTCGCGCTTCTGGCCCGCCGACGCGTGGGAGCCCGGCCGCGACCAGCCGTCCTTCGATAAGCAGATCATCCGCGACTGGCTGACCTCGCCCGCCTCCGGCTGGGACCGCAAGAGCGAGAACCCGCCGCCGCGCCTGCCCGACGAGGTCGTCGCGCACACCCGGCAGCGCTACATCGACGCGTACGAGAAGCTCACCGGCCTCCCCTGGAAGTGAGCCCCCCGGGCCGGCTGTGGCGGACCGACCGTCACAGCCAGCCGTGCTCGCGGGCGATCCGGACCGCCGCGTGGCGGTTCTCCGCGCCCAGCTTGCCCGCCGCCGAGGACAGGTAGTTGCGGACCGTGCCCGGCGAGAGCGCGGCCCGCTCGGCGATCTCGGCGACCGACGAGCCGTCCGCGGCCAGCTCCAGCACGTCCGTCTCGCGCGGCGTCAGCGGGGAGTCGCCCGCGCTGATCGCCTCCGCGGCCAGCTCCGGGTCCACGTAGCGGCCGCCCGCCCGGACGGTGCGGATGATCCCGGCCAGGTCCGAGGCGGAGACCGTCTTCGGCAGGAAGCCGCGCACCCCGACCTCCAGGGCCCGCTTCAGGTAGCCCGGGCGTCCGTGCCCGGTCACGATCATCACCCGGCACTCCGGCAGCCGGTGGCGCAGCTCCGCGGCCACCTCCAGGCCGTCCAGGCCCGGCATCTGCAGGTCCAGCACCGCCACGTCCGGGCGGTGCGCGGCCGCCATCGCCAGCGCCTCCGGGCCGGAGGCCGCCTCGGCGACCACCGCCAGGTCGTCCTCCAGCGCGAGCAGCGCCGCCAGGGCGCCGCGGATCAGGTGCTCGTCGTCCGCGAGCAGTACCCGCACCCGGTCGGTCATTTCTCGAACTCCACGGTCTCGATCGGTAGTTCGGCGGTCAGTCGGAACCGCCCGGGGCCGCCGCCGGCCGTGCTCAGGGTGCCGCCGTGCGCGGCCAGCCGCTCGCCCAGGCCGCGCAGGCCGCTGCCCGCGCCCTCCGCGCGCGGCGGCGGCACGGCCGGGACGCCGTCGTTCTCCACCTCCAGCAGCGCGGTGCCGCCCGAGACCCGCAGCCGGAACCGGCAGTTCGCCGCCTCCGAGTGCCGCAGCACGTTGGTCGCCGCCTCCCGCACCACCCAGCCCAGCACCGACTGCGCCGCGGCGGGCAGGCCGTCCGCGCCGGACAGCTCGGTGCGGCAGTCGACGTTCGCGGCGCGCAGCACCGAGGCGGCGCCGGACAGTTCGGTGTGCAGCTCGACGGTGCGGTAGCCGCGCACCACCTCGCGCACCTCGCGCTGCGAGTCCTGCGCGATCCGCTGCACCTCGGTCATCTGGTCCACCGCCTCGGGCCGCCCGCGGTGCGCCAGCTGCACGGCCAGCTCGCTCTTCAGCGCGATGGTGGCCAGGTTGCGGCCCAGCACGTCGTGCAGGTCCCGGGAGAACCGCAGCCGCTCCTCGGCGACCGCGAGGCGGGCCTGCGCCTCCCGGGCGGCGTCCAGCTCCCACACCACCTTCGCGTTCCAGGCCGAGCCGCGGGCGGTGCAGGAGGCGATCGCCGCCCCGAACAGGCAGCCCACCGACATCCCGGCCACGGACCCGGGGGAGGCGCCCGTCAGCAGCAGCGGCAGCGCGAGCAGCAGCAGGCCCGCCGCGGCCGCCACGGCCGTCTCCAGGGCCGGGAGCGCGACCGCGGTGGTGGCGATCCAGAAGACCATCGTCAGGAGCGAGACCGTCAGGGGGAGCGAGCCGCCCGCCCCCTCCAGCGGCGGACCGAGCAGCAACGCCGCCGCCGAGACGGCCACCGACACCGCGCCCGCCACCACCACCCGGGCGTAGGGGCGGGGCCGCCGACCCAGGTAGGCGTCCAGCCCGCCGCGGACCAGCACCGCGTTCAGCGCCGCCGCCAGCAGCGAACCGGCCGCGCCCGCCGCCAGCTCCGCCTCCGACACCTCGCCGCGGCCGACGCTCCCGCCGACCAGGCCGAGCGTCGCCACCGGCTGCATCACCGCCACCGCGTACAGCGACCAGCGCACGTACAGCTCGTTGCGCTGCGGCTTGGACAGCGCCCGCCAGCGGCGGATCGGTCGCGGCCTGCTCATCCGCACGGTGCGGCCCCCCGTCGTTCCCGGTGATCGTCGGACGAATCTAGCGGCGCGGCTCCCAGCGGAACCAGCGGCGGGCCGCCCAGGCCGCCGCGCCCGCCCAGGCCGCGGCCAGCAGCAGCGGCAGGGCGGCCTCGCCCCACGTCCCGGCGAAGCCCGCGGACGGGCCGGTGCCGTCGGTGCCGAGCCAGCCGATGTGCAGGAGCTGGAGCGCGGGGGTGGTCGGGAGCAGGCGGCAGAGGTTCGCCACGGTGTCCGGCATCGACTCCAGCGGGACCATCAGACCGGAGCCGAACTGGGCGGCCAGCATCAGCGGGAGGGTGGTGATGCCGGCCGTCTCGACCGTCCTGGTGACCGCGCTGGACAGCGCGGCCAGCGCGGTCAGCAGCAGCGCGGACAGCAGCAGCCCGGCCAGCAGCAGCAGCGGGTTCGCGGGCGCCCGCAGGCCGTCGAGCAGCACGAGGCCGCCGACGCCCAGCAGCAGGCACTGGAGCAGCGCCAGCCCGATCGAGGGGACGGCGGTGCCGAGCAGGACCTCGCCGTCGGCGGCCTCGCCGGTGCGCAGCCGCTTCAGCACCAGCTCGTTGCGGCGGGCGGTGTAGGCGGTGGTCAGGTTGGTGTAGACGACCACCAGCAGGACGATGCCCATCGCGCTGGTGACCAGGTTGCCGTCCACGTCCAGGCCCGGGGTGTGGTCGGCGGCGGCCCGCAGGATCGAGCGGAGCGAGCCGACCAGGGCGAACGGCAGCACCAGGGCCAGGAACACCGCGGTGCGGTTGCGGCGCAGCAGGGTGGTCTCGGCCCGGCCGAGGGCCAGCAGCCGGGAGAGCGGGGTGAGGGCGGCGGGAGCGGCGGCCGGGGCGGCGGGGGCGGTCATGCGGCACTTCCGAGGGTCTCGGGGCGGGCGGGGACGGCGGACGGGCCGACGTTCGGGCCGGCGGACGGGTCGGCGTCCGGCCCGGACGCGGCGACGGCGAGGAAGGCCTCCTCCAGCGAGGCGCTGCGGGCGTCCAGCCGGGCCAGTTCGACCCGGTGGCGGGCGGCCCAGCCGAGCAGCTCGGTGAGGGTGCCCTGGAGGTCGGGGGTGCGCAGCAGCACCCGGCGGCCGTCCAGTGCGGTGCTGGTGCCGGGCAGCGGGGGCAGTTCCAGGGCGGCGTGCGCGCCGGTGCGCTCGGGCAGTTCGAAGGCGATCCGGGCGGGGTGCGCGGCCAGCACCTCGGCGACGGTGCCGCCGGTGACCACCCGGCCGTGGTGCATGATCGCCAGCCGGTCGGCCAGTTCCTCGGCCTCCTCCAGGTAGTGCGTGGTGAGCACCACCGTCGTCCCGGCCGACCGCAGTTCGCGGATCAGCCGCCACACCGCGGCCCGGGCCTCCGGGTCCAGGCCGGTGGACGGCTCGTCCAGGAACAGCACCTCCGGGCGGCCGAGCAGGGCCATCGCCAGGTCGAGCCGCCGCCGCTCGCCGCCGGACAGCTGCTTGACCCGCACCGCGCGCCGGGGCAGCAGGCCGAGCAGGTCGAGCGCCTCGTCCACCGCCCGGGCGCCGGTGGTCAGGCCCGCCCAGCAGCGGCCGGTCTCGGCGAGGGTCAGTTCGCCGGGGAAGCCGCCCTCCTGCAGCATGATGCCGATCCGCGGGCGCAGCGCGGCCCGCTCCCGGCGCGGGTCCAGACCGAGCACCCGGACCTCGCCCGCGCTCGGCGCGGCCAGGCCCTCCAGCACCTCCAGGGTGGAGGTCTTGCCCGCGCCGTTGGTGCCCAGCAGGGCGAACAGCTCGCCGGGGGCGACGTCGAGGTCCAGGCCGCGGACGGCCTCGAAGCCGCCGGAGCCGGACGGTCCGTAGCGGCGGTGCAGCCCGCGGGCCGCGACGGCGGGGCGGGGACGGCTGGTGTCGGTCATGGCTCCAGCCTCCCGGCGGCCGGGGCCCGCCGGTAGTGCGGGCCGTCACCGGGCGCCGGTGCGGCCGCACGGGTCGGCGGTGACAAATGTCATCGGCCCGTGCCCCGGGCCCGCGCCGCGCGGTGCCGCGGGAACGCCGAAGGCCCCCCTCGGTGGAGGGGGGCCTTCGGGACCGGAGCGGACGACGAGATTCGAACTCGCGACCCTCACCTTGGCAAGGTGATGCTCTACCAACTGAGCCACGTCCGCAGGTATGGACTTGTACTGCAACAGTCTTTCACGCTGACTGCGAGCGGACGACGAGATTCGAACTCGCGACCCTCACCTTGGCAAGGTGATGCTCTACCAACTGAGCCACGTCCGCACGGTGCCTGAGCACCGGCCGCCCCGCTCGGGTTCCCCCGGTTGCGGCGACGAGAAATACTCTACAACATCGATCGGCCTGCTCGCCCCACCCTTCCCCGGCGGCGTGGCCGGGGAGGGGCGGCGGGCCCGCGACGGGCCCGTGGCGACAGGTCAGTTCTCCTCGGCGAACGCCTCGTACACGTGCTTCGGGATGCGGCCGCGGGCGGGCAGCTCGTGCCCGTTGGACTGCGCCCACTTGCGGACGGCGGCCGGGTCCGGGGTGAGGGCGGTGCGGCGGAAGGACTTTCCGCTGCGGCTCTGCCGCCGGCCGGCGGCGACGAACGGAGCGAGGGCCTCCCGGAGCTTTTCCGCGTTGTCGGCGGACAGGTCGATCTCGTACGACTTCCCGTCCACGCCGAAGTGAACGGTTTCCGCGGCGGTGCCGCCGTCCAGATCGTCGGAGAGCGTGACGACTACACGCTGAGCCATGGGTGTCAATCCTCTCGGGCAATTCGGCCGTCGGGGGTCTCGGATGCCCCGCCGGTCCGCTGGGCCGGGACCGCGGCATCCGCCGGCGGGCAGGGGAGCCCACGCCGAGATGCGGCGCGTTCGGCTGCCGGTCGCCCTATTCTGCACCCGAGGGACGGTGAAATCGTAGAGTTGGGGATTCCTTTTTTCCGGATATTCACGGGCTTCCCCCCGGTGCCGATACCCGGACCCATAGCCAGGTCCATAGCCGGGCCCATACGCCCGTTGATACCCGCCCGTTGCAGACGGGATTAAAGCGGCGAAATCGGATGCCCGGGAGGGGAGTCGGGGGCTCGGGACCCTTGGGGCGTAAGGGGTGTGGGTCTACGCGCGTTACCACTGGTGGCCCGCAAGGCGGCCCCGGGGCCCAGGTAGTCTGGAGTTCCCCCGCCTTCACGCAATCACCACCGGGAGTGCCAGTGGCACGCGTCGTAGTCGACGTCATGCTCAAGCCGGAGATCCTCGACCCCCAGGGCCAGGCGGTGCAGCGTGCACTGCCGCGTCTCGGGTTCGCCGGGATCGCCGACGTCCGCCAGGGCAAGCGTTTCGAACTGGAGCTGGAGGGGCCGGTCGACGACGCCGCGCTCGCCCGCATCCGCGAGGCCGCCGAGACCTTCCTCGCCAACACCGTGATCGAGGACTTCACCGTCCGCGTCGAGGAGGAGGGCAAGTGACCACCCGTGTCGGCGTCGTCACTTTCCCCGGTTCCCTCGACGACCGCGACGCCCAGCGCGCGGTCCGCCTGGCCGGCGCCGAGCCGGTCGCCCTCTGGCACCGTGACAAGGATCTCCACCAGGTCGACGCGGTCGTCCTGCCCGGCGGATTCTCCTACGGCGACTATCTGCGCTGCGGTGCCATCTCCCGCTTCTCCCCGGTGATGGACACCGTCATCGAGCAGGCGAAGCTCGGAATGCCGGTCCTCGGTATCTGCAACGGCTTCCAGGTGCTGTGCGAATCGCACCTGCTGCCCGGCGCGCTCACCCGGAACGACTCGCTGCACTTCATCTGCCGCGACCAGAAGCTCCGCATCGAGAACGCCGGGACGGCCTGGACCCGGGATTACTCGGCCGGCCAGGAAATCGTCGTTCCGCTGAAGAACGGCGAGGGCCGGTTCGTCGCCGACGAGCGCGTCCTCGACGAGCTGGAGGCGGAGGGCCGGGTCGTGGCCCGGTACCTGGATGTGAACCCGAACGGTTCGTACCGCGACATCGCCGGCATCACCAACGCGGCAGGCAATGTCGTCGGCCTGATGCCGCACCCGGAGCACGCCGTGGAGCCGCTCACCGGCCCGACCACCGAGGGCCTGGGCTTCTTCACTTCCGTCCTGAAGCAGCTGGTGAACGCCTGATGAGCCTCGACACGGTAAAGAACGCCGAGCAGACCCCGGACGCCGGTCAGCCCTGGGCCGAACTCGGCCTCAAGGAGGACGAGTACGCGCGGATCCGGGAGATCCTGGGCCGCCGCCCGACCGGCGCCGAGCTCGCCATGTACTCGGTGATGTGGTCGGAGCACTGCTCGTACAAGAGCTCCAAGGTCCACCTCAAGCAGTTCGGCGAGAAGGCCCCCGAGAACGACGCGATGCTCGTCGGCATCGGCGAGAACGCCGGCGTCGTGGACGTCGGCCAGGGCTACGCGGTCACCTTCAAGGTCGAGTCGCACAACCACCCGTCGTACATCGAGCCCTACCAGGGCGCGGCCACCGGCATCGGCGGCATCGTGCGCGACATCCTGGCGATGGGCGCCCGCCCGGTCGCCGTGATGGACCCGCTGCGCTTCGGTGCGGCCGACCACCCGGACACCCGGCGCGTGCTGCCCGGGATCGTCGCGGGCATCGGCGGCTACGGCAACTGCCTGGGCCTGCCGAACATCGGCGGCGAGGTCGTCTTCGACTCCTGCTACCAGGGCAACCCGCTGGTCAACGCGCTCTGCGTGGGCGTGATGAAGCACGAGGACATCCACCTCGCGCAGGCCTCCGGCCCCGGCAACAAGGTCATCCTGTACGGCGCCCGCACCGGCGGCGACGGCATCGGCGGCGTCTCGGTGCTCGCCTCGGAGACCTTCGACGCGACCGGCCCGGCCAAGCGCCCCGCCGTCCAGGTTGGCGACCCGTTCCAGGAGAAGCTCCTCATCGAGTGCACCCTGGAGATCTTCAAGGAAGACCTCGTCGCGGGCATCCAGGACCTCGGCGGTGCCGGCCTGTCCTGCGCGACCAGCGAGCTCGCGAGCGCCGGCACCGGCGGCATGCGGATCGAGCTGGACACCGTGCCGCTGCGCGACCACACGCTCTCTCCCGAGGAGATCCTCATGAGCGAGTCGCAGGAGCGCATGTGCGCGATCGTCGAGCCCGGCAAGGTCGACCGCTTCCTGGAGATCTGCGAGAAGTGGGACGTCATCGCCACCGTCATCGGCGAGGTGACCGACGGCGAGCGCCTGGAGATCTTCTGGCACGGTGAGCTGGTCGTCGACGTGCCGCCGCGCACCGTCGCCCACGAGGGCCCGACGTACCACCGCCCGTTCGCCCGCCCGTCCTGGCAGGACGCCCTGCAGGCCGACGCCCCGACCGCTTCCCGCCTTGCGCGACCGGCGAACGGCGCGGAGCTGAAGGACGCGCTGCTGAAGGTGGCCGGCTCGCCGAACCAGGCCTCCAAGGCGTGGATCACCGACCAGTACGACCGCTACGTGCTGGGCAACACGGTGCTCGCCACCCCCGAGGACTCCGGCATGATCCGGATCGACGAGGAGACCAACCTCGGCGTCTCGGTCGCCACCGACGGCAACGGCCGCTACACCAAGCTGGACCCGTACGCGGGCGCCCAGCTGGCCCTGGCCGAGGCGTACCGGAACGTCGCGGCGGGCGGCGCCAAGCCGCTCGCGGTCTCCGACTGCCTCAACTTCGGCTCCCCCGAGGACCCGGACGTGATGTGGCAGTTCGCCGAGGCCACCCGCGGCCTGGCCGACGCCTGCCAGGTGCTCGGCACCCCCGTCACCGGCGGCAACGTCTCGCTGTACAACCAGACCGGCGACGTCGCCATCCACCCGACCCCCGTGGTCGCGGTGCTCGGCGTCATCGACGACGTCACCCGGCGCACCCCGGTCGGCTTCGCCGAGGAGGGCCAGCTGCTCTACCTGCTCGGCGACACCGCCGACGAGCTGGGCGGCTCCGCCTGGTCGCAGGTCGTGCACGGCCACCTGGGCGGCCTGCCGCCCAAGGTCGACCTGGAGCGCGAGCGGCTGCTCGGCGAGATCCTGATCGCCGCCTCCCGCGACGGCATGGTCGACGCCGCGCACGACCTCTCCGACGGCGGCCTCGCGCAGGCCCTGGTGGAGAGCTGCCTCAAGGGCGGCAAGGGCGCCCGCGTGGTCGTCCCCGAAGGCACCGACCCGTTCGTGTTCCTGTTCTCCGAGTCCGCCGGTCGCGCCGTGGTGGCCGTCCCGCGCAGCGAGGAGCTCCGGTTCAACGACATGTGCGGCGCCCGCGGCCTGCCCGCGGCCCGGATCGGCGTGGTGGACGGCGAGGCGCTGGAGGTGCAGGGCCAGTTCACCGTGACCCTGGCCGAGCTGCGCGACGCCCACACCGGCGTCATCGAGGCGCTGCTCGCCTGACGGCTCGTCAACCCCGCGGGGCGGTTGGTCCGGTGCTCCCGGACCACCCGCCCCGCCGGGTTTTGTACGCTGCGGGCATGCCCACCGTGAAGCCCCGAACCCACGACCCGGTGAAGGTGCGCGCCGCACTCGCCGGGCAGCTCGACGCGATCGCCGCCGCCGTCCGCGCCCTGGACGACGCCCGGTTGGCCCGCCCCACCCGGCTGGGGGAGTGGCGGGTGCGCGAACTCGTCGCCCACCTCGGCATGGTGGCCAGCTGGGTGCCGCTGCACCTGCACGACCCGCTGCCGCCGCAGGCCCCGATCACCCCGCTGCACTGGGCCGCGAACACCCGCACCGCGGCCGCCGCGATCAACTCCACCGCGGTCGAGCTGGTGGCCGAGCAGTTCGCCGGGGACGCCGCCCAGGTGTCCGGTGAACTCGACCGGCAGATCGGCGAGTTGTGGAAGGCCCTGGACAGCGACGAGGGGCGGGAGCCGGGCCGGGTCATCCCGATGCGGTTCGGCCCGATGCCGCTGGCGGACTTCCTGGTCACCCGGCTGGTCGAGACGGTGGTGCACGCCGACGACCTGGCCGCCGCGCTGGGCCTGGACGCCTTCCCGCACGACCGGTTCGCGCTGGCCTCCACCGCCCGGCTGCTCGCCGACGCCTTCGCCGTCCAGGTGCCGGGCGGCGCGGTCGAGCTGCGCGTCCCGCCGTACGCGGTGGTGCAGGCCGTCGAGGGCCCCCGGCACACCCGGGGCACCCCGCCGAACGTGGTGGAGACCGACCCGCTGACCTGGATCCGGCTGGCCACCGGCCGCCTCGCCTGGGCCGACGTGCTGGACACCGCGCTCACCGCGAGCGGCGAGCGCAGCGACCTCTCCGGGTACCTGCCGGTGCTGGGCTGAGCGCGGGACTCCGCGGGGTGCCTCAGGGGACGGACGGGCCCCTGAGGTACGTCCCCTTCGCGTCGTAGGGCCAGGCGTTGGCGGTGCAGCCCTTGAGGCCGTAGATCTGCTGCATCATCGCGGGGGCGGGCTTGCCGGGGCCCGGGCAGGTCTCGTGGCCGTGGCCGATCCGGTGGCCGACCTCGTGGTTGACGATCAGGGCCCGGTAGTCGTCCAGGCTGCCGTCGAACTCCGGCGAACCGGTCAGCCAGCGCTTGGCGTTGACCACCACCTGCTTGCCGACGTCGCAGTTCACCTCGCCGCGGGTGTCCAGGCCGCCGGTCGCGCAGATCGCGTCGGCGGTGTCGGGGGAGGCGATCTTGACGGTGAAGTCGTAGGTGCCGGAGGAGACCAGCTGGAAGCTGTCCCGCCCGTCGGTGGTCCAGCTGCGCGGGTCGGACAGCACGGCCTGGACGGCGGCCGCGGCGGTGTTCGGGTCGATGCCGATGCCGTTCTCCACCTCCACCCGGTAGCGGCGCAGGACGCTGCCGGTCCCGACCCGGCCGCCGGAGGCACTGGCGGTGGTGAAGCTGCCGTCGCCGTGCTCGACGACCTCCGGCGGGGCGCTGCTCGGCGGCGCGGTGGACGGCGGGGCGGTGGACGGCGCGGGTCCGGACGCGGCCGGGCCCGGTGCGGCGGACTGCTCGGTCAGCGGCGGGACGGCCCGGGCCTGGGTGGTCGGCCCGGCGGAGGCCGTCCGCGGGGCGTCCGGGGACAGGGCGGCGTACCCGCCTGCGCCCAGGACGACGAGCAGCGCGGCGCAGCCCAGGACGACGGCCCGCTGCCGCCGTCGGCGGGCGGCCCGGCGGGACGACCGGTCGGTTGCGCGCATCTGGACTTCCTCGGGACGGCGGCGGGGCGGTACCGCGGTGCGGCGGCGCGTTCGAACGAACGTGCCCACCGTGAACATACGCGGTATGGCCCGGCGTGGTTCCCGGAACGTCCCGATCCGGAACGGTGCCCGGCCGGGGAGCGCCCAGAGGCCGCCGTCGGCTCAGTCGTTGCGGGCGGTGAGCGCCTCGGCGAGCTCGCGGATGCCCTGCTCGCGCTCGGCGGCGGTGTCGCCGTAGTCGTGGCTGTGGGTGAACGAGGCCCGCGGGAACGTCCGGGCCATCCACACCGAGCAGTAGTGGCCGGGCATGAAGCAGGCCTGCAGCTCGGTGTAGACCTCGACGACCTGCTCGCCGTCGACGCCCAGGGCCCGGGCGCGCTGCCAGAGCGCCTCCTCGGCGTGCAGGGCGAGGCCGCCGTCGGCGGTGAGGATCTGCGCCTCGCCCGCGGGGTCGAGGAACTTGAAGGCGGCGTAGCTCGGCACGCCGCGGGTGTGCCGGACGTCCTCCAGCACCCGGGGCCACCACAGCTCGTCGTCCTCGAAGGCGCGCAGGTCGGTGGCGCGCAGCCGGCTCTCGACGGTGCTGAACTCGGCGAAGACCTGGTCGGGGTCCTCGGCGGCGGCCAGTGCGGCCAGGGTGCGGTCGAGTTCGGCGAGCGAGGAGAGGAAGGCCTCCAGGCTGGTGTTCACCAGCACGGACGGCTCCTCCAGGTCGACGAAGACCGACCAGACGCGGCCCTGCGGGTCCAGGCACAGTTCGGAGCCCCGGTCGGTGCCGAGCCTGGCCCAGCGCTCCTCGCCGTTCCGCGGGCCCGGCCGGCCGCGGCCGACGGTGAGGTCGCCGAGGGCGAGGGCGTCCTCGGCCGCGGTGCGGAAGTAGGGGCCGACCTGCACCGGGAGCCCGGTGGCGGCCAGCAGCGCGGCCGCCTCGGCGGGCGCGTCGGTGCGGGCGAACTCGGCAGCGTCCGGGCGGCGGAGGCCGTCGGGGCCGAAGCGTTCGATCAGGCGCTGGGCGAGTGCTGCGGTCATGGCAGCAGTGTATGCGCGGGGCGTCGGGTCGGGTGCGGGCCGGTGACAACCGGCGGATCGGTGCGATGATGCGGTGGGCGCCCGTTTCCGGGGCGGCAACTGCGCTGAGCAGGACGGGGGTTGACGTGAGCGACATCGTGCACGACTACGACAGTGTGGATCGGGCCGCGGCCCACCTCGAACAGATGCACACGAAGCTGAGCTCCAAGAAGCGCAAGCTCGGCGACGGCCACGCGCGGGCGAAGGCGGCCGGGCGCGGCGACCGGCTGGGCGAGGTGGTCTCCAGGGCCGCCAGCACCGCCCTGCAGAGCGTCGAGGGCGCCATCGACAAGCTGGCGGAGCACGCCTCGCAGGCCTCCAAGGGCCTGCGGAAGACCAACCAGAACCACCGCGAGCACGACGAGCGCCTCGGCCAGGAGCTCCAGCGCCTCACCGCCCGCGGGAGCACGCCGGGCAGCCCCGGCGGTCCGGGCGGTTCGGACCGCGGCCGCCCCAAGTACTACATCCACGACGACGGCCGGGTCCAGGAGATCAAGAACGGCAAGCTCCACGACCTGGACCCGAAGGACAAGTCCGGCATCCACGACCTCGTCGACCCCAAGACGGGCAAGGCCAAGGGCCCTTCCAAGGACAAGATGGGGAAGGACTACAACGCCAGCGAGGACCCGTCCAAGCCGAACGAGAAGGTCACCAGCAACAAGATCAGCGCGCCGACCGAGCTCTCCAGCGCGGTGGAGGAGGCCCGGCGGGCCGAGAAGAACTACGGCGGCAAGAACTACGCGTCGCTCCACTACCAGGACACCAAGAACGACCACGACTTCATCCTGGTCGGCCGCAGCAGCAACCTCCGCAGCCACTCCGAGCGGTCGATCGGCAAACCGCTGCTCGACGGCAAGGAGGGGAACGTCCAGGCGCTCTACACGGAACGGGCGCCCTGCCAGGCGACCGCGAACTGCGAACGCTGGCTGGAGCGCCACTTCACGTCGAAGAACTCCGACCTGGCGGTCTCGCACGGCGTCGAGTACGACAGCGGCCTGCCGCAGAAGGACCGCGACTGGGCCCACAAGGCGTACCTCGCCCAGCTGAAGCAGGACCACGCGGCGGGCGACTACGGCGGCACCATGGGCAGTCACGACTTCGACGCGCAGGGCCAGCAGAACAAGGCCGCCGCCGAGGCCGCCGCCGAGGCGAAGGCGAAGCAGGAGGCGGACGGCGAGCGTCCGCCCAAGCGGGCCCGGAAGGGCAAGTAGAGTCGGTGACCCGGACGGGAGGAGCGACAAGTGCTGGTATCGGTTGACTGGGAGGGCATCGCCGAGGAGGCGACGCCGGGCGACCTGCTCCGGCTGCGGCCGGACGCCGCCGCGCGGATCTGGCCGGACCCGGAGGACGCCCGGTTCGCCGTGCGGTTCGGAGTGCCGTACTCCGACGGGCTGTTCCGGATCCTGCCCGACCTGGCGGAGCGGGACCCGGCGAGCCCGGAGACGGCCTTCGCCGAGGAGGTCGGCCCGGAGCCGGTCGACACCCCGCACGGCAGGATGCAGCCGCTGGGCGAGCTCTACCAGGCGGACGTCTACGTCCGGCTCGACGACGGCACGATCTGGGTCTCGGACCCGGACGCGGAGGTCGAGTACGAGCTGATCCACCAGGACCTCTCCTCGCTGAGCTACCTGGTGTACAAGGTCGCCGTCGAGAAGCCGCTCCCGGAGGAGGACCCGACGCCCCACGACTGGGCCGAGGTCGAGGAGATCATCCGCGAGGACGTGACCGCCTGGGACCGCCTGCCGTTCGAGAGCGGGGCGCAGTTCTGGAACGCGTACATGGAGTCCTACCCGATGCTGTGACCGCGGTACGGGCCCGGGCCCGAACCCGGGCTCGGGCTCGGGCCCGGGCCCCGCGCGGCGCCCGACGCGCCGTCAGGCGCCGCGCGGGGGCGGCACGCTCCCCGACGGGGCCGCGCCGTGGTTCGCGGCCGCCCCGCTCACCACGTTCTGCCCGAACTGCCGGGCGGCGCCCGCCGGGTCGTCGGCGTAGCCCTTCACCTGGTCGACGGACTGCTGCACGCCGTCCTTGAAGCCGTCCACCCCGGCCTTCGCGGTGCGGTTCAGGTCGATCCCGTCCTGGGCGCCCACCGCGTTCATCGCCAGCTGCACCACCAGGTCCTGCGCCATGGTGCCGAGCGCCGCGAAGACCGGGCCCTCGACCAGCGACATCAGTTCCGACAGCAGCTGCTGCTCGGCCTCCTTGAGGAGGCGTTTGACGATGATCCTGGTCGCCTGGGTGGCGCCGACCGCGCCCAGCTCGGACAGCCCGAGGGTGAACGGCGCGGCCGCCTGGGCGGCGATCAACTCGGCCGCCATGATCCCGAGTTGGACGATGGCGGCGATCTTGGCGCCGGTGATCACCACCGCCGCGCCGTCCAGCCCGAAGGCGAACACCTCCAGCGCCTGGCCGACCTGCGGCAGGTGGGTGCCGACGACCTTGTCGAACTGGGCCCGGAACGCGTCCGCGGCCGCGCCCTGGTTCAGCTCCATCAGGCCGCCCACCGCGCTCGACAGGGCGTCCCGGTCCTCGGCCAGCGAGGAGGCGAGCTCGCGGAGCTCGTCCGCCATCGCCCGGTACTCGTCCTCGTCCACGTTGGGCCAGTTGATCCCGATCAGGTCGAGCACCCAGGCGAGCTCGTCCGGCAGTACGACGCCCATGCGTCCCCCTCTCCCCGTTTCCCGGTGACGACTATTCAGGCTGCGACGAGATCCGGTCAACTCCCTTGCCCCGGCGGGCCCCGGCGGTGGGTAGGCTCCGGAGCGGACAGCGACGAGGACAGGACGGGACGGGGGCCACGGATGGAAGAGCACCGGATACCGCCGCTGCGGGCCGGGCGCAGGGCCGCGGGCGCGGCCCTGCTCGGCTGGCTGGGGGACGCGCGGGCGCCGCGCCTGTGCCGGGTCACCGGCTCCCCGGGCAGCGGCCGCACGCACCTGCTGGCCTGGCTGGTGGCGGGCGGCACAGACCCCGCCGCCCCGCCGGGCCGCCGGGTCAACGCCTTCCTGCCCGCCGAGGGCTGCGGCGTCCGGGCCGCGGTCTGGCAGCTCGCCCGGCAGCTGGAGGTCTCCGCCCGCACCCCCGGGGAACTGCTCGACCGGCTGGCCGCGGACCCGCGGCCCACCGTGCTCTGCGTCCCCGACCTGGACCGGGCCGCCGACCCGGCCCGGCTGGTGGCCGAACTGCTCGACCCGCTGCTCGGGCTGCCGCACCTGCGGCTGGTGGTCGAGGCGACGGCGGACCTCGCGTTCACCGCGGTCGCCGAACCCGCCGAACTCGACCTGGACGACCCCCGCTGGACCGACCGCGCCCGCTGGGACGCCTGGTGCGGGCGCGAGGGCCACGACCCCGCCGGGTACCCGAACCCCGGGCGGGCGCTGGGCGCCGCGCCGCCCCCGCCGCCCGGCCCCGCCGAGCTGCTGGCCCGCGCCCCGCGCACCGCCACCGGCGCGCCCGACCTGCCCGCCGCCGGCCCGGAGCTGCTCACCGGCCTGTGGGCCGCCGCGGCCCGCTCCGGCGACCTCGGCCCGCTCGCCGCCGACCCGCTGCTGTACGTGCTCGCCGAGCCGGTCGCCGTCACCACCGCCCTGGAGGCCGCCGCCCCGGGCGCCGCCCCCGCCGCCCTGGACGCTGCCTGGCGGGCCGCCGGACCGGCCCTGGTCGACACCCCCGAGCCCGCCGTCCGGGCCCACCAGCTGCGCACCCGGCTGCTCGGCACCGAGCCCGCCGACCCCGCCGCGGCCCTCGCCGCCGACCGCCTCGCCGCCGCCCCCGGCCGCTGGGCCGCCCGCTGGGCCCGCCGCGGCCCCGCCCCGGCCGCCACCGCCCCCGGCGCCGGACCGCTCCGCGGCCGCTGGCTGCTCGCCGACGCCACCGGCGCGGTGCACGCGCTCTCCCCGGCCGACGGCGCCGTCCTCGGCCGGATCGCCGTCCCCGGCCCCAAGCCGCTGCGCGCCCTCGCCGCCACCCCCGGCGGCAGCCTGGTCCTGCTGGACGCCTGGGGCGGCACCGAACTGCTCACCCCCGGCCCCACCGGCCCCGGCCTGGAGCCGTACGCCCTGGACGAGGCGCTGGCCCGGCTGGCCGCCGCCGTCGACGGCGAGGCGCTCGTGCTGGCCGCCTCCCCCGACCTGCCCGACGCCGCCCCGGCGCTCGGCGACAGCGGCGGCGGCGTGCACTGGTACCGGCCCGGCGGCGGGGTGCTCGGCGAGAAGCTGCACACCGGGCCGGTCACCGCGCTGGCGGTCGGTACGGCGGCGCCCGGCGTCCCGCTGCTGGCCAGCGGGGGCCTGGACGGCGCCGTCCGGCTCTGGGGGCCGGGCTCCGCGCCGATGCCCGAGCCCGCCGACCACCGGCCCTGCCCGGTCACCGCGCTCGCCCTCGACGCCGGCCCGGACGGGCCGGTGCTGGCCGTCGCCTGGGCGGACGGCCTGGTCCGGGTCCGCCGCCCGCAGCGGCCCGACGGCGTGCTCGACCTGCGCCTGGGCTCCCCGGCCACCGGCCTCTCACTGGCCGGCGGCGTCCTGCTGGCGGGCCTGGACGACGGCCCGGTCGCCCTCGACCTGCGGGACTGACCCGCCCGGACACGCGGACGGGCCGCCCCCCGCGCGGGGAGCGGCCCGTCTCGTCCGGGCCCTGCGTCCTAGTGCTCCTGCTTGAGCACGGTGTACGCCTCGGCGCTGCTGTCCTTCAGGAACTGCCAGCAGCGGGCCTCCTCCTCGGTCTCCTCGATCGCCCCGGCGGCCCGGGCGAGCGCCGCCAGGCAGCGCAGGAAGCCGCGGTTGCCGCGGTGCTCCCACGGCACCGGGCCGTGGCCCTTCCAGCCGTTGCGGCGCAGCGCGTCCAGGCCGCGGTGGTAGCCGGTGCGGGCGTAGGCGTAGGACTCCACGGTCCGACCGGCGGTGAAGGCGTCGTCCGCCAGCATCGCCCAGGCCAGGCAGAACGTCGGGTACTCCGCGGCGACCTGGGTGGGCGAGGCCGACTCCTCGGCGAGCATCCGGTACGGCTGCTCCTCCTCGGGGAGGAGGGTCGGCGCGGGGCCGTCGAGCAGGTTCTTGTGCATCTCCATGGTGTGCCAGTCTGCCATCCGGGCCCGCGGGACGGCCGGGGGCGGCCGGGGGCGGCCGGGCCCGGACGTGCCGGTGCCCCCGCACCCGGGCGTTCCGGGGGCGGGGGCACCGTGGAGCGGCAGCGCCCTACTTCATGCGCTTGCCGGCCGAGCGCAGCTGCTGCGCGGCCTCGGTGACGCGGTGGGCCATGCCGGCCTCGGCCAGCTTGCCCCAGGTGCGCGGGTCGTAGGTGTTCTTCTTGCCGACCTCGCCGTCGACCTTCAGCACGCCGTCGTAGTTGCGGAACACGTGGTCCACGACGGGGCGGGTGAAGGCGTACTGGGTGTCGGTGTCGAGGTTCATCTTGACGACGCCGTTCTCCAGCGCGGTCAGGATCTCCTGCTCGGTGGAGCCGGAGCCGCCGTGGAAGACGAAGTCGAACGGGTCCTGCTTGCCGTACTTCTTGCCGATCTCGGCCTGGAGGTCGGCGAGCAGCTCCGGACGCAGCACCACGTTGCCGGGCTTGTACACGCCGTGCACGTTGCCGAACGAGGCGGCCAGCAGGTAGCGGCCCTTCTCGCCCAGGCCGAGCGCCTCGGCGGTGCGCACCGCGTCGGCGACGGTGGTGTACAGCTCGTCGTTGATCTCGTGGGTGACGCCGTCCTCCTCGCCGCCGGTCGGGGTGATCTCGACCTCGAGGATGATCCTGGCGGCGGCGGCCTGGGCCAGCAGCTCCTGGCCGATGGCCAGGTTGTCGGCCAGGGTCTCGGCCGAGCCGTCCCACATGTGCGACTGGAACAGCGGGTTCTCGCCGCGGGCCACGCGCTCGGCGGAGACCGCCAGCAGCGGGCGGACGTAGCCGTCCAGCTTGTCCTTCGGGCAGTGGTCGGTGTGCAGCGCCACGGTGATGTCGTACTTGGCCGCGACGATGTGCGCGAACTCGGCCAGCGCGACCGCGCCGGTCACCATGTCCTTGTTGTGCTGACCGCCCAGGAACTCCGCACCACCCGTGGAGATCTGGACGATGCCGTCGCTCTCGGCCTCGGCGAAGCCGCGCAGCGCGGCGTGCAGGGTCTGCGTCGAGGTGACGTTGATGGCCGGGTAGGCGAACTTGCCTGCCTTGGCCCGGTCGAGCATCTCGTTGTAGGCCTCGGGAGTTGCGATGGGCATGCGGATCCGCTCCTGTCGGTGTGGGGCGATCGGACGACGCTGTCCGAAGGCTCGATACGCCTGTGGTTCACGACATCGGTGCGGTACGAGCGAGAGAGGGTGGCAGCTCGACCGCGGGCCGGACACCTCGGCCATCCTCCCAGACTCCCCCTCGGGACACACCCAGCGGCCCGCCACTTGGGACGGCGACCCCTCCGGCGGCCCGGGACGGGACGGTTCGGGCCCATCTGTTAAGGCTTCGCAAAGCAGTACGGGCTATCCTGCGCCCGTGGACCAACACCTCCAGCTCGCCGTCAACGTACTCAGCGCCAAGTCGCTCATCGCCTCCGTCGGCGTCATCGGGATCCTGGCGATCGTCTTCGCCGAGACCGGCCTGCTGGTCGGGTTCTTCTTCCCCGGTGACTCGCTGCTGATCCTGGCCGGCGTCGCCTCCTCCAGCGCCGCCGCCAAGATCCTCGGCGAAGACGCCCAGTTCAGCATCGTCGCCCTGTTGATCGGCGCCCCGCTGTGCGCCATCGCCGGGGCCCAGCTCGGGCACCTGCTCGGCCAGAAGATCGGCCCGCGGATGTTCGACAAGCCGAACTCGAAGATCTTCCGGCCCGAGTACGTGGAGAAGGCCGAGGAGTACTTCGAGAAGTTCGGCCCGGCCAAGGCCGTGGTCATGGCCCGCTTCATCCCGATCGTGCGGACCTTCCTCAACCCCGTCGCCGGCACCCTGCAGATGCCCGCCCGGACCTTCTTCCTCTGGAACGTCGTCGGCGGCGTGCTGTGGACCGAGGCGATGCTGCTGATCGGCTACTTCGCCGGTGACCAGCTCGCCGGGGTGATCGACAAGTACCTGCTGCTCGCGACGGTGCTGATCGTCCTGCTCTCGGTCTCGCCGATCGCCGTCGAGGTGATCCGCGAGCGGCGGAAGAAGAAGGGCGTCCCGACGGACGGCCCCGGCGCGGACAGCGAGCCGGTCTCCAGCGGCCGCCACCGCAAGAGCTGAGCACGACGGAGAGGGCCCCGACCACCGGGTGGTGGTCGGGGCCCTCTCCGTCGTTCCACGCGGGGTTGTTCCACGCGGGAGCCGTCGTTCCACGCGGGAGCCGTTGTTCCACGTGGAACGGAGTGCCGCGGACTCAGCCGCTCACAGCCCCAGGTCGTCCAGGGTGTACGCGGTGACGTACGGCAGGCCCGCCTCGGCGATCGCCGGGGCCGCGCCGCGCTCCACGATCACCGCGACGCCGACCACCTCGGCGCCCGCCTCGCGCAGCGCCTCGACCGCGGTCAGCACCGAGCCGCCGGTGGTCGAGGTGTCCTCCACCGCCAGCACCCGGCGGCCCTTCACGTCCGGGCCCTCGATCCGGCGCTGCAGGCCGTGCGCCTTGCCCGCCTTGCGGACCACGAACGCGTCCAGCTTCCGGCCGCGGGCCGCCGCCGCGTGCAGCATCGCCGCGGCCACCGGGTCGGCGCCCAGGGTCAGGCCGCCCACCGCGTCGAACTCCAGGTCCGCGGCCGCGTCCAGCATCACCTTGCCGACCAGCGGCGCCGCCTCGGCGTCCAGCGTGATCCGGCGCAGGTCCACGTAGTAGTCGGCCTCCCGGCCGGAGGAGAGGGTGACCTTGCCGTGCACGACGGCCTTGTCCTTGATCTGCGCCAGCAGGGCGTCGCGGTCGTTGCTCATGGACAGCCAGCTTAGTGGGTGCCCGGCAGGCCGCTCAGCGCCGCCGCAGGGCCCGGACCAGCACCACCGCGCCGCCGATCAGCGCCACCCCGCCGCCGATCATCCACGGCAGCGCGCTGCGGTCGCCGTGCGCGCCCGGCAGCAGCGTCGGCTCCGCGCCGCCCCAGCGGGAGGCGGCCCGGGCGCGGGCGCTGTGGGCGGGCAGGGCGGGCGCGTACCGGCCGTGCGGCGGGGCGTGGTCGACCTCCTCGGCGGAGCGGCCGACGATGCTGCGCCGCACCGGGGCGCCCTCCTGGTCGTACCCGGCGGGCTCCGGGCGCGGGGCGGCCGGGACGGGGGCGGGCAGGTCGTCCGCGTCGTCGAAGGAGATCAGGTCGGACAGGTCGTCGTCCAGGTCCTGGCCGCGGTCGCGGTCGTCCAGGAAGACCACGGTTGCGCCCTCCGCCGGGTCGCCGTCCGACTCCTCGTCGTCGTCGTGCTCGGCGGGCTCGGACAGCTCGGCGACCAGCGCCGCCACCGCCCGGTCGATCAGCCGGCGGCCGGTCGACTCCAGCGCCTCGTCCTCGAAGCCGGCCAGCCGCCCGGACGCGGTCAGGGCGGCGGTGAAGCGGATCGCGGTCTCGCCGGTCCGCTCGGCCAGGGTGATCCGCAGCTCGGCGGCGACCGGGGCCGCGCCGCGGATCTCCTCGCCGCTCAGCCGCAGGTCGAGCGCGTCGCCCTGCCAGACGCCGACGGTCAGCCGACCGGCGAAGGTGATGGTGGACCCGGCGATCCGGACCCTGAGCCGGCTGTCCGCCTCCGCGGACGCCGACGCGACCGCGCTCAGCCCCGGCACGCAGCGGGCCACCAGCTCGCGGTCCACCAGCGCCTCCCGGACCACCTCGGCGGGCACCGGGACGACAACCTCATGCTCCATACCGGCGAGCCTACCGACCGCCCGCCGCCGTGCCGAGTCCTCCACGCGAAGCCGGGACGACCAACCCGCCAATGGACGCACCGCGCACCCGGAGCACGGGCCCCGGCCCCTCGCCGCCCGCACCGAACTCCCCGGCGCGGGAAGCGCTTTCAGGGCCCGGACGGGACGGGACGGGACGGGAGGGGCGGGGACGGGCGGCGAGCGGCCGGGCGGCCGGGCGGGGGCGTCCCGGGGGCGGGGAGCGCTCCGGGGCCCCGGCGCGGGCCGGGACGGTCGGCCGTCGGCGAGGTGCCGGGCCCGGGCGTCCGTCCGGGGCTGCTCCGGTCGGGCCCGCCGTCGCCGGTGCGGGCAGGGGCGGTCGTTCCGCTCGGCGGCCGGGTGCCCCGTGGGTGCGCGGGCGCGCGGGGGCGGGCGCCGTCAGGGGCCGAGCAGGGTGTGCGGCGGCGGCAGCGGGGACGGGCGGGCGGCCGCCAGGCGGGCCCCGGAGGCCCGCAGGGCGGGCACGGTGAGCGAGCGCGGGGCCGGGGCGTCCGGGGCCAGGTCCAGGACGGGGACGGCGCGGGCGGCCAGCAGGAACGCCGGGGCGGGGCCGGGCCGCCCGCAGTCCGCGGCGGCCGGGGCGCCGCCCTGGTAGGCGACGGCGGCCAGGCCGACGGCGCCCAGGCCGGACTCGGCCGTCCACAGCCCGTCGTCCGGCGCCCCGGCCCGGACCGCCAGCCGCCCCGCCGGGGCGAGCCGCCGGGCGGCCAGGCCGAAGAACTCGCGGGAACGGTACTTGCCGCCCTCGGCCGCGCCGTCCAGGTCCGAGACGATCACGTCGAAGCGGTCCGCGGAGCCGCGCAGCCAGCCCATCGGCTCGGCCCGCAGCAGCCGCACCCGCGGGTCGTCGAAGGCGTGCCCGGTGAGCGCGGCGAGCGCGGCGTCCCGGCGGGCCAGCGCGGGCAGCGCCGGGTCGCGCTCGACCACCAGCACGCTGCGCACCGCCGGGTGGCGCAGCACCTCGCGCAGCGCCAGGCCGTCGCCGCCGCCCAGCACCAGCACCCGCCCGCTCGGCCCGACGGCCAGCGCGGGGCGCACCAGCGCCTCGTGCTCCCGGTACTCGCCGGGGCCGCAGACCGCCAGCCGGCCGTCCAGGAACAGCTCCAGCGGCGGGGCGGTGCGCTGCCGGGGCACCCGGGGCGCGTCCTCGGCGGAGGGCTCCCCGGCGGGGGCCTCCCCGGCCGGGGCCGTCGGGCCGCCGGTCAGCACGATCTCCTGGTAGCGGCTCTGGGCGGCGAACCGGATCGGGCCGCCGTACAGCGCCTGCCGGGCGGCGCGCTCGATCGCGCCGGTGCAGGCGGCGGCCAGCGCGAGCAGGGCCAGCACCAGGCCGCAGCCCGTCCACAGCAGCAGGCGGGTGCGCGGGGCGGGCTCGGCGCGGAACAGCCAGAGCACCACGACGGCGCCCGCCACCGCGTTCACCGCGCCGGTCAGCAGCGCCCCGGCGGTCTGGCCGAGGGCGGGCAGCAGCACGAACGGGAAGGCCAGGCCGCCGACCAGCGCGCCCACGTAGTCGGCGGCGAACAGGTCGGCGACGGCGCGGCCGGCGTGCTCCCGGCGGATCCGCTGGATCAGCGTCATCAGCAGCGGGATCTCCGCGCCGATCAGCAGGCCGATCAGCACGGTGGCGGCGATCAGCGCCACCAGGGTGGCGCGCGGCTGGTGCAGCCAGGCCCAGCCGCAGTACAGGGCGAGCGCGGACAGGCCGCCGACCAGCGACAGCGCGTACTCGACCAGGGCGAAGGAGGTGGCCGGGCGGCGGGTGAGGCCCTTGGCGAGCAGCGAGCCGACGCCCATCGCGAACACCATCACCGAGAGCACCACGGAGGTCTGGGTGACCGAGTCGCCCAGCAGGTAGCCGCCCAGGGCGACCAGTTCGAGCTCGTACACCAGGCCGCAGGCCGCGCAGACGAACGCGGCCAGCAGGACCAGCACGCGGGCCGGGCGGGGGGCCAGGGCCAGCGGTACGGCGCCGCCGGCCCGGACCGCGCCGCCGGGGCCCGCGGCGCGGGGGGCGGTGGGCCGGGGGGCGGCCGCGGGCGGGGGAGCGGTGGCGTCCGGAGCCGGCTGCGCGGGCCGTCCGACCGGGTGGTTGATCATGAATGAACGCTAGGCGAGAGCCCGGGTGAATGGCTGCACCCATCCGGGGGACAGGCCGGGGTGCCGGGTTGACGCCGGCTCACCACCCCACCTGCGCCGGTGCGGCCGCTGCGGTGGCCGCGGCCGACGCGGCGGCGCCGTCGGCGGCCCGGGAGGTTTCGGGGCGGCCGGTGCCGGGCAGCGAGAGCGAGGACCGGGTGCACACCAGCCGGCCCTCCTGCGGGTAGGCGTGCCAGGTCCGCCAGTGCACCCGGCGGTCCTCGCAGTGCGCGACCAGGGCGGTGAAGGCGCTCGGGTCGCCCGGGAAGACGCCCGCCAGCGCCCGCGGGTGCCCCTCGACCAGGGCCAGCAGCTCCTGCGCCCGGGCCGCGAACACGTGCGGCGGCAGCTCCTCGATCCGGGCGGCGAACTCGTACTCCCAGCCCGCCACCTGCTCCGCGACCCGGGCGGGCAGCGGGGTGCGGCGGCCCGGCAGGCAGGCCACCGTCTCCAGGCAGTCGCCCGGGCCGGCCGCCAGCACCACCTGGTGCGAGGCGCCCAGCAGCCGCAGCTGGAGGGTGCCCCGGAGGCCGTCCGGGGCACCGCAGGCGCCGTCGAGTCTGAGGTCGCGGACGGCCAGCGCGGGCAGCGGCTCGCCGCCCAGCTGCCAGGCCAGGTCGCCGGCGCGGGTGTCCGTGTAGGAGGTCTGCAGGGTGGTGAGCATGCTCGGCTCCGCGTTTCAGCTCCGTGCGCGCCCCCGCTGCGACCGGAGTCCGCCCTCATCCGTGAGGCTGTTCGAGACTGTCCGATCCGGGGCGCGGCCGACCGTGGAAGGAAGGATTCCGGCTGGAGATTCAGCAGCAGAGAAGCACGAATTCTCCGGGTCCGTCGGGGATTTACCCATGTTTGCCACTCATTCACCGTTCTGGGGCCCGTGTCCGACTGGGTGTGATCGGTCCCGAGTTGCACTCTGCCCACCGCGCTCTCCCGCGCCGGTGTCGCGCGCCGTGCACGCCGGTGTCACGCCCCTCGCGCGCCCGCGCCCGGCCCTCGCCGTCCGCCCCTCCGCCGGTCGGCGCGGAGCACCGGCGGGGCTCTTCGACCACCTCGCCGAGGGCAGCCCGGTGCCTCCGGTGCCGTCGGCCTCGGAGGGTTCCGCGGAGGGCCGACCGGCGGCCCGGGCGGGTCAGCCGGTGCGCAGGGCGTGCAGGCGGGAGACCGCCTCCTCCAGGACCTCCACCCGCTTGCAGAAGGCGAAGCGGACCTGGCTGCGACCGGCCTCGGCGTCGTCGTAGAAGACCGCGTTGGGGATGGCGACCACGCCGCAGCGCTCGGGGAGGGCGCGGCAGAACTCCAGGCCGTCCTTCTCGCCGAGGGGGGTGATGTCGGTGGTGACGAAGTAGGTGCCCTGGGGTTCGAAGGCCCGGAAGCCGGCCGCCGTGAGGCCGCCGACCAGGAGGTCGCGCTTGCGGTGCAGGTCGGCGCGGAAGTCGGCGTAGTAGCTGTCGGGCAGTCGCAGGGCCTCGGCGACGGCGTACTGGAACGGGCCGGCGCTGACGTAGGTGAGGTACTGCTTGGCGGTGCGGACGGCGGCGACCAGTTCGGGGGTGCCGGTGACCCAGCCGACCTTCCAGCCGGTGAAGGAGAAGGTCTTGCCGGCCGAGGAGATGGCGACGGTGCGCTCGCGCATGCCGGGCAGGGCGGCCAGCGGGTGGTGGGTGCCGGTGAAGACCAGGTGCTCGTAGACCTCGTCGGTGACGACCAGGAGGTCGTGTTCGACGGCGAGTTCGGCGAGGGTGGCGAGTTCCTCGGGGGTGAGGACGGTGCCGGTCGGGTTGTGCGGGGTGTTGATCAGCAGGAGGCGGGTGCGCGGGGTGATCAGCGAGCGCAGCTCGTCGAGGTCGGGGCGGAACGAGGGGGCGCGCAGGGTGAGCGGGACGCGCCGGGCCCCGGCCATCGCGATGCAGGCGGCGTAGGAGTCGTAGAACGGCTCGAAGGCGATCACCTCGTCGCCGGGCTCCAGCAGGGCGAGCAGCGCGGCGGCGATCGCCTCGGTGGCTCCGGCGGTGACCAGCACCTCGGTGTCGGGGTCGTAGGTGAGGCCGTAGAACCGCTGCTGGTGCTCGGCGACCGCCTGCCGCAGCTCGGGGATGCCGGGCCCGGGCGGGTACTGGTTGCCGAGGCCCGCGCGCAGCGCCCGCACCGCGGCCTCGCGGACCTCCTCGGGCCCGTCGGTGTCGGGGAAGCCCTGGCCGAGGTTGATCGATCCGGTGGCGGTGGCCAGGGCGGACATCTCCGCGAAGATGGTCGTTCCCATGCCCGCCAGACTGCGGTTCAGCAGCGGCCTCGTGCTCATCGGTGGCTCCTCGCGAAGGGTGTCGGAGGCCATCATCCAGGGGCCCGCGGCGGCCGTCGAGGGTGCCTCACCGGAGGGGAGGGCGCGGCGGGCCCCGGCGAGGGAGTGCCCGTCCGCGATCCGGTCGGCCCGCCGCACCGGCCGGGCACGCGGACGGGCCCGCCCCCCTGCACGCGGCAGGGGGGCGGGCCCGTCGGGCGTCGCGCTGCGGGGAGGGGCTCAGGCCTCGTCGGCCGGGCCGCCCTCGGCGGGGGCGGCGTCGCCCTCCGCGGGCTTGGTCTCGCCCAGCTGCTCGGCCATCCACTGCTCGAAGCCGACCGCGGCCTGCGTCCAGTTCGCGGTGGTGCCGACGAAGTACTCCAGGTTGACGCCGTTGCCGACGATCATCTGGGACTCGCCGATCAGCCGGACCACGCCGTCGTCGTGGGTGTGGGTGTAGACCTTGGGCCACAGGGTCTCGCGGTTCCACTCGTCGATCAGCGCGAGGATCTCGGGCTTCTGCTCCACCGAGAAGGAGCGGTCGTAGAACGCGCGGACCGCGAACAGCTCCTTGTGGTCGCCGCGGAACATGTAGTAGACGCGGAAGTTCTCCCAGGGGGCGGTGAGGTCGCCCTCCTCGTCCACGACGTGCTTCAGCTGCATCTGGTCCAGCAGCTGGGCGACCAGGTCCTGGTTCGGGACGATCACCGGCGGCGGCCCGGCCGGCGCGCCACCGGGCTGGCCGCCCCCCTGCGGCGGCTGGGGCAGGCCGAAGGACGGGATGGACGACGGGTCGATGCTCACGGGGATGTCCCTTTCACGGTGCACGGTCGGCTGCCGATGGGGGGCCGCCTCTCCTGGGTCCATCCTGCCTCATTAGGCGGCCGCGGCACAGGGTGCACCCCGCTGCGTGAGCATGTCCCTGCAAGCCGTGGTGCCCCCGCCCGCGGGCGGGGGCACCACGGCGGGGCTCACTCCGCGAGCGGGGGGCGCGGACCGACGCTCAGCCGGTCGGAGCCGCTCTCGTGGTCGACCACCACCGTCGAGCCGTCGTGCACCCGCCCGGAGAGGATCTCCCTGGCCAACTGGTCGCCGATCGCGGACTGCACCAGCCGGCGCAGCGGCCGGGCGCCGTACGCCGGGTCGTAGCCGGTGAGCGAGAGCCAGTCCCGGGCGGCCGGGGTGACCTCCAGGGTGAGCCGGCGCTCGTGCAGGCGGCGGGCGAGCGCGGCGACCTGGAGGTCGACGATCCGGCTGAGCTCCTCGGTGCCCAGCGGGTCGAACACCACGAGGTCGTCCAGCCGGTTCAGGAACTCCGGCTTGAAGGACCGGCGGACCGTCTCCAGCACCAGCTCCTTCTTCCGCTCGTCCGGCGTGGTCGGGTCGACCAGGAACTGCGAGCCGAGGTTGGAGGTGAGGATCAGGATCGCGTTGCGGAAGTCGACCGTGCGGCCCTGGCCGTCGGTGAGGCGGCCGTCGTCCAGCACCTGGAGCAGCACGTCGAACACCTCGGGGTGGGCCTTCTCCACCTCGTCCAGCAGGACGACGCTGTACGGGCGGCGGCGGACCGCCTCGGTGAGCTGGCCGCCCTCCTCGTAGCCGACGTACCCGGGCGGGGCGCCGACCAGGCGGGAGACCGAGTGCTTCTCGCCGTACTCGCTCATGTCGATCCGGACCATGGCGCGCTCGTCGTCGAAGAGGAAGTCCGCCAGGGCCTTGGCCAGCTCGGTCTTGCCGACGCCGGTCGGGCCGAGGAACAGGAACGAGCCGGTCGGACGGTCCGGGTCGGCGATGCCGGCGCGGGTGCGGCGGACCGCGTCGGAGACGGCGCGGACGGCCTCGTGCTGGCCGATCAGGCGGCGGCCGAGCTCCTCCTCCATCCGCAGCAGCTTGGCGCTCTCGCCCTCCAGCAGGCGGCCGGCCGGGATGCCCGTCCAGGACGCGACCACGTCGGCCACGTCGTCCGGGCCGACCTGCTCCTTGACCATGGTGGTGCTCGGCTCGTCCGCCGCGCGGTCCTGCGCCTCGGCCAACTCCCGCTCGGCGGCCGGGATCTCGGCGTACAGCAGCTTGGAGGCGCGCTCGAAGTCGCCGTCGCGCTGGGCGCGGTCCAGGGCGCCGCGCAGGTCGTCCAGCCGCTCCTTGAGCTCGCCGACCCGGTTGAGCGACTTCTTCTCCTGCTCCCAGCGGGCGTTGAGGGTGCTCAGCTGCTCCTGCTTGTCCGCGAGGTCGCGGCGGAGCCTGCCGAGCCGCTCGACCGAGGCCGGGTCGGACTCCTTCTCCAGCGCCAGCTCCTCCATCCGCAGCCGGTCGACGGAGCGCTGCAGCTCGTCGATCTCCACCGGGGAGGAGTCGATCTCCATCCGGAGCCGGGAGGCGGACTCGTCGACCAGGTCGATCGCCTTGTCGGGCAGGAAGCGGGCGGTGATGTACCGGTCGGACAGCGTCGCGGCGGCGACCAGGGCGGCGTCGGTGATCTCCACCTTGTGGTGCGCCTCGTAGCGGCCCTTGAGGCCGCGCAGGATCGCGATGGTGTCCTCCACGGTCGGCTCGCCGACCATCACCTGCTGGAAGCGGCGCTCCAGGGCCGGGTCCTTCTCGATCCGCTCGCGGTACTCGTCCAGCGTGGTGGCGCCGACCATGCGCAGCTCGCCGCGGGCCAGCATCGGCTTGAGCATGTTGCCCGCGTCCATCGCGGAGTCGCCGCCCGCGCCCGCGCCGACCATGGTGTGCAGCTCGTCGATGAAGGTGACCACCTGGCCGTCGGAGGCCTTGATGTCGTTCAGGACGGCCTTCAGCCGCTCCTCGAACTCGCCGCGGAACTTCGCGCCCGCAACCATCGCCGCCAGGTCGAGCGCGACCAGGCGCTTGCCGCGCAGCGACTCCGGCACGTCGCCCGCGACGATCCGCTGGGCCAGGCCCTCGACCACGGCGGTCTTGCCGACGCCGGGCTCGCCGATCAGCACCGGGTTGTTCTTGGTGCGCCGGGACAGCACCTGCACCACCCGGCGGATCTCCTGGTCGCGGCCGATCACCGGGTCGAGCTTGCCGTCCCGGGCGGCCTGGGTCAGGTCGGAGCCGTACTTCTCCAGGGCCTTGTAGGTGCCCTCCGGGTCCTGCGAGGTGACCCGGGCGCTGCCCCGGACCTCCTTGAACGCGGCCAGCAGCGCCTTGGCGGTGGCGCCCTGCTGCCCCAGCAGGTCGCCGACCGGCCCGCCCTCGGCGGCCAGGCCGACCAGCAGGTGCTCGGTCGAGACGTACTGGTCGTCCAGGTCGGCGGCGCGCCTGCCGGCCTCCTCCAGCACCGCGAGGGTGTCGCGGGCGAGGTTCGGCGCGGCGACCGTGGAGCCCTGGGCGGCCGGGAGCGCGGCGGCCTGCTGCCGGGCGGCGGCGGCGACGCGCGCGGCGTCCGCCCCGACGGCCTCCAGCAGCGGGCGGGCCAGGCCCTCCGGCTGGTCGAGCAGGGCCAGCAGGATGTGCACCGGCTTGACGTCCGGGTTCCCCGCGGCGCTGGCCTGCCGGATGGCGGAGGACAGGGCCTCCTGCGTCTTGCTGGTGAACTTACTGGCGTCCACTGCGGGCATTCCCCTCTCGGCTCGGGACTGGTGCGGGTCTGCTGACTACAGCATGCACGAAGTTGAGTCTATTCCGCTCAGGTTTTACGAAGCCTTCTCACTCAGTTCTTCCGGGGGCCGCCGGCGGGTGCCCGGGTCAGCCCCAGCAGCTCGCGGGCCGGGCCCGCCGGGCGCTGCCCGGCCGGCCAGACCGCGCGCAGCGGGCGCTGGAGCTCCAGCCCGTCCAGCGGCACGGCCACCAGGCGGCGGGTGGCCAGTTCCTCGGTCACCGCCAGCTCGCTCAGGCAGACCGGGTCCGCGCCGGTCATCGCGGCCGCCTTCAGCGCCGTCGAGGAGGCCAGCTCCAGCCGCGGCGCGGCCGGGCCGCCGTACGGGGCGAGGGCCTCCTCCAGCACCTCCCGCGTCCCGGAGCCGACCTCGCGCAGCACCAGCGGGGTGGCGGCCAGCTCGGCGCCGGTGACCGGGACCCGGCGGCGGGCCCAGCGGTGCTCGGGGGAGACCACCACCACCAGCCGGTCGGCGGCCACCACTGCGCCGGACAGGCCGGGCGGGGTGGAGGTGCCCTCGACGAAGCCGAGGTCGGCCTCGCCCGCCAGCACCTGGGCGGCGACGTCGTGCGAGTTGGCGGTGCGCAGGGTGACGGCGGTGCCGGGGCTGGCCTCGTTCAGAGCCAGCAGCCAGCCCGGCATCAGGTACTCGGCGACGGTCAGGCTGGCCACCACCCGCAGCCGGGCGTCCCGGCGGCCGCGCAGCGCGTCGATCCCGGCGTCCAGGGCCTGCGCGGCCTCCACCACCTGCCGGGCCCACTCGACCACCAGCCGCCCCGCCTCGGTGGGCCGGGAGCCGCGCGGCGAGCGCTCCAGCAGCGGCACCCCGATCTGCCGCTCCATGCCCTTGATCCGGGCGCTGGCGGCGGGCTGGCTGACGCCCAGTTCGGCGGCGGCCCGGCCGACGCTGCCCAGCCGCGCCACCGCGAGCAGCAGCTCCAGGGCGCCGAGTTCCGGGACGTGCGGGGAGAGGGCCATAGGCCCAGGCTATGTCCTCATAGCGGACGTCCCACTACCCGCGCCCCCCGCGGCGGCTCAGGGTGGGGCCATGGCAACCCTCCTCGCGCCGCGCGCCACCCTGCGCAGCCCCGACCTGTCCCGGCTCGGCCCCAACTGGTACGCCACCGTGATGGGCACCGCGATCACCGGCAACGCCGCCGCCGCCCTGCCGGTGGACGTGCCCGGCCGGACGGCCTTCGCCGAAGCGGTCTGGACGCTCTCGCTGCTGATGCTGGCCGCCCTGCTGGCCGGCCGCGCCGTCCACCTGACCCGGCACCGCGAGCAGGCCCGGCGCACCCTGCTGGAGGACCCGTCCGCCGCCGTCTTCTACGGCTGCCCGCCGATGGCCCTGCTGGCCGTCGGGTACGGCGCGCTGACCGTCGGCGGCCCGCTGCTCGGCGCCCGGGGCGCCCTCGCGCTGGACGCGCTGCTGTGGACGGTCGGCACGGCGTACGCACTGGTGGTGGCCGCCGGGCTGCCGTACCTGATGATCACCCGGCACCGGCTGTCCGCCCTGGCGGCCGACCCGACCTGGCTGCTGCCGGTGGTCGCGCCGATGGTGGCCGCCGCGTGCGGCCCCGCGCTCGTCCCGCACCTGCCCGAGGGGGCGGCCCGGCAGGCGCTGCTGTACGGCTGCGCGGCGATGCTCGGCGCCAGCCTGCTGGCCACCCTGGCGCTGCTGCCGGTGGTGCTCGGCGGGCTGCTGCACAACAAGCTGCCCGCGCTGGTGCTGACCCCGTCGCTGTTCCTGGTGCTCGGGCCGCTCGGCCAGTCCACCACCGCCGTGCAGAAGTTCGCCGACGCCGTCCCGCTCGCCCTCCCCGGCGCCGGGCCGGGGGCGGTGGCGGTCGCCCGCGGACTGGCCGAGGTGTACGGCATTGCGGTCACGGGATTCGCGCTGCTGTGGCTGGCGGTGGCACTGGCTGCCAACCTGCGGGCACTGCGTGCCGAAATGCCGTTCGCGATGACCTGGTGGGCCGCCACCTTCCCGGTCGGAACGCTCGTCACCGGTGCGACCGGACTCGCCGCCCACACCGGATTCGCCGGATTCACCGCGCTCGCGGCCGCGCTCTACCTGCTGCTGCTCGCCGTCTGGGCGGTGGCCCTGGCGCGCACCGCGGCCGGCCTGCGGGCGGGCCGCCTGCTGTGACCGGCGCCGCCGCGGGGCCCGCGGTCGCGGGCGGCCGACCGGCGGCATTCGGCGGAGGCGATTCCGGATCGGTGGATTCGGCGGAGGATTGCTGAATTCCGTTCCGGGGCAGTGACATTCCGAGCCGCCGCGACGCCCCCGGTCCGGGCGCTCCGGCCCCGCTTCCGAATGGTTGTTCGGAAGAGGGGGGCAAGGCCGGAAAAGCGTTATTCCGGACACCGCGCCGGGGAGTTTGCTGCAGGTTCCTGCACTTGCGGGAACCTGCAGCCGGAGAGCACTTGTTCGGAGTACGCCGCGCTGTGAGGGTGTAGTCACGCCAAGTCGTCCGGGGCAGCCGCAGCCCGAGTCGGCGACTTGCTCTTCGCGTGGGGGCGACAGGTGCGTTCGTATCTGCGCAACGGGGGGAAGAGCACCGGCCGGCACGCCACGTGTGGTGGTGGCTGCCGTGACCGGATCGGTGAGGCGTTGCTGCTCCGCCTCGCCGAAGCGCCATGACGCTGGCGTAACACGAGCGGGTCCCCCGGGGTCCGGGTGCCGACGGCACCCGCCCCGGGGGACGCGCCCGTAGTCGCGGGGGTGACTCCCGCCGTCGAGCCCGACGGCCCTGCTGGGATCATCATCCGCAAACGGAGGAACACGGCAGGGAGCGCTCGACGTGGCAGCGGACCACCCGGAGTCCGAACCGGACACCGCACCGTCCCACCAGGACACCGCACCGTCCCACCCGGACGGCGGGCCCGCGGACCAGGACACCGCACCGTCCCGACCGGACGGCGCACCGTGGCGACGGGGCACCGCACCGTTCCGGCGGGGCACCGCACCGTCCCACCCGGACGGCGCACCGTTCGACCCGGACACCGGCCTGCCCGAGGAGGACGCCGCCCGGCTCTACCTGGCCGTCCTCGCCGCCGGCGGCCGGATCCCGCTCGACGCCCCGCCCCAGCCCGGCAGCGGCCTCACCGCCGAACGCCAACAGGCCATGCTGGAGCAGCTGGTGGCCGTCGGACTGGTCCTGCTCAACCGGATCGACCACTGCTACGTCGCGGTCAGCCCGCGCGCCGTCGCCGACCGCCTCGGCGCCGACCTGCGCGCCCGCGCCACCCGCCTGCTGCTCGACGCCGACCGGCTGCCCGCCGCGCTCGACCCGCTCGCCCGCGCCTACGACGCCGTCCCCCGGCCCGCCGACCGGACCAGGCAGGCCGTCTACGTCGACGGCCAGGAGGACATCCGGCTGCGGATCGCCCGCCTCGTCTCCGACTGCCGCCTCGAACTGCTCAGCGCCCAACCCGGCCTGCGCCCGCCCGCCGTCCTCGAACTCGCCCACACCCAGGACCGGCGGATGCTCGGCCGCGGCGCCACCCTGCGCGCCCTCTACCAGCCCGTCGCCCTCACCGAGGACAGCGCCGTCCGGCACGCCACCGCGATGAGCGAGCACGGCGCCCAACTGCGGGTCCTGGACGAGCCGTTCCTCCGCCTGATCGTCATCGACCGGCGGGTCGCCGTCATCCCCGCCACCGAGGACCACAGCCGCGCCGCGTTCGTCGAGGACCCCGCCGCCATCGCCTACCTGGTGGCCGGGTTCGAACGCGACTGGGCCCGCGCCGAACAGGTCCACTGGCAGCACCTCGACCCCCGCGCCCTCACCCGCAGCATCACCCACCGGGTCGGCCGCCTGCTCGCCCAGGGCCTCACCCAGCGCGCCGTCGCCACCCGCCTGGGCCTGTCCGAACGCACCGTCGCGGGCCACATCTCCCGGCTGCGCGACCTGTACGGCGCCGGCACCCTGTTCCAACTCGGTTGGCTGATGAGAGGCGGCGGCGGCCGTGGCTGACCCGACCCCCCCGACCGTCCCCGTCCCCGTCCCAGCCTCCGCCGCCGCCGCGGTGCACGGGCCGATCGACGAACGGGCCTGGCGCCTCTACCTGGACGTGCTCGAAGCCGGCGGCCGGATCACGGCCGCCACCGCCACCGGCGGACCCGACCTGCCCGCCACCGGCGGACCCGGCCTGCCCGCCGCCGGGCAGCCGCAGGCCCTCGCCGAACTGCTGCGCACCGGGCTGCTGGAGCGCGACGGCATGGACGGCTCCTACCTGGCCGTCAACCCCCGTTTCGTCGCCGACACCCTCAGCACCGAGATGAACGCCGAGGCCACCCGCCTGCTCAACCGGGCCGAACGCCTCACCGCCGAGCTCGACCCGCTGATCGCCGCCTACGACAGCGTGCCCCGGAGCACCGAACCCGCCCCCGCCGACCTCCAGGTCACCGGACGCGAGCACATCCGCCAGCGGATCGCCCAACTCGGCTCCACCTGCCGGGAGGAGGCGCTGTCCGCGCAGCCGGGCCAACCGGTTCCCGCCGCGCTGGAACTGTCGCTGCGCCAGGAACTCTCGGTGCTGCGCCGCGGCTGCCGGAGCCTCACCCTCTACCAGCCCGCCGCGCTCACCGAGCCCGCCGCGATCCGCTACGCCGCCACCGTCACCGGGGCCGGCGGCGAGGTCCGGCTGCTCGACGAGCCCTTCCGGCGCGCCCTGGTCTTCGACCGCACCACCGCGGTGGTGTCCGCCACCGACGACCACAAGCGGGCCGCGATCATCTCCGACCCCGCCACCGTGGCGATGATCGTCGCCAACTTCGACCGCGACTGGGACCGGGCCGAACGCGTCTGCTGGAACAGCCTGCTCGACAGCGCCCCCGCCCAGGCCACCGCCGCCCAGATCGGCCGCCTGCTCGCCCAGGGCCTCACCCAGAAGGCCATCGCCACCCGCCTGGGCCTGTCCGAACGCACCGTCGCGGGCCACATCTCCCGCCTGCGCGACCTGTACGGCGCCGACACCCTGTTCCAACTCGGCTGGCTGATGCGAAGGGGGAAGCACGATGCCTGACGCCCCGCCGCCCGCCGCACCCCCGCCCCGCCCCGCCGCCCGGCCGGACTCCGGCCCCTCGTACGCGGTGCCGCCCGGCCCGGCCGAGAAGGAGCTGTACCTGTCCGTGCTGCGGTCCGGCCGGGTCTCGCTGCGGGAGCTGATGGAGCAGGACGCGGCGGCCGCCACCCGGCTGCTGGAGCTCGGCCTGCTGAGCCAGTACGCCTACCAGGAGTGGGTGGTGGCCGTGAACCCGCGCATCGCCACCGCCAAGCTGGCCGCCGCGCTGCGGGCGGGCGCGGGCGACCTGCTGGCCCGGGCCGAGACCGCGGGCGCCGGCCTCGACGACCTCACCGACTCCTACGAGGCCACCCGGCAGCACACCCGGATCGCCCACGTGTTCGGCCAGGCGCAGATCCAGCAGCGGCTGCTGGCGATCGAGTCCGACCACTGGGACGAGGTGCTGGCCGCCCAACCCGGGCCACGGGCACCCGAGTTCATGGTCGAGAACCCCCGGGTCCGGGCCGCGCTGGCCCGCGGCGCGGTGACCGACATCCTGTACCAGCCGGTGGCCCGACGGGCCCCGCACACGGCCGCCTACGCGGCGGCGGCCACCGACTGGGGCATGCGGCTGCGGGTCCTGGACGAGCCGTTCGCCCGGATGATGATCTTCGACCGGCGGATCGCGGTGATCGCCACCGTCGACGACAACCGCAGCGGCGCGGCGTTCATCGGGGACCGCGCGGTGGTCGACCACCTGGTCCGGCTGTTCCAGCGCGACTGGGAGCGCGCCGTCCGCGTCCCGTGGTTCGACGAGGTGGGCCGCGAACTGCCCGAAGCACTCCGCAGAGTAGGCGAGTTGCTCGCCCAGGGCCTCACCCAGCGGGCGGTCGCCTCCCGCCTGGGCCTGTCCGAGCGGACCGTGGCCGGGCACATCGCGCGGCTGCGCGAGCGCTACGACGCCGAGACGCTGTTCCAGCTCGGCTGGCTGATGCGGGACGGCGGCCGGCATGGCTGAGCCCGTCATCGAGCAGCCGCCCGGTGCGGCCGAGAAGGAGCTGTACCTGTCCGTGCTGCGGGCGGGCGGCCGGGTGTCGGTCCGGGAGGCGACCGAGCAGGACGCCGCCGCCACCGCCCGGCTGCTCGCGCTCGGGCTGCTGGTCCACCACGACGAGAGCGAGCAGCTCACCGCGGTCAACCCGCGCACCGTCAGCGTGCGGCTGAGCCGGGAACTGCGCCAGGCCGGCACCCGGCTGTTCGAGGCGGCCGAGCACGTCCCCGCCGAACTCGACGTCCTCACCGACGCGTACGACAGCGCCGCCCGGCGCGAGGGCCACGGGCAGCAGATCACCCACGTGCTGGACGTGGACCGGATCCGGCACCGCCTGCTGCAGATCGAGGCGGACTTCCGCGAGGAGGTGCTGGCCGCCCAGCCCGGTCGTCGCCCCGTGGTGTACCTGGAGAAGAGCGCCCGTACCGAGAAGGCGCTGGCCGGCGGCGCCCGGATGGACATCTTCTACCAGCCCGTCAGCAAGTCCGACCCGGCGGTGATCGACTACGCGGTGCGGGCCACCGGTTGGGGCATGCGGCTGCGCTCCCTGGACGAGGACTTCACCCGGATGCTGATCTTCGACCGCCGGGTGGCGATCATCTCCGCGTCCGCCGACAACCGCACCGCCGCGTTCATCGAGGACCCGGCCGTGGTCGACCACCTGGTAGGGCTCTTCCTCCGTGACTGGGAACGCGCCGAACGCGTCCCCTGGCACGACCTCGCGGGCAGCAGCGTCTCCCCGGTCGTCGAACAGGTCAGCCGCCTGCTCGTCGCCGGCCTCACCCAGAAGGCGATCGCCACCCGCCTGGGCCTGTCCGAACGCACCGTCGCCGAACACCTCGCCCGGCTGCGCGAGCGCTACGACGCGGTGACGTTGTTCCAACTGGGCTGGCTGATGCGGGAGGGCGCCCGGTGACCGCGACCCTCCTCGACGAGGACGACCGGCAGCTCTACCGCGAAGTCCTCGCCCGGGGCGGCTCGGTGGCGTTCGACGAGGCGGTGCAGCAGGCCCCGGACGCCACCCTGCACCTGATCCACCTGGGCCTGCTGGTGCACTACGACTCGGACCGGTCGCTGACGGCCGTCAACCCGAGGTCCGTCAGCGACCGACTGAGCGCCGAGCTGCGCGACGAGGCGGTCCGGAAGCTGGTCGGCTCCCAGCAGACCGGGGCCCGCTTCTGGGACTTGATCCAGGCGTACGACGCCGCGCCGCGCCGCCCCGACAGCGAGCGCGCCGTGGAGCGGGTGACCGACCGCCAGGAGATCCGGCACCGGATCCTGCAGATCGAGTCGGAGATGCGCGAGGAGACCTTGGCGGCCCAACCCGGCGGCGCCCGCCCGGTCGGGGCGATGGGCCAGGCGCTGGAGCGCTCGCTGGGGTTCCTGTCCCGGGGCATCGAACTGCGCACCATCTACCAGCCGGGCGCCCTGGCCGACCCGCCCACCACCGACTACGCCGCGACGGTCGCCGCCGCGGGCGAACGCCTCCGGGTCCTGGACGAGCCGTTCCGGAAGATGCTGATCTTCGACCGCCGGGTGGCGATCATCAGCGCCGCCCCCGACGACAACAGCGCCGCCTTCGTCGAGGACCCGACCGTGGTCGCGACCCTGGTCGCCCTCTTCGAACGCGACTGGGCCCGGGCCACGATCGTCGACTGGCACGCCTTGGCGGGCCGCCCCCGCGAGAGCGGCGTCCCCCCGGAGCTGACCGACCTGCTCGCCGCGGGGCTGACCCAGAAGGCGATCGCCTCCCGCCTCGCCCTCTCCGAGCGCACCGTGGCCGCCCACCTCGCGCGGCTGCGCGAGCACCACGGCGCCGACACCCTCTTCCAGCTCGGCTGGCTGATGCACGGAGGCGCACGATGACCGCCCGGTTGCCGAACGAAGCCGAGCGCGCCCTGTACCGCGAGGTGGTCGCGCAGGGCGGCATGGTGCTGCTGCGCGAGGCGATGGAGCAGGACGCGGACGCGGCCCTCGGGTTGATCGAGCTGGGGCTGCTGCTGCACCACGACTACGGGCAGATGCTGACGGCCGCCCACCCGGGGGCGTTCGCCGAGCGGGTGAGCGCCGGGCTGCGCAGCGCGGCGTCGGGGAAGCTGGCGCAGGCCGAGCGGGTGGCCGCCGAGCTGGGCGACCTGACCCAGGCGTACGACGCCGCGCGGCGCCGCGGCCGGACGGGTCGGCCGCTGCAACTGGTGGCGGGGCAGCAGATCGCGCACCACATCGCCCGGATCGAGTCGGAGATGCGCGAGGAGACCTTGGCGGCCCAACCCGGCGGCGCCCGCCCGGTCGCGGACATGCAGCAGACCCGGGCCCGTTCGCTGGGTTTCCTGGCGGGCGGCATCGAGCTGCGGTCGATCTACCAGCCGGGTGCCTTCGACGACCCGCCGACCGTCGGCTACGCGGCCGAGCTGACCGCCGCGGGGGAGCGGTTCCGGGTCCTGGACGAGCCGTTCCGCCGGATGGTGATCTTCGACCGCCGGGTGGCGGTGGTCTCGGCCGCGCCGGACGACCGGCAGGCCGTGCTGGTGGAGGACCCGGCGGTGCTGGCCGTCCTGGTGGGCCTGTTCGAGCGCGACTGGGCGCGGGCCGAGCGGGTCGACTGGCAGGCGCTGGCCGGGTGCCCGCGGGAGAGCGGCGTCCCGCCGGAGCTGGTCGAACTGCTCGCGGTCGGCCTGACCCAGCGGGCGATCGCCTCCCGCCTGGGGCTCTCGGAGCGGACGGTGTCCGGTCACCTCGCCCGGCTGCGGGAGTTCTACGATGCGGAGACCCTGTTCCAGCTCGGCTGGCAGCTGCGCGGGGTGTCCGGACGACCCGCCGTGCCGCCGGGGCAGGACCCGGGACGGGCGGCCGAGAAGGAGTGGGACCTGTGAGCGAGCCGAACGGAGCGGCCCTGCCGAGCGAGTCGGAGCGGCGGCTGTACCAGCAGGTCCTGGACCAGGGCGGCCGGGTGTCGTTCCGCGAGGCCGTCGAGCAGGACCCGACCGGGGTGCTGCGGCTGATGGAGCTCGGGCTGCTGGTGCACGACGCGGCCGACCAGGCGCTGACGGCGGTCAACCCGCGCGCGGTCAGCGACCGGATCAGCGCCGAGCTGCGCGCCGAGGGCACCCGGATGCTGCTGCGCGCCGAGGAGATGCCGACGCTGCTGGAGGACCTCACCCACGCCTACGACGCGACCCCCCGCCGGGCCGACCGCTCCAGCGTGGTGCAGCATGTCGACCGGACCGAGCAGATCCGGCACCGCGTCCTGCAGTTGGCGAGCGAGGCGTACGAGGAGGAGCTGTCCCTGCACCCGGGCGGCGCCGGTCCGGCCGACCTGCTGGAGCAGGCGCTGGAGCGCACCCGCCGCTTCCTGGAGCGGGGCGGAACCATCCGCACCGTCTACGAGCCGACCGCGCTGCTGGACGGGACGACGGTCCGCTGGGCGGAGAGGGTCACCGGCTGGGGAGGCCGGTTCCGCACCTTGAGCGAACCGTTCAGCAGGATGTTGATCTTCGACCGCCGGGTCGCCGTCGTCCCGGCCTCGGCCGACAACTCGAGTGCCGCCTTCATCGAGGACCCGGCCGTGGTCTCGTTCCTGGTCGCCGCCTTCGAGCGGGACTGGGAGCGGGCCGAGCGGATCCAGTGGCGCTCCGCCGAGCACGAGGGCGAGAGCGTGGTGCCGGTCCACGAGCAGGTGGGACGACTGCTCGCCCAGGGCCTGACCCAGAAGACCATCGCCTCCCGGCTGGGCCTCGGCGAACGCACCGTCGCCGCGCACATCTCCCGCCTGCGCGAACTCCACGACGCGGAGACCCTGTTCCAACTGGGCTGGCAGATGCGCGGAGCCGGGGCGCAGGACGCCGACGACTGACCGGGCGTCAGCCGGTGGCGATCTCCGGGGACCAGAAGCCGTACGGTCCGGTGCCGGTGTGCTCGCGGCGCGGCCGCGGGAACTGCTCGCCGGGCGCGGTCCAGAAGCCGCCGCGCAGCGACAGCGCCATCCCGGCCCAGTCCAGCGCGGTCTCCACGGTGTGGTGCAGCGCCTCCTGCGACCAGGTGTCGTCGAACACCAGCGGCAGCACCGGCGAGACCTGCTCGATGGTCGCGATCAGCGGGTTGTGCGTGATCGCCTCGTCCACCAGCAGCACGATCGGCTTGCGCAGCGCCGACGCCCAGCCGAGCTCCAGGCTGACCCCGGCCGACAGCGGCGCACCCACGTACGCGAACACCAGGTCCGCGCTCTGCATCGCCCGGAAGTCCGACGGCACCCGCTGCTCCGGCGCCCGCCCCGCCACCGTCCACGCATCGCTGTGGTGCGCGCTGTACACCGCGGCCCCGCTGTCCAGCAGCGTGCTGCGCAGCGTCGTCAGCCTGGTCCGGCTCGCCAGCGTCACCACACTGTCCGCCGGCCCGGTGAGCCGCATCAGCGGCGCGGCCAGGAAGACCCGTGCGCGGCGCCCTTCGGCGCGGTGTTGCAGGTGGGACTCACTCATGTCGACTCCGGAGGGAGGGCCTGCTCGGAGTGTGGGTCCGGACAGGCAATTCAGTGGTTGGGAATGCCGCTGTGCATCCGCTATCGTCTCGATCAAATTGGCACGGCCATGCCATTTGCTGGTTCCCTCACGTGGCCGGACACGTGCCTGCTGATCGATGGTGGACTGATCGTCGCGGTCACGGGGTCCGACCGTCCACTGCTGCCAGGTGTCATCTCACTGCATGGCAGCGAGATGACACGGTCCGCCACTTGGTCGCGAACGGGTCATATGCGACAGTTGCCGCTGGAGTTCTGACGGGATATGGCAAGGCTTGACCGGGCGTCATAGTCTATGGGGCGTCAGTGAGGAGTCGGCCGGGGCTGACGGCTCAGCTCGTGAAGGGGAGTGGCGTTATGCGTAGAACGTTCAGGTTCGTGGTCGCGGCTGCGCTCATGATGGCGACAGTGGTGATCGGTGCCGTCCCGGCCTCTGCTGACGTGTTGTGGACCGTGTCCAAGTCGACTGTCGCCGTCGGCGTCGAGTCGGAGCCTGTTGTACAGACGTCACTGGCTTCCGACGTGCTCTGGACGTGACCTGGTCGCGTCGGGGTCAGCCGTCGATTCCCTCGGAGTCGAACAGCGGCATGGTGCGATGTCCCTGAGCGAGTTTCCAGCCCAGTTGGAAGAGTGTCTCTGCGTCGTATTCCTCGCGCAACTCGGCGATATGGCGGGCCAGAGTGCGTTCGCTCAGTCCGAGGTTTCTTGCTATGACTCGGTGTCCCATTCCCTGTAGTAGGAGTCGGATGATGTTCTGCCGGAGTAGGGAAACGACTTCGGGTGGCACTTCGTTTCCGCCGAGGAACGGGATGGCACGTTCCCAGCAGATCTCGAAGGAATCCACCAGGTAAGCGACCACCGCCTCGTCCCTGACAATGGCGGCGCGTTCGTTGTCGTTGTCGAAGGGGATGATGGCAATGGAGCAGTCGATGACGATCAGCCGGGTGAACGGTTCACCCAGGGTGCGTACCTCTCCTCCTTCTTTGGTCATCGCCGCCACGTACTCACGGGTCGGCGCCGAATAGCGGGTGCTGGGTTGGTAGATCGTTCGTCGGGCCACACCGCGTCGCAGCATGTCGGCATCGAGGGCGATGGCAGCGGCAGGTGAGAAGGAACGGGCGCTGCCGCCTGGCTGAGCGCTCAGGACTTCCTGGGAGGCCTGGTCCATGAATTTCGACAAGCGGCGGTTGATCTCGGTTTTTCCGGTGACGTGTTCGATGCTTCCACCGGTCTGGTGGGGTGCTGCGCTACCCGTGTAGGCCAGAGTCAGATCATGGAGGTCCGCCGAAATGCTCGCGGCCCTGGTCATCAGTTCGAGGGCGTTGCGCTGCCAGGCATTGCTCAGGCCGACCGCGAGCTGCTGCGGGTCGACCACGACGAGCACGTCGGGGGCGTTGATGTCGGGTACCAGCAGACCGATGTCCACCAGCTCTTGGAGCGCATCGTCAGGGTGAAGCCCAGCCGCCTCGGGCGATAGCCGTCCGCCCGAGGCGAGGGCCACCTTGTAGAGATCGCGGGCGGCGGCTGTCACCATGCCGAGCCCTGCGCTGGTGAGGCCCGGCACCTGATCCTTGCCCATGTGTTGCCCCCTGACCTAGCTCGAACGACAGCCACGAACCTTGCGTGCGGGTGATCCTAGGCGGTGCACCCCGATCGGTGAGCCGTTGTTCCGCCGTTCAGCAAGCAACCGCCGGGGCATGCCTGATGAACTCTCTCAGCACGTCGGCGCCGCCGACACCCCCCGGATGACAGGGGTGCCGACGGCTCGGTGCTTTTTCGGCCGGGCTCAGCGCTTGGGCCGCCAGACCACCAGCGCGCTGGACTGCTGGACCTGCTGGTAGGGCACCAGGTCGCGGCGGTAGGAGGCGTGGACGGCGGCCTCGCGCTGCTGGAGGGTCGCGGCGGCGCCCTCCAGGGCGTCGACGAGCTCGGCGACGCGGGACTGCAGGGCGGCGACCTGGTTCTCCAGTTCGATGATCCGCTTGATGCCGGCCAGGTTGATGCCCTCGTCCTGGGAGAGCCGCTGGACCTCGCGCAACTGCTGGATGTCCCGGGCCGAGTAGCGGCGGCCGCGCCCGGCGGTGCGGTCGGGGCTGACCAGGCCGAGGCGGTCGTACTGGCGGAGGGTCTGCGGGTGCAGGCCGGAGAGCTCGGCGGCGACGGAGATGACGTAGACCGGGGTGTCCTCGGTGAGGACGTACGGCGGGGCGGCGGCGCGCGGGCGGCCGCCGCCGGGGAGGCCCTCGCCGAGGCCGGGACCGGGGCCGATCCGGCCGGTGACGCCGGGGCCGCCGTCGCCGTGGCTACTGTCGGGGTGGGGGCTCATCGGGGTCTCACGCTCCCTCCGCCGCCTTGAACAGGGCGGCTCGCGGGTCGTCCGAGGCGGTGGCCTCGCGGTACTGCTCCAGTGCGGTCAGCGCGTCTCCGGTGACGTGCTTGGGCACCGTGACCTCCACGGTGACCAGCAGGTCTCCGCGGGTGCCGTCCTTGCGGGTGGCGCCCTTGCCGCGGGCCCGCATGGTCAGGCCGTTGGCGCTGCCGGGCGGCAGCTTGAGCTTCACGGCCGGGCCGTTCAGGGTCGGCACCTCGATGGTGCCGCCGAGCGCGGCCTCGGGGAAGCTCACCGGCACGGTCACCGTCAGGTTGTCGCCCTTGCGCCCGAACACCGGGTGCGCGTCGACGTGCACGGTGACGTACAGGTCGCCGGGCTGGCCGCCGCGCTCGCCCTGGGCGCCCTTGCCCTTGAGCCGGATGCGCTGGCCGTCCTGCACCCCGGCGGGGATGCGGACCTGCATGGTGCGGGCCGAGGAGGCCCGGCCGCTGCCGTGGCAGACGGTGCACGGGTCGTCGACGATCATGCCGCGGCCCTTGCAGTCCCGGCAGGGCTCGGAGAGCGCGAAGGCGCCCTGGCCGCGGCTGACGGTGCCCGCGCCGACGCAGGTCGGACAGACCCGCGGGGTGGTGCCGGCCTTGGCGCCCGTCCCGGCGCAGGCGCGGCAGGCGGCCTGGGAGGTCATCCGCAGCGGCACGGTCGCGCCGTCCACGGCCTCCTCGAAGTTCAGCGTGACCTCGGTCTCGACGTCCGCCCCGCGGCGCGGCTGGGCGGTCTGCCGGCCGCCGCGGTTGAACAGGCCGCCGAACACGTCGCCGATCCCGCCGCCGCCGGTGCCGCCCCCGCCGTTGAACAGGTCGCCGAAGTCGAAGCCCCCGGCCGCGCCCGCCCCGCCGGGCCGGAAGCCGCCGCCCGCGAACAGCGAGCGGGCCTCGTCGTACTCCTTGCGGCGCTTCTCGTCGGAGAGCACGTCGTACGCCTCGGAGATGTCCTTGAAGCGCTCCTCGGCCTTGGCGTCGCCCTTGTTCGCGTCCGGGTGGAACTCGCGGGCCAGCTTGCGGTAGGTCTTCTTGATCTCTGCAGCGGTGGCGTCCTTGGGCACGCCGAGGACCTTGTAGTAGTCCTTCTCCACGTAGTCCTTAGCGCTCATGGCCTTTGACCGCCACCTCCCGTTGCGTCTGTCGCTGCTGCGCTGCCGCGCAGCGCCTGGTTGCCGCACTGCGGTGCGGTGCCGTGATACGGCGCTGCGGAGCCGGCCGCCGTACTGGACGACGTACGACTCCGCAGCGCACGGGGACTCTACTCAGCTGTCGGACGAACCGTCAGCCTTGTCGCCGTCCGGCTCGCCGGTGGTCTGGGTGCCCGGCTGGGGCTCCGCGACCGCGACCATCGCCGGGCGGATGATCCGCTCGCCGATCCGGTACCCGGGCTGGAGGATCTGCACGCAGGTGTCCTCCGTCACGTCGGACGAGTAGCTGTGCATCAGCGCCTCGTGGATCGTCGGGTCGAAGGGCTCGCCCTCCTTGCCGAACTGCTGCAGCCCGAGCTTGGCGACGACCGTCTCCAGCGACTCGGCGACCGACTTGAAGCCGCCCGTCACCTCGCCGTGCTCGCGGGCCCGGCCGATGTCGTCCAGCACCGGGACCAGCGACTCCAGGATGTTGGAGACGGCGATCTCGCGAACGGTGGAGCGGTCGCGCTCGACCCGCTTGCGGTAGTTCTGGTACTCGGCCTGGAGCCGCTGCAGGTCGGCGGTGCGCTCTCCGGCCTCGCGCTTGGCGGCGGCCAGTTCGTCGGCACCCGCACCCGCGACGGCCTCCTCGGCTGCCTTGAGCACGGCCTCCTCGGCGGCGGAGTCGTCGCCGGGCTGCTCGCCCTGCGGCTTCTCCGTCATGCCGCACCGCCCTTGGGCTTCTCGTCGTCGACGATCTCGGCGTCGACCACGTCGTCCTCCTTGGCGCCCGCGTCGCCGGCACCGGCCGCACCGGCCGCCGCGCCCGCGCCGTCGGCCTGCGCGTACAGCGCCGCGCCGAGCTTCTGGGCGGTGGTGGAGACCTTCTCGGTGGCGGTGCGGATGGCCGCGATGTCCTCGCCCTTGAGGGCTTCCTTGAGCTCGCCGATGGCGGTCTCGACCTCGGTCTTGACGTCGGCCGGGAGCTTGTCCGCGTTGTCCGCGATGAACTTCTCGGTCGAGTAGACGAGCTGCTCGCCCTGGTTGCGGGTCTCGACGGCCTCGCGGCGCTTGGTGTCCTCCTCCGCGTAGCGCTCTGCCTCCTCGCGCATGCGGTTGACCTCGTCCTTCGGCAGCGAGGAGCCGCCGGTGACGGTCATCTTCTGCTCCTTGCCGGTGCCGAGGTCCTTCGCGGCCACGTGCATGATGCCGTTGGCGTCGATGTCGAAGGTGACCTCGATCTGCGGCAGGCCGCGGGGGGCCGGCGGCAGGCCGGTCAGCTCGAACATGCCGAGCTTCTTGTTGTACGCCGCGATCTCGCGCTCGCCCTGGTAGACCTGGATCTGCACGGAGGGCTGGTTGTCCTCGGCGGTGGTGAAGATCTCGGAGCGCTTGGTCGGGATCGTGGTGTTGCGCTCGATCAGCTTGGTCATGATGCCGCCCTTGGTCTCGATGCCGAGGGACAGCGGGGTGACGTCGAGCAGCAGGACGTCCTTGACCTCGCCCTTGAGCACGCCGGCCTGCAGGGAGGCGCCGATCGCGACGACCTCGTCCGGGTTGACGCCCTTGTTGGCGTCCTTGCCGCCGGTCAGCTCCTTGACGAGCTCGGCGACGGCCGGCATGCGGGTCGAGCCGCCGACCAGGACCACGTGGTCGATCTCGGACAGCTGGATGCCGGCGTCCTTGATCACGTTGTGGAACGGGACCTTGCAGCGGTCCAGCAGGTCGGCGGTGAGCTGCTGGAACTGGGAGCGGGTGAGCTTCTCGTCCAGGTGCAGCGGGCCCTCGGCGGAGGCCGTGATGTAGGGCAGGTTGATCGAGGTCTCCGAGGAGGAGGACAGCTCGATCTTGGCCTTCTCGGCGGCCTCGCGCAGGCGCTGGACGGCCATCTTGTCCTTGGACAGGTCGACGCCGTGGCCGGACTGGAAGACCTTCACCAGGTGGTCGACGACCCGCTGGTCCCAGTCGTCGCCGCCGAGGTGGTTGTCGCCGTTGGTGGCCTTGACCTCGACCACGCCGTCGCCGATCTCCAGCAGCGACACGTCGAAGGTGCCGCCGCCGAGGTCGAAGACCAGGATGGTCTGGTCGTCCTTGTCCAGGCCGTAGGCCAGGGCGGCCGCGGTCGGCTCGTTGACGATGCGCAGGACGTTCAGGCCCGCGATCTCGCCGGCCTCCTTGGTGGCCTGGCGCTCGGAGTCGTTGAAGTACGCCGGGACGGTGATGACGGCGTCGGTGACCGTCTCGCCCAGGTAGGACTCGGCGTCCCGCTTGAGCTTCTGCAGGACGAAGGCGGAGATCTGCTGCGGCGTGAAGTCCTTGCCGTCGATGCCGATCTTCCAGTCGGTGCCCATGTGGCGCTTGACCGAGCGGATGGTGCGGTCGACGTTGGTGACCGCCTGCCGCTTGGCGACCTCGCCGACGAGCACCTCGCCGTTCTTGGCGAAGGCGACGACGGACGGCGTGGTCCGAGCGCCCTCGGCGTTGGTGATGACCGTGGGCTCACCGCCCTCAAGAACGCTGACGACGGAGTTCGTCGTGCCGAGGTCGATGCCGACCGCGCGTGCCATCGTGAATACCTCCGAGGAGAAGTTGAGCAGTACGGACTCAAGGATGCACGACTACCCCGACGACGTCAACAGCTTTGAGTCGGTGTCGCTCAACTTTACTGAGCGCTTATGTCGCGGGGGCTCCGGTGGCTGCTCCGGGCGGGTGAGTCTGTGCTTAGTGACTGCCGCCATACCTTGAACACCTTCTGACCGGGTGTTAACGCGCGGTAATCTCCGGACGCGTCGACCCTGCAAGTTACCGACCAGTACACTCTGGGGAAGACCGGGAGGACTGGGAAAGACCCGGGACCATAGCCGCTGGAGACGGAGAGCCGATGCAGCTAGCAGCGATCGTCATCTCGCTGGTCACCTTCGTGATCGGCACCGCGCTCGCCACCCGTGCGGCGCTGTACATCTACAGGGTGGTGCGCACCGGCTCCGCCGACGCCACCCGCTTCGGGCAGCCCGCGCAGCGGGTCGCCACCGTGGTCAAGGAGTTCCTCGGCCACACCCGGATGAACCGCTGGGGCGTCGTCGGCGTCGCCCACTGGTTCGTCGCCGTCGGCTTCTTCTCCCTGGTGCTCACCCTGGTGAACGCCTTCGGCCAGCTCTTCGACGCCGAGTTCGTCCTCCCGGTCATCGGCCACTGGCTGCCCTGGAACGTCTTCGTCGAGCTGATCGGCACCCTCACCACCCTGGGCATCCTCGTCCTGATGGCGATCCGCCTGCTCAGCCTGCCCTCCCGGGCCGGCCGCAAGTCCCGGTTCGCCGGCTCGATCGCCTGGCAGGCCTTCTACGTCGAGTACACGATCCTCGGCATCGGCCTGTGCATCATGATGCTCCGCGGCCTGGAGGGCGCCCTGGAGGGCGTCGACTCCTACGACCCGGCCTACCTGGTCTCGTACCCGATCGCCGCCGCCTTCCACGGCACCGCGCACGGCACCCTGGTCAACCTGGTCTACCTGTTCGCGATGCTGAAGATCTGCATCTCCTTCGCCTGGGCGGTCACCATCGGCCTCAACCCCTCGATGGGCGTCGCCTGGCACCGCTTCCTGGCCTTCTTCAACATCTACTTCAAGCGCGAGGACGACGGCGCCACCGCGCTCGGCGCCCTGCGCCCGATGACCTCGGGCGGCGCCCCGATCGACTTCGAGGACCCGGCGGACGACGCCGTGTTCGGCGTCTCCCAGGTCGAGCACTTCTCCTGGAAGGGCATCCTCGACTTCTCCACCTGCACCGAGTGCGGCCGCTGCCAGTCGCAGTGCCCCGCCTGGAACACCGGCAAGCCGCTGTCGCCCAAGCTGCTGATCATGAGCCTGCGCGAGCACGCCTTCGCCAAGGCCCCCTACCTGCTGGCCGGCGGCGGCAAGGACATGGAGGGCGAGGAGCGGGCCACCGCCGAGCAGCTCGCCGACGTCCCCGCCGCCGCCCTGGCCGAGGCCGAGCGCCCGCTGATCGGCACCGCCGAGGAGAACGGCGTCATCGACCCCGACGTGCTGTGGTCCTGCACCACCTGCGGCGCCTGCGTCGAGCAGTGCCCCGTCGACATCGAGCACATCGACCACATCGTCGACATGCGCCGCTACCAGGTCATGATCGAGAGCAGCTTCCCGACCGAGGCCGGGACGATGCTCAAGAACCTGGAGAACAAGGGCAACCCGTGGGGCCTGGCCACCAAGGCCCGCCTCGACTGGGTCAAGGAGCTCAAGAAGGAGACCGGCATCGAGGTGCCGGTGATCGGCGAGGACATCGACCCCGCCGAGGTCGAGTACCTCTACTGGGTCGGCTGCGCCGGCGCCCTGGAGGACCGGGCCAAGAAGACCACCAAGGCCTTCGCCGAACTCCTGCACACCGCGGGCGTCAGGTTCGCCATCCTCGGCAAGGAGGAGACCTGCACCGGTGACTCCCCGCGCCGCCTGGGCAACGAGTTCCTGTTCCAGATGCTCGGCGCGCAGAACGTCGAGACCCTGAACGCCGCGCTGGAGGACGCTCCCACCAAGCGGATCGTCGCCACCTGCCCGCACTGCTTCAACACCATCGCCAACGAGTACCCGCAGCTCGGCGGCCACTTCGAGGTCATCCACCACACCCAGCTGCTCCAGCACCTCATCGACGAGGGCAAGCTGCTGCCGGTCAACCCGGTCGAGGGCCTGATCACCTACCACGACCCCTGCTACCTCGGCCGCCACAACAAGGTCTACACCCCGCCGCGCGAGATCATCGGCAAGGTGCCCGGCCTGCGCAACGAGGAGATGCACCGCCACAAGGAGCGCGGCTTCTGCTGCGGCGCCGGCGGCGCCCGGATGTGGATGGAGGAGCGGATCGGCAAGCGGATCAACACCGAGCGGGTCGACGAGGCGCTCTCCCTCAACCCCGACATCGTCTCCACCGCCTGCCCGTTCTGCCTCGTCATGCTCTCCGACTCGGTCAACGGCAAGAAGAACGAGGGCGCGGCCAAGGAGCACCTCAAGGTCGTCGACGTCGCCCAGCTGCTGCTGGAGTCGGTCAAGGCCGCCCCGACCGCCGAGGCGGAGCCGGTCGACGCCTGACACCCGCAGGAGCACCACCCCGCACCACCCGCACCACCCGCACCACCCGTACCGACCGGACCCCGGGCGCCCGCAGCGGCCCCGGGGTCCGGCCGTGCCGGGGCGGACAGGGCCGTACCCGGCCCGCGGACGATGTCCTAGCATCGGCCGCATGACTGCTGACGGGGGAAGACCGGGGCCCGGCGGGCCCGCCCACCTGCCGCCGGTGAGCAGCGCCACGCCCGACTGGGCCGCGCTCGCCGAGGCCCGCGAACGCGAGGAGCGCCGCCGCCGGGCGCTGCGGGCCGGCGGCGGCGCGCTCGCCGTCGCCGTGGTCGCCGGACTGGTCGCCGGAGCCCTGCTGCTCACCCGCCCGTCCACCACCCCCCTGGCCGCGCCCACCGGCACCGCCCAGCCCGACGCCCCCGCCCCCGCCACGTCCGCCCCCGACACGCCTGGCACCACCGCGCCCGCCACCGCGCCCCCGGCCCCTCCGGCAGCCCCTCCACCGGCCCCGCCGCGTCCAGGAGCGGCAAGCCCACCGCCGGAGCGAGCGGCGGCGAGCAGCCCGCCGGGACGCCCGCCGCGCTGCCCGGCATGGTGCTGGGCGGCGGCGCCACCATCGGCCGTGCCGAGGGCCGCACCGGCCCCGCCATGACGCTCTACGGCAACGCCGTCGGCTGGGCCGACAGCCAGGCCCCGGTGGTCGACACCACCCGCTCCTTCACCGTCTCCGCGATGGTCCGCAACAACGCCCCCACCGGCGGCCGGGCCGTCGTCACCCAGGGCGGCGACAGCTACTACTCCTTCTACCTCGGCCGCGACTACTGGGGCACCCACAACCAGTGGGTCTTCAAGGTGCAGACCGCCGCCGGGGCCCAGGACAGCACCACCTACCAGGCCTTCAGCACCGCCCCCGCCACCACCGGCCGGTGGACGCTGCTCACCGGCGTCTACGACGCGTCCGCGAAGAAGATCCTGCTGTACGTCGACGGGCGGCTCCAGCAGTCCACCCCGGTCACCGGCATCTGGCAGACCACCGGCGGCCTGCAGCTCGGCCGGGTCCGCTACCAGTCCCAGTGGACGGACTTCTGGGACGGCGCGATCTCCGACGTCCAGGTCTGGGACCGGGCCCTGCCCGCCTCCGCCGTGGGCCGCCTGCAGGGCTCCGGGGGCACCACCGCGGGCACCGCGCCCGACCGCTCCTGGCTGCTGCCGTAGACCGGACGTGCCGATCCGCACACCGGACCGACCAGGGTGGTGGCACCCGGACGCTGTTCGGGCAAATAGAGTATGCGGCGGAGCCGGGGAAAGGTCCGGCTCCGTCGAAGGCCATGTCATGCTGCCTCGACCAGTTCCACCGAGCGTGCGCACCGGCCCCGTCGTGCCGGGCCGCCGGAATACGACCACGGGAGACAGCACATGACCCAGGCGATCATGCTGGTCGGCGGGAAGGGCACCCGACTCCGCCCGTTGACCACCCACACGCCGAAGCCCATGCTGCCGGTCGCCGGCGTCCCCTTCATCGCCCACCAGTTGGCCCGCGCCGCCGCGGCCGGCGTCACCCGCGTGGTGCTCGCCACCTCCTACCTCGCCGACGTCTTCGTCGACCACTTCCAGGACGGCAGCCCGTACGGCATCGAACTGGTCTACCTGACCGAGGAGGAGCCGCTCGGCACCGGCGGCGCGATCCGCAACGCCGCCTCCGGCCTGACCTGCGGCCCCGACGAGCCGGTCCTGGTCTTCAACGGCGACATCCTCTCCGGCCTCGACATCGCCGCCCTGCGCGACGGGCACAGCGCCTCCGGCGCCGACGTGACCCTCCACCTCACCCGGGTGGCCGATCCGCGCGCCTTCGGACTCGTCCCGACCGACCCGGACGGCCGGGTGCTCGCCTTCCTGGAGAAGCCCGAGACGCCCGAGCAGATCGTCACCGACCAGATCAACGCGGGCTGCTACGTCTTCACCCGTTCGGTGATCGACCGCATCCCGGCCGGCCGCGAGGTCTCGGTCGAGCGCGAGACCTTCCCCGAGCTGCTGGCCACCGGCGCGCTGCTGCGCGGCGTCGTCGACACCTCGTACTGGCTCGACCTGGGCACCCCCGGCGCGTTCGTCCGCGGCTCCGCCGACCTGGTGCTCGGCAAGGTCGACTCCCCGGCCGTCCCCGGCCCCACCGGCGAGGCCCTGCTGCTGCCCGGCTCGACCGTCGACCGGGCCGCCGTGCTGAGCTCCGGCACCGTGGTCTCCGAGGGCGCCGAGATCGCCGCCGGAGCCATCGTCGAGGGCAGCGTCGTCCTGCCCGGCGCCCGGATCAAGGCCGGCGCGTACGTCCGGGACTCCATCGTCGGCGCCTACGCCGAGATCGGTGAGCGCTGCTCGCTGGACGGCGTGGTGATCGGCGACGGCGCCGTCCTGGAGGCCGAGAACGAGCTCCCGGCCGGCCTGCGGATCGCCTGCGGCACCCGGCTCCCGGTCGGCGCCGTCCGCCTCTCCGCGGGCCCCGGCGGCTGCGAGGCCGGGCTGAGCAACGCCGCCGCGGTGCACGCGCCCGGCGCCCGCGTCAGCGGCTGACACCCACCCCGGGCGGGGCCGGACCGCAGCGTCACAGGACGGCTGCAATCCGGCCCCGCCGCCATGATCACCCGACGGGGGGTCAGCCGTTGCGGGTACCGTCGAGACGTGGCTGGCAATCGACACGACGACGGACCGGGCGCCGACCCCCGGCACGGCTGGTCGGCACCCCGGACGGGCGCCCCCCAGAACGGCGACCCGCACCAGGGCGCGCCCACCGGCGCCCCCGAGTACTTCACCGCCCCGCACCCCGCCCACCCCGGCCCGTCCGCCCCCGGCCCCGGTGACCGGCTCGGCCACACCAGGGCCTTCGCGCTCGGCGAGCAGCCGTACGGCGACCAGCCCTACGAGCCGCACCCGTACGGCGGCCAGGACGGCTACGGCGGCCAGGACGGCTACGGCGGGCACCCGGGCCACGACGACGGCTACGGCTACGGCTACGACGGCCACGAGGGCGGCTACCGGGGCGGCTACGAGGGCCACGAGGGCGGGTACGAGCAGGCGCCGCCGGTGGACAACGTCGCCGTCTACCGGGCCGGCGGCCAGGCCGCGCCGCACACCGGCGGGCCCCGGCTGCCCTGGCGGGAACTGCTGGTCGGGATCTACCGCAGCCCGAGCGCCACCTTCGACCGGATGCGCGACCACCAGGTGTGGCTGCCCGCGCTGTGCGTGTCGCTGCTGTACGGCGTGCTCGCGGTGTTCGCCATCGACTCCACCTACGACCAGGTGGTGAACTCCACCTTCGCCGTCGCGCTCTGGGCGATCGGCGGCGCCGCGCTCGGCTTCACCCTGGCCGGCGGGGTGCTCTCCGCGGTCACCTACGCCCTGGCCCGGCAGTCCGGCGGCGACGGCCCCTGGCAGTCCACGGTCGGCCTGGCCGCCCTGATCAGCTGGACCACCGACGCCCCGCGGCTGCTGCTCGCGCTCTTCCTCCCGGTCGGCAACCCCGTCGTGCAGGCGGTCGGCTGGGCGACCTGGGTCGGCTGCGCCGTGCTGCTGACCACCATGGTGCGCCGGATCCACGACCTGCCCTGGGGCAAGGCGGCCGGCGCGGCCGCGGTGCAACTGCTGGCGCTGCTGGTGCTGATCAAGCTGCCCACCCTGGGCTGAGGCTCCCCCGGACGGGGGTTTGTAGGGTGAGGTGGTTCCGCCCACCCTCACCCCGTCCGGAGCCCGCGCATGAGCCTGCCCACCACCCACGTCAGCTTCCCGGCCGGGGAGGTGACCGGCGAGTCGCCGGTCCTCGCCGTGCACGCCCTGCCGGACGGCCGCACCGCGGTGGTCACCGCGGCCACCCCGTTCCACCCCGTCGACCACACCTGGCCCGACCAGCCCGCCGACCACGGCACCCTCACCCTCGACGGCACCGCCCACCCCGTCCTCGACTGCCTCACCGGCGCGCACGGCCCCGACGGCGAGTTCGCGGTCGGCGCCGACATCCCGGTCCGGCGCGGCGACGAGGACTGGGCCTGGCTGGTCCTGCACGTGCTGCCCGCCGGAGCGCTCGGCCCCGAGGCCGTCGGACGCACCGCGCGGCTCGCCGTCGACGCCGACCGCCGCGCCGCCCTCTCCGCCAGCCACACCGGCTGCCACCTGCTCGCCCTCGCCCTCAACAGCGCGCTCGCCCCGCGCTGGCGCAAGGACCCCGGCCGCGCCGACGCCCTCGGCCACCCCGACTTCGACGGCCTCGCCATGGACAGCTCGGTGATGGACACCGCCGCCAGCACCGACACCTACCGGATCGGCAAGTCCCTGAAGAAGAAGGGCTTCACCGCCGAGGCCACCGACATCCTCCCGGCCCTCGCCGACGCCCTGCCCGCCCTCGCCGCCGAGGTCAACGCCCACCTCGCCGCCTGGGTCGCCGCCGACGCCCCCGTCCGGATCGACGCCCCCGGCCCCGAACTCACCGCCCGCCGCCGCTGGCACACCGACCTCCCCGAGGGCCCGGCCGCCATCGCCTGCGGCGGCACCCACCTGCACCACCTCGGCGAACTCGCCGCCCTGCGCACCGAACTCACCCTCTCCCCGGACGGCACCGAACTCACCGCCGTCACCACCCCCGTCCGCGCCTGACCCGTCCGTGCGTCCGTCCGTGCGTCCGTGCGTGCGGCCGTCCGGCCGTCCGTACGCACGGCGAGGGCCGACCCCGTCCATCGGGATCGGCCCTCGTGCCGGGCGTCGGTGCCCTCAGACCTGCGTGCGGTGGAAGTTCAGGTGCGAGCGGGACGCCGTCGGGCCGCGCTGCCCCTGGTAGCGCGAGCCGTACCGCTCCGAGCCGTACGGGTGCTCGGACGGCGAGGACAGCCGGAACAGGCACAGCTGCCCGATCTTCATCCCCGGGTACAGCTTGATCGGCAGCGTCGCCACGTTCGACAGCTCCAGCGTCACGTGGCCGCTGAAGCCCGGGTCGATGAAACCCGCCGTCGAGTGCGTCAGCAGCCCGAGCCGGCCCAGGCTCGACTTGCCCTCCAGCCGCGAGGCCACGTCGTCCGGCAGCGTGATCACCTCGTAGGTGGACGCCAGCACGAACTCGCCCGGGTGCAGGATGAACGCCTCGTCGCCCTCCGGCTCGACCAGCCGGGTCAGGTCCGGCTGTTCCTCGGAGGGGTCGATGTGCGGGTAGCGGTGGTTCTCGAAGACCCGGAAGAACCGGTCCAGTCGGACGTCGATGCTCGACGGCTGGACCATCGACGGTTCGAACGGGTCGATCACGACCCGCCCCTTGTCGATCTCGGCACGGATGTCGTTGTCGGAGAGCAGCACGCCCCGAGCGTACGTGCCGCGGGGCGGGCGCCCCAAAAGCGCCCGCCCCGTGGACCTGCTCCCGCGACCGGCTACGCCAGCGACTCCACCGCCACCAACCGCAGCCCGCGCGCCAGTTCGTCCGCCGACAGCTCCGACACGTCCGCCGGCACCGAACTCCGCAACCGCCCGCACCGCGGGCACCGCAACAACCGCCCGGGCCCCAACCGGCCCGCCTGCAGGTGCTGCATCGGGAACGCCGTCGTACTGAACACGTGCCCCTCGGCACAACGAACCACGGTGCGCTGCTCCATCGGTCCCCTTCCCACACTTCCGCCGACAGCGTCACATTAGGGGATCTACCGGACACCGCTCACCCAGGCTCGCCGCCACCCGAAACCCCGCCCTCACCACCCCGCGCGATGGGGTACAGTGGTCCTTGATCGGGCCGTCACTGACGGTTCGTCAGATGCGGGTGTAGTTTAATGGTAGAACATGAGCTTCCCAAGCTTAGAGCGCGAGTTCGATTCTCGTCACCCGCTCCACTGCAAAGCCCCAGGCCAACGGCCTGGGGCTTTCGCCTTGTTCGGGGCGGAGTGGGGCGGGCCGGGGTCAGGTGGTGAGGCGGTCGGGGACGCGGGGGAGGGGGCGGACCGGGCGAGGCCGCGCCAGTGCCGCAGGGCGCGGGTGAGGTCCCGGTGGGCGGTGTCGGGGTCGGGGGCGTGCTGCAGGTTGGTGGTGCGGGCCAGCAGGTCGTCGAACCGGCCGAGGTCGGTGCGGTGGCGGGGCAGGCCGAGCCGGTAGCCGGTGGGGGTGCGGAGGACGCCGTTCGGGGGGTCGTCGGGGGTGAGAAGCCGGCGCAGTCGGCTGACGTGGGTGTGGATCAGGCTCTGCTGGGAGTCGGGCGGGCCGGGGGGCCACAGGGTGTCGGTGATCTCCTGCCGGGTGGCGGCGGCGGGGTGGGTGAGGGCGAGCAGGCCGAGCAGGCGGCGCAGGGTGGGGCTCTCGACCGGGACGGTGTCGCGGCCCCGGCACAGCAGCAGCGGGCCGCGCACCACCCCGGGCAAGGCCGGCCGCGCGGGAAGCCGGGCGGGAGGCCGCGTGGGAGGCCGGGCGGAGGAGGGCCCGGTGGGCCCTGGGGTGGCGGGGGCGGGCTGCTTATGCTGGGGCGTCAAGATCGCCGGGGGAACGGTGAGTTAGGGCCTCACCACTGACTGCTGACTGCTTGGAGGCCGCGGTGTCTGTTTGCGTGATCGGTGCGGGTCTGTCGGGATTGGCGGCGGCGTACGCGCTGCGCGAGCACGGGTTGGACTTCGTCTGCCTGGAGAAGTCGCCCGGGGTGGGCGGGATCTGGCGGCGGCCGTCGGCGGGCGAGCCCGGCCCGGCGTACCGGGCGCTGCACCTGAACAGCGCCAAGCAGCTGACCTGCTTCGAGGCGTTCCCGATGGGGGAGGAGATGCCGCTGTACCCGAGCCACCGGGACATGGCGGCGTACCTGCGGGAGTTCGCCGAGTGGGCGGGCCTGCTGCCGCACATCGAGTTCCGCACCGAGGTGGTGTCGGTGCGTCAGGACGACTACGGGATATGGACGGTGGTGAGCCGGGACGCCCGCGGCGTGGAGACCGTCCGGACCTTCGACCAGGTGGTGGTGGCGGCGGGCCACCACGACGTGGCGCTGCTGCCGAACCCGCTGCCGCCGGGCGCGGAGTCGTTCACCGGGCGGGTCCTGCACTCGATGGACTACGTGGACGGTGCGGAGTTCGCCGGTCAGCGGGTGGTCGTGGTGGGACTGGGGGCGTCGGCGGTGGACATCGCGGCGGACGTGTCGCGGCACACCGCGCGCACGGTGCTCTCGGTGCGCAACGGCCAGCACGTGGTGCCCAAGCAGCTGTTCGGCATGTCGGTGGACGTGATCGCGGTGGCGCCGTGGTTCAGCTCCAAGTCGCTGACGGAGCAGCAGGAGTTCATCGAGGAGGCGCTGCGGGTGGCGCGCGGCCCGCTGGCCGAGTACGGCCTGCCGGAGCCGCCGAACCGGATCTTCCAGTCGCCGGTGACGGTCTCGGACGAGATCCTGCCGCGGATCCGGCAGGGTGCGGTCCGGCCGCGGCCGGGCATCGAGTCGCTGTCCGGGTCGACGGTCCGCTTCACGGACGGGAGCACGGAGGAGGCGGACGCGATCGTGTTCTGCACCGGGTTCGGCTGGCAGATGCCGTTCCTGGAGGCGGACCACCCGGCGAACGGGCGGGGGCCGGTGCGGCTGTACCGGCGGATGGTGGACCCGGACCGGCCGGGGCTGTTCTTCCTGGGCCTGATCCGCCCGGTCGGGTCGATCACCCGGCTGGTGGAGGCGCAGGCGCGGTGGGTGGTGCGGCTGGTCACGGGCGAGTCGAAGCTGCCGGAGCCCGCGGCGATGGCCGAGGAGGTCGACGGCTTCCTGGCGGGCATCGAGCGCCGGTACGGGCTGTCCGCCGGGGCGTCGGTGCACGTCGACGTGACGCCCTACCTGCGCCAGCTGTCGGAGGCGTAGGGCCGGGTACCGGGGCCGCAGCGGAGGGTCCGCGGGGCGCCCGTGTGACAGGGGGTCACGGGTGTCCTGCGGCTGCTGCGGCCGACGGCGACGCGGTCGGAGCGTAGGGGGCGGAGCGCCGGGCCGGAGTGCGCGAGCGGAGTGTGGGGCCGCTGCTCAGTGGGCGGGGCGCGGGCCGGTCGGCCGTCGGTTGGGCGGGCGGACGCGGTAGGCCTCGGAGGAGAGGTACGCGGTCAGCCGGGTGTCGTGGCCCTGCTGGTGGACCATGGCCAGGTAGGCGATCAGGCCGACGCCGTCCTCCAGCCGCCGCGGGGTGAGGGCGCCGAGCGCGTCGCGGAGCACGTCGGGGGCGATCCCGTAGCGGGGCAGCAGCTTCTCGGCGCGGCCGAGCACCTCGCGGTCGTCGTGGGCGTAGTCGCGGACCGGGACGTGCAGGGTGAAGCCGGTGGGGCGGTCCGCCTCCGGGTCGGTGAAGGAGTGGCAGGCGAGCACGGGGCGGCGGTCGAAGACGCCGTCGTGTCCGGCGGGCAGTCCGGCCGCGGTGTACAGGAAGGCCTCGGTCTCGGCGGGCGACGGCCCGTCGGCCATCCGGTTGAGCGTGCCGACGGTGGAGGCGCGCAGCCGGTGGTGGGCGGTGTACAGCTTCAGCCGGGGGGTGGCCCAGTCGCCGAGGTCGAGGGCGAGGAACAGCAGCCGGTCGGCGGGCGGGAGGCTCTCGTACGCCCGGTGGTGGCCGAGGCGGCGCAGGGCCTCGCGCACGGTGTCCCCGGCCCGGTCGGGGCCGGTGGCGGCGGGGTTGAGGTAGGCCTTCAGCCGGGGGGTGCCGCCGGGGGTGAGTTCCAGGGCGGCCCAGAGCGAGAAGCTGCCCTGCGGGTCGTCGGGGAGGAAGAGGTCCTGGAGCAGGTCGAGCTTCTCGGTGGAGATGTCCCAGCGCCGGGCGAGCGCGCGCAGGGCGCGCAGGCCGAGCCGGCTGCTCTCGGCGGGGGTCCCGAAGCCGCTGGCCGGTTCGAGCAGGACCCGCAGGGAGGGGGCGGTCCCGGGGGAGAAGGAGAGCGAGAACTCGACGGGGGTGTGGTCGTCGGCGAGGAAGGTCGGGACGGCGGGCGGCAGGTCGAGCGACCGGTGCACCACGGGTCCGAGCGCGTCGGTCAGGGCACGGGCGTATCCGGCGGACTCGCCCGCGTCCAGACCCACCAGCTCGCACAGCGCCAGCAGTTGACGGGCCGTGTGGCCGCCGACCGTGCGTCCGGCGGGTCTGGGTGGCAACAGCGGCGTCCCCCGGCCGAGGGGCCGGGGGACGCCGGTGCGGTAGGGGAGGCCGCCGGGAGCGGGTGGCCCGGGGAGGAGCGGGCTCAGGGTCTCGGCGGCGTCTCTGGATATGTGGTCCACGACACCCTCCTGTTCTCCGGTCATCGGCGCCATGGCATATGGCGCAAGCATTTGCGCTGATTACCCGGGTTTCGGAGGTTTCATGCAGAAATCGTGGACGCATAAATGTTGCTTAGATCACCGGGCCAACCAGTTGAGGAACTGGCTCCAGCGGCCTACCTTTTCGGCCTGTTGGGCGGCCGGAGCCGACTTGGCGGCCTCGGCGGCGGCGCGCGCCTGCTTGGCGGAGTCGTCCGGGGTGAACCGGGCGGGCAGCGAGACCAGGGCGCGGTTGAACGGGCCGGGCCGCCAGCTCAACGTCTCCTCGGGGACGGCCAGTTCGATGTCCGGCAGCTGGTTGAACAGGTTCTCCAGCGCGGTCATGGCGATCTGCCGGGCCGGGTCCTTGGACGGGCAGGCGTGCGGTCCGGCGCCCCAGGCCAGGTGGGCGCGGCTGCTGGCGCGCCGCTCGGCGGCCAGGATCGGGCTGCTGTTGGCGGCGGCGTAGCTGACCAGCATCAGGTCGCCCGCGTGCACCTTCTCCCCGGCGAACTCCCCGTCGGCGGCGGGGTAGTGCGGGCCGAGGTTGGTGATCGGCGGGTTCTCCCACAGGGTGTCGTCGATCGCCTCGTCGATCAGGCCGCCCTGGTGCGCGTAGGTGTCGTGGGTGAGCAGCCGGTGCAGGGTGTTGCCGAGCAGGTTGCCGAGGGGTTCGACGCCGGCGCCCAGCAGCAGCGCGAGCTGGTGGGTCATCTCCTCGTCGCTGAGGTTGGCGTGGTGCTGCAGCAGCCAGGAGGTGACGTCCTCGCCCGGACGGCTGCGCTTGAGCGCGATCAGCTCGCCGATCGCGCTGAACATCACCTGGGCGGCCTTCTCGGCGTTGACGCCGTCGAACATGCCGGAGATGCCGAACATCACCCGGTCGCCGATGTCGGCGGGGCAGCCGAAGAGTTCGTTGAAGACGAACAGCGGCAGCTGCTTGGCGTAGGAGCTCAGCAGGTCGGCGGAGCCGCGGTAGCCGAACTGGTCGATGAGGAAGTCGGAGACCTGCCGGGTGCTGCGGGCGAGCCGGCGCTGGTCGACGCGGGCCATGCAGTCGGTGATGGCCTGGCGCAGCCGCAGGTGCTCGGCGCCGTCCGAGAACAGGGCGTTGGGGCGGTGCAGCAGCAGCTGCAGCACCGGGCTGTCCAGCGGGACGGCGCCCTCGTTGAAGGCCCGCCAGCGGCGGGAGTCCCGGCGGTAGGACGTGGGGTCCTGCAGCAGCTGCAGGGCGGCCGAGTACTCGGTCACCAGGGTGGCGTCGACTCCGGGGGCGAGCTCGACCGGGGCGGTGGCGCCGTAGTGCCGCAGGTAGTCGTAGTACGACTGCGGGTTGGCGGCGAACTCCGGCCCGTACAGCGGCACTCGGCCGCCGTGGGCCGGGCACCCGGGCGGGGGCACCGGGGCGGGGGAGTGAGTGTCCATGGCTGCGTGTTGCTCCTAGCTGGCGCGGTCCAGCAAATAGCGGACGAGAGTGGTGAGTGCGGCGGCCGACGACTTCTCGTTGCGCGCGTCGCAGGTGACGACCGGGGTTTCGTCGAGCAGGTCGAGGGCCTCCCGCAGCGCCCGCTCGGCGCGTTCCGGGTTGCCGTCGAAGTGGTTGACGGCGATGGCGTAGTCCAGCCCGTACTGCTCGATCAGGTCGATGACGGGGAAGGAGTCGGCGAGCCGTTCGGGGTCGACCAGGATCAGTGCGCCGAGGGCGCCGCGGGCCATGTCCTCCCACATCTGGACGAAGCGGGTCTGGCCGGGCGTGCCGAACAGGTAGAGCACCACGCGTTCGCTGAGGGTGAGCCGGCCGAAGTCGAGGGCGACCGTGGTGGTGGTCTTGCCCCGGACGCCCTTGAGGTCGTCGACGGCCTCGGCGGCCTGCGTCATGGTCTCTTCGGTCGACAGCGGTTCGATCTCGGAGATCGAGCCGATGAAGGTGGTCTTGCCGACGGCGAAGTGGCCGACGACGAGGATCTTCACGGCGGTCTGGGCGGCGCCGCCCGAGACGTAGTCGTCGGTGGTCAGCCGGTCATCCGAACTTGCGGTGAAGCCCATTGAGCACCTCCTCCAGAAGGTCCTTGTCGGCGTTCCGGGCCCTCGGGACCGGCGGACGGGTCATCAGGTGGCCGCCCTCGGTGAGCGCGGCCAGGACGATGCGGACCACGCCCAGCGGGAGCCGGGTGTGGCCGGCCACCTCGGCGACCGACAGGTAGCCGGCCGAGCAGATGTCCAGCAGGCGCTGCTCCTCCGGGGTGAGCCGGGCGGGGCGGCGGCCGTCCTGCGGGGCGGCGGTGACCAGGGTGATCAGGGACAGCTGCTGCTCGTCGGGCAGCTCCCGCCCCTTGGTGATGACGTAGGCGCGGACTAAGTCCGCCGGCTCGAACTCGAGGTCCTCGCCGCCCGCCCTCACCGGCGGACCCCGATGTCCTCGCGGGGCGGCGCGGCGAGGAACTTGCCGAGCTGGCCCACGAGTTGCTGCATCCGGAAGGTGATGTCCTGCATGTCGACGTCCGGCAGCGCGGACACGCCCAGATAGGCGCCGTCACCGGCGGAGATCAGGAAAACCCAGCCGCCGTCGAACTCGACCAGGGTCTGCTGCCAGCGCTGCGTCGGGTTGTCGCAGAAGAAGCCGAGCGAGCGGGAGAGCGACTGCACGCCGCTCATCGCGGCGGCCACCCGGTCCGCGTTGTCCTTGTCGATGTCCCTGGTGCGGGCCATCAGCAGGCCGTCGGCGGAGATGAGGACCGCGTGCAGGGCACCCGGGATCTCCAGCGCGCTGTCGAGCATCCAAGACAGATCGTCGTTCACGAGAACTCATGCCCTTCACTGCTTGCACCGCGGGTGCTGGTCGTCTGGTTCGCGTCGTCCCGCTGGGTGGCGCGACCGGACCTGGTGCCGCGCTGGAAAGCCCCCAGCATCGCCGCGGTCTGCTCCCCGGAGCGGGAGGCGGTGGCGGCGGGCGCTGCGGGCGCGCCGTAGGGGGCGGATTCGGTGGGCGGGACGATCGCCATCGGCCGCTTGCGGCGGCGGATCGGCAGGCCGTCCTCGGTGGAGCCGTACGACTCGGCCGCCGGGGGAGGGACCGCGGCGGAGGGGAGCGCGGCCGGCTGCGCTGCCGGCCGGGCCAGGGGGGCGGGCGCCGGGGCCGGAACCTGGGCGGCCACCGGGGCGGGCGCGGCGGCGGGCGGCTGGGTGCGCCGTTCCGGCATGCCGGTCAGCAGTTCGTGCGGCAGCAGCAGCACGGAGCGGACGCCGCCGTACGGGGAGGCGGAGTCCACCGAGACCTCGAAGCCGAAGCGCTCGGAGAGCACGCCGATCACGGCGAGGCCGAACTGCGGCGGGTTGCCGAGGCCGCCGACGCCGTTGACCCGCTCGGTCGTCAGGAGCCGTTCGGCGCGGGCCCGTTCCTCGTCGTTCATGCCGACGCCGGCGTCGTCCACCACGATCACCACGCCCTTGGGCACGGTGCGGATGTTGATCTCGACGACGGTGTCGGGGCTGGAGTACGAGGTCGCGTTGTCGAGCAGCTCGGCCAGCGCCAGGGCGACCGGCTCCACCGCGCGGCTGGAGATGCCGAAGTCCACCTGGGAGAGGATCTCCACCCGGCGGTAGTGGCGGATGCGGCCCTGGGCGGAGCGCACCACGTCGTACACCGAGGCGACGTCGCGGTGGCGGCCGAGCCAGCCGCCGCACAGGACGGCGATGGACTGGGCGCGGCGGCCGAACTGGGAGTTGGTGTGGTCGACCTCCAGCAGGTCCTGGAGGATCACCGACTCGCCGTACTTGTCCTGCAGCCGGGAGAGGATCAACTGCTGTTCCGCAGCCAGGCCCTGGAGCGTCCGCATGGCGGACTTCAATACCGTTTTGGTTGCTTCGTCCGCTTGTTCCTGGGCGGAGGCGACCGACTGCGTATAGTGGTGTTCCAGGTCGGTGTAGTGCTCCCGGAGCCCGCTGATCTCCTGGCGGAGTGCCGCGGACGCCTTCCGCTGGCGGACCACGACGAGGACCGCGGCGGCCAGGACGAGGAAGAGAACCCAGAGCAACGGGTTCGCTGTGTATTTCGTCATAAGACTCTCTTCAGGCGACTGGCGGCCGACTGCTGAATCCCCGGCATCGCAGGGTGAACCCGCCGCTCCCCCAAGCGGGATGATCGTATCATCGGGCGAACAGGTGAACGATCGTCCACGTGGATGTGAAGATCCGTCTGCTCCGGGGTGGACAAGGGTAGTTGGAAGCCCAGGTCAATGCCCTGATCGGACGTCAGCCGCACCCCTCGCGGACCGGCCCGGCCGGCCGCACCGCCTCCGACCGGGCCGTTTACCACAGGATGCGGTTCCGGCGGCGGGGCGACACGCCAGTTCTCATGTTTTTCCGACGAAGCGTCAAGAACCGCACCGGCTGCCTGCTAAAGGGGGCCGGACGGGAAGAACGTCACGCCGCGCAACCCGCCGTTGAGGCACGGACACCCGGCGCACCCCCCGCGCTCCCGCCGGGCACCGCTTCTCCACGGAATCCGGCGCCTGTGTGCACCGCGCGCACAGGCCCCGGCCGCGGCCCCGGCCTCGACCCCGGCCCGGCTCAGCCGGCCGTCAGGGCGAGCACCTCCCGCACCACCGCGTCCAGCGCCACCTCGCGGACGGCGCCGTCCGCCCGGGCGGTCAGCTCCACCGTGCCCGCGGCCAGCGAGCGCGCGCCGACCGTCAGCCGCCGGGGCACGCCGATCAGTTCGGCGTCGGCGAACTTCACGCCCGGCCGTTCCGCCCGGTCGTCCAGCAGCACCCGCACCCCGGCCGCGCCCAGCTCCGCGTACAGCCGCTCGGCCGCCTCCGCGACCGCGCCGCCCCGGTCGGGCAGCACCGTCAGCACCAGGTCGAACGGGGCGACCTCGGCGGGCCAGCGGATGCCCCGCTCGTCGTGGTGGGCCTCCACCAGGGCGGCCAGCACCCGCTCCACGCCGATGCCGTAACTGCCCATCAGCGGCACCACCCGCTCGCCGCCGGGCCCGGAGACCGCCACGTCCAGCGCCTCGGTGTAGCGGCGGCCGAGCTGGAAGACGTGCCCGACCTCGATGGTGCGCAGCACCTCCAGGGCCGACCCGCACTCCGTGCAGGCCTCGCCCGCCGCGACCTCCCGCAGGTCGGCCCAGCGGTCGACCGCGACGTCCCGCCCGATCGACACGCCGCGCAGGTGGAAGCCGTCCCGGTTGGCGCCGCAGGTCAGGCCGGTGCGGCCGCGCAGCGCCTCGTCGGCGACCACGGGCAGGCCGTGGGCGCCGAGCGGGCCGAGGCTGCCGGGCGAGGCGCCGAGCGCCGCCGCGACCTCCTCCGCGGTGGCGGGCCGGACGGCCGCGGCGCCCAGCGCGTCCAGCAGCTTCTGCTCGACCAGGGCGTGGTCGCCGCGCAGCAGCACCAGCACGGCCCGCCCGTCGACCACCTGCACCAGGGTCTTCAGCTGCCGCTCGGGCGCGACGCCGTGCTGCCGGGCCAGCTCCTCGATGGTGCGGGCCGCGGGCGTCGCGAACTCCTCGGGCGCCCCGGCGCCGGGCGGGTCCGCGACGGCGGGCAGCGCGGACAGCGCCTTCTCGGCGTTCGCCGCGTACCCGCAGCCGGGGCAGCGCACCACCACGTCCTCGCCCGCCGCGGAGGGGCTCATGAACTCCACCGAGGCGCTGCCGCCCATCGCCCCGCTGGACGCCCGCACCCCGAACGCGGGCAGCCCGAGCCGCTCGAAGATCCGCAGGTACGCCAGCCGGTGCGCCTCGAAGGAGCGCTCCAGCCCGGCCTCGTCCAGGTCGAAGCTGTACGAGTCCTTCATGGTGAACTCGCGCACCCGCAGCAGCCCCGAGCGGGGCCGCGCCTCGTCCCGGAACTTGGTCTGGAACTGGTACCAGACCTGCGGCAGCTGCCGGTACGAGCGCAGCTCCCCGGCGAGGTGCGCGAACACCTCCTCGTGGGTCATCCCGAGGGCCTGCTCGGCGCCCCGGCGGTCGGTCAGGCGGAACATCTCCTCGCCCATCGACTCCCAGCGCCCGGTGCGCCGCCACAGCTCCGCCGGGTGCAGCGCGGGCAGCAGGAACTCCTGCGCCCCGATCCGCTCCATCTCCTCCCGCACCACCGCGAGGATCCGGGCCCGGACCCGGACCGCCAGCGGCAGCAGCGAGTAGTGGCCCGCCGCCAACTGCCGCACGTAACCGGCGCGGACCAGCAGGCGGTGGCTCGCGGCGTCGGCGTCGGCCGGGGCCTCCCGCAGGGTGGGTACGTACAGCTGCGACCAGCGCATGGGGGGACACCGTCCTCTCGGCCCGCGGAAAGGAGTTCGGAGTCTAACCTTCGGGCGGAATCCACCGCTCCGAATAAATCCGCGTCCTCGCAGGCCGGAGGCGGTGCGCGGGCCCGGCGCCGGGCGCCGGGCCCGGCCTCAGGGGGTCTTCGGGACGAAGCAGACCGTGAAGCTGCTGTGCTTGCTCGTCCTCGTGTACCAGCCGGGGTGCTCCGGCATCTCGCTGCAGGCCGACGAGTTGCCGCCCTTCACCACCTTGACCACCGTGTACGCGGCCTTGGCGTCGGTGCACGGCACCACCGTCAGGGTGGGCCGGACCGAGGTGCCGCCGGACTTGTACATGCAGTCGCCGACCTTGGCGGTCTCCACGCCGTCGTCCGGCCCGAACAGCCAGATCGCACCGATGAAGATCGCGCCCAGCACGGCCGTGACCACCGACAGGATCTGCTTGGGCCGCCAGCGCCTCCCGGCACGCGCTCCGGACCCGCCCGGCGGGGGGTACTGGCCGGGGGGCGGGTACGGGCCCTGCGGGGGCGGGGCGTACGGGCCCTGCGGCGGCGGGTAGTGGCCCTGCGGCGGGTACGGGCCCTGCGGGGGCGGGGCGTACTGGCCGGGCGGCGGGGGGTACTGGCCCTGGGGCGGCGGGTACTGCCCGGGCTGGGCGTACGGGCCGGGCTGGGCGTACGGGCCGGGCGGCGGCGGGTAGCCGCCGGCCTGCGGCGGGGGGTACTGGCCCGGCGGGGGGTACTGGCCGGGCTGGGGGGTGCTCACAAAGTGTTCCTTCACGGCGCGAAAGGCGTACGGCCGACGCAGCCTAGCCAGGCGGCCGGGAAGGAATGCGGCAACAACGGGGAAATTATTGCCCGCCCTTTACCTTCGAATCGGCTGCAATCCGGCATTTGCCCACGAATTGCCGCGCTTTGTGGAGCGGCCCGGAGTGGTTATTGCCGCCCGGGGCCGGTGCCAACCGCCCCGCCCGCGAAGGTTCCTGACGCCCGCCGCCGTCCGGGCACCGCACGGCGTGGCGCCACCCGCTCGGAGCAACACCGATCGTGGCGGACGCCGAGCGTTCTCACACTCGGTGACGGGGGCGCCATCCAGAGGAAGAGGGCATCATGCACACCGGTCTCCGTCGGATCGCCGTCGCCGCCGCCGCGGCCACGCTCGCCGTGGGCCTGGCCGCCTGCGGCAGCGCCAAGCAGTCCACCGGCTCCTCGGGCGCCTCGGGCAGCGCGAACCAGGCGGTGAAGATCGGCCTGCTGCTGCCGGAGTCCAAGACCACCCGCTACGAGCAGTTCGACCGCCCGCTGATCGAGGCGAAGATCAAGTCGCTGGTCCCGGACGCGCAGATCGACTACTACAACGCCAACCAGGACGCGACGCAGCAGCAGACCCAGGTGGACACCGCGCTGACCAAGGGCGACCAGGTGCTGATCCTGGACGCGGTCGACTCCAAGGCGATCCAGTCCTCGGTGCAGAAGGCGCACGACGCGGGCGTCAAGGTGATCGCCTACGACCGGCTCGCCCAGGGCCCGGTGGACGCGTACGTCTCCTTCGACAACCACAAGGTCGGCGAGCTCCAGGGCACGGCGCTGGTCGAGGCGGTCGGCGACAAGGCGGGCAGCGGCCAGATCATCATGATCAACGGCTCGCCGACCGACCCGAACGCGGCCGACTTCAAGGCCGGCGCGCACAGCGCGATCGACGGCAAGCTGAAGATCGGCAAGGAGTACGACACCCCGCAGTGGGACCCGAACACCGCCAACCAGGAGGCCGCCGCCGCGATCACCGCGATCGGCGCCCCGAACGTGGTGGGCGTCTACTCCGCCAACGACGGCATGGCGGCGGGCATCGCCACCGCCCTCAAGGCGGCCAACCTGAGCGTCCCGCTGACCGGACAGGACGCCCAGCTCGACGCCGTGCAGCGGATCCTGGCGGGGACGCAGACGATGTCGATCTACAAGCCGTACAAGCCGGAGGCGGACGCGGCGGGCGAGATGGCGGTGCAGTTCGCCCAGGGCAAGAGCCTGGGCGCCTCGCTGAAGCCGACCACCTCGACCAACGGCAGCGGCGCCCAGGTCGACTCGCTGCTGATCGCCCCGACCGTGCTCACCAAGGACAACATCCAGTCCACCGTGATCGCCGACGGCCTCTACACCGCCCAGCAGATCTGCACCCCCGACTACGCCGCCGCCTGCCAGGCCGCCGGCATCCAGTGACCGCCTTCGACCGGGAGAGGAGGTGGTCGCGGTGACGGGCGAGACCGTGCTGGCACTGCGGGGGATCTCGAAGCGGTTCGGTGCCGTCCAGGCGCTCACCGGCATCGAGCTGGAGGTCCGGGCCGGCGAGGTGGTCGCGCTGGTCGGCGACAACGGCGCCGGGAAGTCGACCCTGGTGAAGACCATCGCCGGGGTCAACCAGCCGGACGAGGGCGTGATCGAGTGGGAGGGCCGGCCGGTGGCCATCCACCGGCCGCAGGACGCCCAGCACCTGGGCATCGCCACCGTCTACCAGGACCTCGCGCTCTGCGACAACCTGGACGTGGTCGGCAACCTGTTCCTCGGCCGGGAGCTCAAGCAGTTCGGGCTGGTCCTGGACGAGGTCGGGATGGAGAAGCGCTCCCGGCAGCTGCTGGACAGCCTCTCCATCCGGATCCCCAGCGTGCGGATCCCGATCGCCTCGCTCTCCGGCGGCCAGCGCCAGGTGGTGGCGATCGCCCGGGCGCTGATCGGCTCGCCCAAGGTGGTCATCCTGGACGAGCCGACCGCCGCGCTCGGCGTCGAGCAGACCGCGCAGGTCCTCGACCTGGTCGAGCGGCTGCGCGACCAGCGCCTCGGGGTGATCCTGATCAGCCACAACATGGCCGACGTGATGGCGGTCGCCGACACCGTCGCGGTGCTGCGGCTGGGACGCAACAACGGGGTCTTCGACAAGGGCTCCACCAACCAGGAGCAGATCATCTCGGCCATCACCGGCGCCACGGACAACGCCGTGACCCGCCGGCAGGCCCGCGGCGAGGGAGACGGACGATGAGCGGGGACAACCCGGAGCCCGGGCACCGGCCGCTGCCCGAGGACTCCATGCCGACCGGCGGCGTCAACGCGCCCGTCCCGGTCGCCGCGGAGGCCACCCCGGCCGTCGACCCGCGGCTGATCGTCCGGCAGGAGGGCCTCAAGGGCTACCTGATCGAGTTCAAGCGGCGCCTGACCAGCGGCGAGCTCGGCTCGGCCCCCGTGGTGGTCGCGCTGGTGGTCATCTGGGCCGTGTTCGGCTCGCTGAACAGCAGCTTCCTGTCGGCGCAGAACCTGTCCAACCTGTCCCAGCAGATCGTCGGCACCGGCATGATCGCGCTGGGCGTGGTGTTCGTGCTGCTGCTCGGCGAGATCGACCTGTCGGTCGGCTCGGTCAGCGGCCTGTGCGCGGCGATCTTCGCGGTCATGAACGTCACCCACGGCGTCAACCAGTGGGTGGCGCTGCTGTCCGCGATCGTCGGCGGCGCGCTGGTCGGCCTGGTGCAGGGCCTGTTCTTCGCCAAGGTCGGCGTCCCGGCGTTCGTCGTCACGCTGGCCGGCAACCTCGGCTGGAACGGCCTGATGCTGCAGATCCTCGGCGCCAGCGGCACCGTCAACCTGTCCGGCAAGGACATCGTCTCCCGGCTGTACTCCACCATCTACGGGCAGCAGATCGCCGCCTACGGGCTGGCGGCGGCCGGGGTGGTGCTGTTCCTCGGCTCCTCGCTGCTGGACACCCGGCGGCGCAGGGCGGCCGGGGTCCCGTACCGGACGCTCACCGACGTCCTGGTGCGCACCGCGGCGCTCGCCGTGGTCGGGTTCCTGGTGGCGTACACGCTCAACCAGTACAAGGGGCTGCCGCTGGCGCTGCTGGTGTTCGTGGTCTTCGTGGTGGTGCTGGAGTTCGTGCTGCGCCGCACCCCCTACGGGCGGAAGGTGTTCGCGCTGGGCGGGAACATCGAGGGCGCCCGGCGGGCCGGCATCAACGTGGACTGGGTGCGGATCACGGTGTTCATGATCTGCTCGACGATGGCGGCGATCGGCGGCCTGTTCCTGGCCGCGCAGATCCAGTCGGCCTCGCAGACCTCCGGCGGCGGCAACCTGCTGATGAACGCGATCGCGGCGGCCGTCATCGGCGGCACCAGCCTGTTCGGCGGGCGCGGGTCGACCTGGTCGGCGCTGCTGGGTGCGCTGGTGATCGGGTCGATCCAGTCCGGGATGAACATCGAGGGGCTGAGCAACGCCATCCAGTTCATGATCACCGGCGCGGTGCTGCTGGCCGCCGTGGTGATCGACTCGCTGGCGCGGCGGACCCAGAAGTCGGCCGGACGGGCGTAGCGCCCCGCAGGAACGGCGGATCCCCCGTCGGCCCGGCGGCCGGCGGGGGATCAGTGCGTGCGGAGCAGTCCCAGGTGGACCACGGTGACCTGGGCCAGGTCCAGGTCGGCGTCGCGGCGGTGGCGGCGGGCCTCGGCGGACTCGGCCCGCTCGATCGCCTCGCGGCGGGCGTCCTCCTCGGCGGCGGCGTCCACGATGAACAGGTGGCGGCCGGAACGCACCTCGTTGGCGTGCGGTATCTCCACGCACCAGCGATGACGGCTCTGGGTGGCGTTCATCGGCCTTCCTCTCCCGGCGCGACGCTGCGGACCGGCGCATGAGGTGCTACTGCTGCTGACCTAGACCATAGGTATAGGCCAATTCGTCCGTCAAGAGGACGAGCAGAATGTCAAATAATCCGTTCAAAGGTGAAAATGAGGGGCGAGTCCGCTACCGTTCCGTGCATGACAGCGCCCGCCACCCCGGCACCCTCGGCCCGCCGCCTGCGCACCCGGGCCACCCTGCTCGCCGTCCTCGGCGAACACGGCACGCTCAGCCGCGCCGAGATCAGCCGGCTCACCGGGCTCTCCCGCTCCGCCGTCAGCAGCGCCGTCACCGACCTGCTCGACGAAGGCCTCGCCAGCGAGACCACCGCACCCACCACCACCGCGGGCCGCGGCCGCCGCGCCGCCGCCGTCACCCTGCGCCGCGCGCACGCGCTGGTCCTCGCCTTCGACTTCGGCCACACCCACGTCACCGCCGCCGTCGCCGACACCACCGGCACCGTCCTCGGCGAGGCCACCGCCCACCTCGACGTCGACAACCACCCGCGCGAAGTCCTCGAAGCCGCCGAGAGCCTCGCCCGGCAGGCCCTCGACGCCGCCGGACACCGCCTCGACGAGATCACCGCCATCGCCGCGGGCATCCCCGGCGCCCTCGACACCCGCACCAACGTGGTCCGCGCCCCCTCCACCCTCTCCCAGTGGATCGGCATGGACCCCGCCGCCGAACTCGGCCGGCTCTTCGACCGCCCCGTCACCGTCGGCAACGACGCCGAGATGGGCGCCCGCGGCGAACGCGCCCACGGCACCGGCCGCACCGTCAACGACCTCGTCTACGTCAAGGCCTCCACCGGCATCGGCGCCGGACTCCTGCTCGACGGACGCATCTACCGCGGAGCCAGCGGCATCTCCGGCGAGATCGGCCACATCCAGCTTCCCGACACCGGCACCTGGTGCCGCTGCGGCAACCGCGGCTGCCTGGAGTCCGTCGCCTCCATCGTCGAGGTCCGCCGCCGCCTGGTCCACGTCCTCGCCCCCGGCGCCCGCCCCGGCGAAGCGGTCGACCTCCCCCCGCTCGACCACCTCGCCGACGTCCCCGCCGCCGCCCGCGTCATCGGCGAAGCCGGCCGCACCATCGGCCGCGTCCTCGCCGACCTGGTCAACTGCCTCAACCCCGCCGCCATCATCATCGGCGGCGAACTCGGCCAGGCCGGCGCCCCCCTCGTCCACGGCATCCGCGAATCCGTCGACCGCTACGCCCAACCCGCCGTCGCCGAAGCCGTCGACATCCGCACCACCCGCCTCGGCCTGCGCTCCGAGCTCTACGGCGCGATCGACGCGGCGATCTCGGTGGCCACCAACCGCTGAGCCCCGCTGCCACCCGCTGCGCGGGGCTGCCACCCGCTGCGCGGGGCTGCCACCCGCTGCGCGGGGCCGGGGCGGTGTTGCGTTCGTGCCCTGGTGGGTCGGGCTGCCGGCTTGAGGGTCTCAGGGGAGTTGGCGGGCCCGTTCCGTGAGGTAGCGGCGTTCCGGGAGGGTGGGGGCCAGGGTGGCGGCGCGGTGGAGGGCGGTGGTGGCGGCGGGGGTGTCGCCGGTGCGTAGCAGGAGTTCGGCGCGGACGGCGTGGTAGCGGTGGTTGCGGGACAACTCGCTCTGGAGGGCGTCGAGTTCCTTGAGGGCGGGGGCGGGGCCGTGCACCTCGGCGAGGGCCACGGCGCGGTTGAGGGCGGGCACCGGGCCGGGGGCCACCCGTAGCAGGAGGTCGTAGAGGGCGAGGATCTGCGGCCAGTCGGTGGCCGCGACGTCGGGGGCCTCGTCGTGCAGGGCCGCGATGGCGGCCTGGAGCTGGTAGGGGCCGACCCGGCCGGCCGGGAGGGCGCGTTCGACCAGGGCGACGCCCTCGGCGATGGCCGCCGTGTCCCAGCGGCTGCGGTCCTGTTCGGGCAGCGGGACGAGGGCGCCGTCGGGGCCGGTGCGGGCGGGGCGGCGGGCGTCGGTGAGGAGCATCAGGGCGAGCAGCCCCATCACTTCGGCGTCCCGGGGGAGGAGCCGGTGCAGCAGCCGGGTCAGCCGGATCGCCTCGTCGGAGAGCCGGGGGGCCGTCAGGTCCTCGCCGCCGGTGGCGGTGTAGCCCTCGTTGAAGACCAGGTAGAGGACCTGCAGGACTTCGCGCAGCCGCCCGTCGGCCTCGGCGGGGTCGGGGAGGGCGAACGGCAGGCCGGAGGTGCGGATGGTCTGCTTGGCCCGGCTGATCCGCTGCGCCATGGTGGCTTCCGGCACCAGGAACGCCGCCGCGATCTGGGCGGTGCTGAGGCCGCCGACGGCGCGCAGGGTCAGGGCGATCCGGCTCGGGGCGGTCAGGGCGGGGTGGCAGCAGAGGAAGAGCAGGGCGAGCGAGTCGTCCCGGTCGGTGTCCGGGTCGGCGTCGGCGGGGCGGCCGAGCAGTTCGGACTGCGGGGTGGCGAGGAAGAGACGCTCCTCGCGCTCGCGCCGGGCCCGGTCGGCGCGGACCAGGTCGACCAGGCGGCGGGAGGCCACCGTCACCAGCCAGCCGCGCGGGTTGGCGGGCCGCCCGTCCCGGGGCCACTGCTCGGCGGCGGCGAGCAGCGCTTCCTGGACGGCGTCCTCGCAGGCGTCGAACGCCCCGGTGTGGCGGCGCAGCAGCGCCGCCAGGACCTGCGGCGCGAGTTCGCGCAGCAGGTCCTGGTCGGCGGGGGCGCGGAGGCTCACTTGGCCTCGTGCAGGATCGGCCACAGCTCGACCGGTTCGCGGTCGGCCCAGGGCATGTCGGCGGCGATCTCCAGGGCGCGCTCCTCGCTGTCGACGTCGAGCAGGTAGAAGCTGGCCATGTACTCCTTGGTCTCCAGGTAGGGGCCGTCGCTGACCACCGGCAGCCCGTCCTTGCGCCCCACCATCCGGCAGGCCGCGGCGTCGCCGAGCCCGTACGCCCCGATCAGCTCGCCGCTCTCCCGGTAGCGCTTGTTGAACGCGTCCTGCTGGGCGATCGCCTCGGTCCAGCCCTCGGCCGGCAGCGAGTCCCACTTCTCCTGGTTGCCGTAGGTCATCAGCAGGTACTTCACGGGGACCACGTCCTCTGTTCGTCTCGTCGTGCGGTGCGTGCTTGCGTCCAGTGGTCGGAGCGGGGGAGGCGGTCTCTACACGCGGCCCGGATTTTTTCGGAGGAATTTTCCGGCGGTGCGTCCCCGCAGGTCAGGAGGCGGGCGGGGTCCAGACGTACGGGGTGGTGGTGGTCACGGCGTGCATGCCGAGGCGGCGGAGGATGGGGGTGCTGTCGGGGGAGGCGTCGACCTGGAGGTGGCGGATGCCGTGGTCGAGGGCCCAGCGGGCGCGGTGGGCGACCAGGGCGCGGTAGATGCCGCGGCCGCGCCAGGCGGCGAGGGTGGAGCCGCCCCAGAGGCCGCCGAAGCCGGTGCCGGGGGTGCTGGTGAGCCAGGCGGCGGAGACCACCTCGGGGCGGGGGGCGTCGGTCTCGGCGACCAGGACGAGGAAGGTCCCGGTGCCGTTCGCGCGGGCGGTGAGGTCGTCGGCGAGCCAGGACCAGTCCTCGCCCCAGACCTCGCTCTGCAGCGCGGCGATCCGCCGCATATCCGCGGCGGCGGTGACCGGGCGGACGGTGACGCCCTCGGGGACGGGGGCGTGGTCGGCGAGTTCGGCGGCGAGGCCGACCAGGACGGTCTCGGGTTCCTCGCCGACGAAGCCGGCGGCGGTGAGCCGCTCGGGCAGGTCGGCGGGGAGGTCGTGGCCGCGGGTCTTCCACTCGACGGCCTCGCCGCGGGCGGCGAAGAACTCGCGCTGGCGGACGATGAGTTCGTCGAGCTCCTCGCCGCGCAGGCCGAGGTCGGGGCGGGGGGAGGTGACGAAGCCCCGGAAGCCGCCGTACTTGCGCAGCAGCGGGCCGTCGCTCTCGTGGGTCTCGCCCTCGCCACGGGCGCCGAGGCCGCGCATGTGCTCGTCGTAGGCCGCGAGCAGGGCCGTGGTCGGTTCGGTCACCGGGAGAGCGTAACGACCGGCGCAAGGGGATTTCCGGGGCTGGCGTTGACGTCGGGGTGAAGGTCTAGCGTCGTGGCATGCGGATCGGCGAACTGGCACGGCGGGCGGGCACCACCACCCGGGCGCTGCGTTACTACGAGTCTCGGGGGCTGCTGCCCGCGCGGCGCGGCGGCAACGGGTACCGGGCGTACGACGAGGAGGACCTGCGGCTGCTGCGGCAGATCCGGGTGCTGCAGGACTTCGGGTTCGAGCTGGAGGAGACCCGGCCGTTCGTGGAGTGCCTGCAGGCGGGGCACCCGGCGGGCGACTCGTGCCCGGCCTCGCTGGAGGTGTACCGGGCGAAGCTGGCCGAACTGGACGCGATGGTGGCCCGGTTGAGCGAGGTCCGGGAGGTGCTGGCGGGGCAGTTGGCGCAGGCCGAGGCGGCGCGCGACGCGCTGGCCGGGGCCGGGCCGGGCGAGCCGCGCTGCGAGCTGGTCCGCACCGGGGAGTGACCGCGGGAGTGACCGCGGGAACGACAGGGACGACGAGCGTCAGGAGGACGCGATGGGTGGCGTGCGCAGTGTGACGGACCGGGACTTCGCGAGCGAGGTGCTGGCGGCCGAGGGGCCGGTGCTGGTGGAGTTCACCGCCGAGTGGTGCCCGCCGTGCCGGCAGTTGGCGCCGGTGCTGGCGGAGCTGGCCCGGGAGCAGGAGGGGAAGCTGGCGGTGGTGGCGCTGGACGTGGACGCGAACCCGGAGACCCGGATCGCGTACGGGGTGCTGTCGATGCCGACGCTGATGGTGTTCAGGGGCGGCGAGCCGGTGCGGTCGATGGTGGGGGCGCGGGCGAAGAGCCGCCTGCTGCGGGAGCTCGACGACCTGCTGTAGCGGGCGAGCAGCGGGTGAGGTGGGTCACGGGGCGGGGCCGGGAGTGGATACGAAGCATCCGCGCGTTGTAAAGTGCAACTAAATATTAGTTGTACTTGCCAACCATGGAGATGTGATGTCCTCGCTCCCGGCCGCGTCCCGCTCCGCCCTGCGGCACGTCCTCACCCACCTGGTCACCCCGCTGCTGATGTGCCTCGGCATGGGGATCGCCTACCTCTCCGCCTTCCACGCCCCCGCCCCGCACCAGCTGCCGGTCGCCGTGGTCGGCCAGGGCCCGCAGGCCCAGGTGCTGGCGCAGACCCTCAAGGACGGGGCCGGGGACGGGCTGGACGTCACCACCGCGGCCGACACCGACGCGGCCCGCGCCCGGCTGCTCGACCGCGAGCTGGTCGCCGCCTACCTGCCGGACGCCGACGCGCCCACCCTGATGGTGGCCACCGCGAACTCGGACACCTCGGCGACCGTCGCCGAGAAGGTGTTCACCAAGGTCGCCGCCCAGCAGGGCAAGCCGCTGGCCGTCCAGGACCTGACCCCGCTGCCGGCCGGCGACCCGACCGGGCAGGGCCTGTTCTTCCTGCTGGTGGCGCTGAGCATCGGTTCCTACGGTTCGGTCGCGGTGCTCGGCGCGGCCGGTGCGGTGCTGACCGTGCGGGCGCGGGCCCTGCTCGGCCTCGGCGTGGCGCTGGTGGTCAGCCTGATCGGCGCGGCGCTGGCCGGGCCGGTGTTCCACCTGGTCGACCACGGCCTGCTCGGCGTCTGGGCGATGGGCTGGCTGTACTCGGCGGGCATCGTCGCGATCGGCACCGCCCTGCACACCTTCCTCGGCCGGTGGAACACGCTCACCATGATGGCGCTGTTCGTGATGCTCAACTTCACCAGCTCCGGCGGCATCTTCCGGCCCGAGCTGCAGAACGGCTTCTACGGCGCCCTGCACTCCTTCTGGAACGGCGCGGGCTTCCTGGAGGGCGTCCGCGACCACCTCTACTTCGGCGGCCGGGCCGGGCTCGGCGGCCACGTCGCCACCCTGTCCGGCTGGCTCGCGGCGGGCGCGGTGCTGCTCCTGCTGGCCGCCCGCGCCGAGCGGGAGCGGGCCCTCGCCCCGGCTCCCGTCCAGCCCGTCCGGCAGGCCGAGGAGGAGGAGATGGAGGAGGCGGTCGGCGTCTGAGCGCGGCTACCCCTACCGTGGTCCGCAACACCGCACGACGAAGGAGCCACCGCCATGCCCGACCGCGACGCCGCGCTGGAGACCATCCAGCGGGAGCTGACCGCGTTCGCCCGCCGGGCCCGCCACAAGGCAGCCCAGCTGCACCCCGAGCTCTCGCTGGTCACGTACAGCATGCTCGACCTGGTCAAGGAGCGCGGTTCCTGCCGGGGGGCCGACCTGGCGGCGCACTTCATGCTCGACAAGTCCACCGTCAGCCGCCAGGTCGGCGCGCTGGAGCGGCTCGGGCTGCTGGGCCGCAAGGCCGACCCGGACGACCAGCGCGGGCAGCTGCTGCACCTGACGGACGCCGGGGAGCAGCTCCTCGCGGACGCGTACGAGCAGCGGCGGCGGGCCTTCACCGACCGCTTCACCTCCTGGGGCGACGAGGACCTGGACCGGTTCGCCGCCTACCTGGTCCGCTACGGCGAGTCCGAGTAGGCGGCGCGCGGCAGCAACCGGGAGGATGGCGGCCATGCCCACGATGACCGAGCCCGAGTGGCGGGCCTTCCTCTCCCACGGCACCCGGACCGGGAAGCTCGCCACCACCCGCGCCGACGGCCGCCCGCACCTGGCGCCGGTCTGGTTCCTGCTCGACGGCGACGACCTGGTGTTCAACACCGGCCGGGACACCGTCAAGGGCCGCACCCTGCGCCGCGACGGCCGGGCCGCGCTGTGCGTGGACGACGACCGGCCGCCGTTCGCGTTCGTCCTGGTCGAGGGCGTGGCCGCGGTCAGCGAGGAGCTGGACGAGGTCCGGCACTGGGCGGGCCGGATCGCCGCCCGCTACATGGGCGAGGAGCGCGCCGGGGAGTACGCCGCCCGCAACGGCGTCCCGGGCGAGCTGCTGGTGCGGCTGCGGATCGGCAAGGTGCTCGCGCAGAGCGGCGTCGCCGACTGAGGCCCGCCCCGGATCCCGCTTGACCCTCACGTCGCGTCAGGCCCCAGGCTGGTCGTCACAGCGGCGGGAAGGAGGAACGCGGTGGACGAGGGCTACACGGTCGGACGGCTGGCGGCGCTCGCCAAGGTCACGGTGCGCACCCTGCACCACTACGACCGGATCGGACTGCTGTCGCCGAGCGGCCGCACCCCGGCCGGCTACCGGCGCTACAGCGGGGCCGAGCTGGACCGGCTGCAGCGGATCCTGTTCTACCGCGAACTCGGCTTCCCGCTGGAGGAGGTCGCGGCGATCCTGGACGACCGGACGGTCGGCCCGAGCGAGCACCTGCGCCGTCAGCGCGAGCTGATCGGCGACCGGATCCGCAAGCTCCAGGAACTCGCCGCGGCGGTCGAACGAGCGATGGAGGCGAGGACCTTGGGGATCCAGTTGACCCCGGAGGAGAAGTTCGAGGTGTTCGGCGAGGACTACCGGGAGGAGTGGGAGGACGAGGCCGGGCAGCGCTGGGGCGAGACCCCCGCCTGGGAGCAGTCCCGGCAGCGGACCGCCCGCTACACCAAGGCGGACTGGGAGCGGATCAAGGCCGAGGCCGACGGCGTCAACGACGCCCTGGTCGCGGCGTTCACCGCCGGCGCCGCCCCGGACAGCGAGCAGGCGACGGCCGTCGCCGAGCAGCACCGGCGGCACATCGGGCTGAACTTCTACGACTGCGGCCCGCAGATGCACCGCTGCCTCGGCGACATGTACCTCGCCGACCCGCGGTTCACCGAGACGTACGAGAAGCTCGCCCCGGGCCTGGCGCAGTGGCTGCGGGACGCGATCCACGCCAACGCCGACCGGCTGGAGCGGGAGGGGCGGGGCTGACGGCGGCTCAGGCGGCCCGGCCGAAGGTGCGCCGGTAGGCGGTCGGGGAGGTGCGCATGGTGCGGCCGAAGTGGTGGCGGAAGGTCGCCGCGGACTCGAATCCCACCGCCGCGGCGATCTCCTCCACGCTGCCCTCCGGCGACTCCAGCAGCGGCAGGCTGGCCGCGATGCGCTGGATCGCCACCCAGCGCATCGGGCTGACCCCGTTGCGGGCGGTGAAGTGCCGCAGGTACGAGCGGTCGGACATGCCGGCCGCCCGGGCCAGCAGCGGCACGGTCAGCGGCCGGGCCAGCTGCTCCAGCGCCCAGCGCATCGAGCGGGCCACCCCGTCCTCCGGCTCCTCCACCGGCCGCACCGCGGCCTGGATGAACTGGGCCTGCCCGCCGTCCCGGTGCGGCGGCACGACGAAGCGGCGGGCGACGGTGTTGGCGACCCTGGCGCCGTGGTCCTGCCGGACCAGGTGCAGGCACAGGTCGATGCCCGCGGCGCTGCCCGCGCTGGTCAGCACCTGCCCGTTGTCGACGTACAGCACGTCCGGGTCGACCCGGACGTCCGGGTAGCGGCGGCGCAGTTCCGCCGCGTACCGCCAGTGGGTGGTGGCGGGCAGGCCATCGAGCAGCCCGGCGGCGGCCAGCGCGAAGGCGCCGGAGCAGATCGAGACCACCCGGGCGCCGCGGGCGTGCGCGGTGCGCAGGGCGGCGGTGACGGCGGGCGGGACGTCGCCGTACGGGTCGGGCACCCCGACCACCACGACGGTGTCGGCGGCGGCGAGCTCCTCCAGGCCGTGCCGGGGCGTCAGGGAGAACCCGCCGACCGCCTCCAGCGGGTGGCCGGGGTGCTCGGCGCACACCCGGACGTCGTACCAGGGGGCGGCGAGCAGCCCGGCGAGTTCGGGCCGGGCGAGGGCGAACACCTCGACCACCACGCCGAGTTCGAACGGGGCCATGCCCGCGAAGGCGTACACCGCGACGGTGTGCACCGGCGCCGGGCGCCTTCCGATGGTGACGGGAACGGGCTCGGCCATCTGGTGCTCCTGGTGCGGCCGTCGGCGGTCTCGCGCCGAGTCTAGCGGCCGCGGCGGCCGGAAAACCCTTGGAACCCGGGGGCAACCTCCCGGGAGGATGGGGAGTCAATGACTCGGGGGGTTCGGCGCGGCCACTCCCCGTACTCCTCACACCACCACGTCCGGAGAGCGTCCCATGCCCATGTCGACACGTGTCCGTTATGAGAAGAATATCCTGGTCTGCTCGGCCCGTTCGGGCTGGGGCCGGCGCCACTGAGCGCGACCGGCCCCAGCCCGGACGGGCCGGTGCCGGGTCAGGAGGCCAGCGAGGCCATCCAGGACTCGACCTCGTCGGCCTGCCGCGGCAGGCCCGCGGAGAGGTTCTCGTTGCCGTCGGCGGTGACCAGGATGTCGTCCTCGATCCGGACGCCCACGCCGCGGTACTCCTCGGGGACGGTCAGGTCGTCGGCCTGGAAGTACAGGCCGGGCTCGACGGTCAGCACCACGCCCGGCTCCAGCAGCGCGTCCACGTACTCCTCGCGGCGGGCGTGCGCGCAGTCGTGCACGTCGAGGCCGAGCATGTGGCCGGTGCCGTGCAGCGTCCAGCGGCGCTGCAGGCCGAGCTCCAGGACCTTCTCCAGGTCGTACACCGAGGCGTCGATCAGGCCCCACTCCAGCAGGCGGGCGGCGAGCACCCGCTGCGCGGCGTCGTGGAAGTCGCGGAACCGCCCGCCCGGCCGGACCGCGGCGATGCCGGCCTCCTGGGCGTCGTACACCGCGTCGTAGACCTTGCGCTGCAGCGGGGTGAAGCGGCCGTTGACCGGCAGGGTGCGGGTCACGTCGGCGGTGTAGAGGGTGTGGGTCTCCACGCCCGCGTCCAGCAGCAGCAGTTCGCCGGGGCGGACGTCGCCGTCGTTGCGCACCCAGTGCAGGGTGGTGGCGTGCGGGCCGGCCGCGGCGATGGTGCCGTAGCCGACGTCGTTGCCCTCGACCCGGGCGCGGCGCCAGAAGGTGCCCTCGATCCAGCGCTCGGAGGTGGCCACGGCCCGGTCCAGCTCGCGCACCACGTCGGTGAAGCCGAGCACGGTGGCGTCGCAGGCGGCGCGCAGCTCGCCGATCTCCCACTCGTCCTTGACCCGGCGCAGCCCGGACAGGAACACCGTCAGCTCGTCGTCCTTCTCCGCGTCGAGCTGCTCGGCGAGGGCGGCCTCCAGCGCGGCGTCGTAGCCGCGGACGATCCGGGTCGGGACGGTGGTGGCGGCCAGCTCCTCGGCGGCCTTGCGCACGTCGCGCACCGGCAGGCCGTACAGCTGCTCGGACTCGGTCAGCGAGTGCCGGCGGCCGACCCACAGCTCGCCCTGGCCGCTCAGCCAGAACTCGCCGTTCTCCCGGTCGGAGCGCGGCAGCAGGTACAGCGCGAACGCGTGGCCGCCGTCGACCGGCTCGCCGACCAGGACGGCGTCCTCGGTCCGGTTGCCGGTCAGGTGGACGTACTCGCTGGCGGCGCGGAACGCGTACTCGGTGTCGTTGGCCCGGGTGCGCAGGTTGCCCGCGGGGACGACCAGCCGCTCGCCGGGGAACGCGGCGGACAGCTTCGCGCGGCGCGCGGCCGCGTACGGGGCCTGGACGTCCGGCTGCAGGCCGCGCAGCTCGGTGTCGGCCCAGCCGGTGCGCATGGACGCGGCGAGCTCGTCGGAGACGCCGTCGTACAGGCCGTTCTTGCGGCTCTTGACCGGCTTCTCGTCCTTCTCGCCCTCGGCGGAACCCTCGGGGTTCTCGGACACCGCCGGGCTGCGGTCCTCGGTCACTACGTCGCCTCCTCGCGCACGCTGCCGCCCGCCCGTCCCCGGGTCGCGGGGCGTGCGGGCGGATGTCGCCCCCATGGTACGTAGGGCCGTTCGAACGGAGGAAGGGCGTCCGGTATCCGGAGCTCCCGGGGGTCGCGGCCTACTCGAAGCGGACGGCCAGCAGCACCAGGTCGTCCGCGCCCGGCTCGCCGCCGCCGGCCCGCTCCAGCAGGTGCGCGCAGAGCCGGTCCGGGTCGAGCCGGACGTCCCGCGGGGCGTCGGCGGCGGCCCGGCGCAGCGCGCTCTGCCCGGCGTGCAGGTTGGCGGCGAAGCGGCGGGCCAGGCCCTCGGTGTACAGCACCAGCACGTCGCCGCGCTCCGCGGTGAGCTCCACCCCGGGGGCCTCCCAGCAGCTGAGCATGCCCAGCGGCGCGGACAGCGAGGTCTCCACGAAGTTCGCGCCGTAGCGGGTGAGCAGCACCGGCGGGCAGTTCGCCGCCCCGGCCAGCGCGATCCGGCGCTCGGCCGGGTCCACGCAGGCGTAGACGGCGGTGGCGGAGCGGGTCGGCTCGGTGGTCTTCAGCAGCAGTTCGAGGTCGCCGAGCACCGAGACCGGGTCCTCGCCCTCCAGCACCGCGTAGGCCCGCAGCGCGGCCCGCACCCGGCCCATCGCGGCGGCCGCGCCGACGCCCGCGCCGGGCCCGGCGCCCGGGCCGCCGCCGAGCACGCTGCCCACGGTCAGGCCCACGGTGTCGTCCGGCAGCGCGACCACGTCGTACCAGTCGCTGCCCGCGGCGCGCTCCAGGGCCGCGGGCACGCAGCGGACGGCGGCCTTCAGGCCGGCCCGGGCGGGCAGGTGGTCGGGCAGCAGGGAGCGGCGCAGCGCCTCGGCGGCGCGCACCGCCCGGTCCGCCTCCAGCTGGCGGGCCAGCAGCGGGGCGGCGAACTCGCAGTAGCGGCGCACCAGGTGCTCGCGGCGCTCGTCCGGGCTGCCGGGCTCGTCGTAGAACCAGGCGGCGGCGCCGAGCGGGCCGCCGGGGCCGGTGGTCAGCGGCAGCGCGTAGCAGGCACCGAGGCCGAGCTGCTCGGCGACCTCGCGGAAGCGGGGGCCGACGGCCGGGTCGGCGGCCAGGTCGGCGATCAGCAGCCGGCCCTCGGGGCCGGGGCGGCCGAGCAGCCCGGCGAACGGGCCGTGCTCGACCGGGACGGTCTCCAGCGCGCCGAGCATCGCCCGGTCCAGGCCGAGGCCGACCGGGCGGGCGGGCTGGCGGTCCGGGCCGGGCGGCAGGGTGACCACCAGGCCGCGGCGGGCGCCGAGCAGGGCCGCGCCGGAGTCCAGCAGCGCGTCGAGGGTGCCGCCCAGGCCGTCGGCCCGGGCCAGCAGCTCCAGGTGCTCCTGCAGGCTGGTGAAATCGGACAGCCATCCGGCCAAACGGTCCTGCAGGTCGGCCGCGGGCACCTCGCCGAGCTCCGGCAGCAGCACCGGGTCGACGATCGGCGCGGGCGGCAGCGCCGTGGCTGCGGGCGCCGTGGCCGCGGGCGCCGGGGACGTCAACGGGTGGACGTCGGTCATGTCGCAACTCCCCACAATCCGGAACGTGTCACGCAAGACCACCGAGACCGACCGAAACGATGTCTTTACTCACTACTCGGCAGGTTTCCCCCACTTGTACACAGGCCGATCGGGGCATGTCCAGGAGTGCGGCGGCCGAACGTGCCAGGGATCGTATGCGCGGGCCGCCGGGGCGCGACCCGGGGCGGCCCGGGCTCACTCGTACGGTGGAACCGGGGGCCGGGCGGCCGCGTCCATCCGGACGTATGGGGGATTCTCGTTCCAGCGGCGGGTAGCCGAGACGTGCACGCACCGCCCGCCACCCCGACCACGCCGACCACGCCGAAACGCGCCGGGTCACGCTGATCACGCAGTCCGCGCCGTCCGACCGGTCGGACGACCGCACCGACCGTGCCGTGCGTCCCGATGCGAACGCGGAAAGGAACGAGCCGCCATGCGCCCTCCCCGCCGAGAGCCGCTGTCCGAGCGCGTCGACCGCTGGTTGCCGGGCCGCCGGGGCCGCTCGCTGGCGCTGGCCGCCGCCCTGGCGGCCGCGGCCGGGTGCGGCTGGCCGGTGGTGCCGGGGGCGCGGGCGCTGCGCGGGGCGCCGGGGCCGTGCTCGTGCGCGGACCGCTCCTGCGCGGTGCCCGGCGGGCACCCGGACGACCCGCCGCTGGAGGCGGCCACCACCGACCCGCGGATGGTGCGCTGGTGGTGGGAGCGGCGTGCCCCGGGCGCCCCGGTGCTGGTGGCGACCGGGCGGGCGCTGGGCGCGGTGAGCCTGCCGCGCCCGGCCGGGCCGTGGCTGCTGCGGCACCTGGAGGAGATCGGCGTCCCGTGCGGTCCGGTGCTCGGCACGCCGGGCCGGTTCGTGCTGCTGACCGCGCCGTACACGCTGCCGGAGCTGGGCGGGCTGCTGGCCGAGCGGCCGTGGGTGCCGGGCGTGCTGCGCTACCACGGGCCGGGCGGGTACCTGGTGCTGCCGCCGTCCCGGACGGGGGCGGGGCCGGTGCACTGGGTGCGCCGGCCGGGGCCGGGGCGGCCCTGGCTGCCGGAGGTCGGGACGCTGCTGGGCGGGCTGATCACGGCCAGCGCGGTCGCGCTGCCGCAGCGCTGAGCCGCTTTCCGGTGATGCCCCGTCAGGCGTGCGGGGCGGCAGGCCCCGGAACGGAAAATGTCCGACCGCTGGCGACGGGGGATGCACCAGCGGTCGGACTGTTCAAACAGTAACAAAGATCCGGCTCCGCGCCAATTTGTCCACGCCGAAAGGCCCTTGGGATTTCCGGGACCCTCCGGAGGACGGCGGAAAATGTGACGCGGGTCACTCCGGCCTAGTTCAGGGTGACCTGACGGCTCACCAGGTTGGCCCGGGCCCGGCGCTCCTCCGCGGTCAGCGGCGCGGGCGCGGCCAGCACCTCGGCCAGCTTCGCGGCGAACTCCACGGCGGGCTTCTCCACCTCCGCGGCGGTCATCTCCACCGGCAGGTCCCACACCGGGACGGTCAGGCCGTGCGCCCGGAACGAGCCCACCAGCTTGGTGCCCTCGCCCAGCGAGCCGTCCCCGGCCGCCGACAGCCGGGCCAGCGCGTCCAGCAGTTGCTCCTCGGGGACGGTCATCACCCAGCGCAGGTGGTTCTTGTCCGGGGTGCCGCACCAGTACGCGGAGTCCACCCCGGCCAGCTTCTCGGTCGGGATCGCGGAGGCGTTGGCCCGCTCCAGCGAGGCCGCCACCTCGCCGGTCGCCGCCTCGGCGTCCTCCAGCCAGAACTCGAAGCCGGTGTGCACCTCGGGCTCGAACGCGGCCGCGGTGTCCAGCAGTTCCTGCAGGCGGCGGCCGCCCGGGTTGGTCCGGCGGGCCGGCACCGGGGTGCCCGGCTCGGTGCCCAGCGCCAGCTCCAGCGCGTCCGCCAGGTCACGGCTCAGGTCGCCCGAGGAGGACTGCGTCTGCAGGCCCAGCAGGATCGACCCGTCCGGGCGGCGCAGGGCCGGCCAGGCCAGCGGCAGGACCGTCGCCAGCGTCACCGACGGGACGTCACCGACGGCCTCCTCGGCCACCCCGGCGGCCAGCGCCAGCGGCACCGTGGCGGCCGGGACCAGCTCGCGCAGGGCCACCCAGTCGGCCTCGCCCGGCAGGCCCTCGAACGGGCGGTGCACCAACTCCTGCACCGCGTGCGCCGCCTGGCGGCCGTGGCACGCCTTGTAGCGGCGGCCCGAACCGCACGGGCACGCCTCGCGCGCCCCGACGACCGGGACCTCGCCCTCGACGGCGGTGGACTGGCTGGGCTGCTTCTTCGCGGCCTTCTTGGCCATGGTGCGGCTCTCCCGGGGACGTCGGACGTTGCACCGGGCAGCCTACTTCGCCCGGACGGCCCCGCCCGGGCCCCGCTCAGGCGCTGCGCCGCCGCCCGCCGCCCGCGACCTGCCCGGACGCCGGGAGCTCCGCCCACACCGTCACCTGACCGGGTGCGTGCCGCACGCCCCAGTCCCGGGCGAGCTTGCCGACGATGCTCAGGCCCCGGCCGCCGTGCGCCGTCACCGACGGGCTGGCCGGGACCGGCCGGGTCGCCGCCCCGCCGTCCGTCACCTCCAGGGTCAGCAGGCCGTCCCCGCGCATCTGCCAACTCACCAGCACCGTACCGCTCTCCACCTCCTGGCCGAGCGCGCCGCCGTCGTGCTCCAGCGGTCTCGCGTGCCGGCAGGAATTGCTGAGCAGTTCGGAGAGGATCAACACCGCGTCGTCAATCACCGCTTCCGGTATCGACCGGTCGCCGAGGTCGCTGCGCAGCCGGCGCCGCGCGGTCGAAACACTGGCCGGCCCGTGCGGAACCGCCATGGCCGATGAGGTCGACCCGGCCTGAACTGGCACAGCTCGCGCCACCATCAACGCCACCCCCGGACCTCCTTCAGCTTCTGCCGAGGGATGGATGCCCGCCGGTAATGCGTCGGAAACGGGCGTTCGACGATCCGATGGCGGCATTAACGACATCCGCACGGACCGCGGGCAAAAGGTGAGGGGTGTCTCACGTTCAGCGGCGGTGATCGGCGGGAAACGCCGCCCGGAAATACCCCGTTCGGTATTCCTGTCACGCGATTGGGCGCCGGGTGCCACCCGCGGGGGCCGCCCGAGGGCCCCCGGCCCCGGCCCTGGCTCCGGCTCCAGCCCCGGCCCTGGCTCCGGCTCCAGCCCCGGCCCTGGCTCCGGCTCCAGCCCCGGCCCTGGCTCCGGCTCCAGCCCCGGCCCCGGCCTCAGCGGCCGAGCTGGGCCAGCACCTCGGCCGGACGGTTGGTGATCAGCGCCGCCACGCCGAGCTCCAGGCAGAGCTCGACGTCCTCCGGCCGGTCCACCGTCCACACGTGCACCGGGTGCCCGGCCCGGCGCAGCGCCGTCACCAGGCCCGGGTCGCGCCGCACCAGCTCGATGCCCGGCCCGGCGACCGCCGCACCCCCCGGCAGCGCCCTGGTCCGGCCCAGCACCGGCAGCCGCCGCTCCCACAGGTACACCCGGGGCACCGCCGGGGCGGCCCGCCGGACGCGGTGCAGGGCCAGCTCGGAGAAGCTCATCACCCGCACCGCCGAATCCTCCGGCGAGGCCGGCAGCAGCCCGAACCGGTCCAGCACCCGCAGCAGTTCGGCCTCCACCCGGCCCGCGTACCGCACCGGGTGCTTGGTCTCGATCGCCAGCTCCACCCGCCGCCCGGCGTCCGCGACCAGCTCCAGCAGCCGCTCCAGGGTGAGCACCGAGCTGCGCCGCGGCTCCCCCGGGTGCTTCCACGAGCCGAAGTCCAGCGCGGAGAGCTGGGCCAGCGTCATCGCCGACACCGTGCCCCGCCCGTCCGAGGTCCGCTCCACCGTGCGGTCGTGCACGCACACCAACTGCCCGTCGGCGGTGACCCGGACGTCGCACTCCAGCCCGTCCGCGCCCTCCTCCAGCGCCCGCCGGTACGCCTCCTCGGTGTGCTCCGGCAGCGCCGCCGAGGAACCCCGGTGGGCGATCACCTTGACCGCCGAACGCTCGACGCGGCCCGTCCGGGCGGCGGCCGGACCGGCCGCGCTGTGCTGGGTGTCCACGCCGACCACCGTACGCGGCGCCCGGTGGCCGCCGTCCCCCGGCACGGCGACGGGCGGGTGAACAGCCGGTCGCCTCAGGAGCGCCCGGCCGCCCCCGGTCGCTCCAGCGCCGTCACCGCGAGGGTGGCCAGCGCCGCCACCAGGAACGAGAACAGCGAGGCCGAGGTCCACGACTGCGGGGTGAAGTGCACCGCCCGCTGGACGTCCGCCCAGAACCCGGTCCACCAGCCGCCGATCGCGGACGGGGCGAGCAGCTGGTACACCGCGAAGCCCACCGCCCACGGCAGCAGCATCACCCAGCGCGCCGGGGCGTCCTGCTCCAGGTTCCAGCCACGCCGGCCCGCGCCCAGGAAGTAGTCCGCCGCCAGCACCGCGAACAGCGGCACGAACACCGAGCCGATCAGCCCCAGGAACCCGTAGTACGAGTCGGTGAACTCCTTGATCTGCAGCGCCAGCACCGTCACCAGCACGCCGATCCCGCCGGTCAGCACCCGGCGGTCCACCCGCGGCCACAGGTTGTGGACCGACATCGCCGTCGAGTACACGTTCGCGAACGACTGGTCGGTTTCCCGCAGCACCAGCACCAGCAGGAACGCCCAGCCCGCCGCGACGCCGGTGAACGACTCGAAGATCCGGCCCTCGTCCCCGCCCGACTGCAGCAGCGCCACCACGCCCAGCACGTAGCACCACACCTGGGCCACCGAGTAGCCGGAGAACGTCGCCCAGAACGCCTTCGACGAGCTGCGCGCGTGCCGGGTGTAGTCCGCGGCCAGCGGCACGAACGACACCGACACCGCGATCACCGCGTCCGTCGCGTGCAGGAAGCCGTGCCAGTTGCCCGCGCCCGGGTCCGGGAAGCCCTGCCGGGCGAACTGCACCGTGAAGTAGACCATCGCCGCGCCCACCGCGACCGCCACGTACTTGCGCAGCACCGCGATCGCGCCCAGCGGCCAGATCGTCAGCACCGTGGTCAGCACGCCCGCCAGCAGCACGAACAGCCAGCGCCAGCCCGCGGTGCCGGACACGGTCTGCGCGCCCCAGGCCACCACCGTCAGCTCGTACACGCCCCAGCCGACGCACTGCACGATGTTCAGCACCGTCGGCACGTACGACAGCCGGGTGCCGAACAGGCCGCGCAGCACCGTCATCGCCGGGGCGCCGGTCCGGGCGCCCACCAGGGCCGCCACCGCCAGCATCGCGGTGCCGATCACAGTGCCCGCGACGATCGCCGTCACGGCGGCCGCGAAGCCCAGCTCCTGGCCGGACGCGCCGAGCACCGTCGCGGCGCTGGTGAAGCCGATCAGGCTCACCCCGAGGTTCGCCCACAGCGCGAACAGCGCCCGGAAGTCCAGGGTGCGCGGCGGGGCGGTGTCGAGGGTCAGCGGGGCCTCGGTGCGCACCTCGGCGGCGCGCTCGGACAACTGGGCAGACGGAACAGCCGTCATGGCCGATACTCCCTACGCCGGCATTACCCGGACAGGTTCCGGCGGTCAGCGCTCCCTCGGCCGGGGTGGCGTCACCGCCCTGCCCCACGGTCGAACCGGCGCACTCTCAGCCTGGCTGGTCCAAGCTCCCGCGACGTTCTTCGGTTTACAGGAGCGACAGGCTAGCCTCCGACCGGGGGAACGCCAAGACCGGGGGCGGAGCCGTCCGCATCGCGGGACCGCCGGTGGGCATGTCAGGACGGCCTAAGGCTTCTCATGATTTCTTCAGGGGGCCGCTTACGGTGTCCGAATCCGGTATAGGAAAAACTGTGCCCCGAGGTTGAGGACCGTGACCCCGGCGCCGCGGTTCGCGGCCGAAGGTTCTGTTCAGCGATGGAGGTCGTCCGTGAGCACCGAGCACGCGAGTGGTACCACCCCGCCGGAGAAGGCCACCGGGCCCACCGGCACCGAGGCGGTGACCGCCGGGTCCGGTACGCCCGCCGCCTCCGCCCCGGCCCCGGCCCCCGCCCCGGCCCCCGTGCCGTCCTACCTGGACGCGCCGCCGCCGGTGCTGCCCGCGGCCGAGCGGACCATGCAGCTCGGCAAGGTGCCCGAGGCGCCCGCCGCGGCACCGGCCCCCGCGCCCGCGCCCGCCCCCGTCCCCGCCAATCCGTACGCCCGCCCGGACGAGCCGGTCAGCCCGTACGCCCGCCCGGACGAGCCGGTCAGCCCGTACGCCCGCCCGGACGAGGCCACCACCGCGATCGCGGCCCCGGCGCCGTTCGTTCCGGCGCTGCCCGCGCCGCTCCTCCAGGACGGCCAGGCCGCGCCCGGCGACCCGAACGCCCCGCAGCAGCCGCAGCACCCGTTCGGCGCCGGCCACCCGGTCGGCGGCTGGGGCCACCCGACCGGCGGGGACGCCATCGGCGGCGCCGGCACCGGCGGCCCCGGCGAGCCGTGGGGCACCGCCCCGCAGCCCGGCGCGGGCGGACCCGGCAAGCGCAAGCGCGGCTCGCTGATCGCCCTGGTCGCGGCCGTCGCCCTGGTCGCGGGCCTGGCGGGCGGCGCGATCGGCGCCTCCGTCACCGACAACGGCAAGGGCGGCGGCAGCAGCAGCGCCAGCCACAACAGCACCACCGTCACGGTCGGCAACACCCACCAGAACCTCGACCGGGCCCCCGAGTCCGTCGCCGGGATCGCCGCGAAGGCGCTGCCGTCCACCGTCACCATCAAGGCCGAGGGCTCCAGCGAGTCCGGCACCGGCACCGGTTTCGTCTTCGACACCGAGGGCCACATCCTGACCAACAACCACGTGGTCGCCCCCGCCGCCGACGGCGGCAAGCTCACCGTCAAGTTCTCCGACGGCTCCTCCTACAGCGCCTCCGTCGTCGGCCGCGCCCAGGGCTACGACGTCGCCGTCGTCCGCCTGGACGACCCGCCCACCGACAAGCTCACCCCGCTGCCGCTCGGCGACTCCGACAAGGTCGCCATCGGCGACGCCACCATCGCCATCGGCGCCCCCTACGGCCTGGAGGGCACCGTCACCACCGGCATCGTCTCGGCCAAGGACCGCCCGGTGGCCTCCGGCGACGAGACCGGCGCGCAGGCCTCCTACATGAACGCCCTGCAGACCGACGCCTCGATCAACCCGGGCAACTCCGGCGGCCCGCTGCTCGACGCCTCCGGCTCGGTCATCGGCATCAACTCCGCGATCCAGTCCAACACCAGCGGCACCGGCCGGGCCGGCTCCATCGGCCTCGGCTTCGCCATCCCGATCAACCAGGCCAAGTGGGTCGCCCAGACCCTGATCAAGGACGGCACCCCCGTCTACGCGATCCTCGGCGTCCTGCGCAACGACAGCTACAAGGGCGACGGCGCCCAGATCTCCACCACCCCCGTCCAGGGCACCCCCGCCGTCACCCCCGGCGGCCCCGCCGACCAGGCCGGCCTCAAGCCCGGTGACGTCATCACCAAGCTCGGCGGCATCGCCATCGACAGCGGCCCCACCCTGGTCAGCGAGATCTGGACCCACAAGCCCGGCGAGAAGGTCGAGGTCGAGTACACCCGCGACGGCAAGCCCGCCAAGACCACCGTCACCCTCGGCGAACGCAAGGGCGACAACTGACCCCCACCCCTCCCGCACCCCTCCCGCCCCGGAAACGGTGTGCACCCGGGCCGCTCCGACCCGTTAGGCTGGCCTCCGCCGAGGAGGGTTGCCCGAGCGGCCTAAGGGACCAGTCTTGAAAACTGTCGTGGCTTCGCGCCACCGTGGGTTCAAATCCCACACCCTCCGCGCGAGAACGGCCCCCGACCAGCAGCGATGCGGTCGGGGGCCGTCGCCGTTCCCGGGGGCCGGGGGCCTGGGGCCTGGGGCCGGGGTTAGGGCGGGAGGAGGCCGTGGGCGCGGGCGAGGGTGAGGGTGGCGAGGGTGAGGGCGTCGTCGAGGTGGCCGGTGGTGATCCAGTGGGGGAGGTCGGGGAGGGGGAGCCAGCGGGACTCGGTGACCTCTTCGGGGGTGAGGGGGGCGCCGGGGGTGGTGGTGACGGTGGCGTGGACGACGGCGACGGGGTCGGCGAGCAGGCCGGAGTCGGGGGTCATGGTGCCGAGGAGGGTGAACTCGGCTTCGGGGACGCCGAGTTCCTCGTGGAGTTCGGCGCGGGCGGTGACCAGCGGGTCGGCGCCGTGCGAGAAGCCGCGGGGCAGGCCCCACTGGAGGCGGCCGAGGGGGTAGCGGTAGGTGCGCACCAGGCCGACGGCCCCGTCGCGGACGGGGAGGACCACCACGCCGTGGCCCTCGCCGCGGTGGTGGATCCGCAGGTAGCGGCCGTCGGTGCCGTTCGGGAAGGCGACCTCGTCGTCGTAGACGTCGACGAAGCGGTTGCGGTAGGCGAGGACCTCGCGGGTGCGCCGGATGGCGTCCCGGTCTTCGGCCCCGTTCCTGTCCGGCCCGGGGGGCGTGGCGGTCATGGCGGTCAGCCTCTCACGTCGACGACCCGCCCCAGTGCGCACGCGGTCCCCCTGGTGCGGCGGCGTCCGGCGGCGGCCTGCTTGGTCTTGCCGTAGACCAGGCTGCCGACCGCGCCGACGGCGGTCGCCGAGTAGCTGAGCAGGCCGGGCAGGTGCCACGCCTCGGTGGCGAGGGCGGGGCCCACGGCGCCCGCGGCGGTCAGGGCCATCTCGACCAGGGAGCCGCCGCGGGTGGAGACCGCGACCCCGCTGCCGACGAGGGTGGCGACGTGGGCCAGGTGGGCGTCGAGCGCGGCCCGGGCGGCCCGCTGGTCCTCGGCGGCGCGCAGCGCGTCGACGCCCCGCCAGAACGGGGACCTGGCGCGGGGTTCGGCCCGGGCCCGCAGCAGGGCGGCGACCGCGTCGGTGGCGTTGGCGCGCAGGGCGGCGAGCCGGGCGCGGGCCTGGTCGTCGGTGAGTGCGGCGGCGGCGTCGAGTTCGATCCTGAACAGCGGGGGCGTCCCCTCCGCGGCGGGTGCCGGGGGCAGCCAGGCGGTGGGGTGGGTCCGGGAGCGGTACTGGGCGAGGGCGAGTTCCTGGGCGACGGCGCGGCCGGTCAGCCGGTGCTCGTCCAGGGCGAGGTCGGTGGAGAGGGTGGCGTCGGCGACGCCGATGGAGTCGACCACGATGACGTTGTAGAGGGTGTCGACGAACTCGACGAGCAGGGCGAGCGTCTCGGGGTCGCCGATGATCTGCGCGGGGCTGCGCCCGTCGGGGTCGCCGGGCCAGGGGAGCGGCAGGCGCAGCCGGCTGCGGTTGTCGAAGGACTCCGGGCGGTCGGTGCCGAGCAGGCGGATCGCGGCGGCCAGAGCGGCGTGGACGTCCCGCTGCTGCTCCGGCAGGTTCGCGGCGGAGCGGCCCATCGGCGAGGACGGGTCGGCCGCGCCGACCACCAGTTCGCCCAGCCGGTACGTGCGGGCGGGGGGCCTGGCGTCGACGGGCGGCCAGTCGAACTCGTCGGCGATCAGCCGCAGCCCGGCGGCCCGCTCGTCGTCCAGCCACGGGGCCCGGCGCAGCCGTTCGAAGTCGGCGGCGTGTTCGTGCAGTTCGCCGGGGTCGAGGTCGTGCGCGGCGGGGTCGTTGAGCTCGGGCAGCAGGCGGCTGAGGAACGGCTGCGCGGGGTCGGCGGTCCGGGCCCGGGCGAGCATCTGGTCGACGGCCTCCCGGTAGGACCGGGCGCCGTGCAGGTGGACCCGGAACGGGTGGTGGTCGGCGGCGGCGCCGGTCCTGGCCCGCAGGACGTCGGTGGCGACGCGCAGGAACGCGTACGAGTCGAAGGCGTACGACTGCGGGACGACGACGGTGCGGCCGAGCGCCAGTGTCATCAGCACCTCGGTGAAGACCTGCAGGTGCGCCTCCTCGGCGTACTCGCCGTCCGGCTCCCCGGGCCGGGGCCGCAGGATGCGGGTGGAGTCGAGCGACTCCAGGTACTGGTACTGGGTGGTGCCGGTGTGCGCCATGCGCGTCCCCCCTGGGTGCTGGCCTTCGGGACGGGACGCTACCCGGGGCCCCAGGGGGTGACCAGCCCCCGGCGGGCTCAGAACAGGGTGGGCGGGACGTCCGGGGCGGGGAGGCCGGGGAGGGCGTCCTGCCACAGGGTGGCCTCGGCGAGGGGGAGTTGGCGCATGCTGGCGGTGCAGAGGGTGAGGGAGCGGCGGTCGCGCTTGTGGTCGTGGACGACGCCGTAGCCGGTGCGGCGGGTGGGCATGAGGGCGACCGGGCGGTCGCAGTCGGGGCACTGGATCCGGGGTGCGCGCATGGGACCAGGGTGCCGGAGCGGACCGACACCGCGGGAGGGGGCGGCGGGCGGTTGTCCGGACGGGCGAGGGGGAGGAGAGTGCGGACGAGTCGAGTGGAGGTTGCCGTGAGTGGGTTGGTCGAACGGCTGCGGGCGGGTCTGCCGGACGGGGCGGTCGCGGTCGATCCGGACGTGACGGCCGCGTACGCGCGGGACATGGCCGGGTTCTGCGCGGCGGGGGACCCGGCGGTGCTGGTCTTCCCGGAGACGGTCGAGCAGGTGCAGTTCGTGCTGCGGACGGCGACCGAACTGCGGGTGCCGGTGGTGCCGCAGGGCGCCCGGACGGGCCTGTCGGGCGGGGCGAACGCGGTGGACGGCTGCGTCCTGCTGTCGCTGACCCGGATGGACCGGATCCTGCGCATCGACCCGGTCGACCGGATCGCCGTGGTGCAGCCGGGCGTGGTCAACGCCGAACTGTCCCGCGCCGCCGAGGCCCTGGGCCTGGCCTACCCGCCGGACCCGTCGAGCTGGGAGTCCTGCACCATCGGCGGCAACATCGGCACCGGCGCGGGCGGCCTGTGCTGCGTGAAGTACGGCGTGACCAGCGAGTACGTGCTCGGACTGGACGTGGTGCTGGCCGACGGGCAGCTGCTGCGGACGGGGCGGCGCACCGCGAAGGGCGTCGCCGGGTACGACCTGACCCGGCTGCTGGTCGGCTCGGAGGGCACGCTGGGCGTGGTGGTCGAGGCGGTGCTCGCGCTGCGGCCCGCGCCGGGGCCGCAGCTGGTGCTGGCCGCGGAGTTCGACTCCGTGGACGCCGCGGGGGAGGCGGTGTGCGAGGTGGTGGCGGCCGGGCACACGCCCTCGCTGATGGAGCTGATGGACGCCACCACCGTCCGGGCGGTGAACGAGATGGCCCGGATGGGGCTGCCGGAGTCGACCAGGGCGCTGCTGCTGGTGGCCTTCGACGGCCCGGACCGGCGGGAGCGGCTGGCCGCGGTCGGGGAGCTGTGCGCCGCGGCCGGGGCGACCGCCGTGGTGCCGGCCGAGGACCGGGCGGAGTCCGAGCTGCTGCTGCAGGCCCGGCGCCTGTCGCTGCCCGCATTGGAGCGGCTGGGCACCACGATGATCGACGACGTGGCGGTGCCGCGCAGCGCGCTGGCCGCGATGCTGAACGGCGTCGCGGAGATCGCCGACCGGCACCGGCTGACCATCGGCGTGGTCTCGCACGCGGGGGACGGCAACACCCACCCGGTGGTGATCTTCGACGCCCGGGACGAGGACGAGACGGCCCGGGCCCGGCGCTCCTTCGACGAGATCATGGCGCTCGGCCTGGAGCTGGGCGGGACGGTGACCGGTGAGCACGGCATCGGCCTGCTGAAGCGCGAGTGGCTGGCCCGGGAGCTCGGCCCGGTCGGGCTGGAGCTGCAGCGCCGGATCAAGGCGGCGTTCGACCCGCTGGGCATCCTCAACCCCGGGAAGGTGCTGTAACCCCGGGAAGGTGCGGTGAGCCCGGGGAGGCGCGGTGCACCGGGGGAGGCGCGGTGCACCGGGGATATCTGCCGACCATCATATTCAGTCATCCGGATGGTATGAGGATTTCGCGGAATGGCGAAATATCGACTTCGTGAGGCCATCGCACCCGAACGGGGCGTGAACTGACCGTTCGTGCGCCCAGGGGCTCGCACGACTCGCCGGAAACCCCGTCCGCGCGCCCGCCCGGACGGGGCTCCCGCTGCCGCCGTCCGGGCGAAACGGCAGCTGGTGGGCGGTGTGTCTGTCGACGAACCGATCGGCCCGGGATTATGCGCCACTGCCACCGCGTCACGCTAACGGGGGAAAAGGCTCGGCGGTGCTGGTGCTTTGTCGATTTGTTGCGGAAGTCTGTCCCTCGGCGTCGCAGCCCCCGGAGGATCGTCTGGCCACGGACTCCGGAACACCTTTCACCTGGCAGTACCGGCAAGAACCACGGAGGAAAACGCATGGCGCGCTTCCGCACCACACGCCTGGCCGCGCTGGTCGCGTCCGTCCCACTCGCGGCGGGTCTGCTGCTGGCCGGGGCGGGTGCCGCGGCGGCCGACAACGGTGCGGCTGCCGACCACGGCTCGAACAGCGGCGTGGTCTCGAACTTCGGCAGCGGCAACATCTTCGGATCGGTCGACGGCAACTACAGCTCCACCCAGCAGACGGCGACCGGCGCCGGTGCGTCGAACCAGAACAACACGCTCGGGGTGAAGGACAACTCGGGCTTCGTCTACGCCGACCAGTCCGACAAGAACTTCAACTTCGTCTTCGCGCCGGTCTACTCGTACTGACCCTCCGACGGGACGTGCGGACGGACCGGCGGGGGCGCCGGACCGGACGGAGCACGGACCGCCGGGGCACCCGGGAGTGGAAAGGGTCACCGCCTCGGGGCACACGACGAACGACGACGATCACCACCCCTCGGGGGCGCGGTGCCGCAACGGCGGCCGCCGCGCCCCCGAGGCGTTCACGGGCGGCGAGGCGGCGAGGTGGCGAGGCGGCCGGGCCGCGGGCCGCCTCAGCGGCGTGCGGTGAGCGTCGCCCCCACGCTGGCGGCGACCACGCAGCAGATGCCCAGCACCTGCGGCAGCCCCAGCACCTGGCCGAGCACCAGCAGTCCGACCAGGGCGCTGACCGCCGGGTCGAGGCTGACGACCACGCTGAACACCCGCTGCGACATCCGGCGCAGTGCGGTCATCTCCAGCGCGTACGGCAGCACCGGGAAGAGCAGGGCGACGCCCGCGACGGCGAGCAGCAGCAGGGCGGGGGAGCCGGATCCGGCCAGGCCGTGCACCGCCTCGGCGGCACCGAACGGGGCGAGCACCACGGTGCCGATGGTGAACGAGACCGCCAGGCCCTCGAAGCCCTTGAAGGCCGCGCCGACCTTGTCGGTGAACAGGATGTACCCGGCGTAGCAGGCCGCCGCGCCGAACGCGCAGGCCAGGCCGACGGGGTCGAGGCCGCCCCCGCCCCCGTCGCCGCCCAGCAGGGTGAGCAGGGCGACGCCCGCCGCGGCCAGCGCCGCCCACAGCACGTGCCCGGCGCGGCGGGCGAAGACCAGGGCGACGGCCAGCGGGCCGAGGAACTCGATGGTGGCGGCGGTGCCCATCGGCAGCCGGTCGACGGCGCCCGCGAACAGCAGGGTCATTCCGGCGGAGGCGACGCCGAGCAGCCCGGCCATCGCCAGGTCGCGCGGGCTGCGGCCGCGCAGCCGGGGGCGGGTGACGGCGAGCAGCACCACGGCGGCGAAGGAGATCCGCAGGAAGGTCGCCCCCGCCACGCCCAGCACCCCGAACAGCGGCTTGGACGCGGCCACGCCGAGTTGCACGGCCAGCATCGACACCAGGCACAGCACCGGCGCCGGCACGCTCCCCAGGCGCCAGCGCTGCTGCCGCTGCCGCTGCCGCCGCCCACCGTGCGGCCGTGTCCGGACCGCGCCGGAATCAACCTTGGAAATGGAGGCGATGCCCGGGAGTTCGCTTGTGCTTTCTGCGGTGAGGGAGGCTCCTGACATGTGATCGAGTTTGGCGTAAGGAGTGGAAATGGTCAAAGACGGTTACCGGCGGCCTGTGTCGCAGCGCCACCCGGGTGACCCGACGCCCCCGGCGGCGTGTCCTGCCGGACGGTCCGGCGCCGCGTCAGTAGTCCTGGAGGGATGCGCTACCTCGGCCCGGCGGCCCTGACGGCCGCGTCACTCGTCCTGCTGCTCGCCACCGACCAGGAGGCCGTCGGAATGCTGGCGGCCGGCCCGTCGGCCGCCCCCGCCCGGGCCGGAGCCCGACCCGCGTCCGCCACCGAACCACGGCAGGAACAGCAGCCGCGGCAGGAACAGCAGCAGCTCGCCCCCGAGCTCGCCGCCCAACGGCTGCCCGCCGTGGCGCACCAGGCCGCCCCGCTGACGGCCGCCGCGACCGCCGTGAACGCCGCGACCGCCGCCACGAACGCCGCGACCGCCACCGGGTCGGCCGCCGAGCCGCCGCCCGTCCGGCTGAGCCGCACGGTGCTGCCCGACCCGCTGCGCTCGCGTCGGGCCCCGCTGCCCGCCGAGGTGTTCACCGGCGCCGGGTTCGACGCCTGCACCGCGCCCCCGCTGGAGACCATGCGCGCCTGGTGGGGCACCTCCCCGTACGGCGCGGTCGGGATCTACACCAGCGGTCGGCAGCGGGCCTGCCCGCAGCCCCGGCTGACCGCGGCCTGGGTGCGCGAGGTCCGGGCGATGGGCTGGCAGCTGGTCCCGACCCACGTCGGGCGGCAGGCGCCCTGCATGGCGGCGAGCGGCAAGACGCAGCGGATCGACCCGGCGAAGGCGGTGCAGCAGGGCAAGGAGGAGGCGGCCGAGGCGGTGCGCGCGGTGAAGGACCTCGGGCTGCGCACCGGCACCCCCGTCTACCTGGACATCGAGGCGTACCCGCGCGGCGACTCGGCGTGCAGCCAGGCGGTGACGGACTTCACCGTCGGCTGGACGCAGGCCCTGCACCGGGCGGGCTTCCGCTCCGGCTTCTACTCCTCCACCGACGCGGGCATCGCCGACCTGGCCGCCGCCGCCCGGGCCGGGAGCGCGCCGCTGCCGGACGCGGTCTGGTACGCCCGCTGGGACGACCGGGCCACCACCACCGACGGCGCGGGCCGCCTCGGCGACGACCTGTGGGCCGACCACGCCCGGATCCACCAGTACCGCGGCAACGTCCAGGAGACGTACGGCGGCGCCGCGCTGACCGTGGACCGCGACCAGTTGGACGGTCCGGTCGCCCGCTGAGCGGGTAGGGGACCGGGAGGGAGGGCGCGGGAGCGCGCCCGGCCCGCCGCTCGGACGGGGTGCGCGCCCGGCCCGCCGCACCGCCACGCCCCGGACCCGGGCGGACACGCGCCGCGACCTGCGGGGAAGGGCTCGGTCTCATCTCGGTTGCGACTGCTGACAGCGGGGGCGCACCGGGGAAACAATCGGGGGAATCGCTTGCTACCTACGGGTAGCAACGTGCCGGCCGGTCAAGGAGGACCCGCGTGTACAGCACGATGCAGGACGTTCCGCTCACCGTCGCCCGAATTCTGCAGCACGGGTCCACCATCCACGGCCGGTCGACCGTCACCACCTGGACCGAGGACGGCCCCGTGGTGCGCACCTTCGCCGAGGTCGGGGCCCGCGCCGCCCAGCTCGCGCACGCCCTGCGCGAGGAGTTCGGGGTAGCCGGGGGCGAGCCGGTCGGCACCCTGATGTGGAACAACACCGAGCACCAGGAGGCGTACCTGGCGATACCGTCGATGGGCGCCGTCCTGCACACCCTGAACCTGCGGCTGCCCGCCCACCAGCTGGTCTACATCGTCGAGCACGCCGCGGACCGGGTGGTGATCGTCAACGGCTCGGTGCTGCCGCTGCTGGCCGCGGTGCTGCCGCAGCTGGCCGGGACGGTCGAGCACGTCGTGGTGGCCGGGGCGTACGACCCGGCGCTGCTGGCCGGGTTCGGCGGGACGGTGCACGACTACGAGGAACTGCTCGCGGGGCGGCCGACCGACTACCCGTGGCAGACCGACATCGACGAGAAGCAGGCCGCCGCGCTCTGCTACACCTCCGGCACCACCGGCGACCCCAAGGGCGTGGTCTACAGCCACCGCTCGATCTACCTGCACTCGATGCAGATCATCGCCGCCTCCAGCTTCGGCCTGACCGCCCGCGACACCGTGCTGCCGGTCGTCCCGATGTTCCACGTCAACGCCTGGGGCATCCCGCACGCGGCGTTCATGACCGGCGCGAGCCTGCTGATGCCGGACCGCTTCCTGCAGCCCGCGCCGCTCGCCGCGATGATCGACCGGGTCAAGCCGACCTTCGGCGCCGCCGTCCCGACCATCTGGACCGGCCTGCTGGACGAGCTGGACGCGGGCGACTACGACACCTCCACCCTGGAGACCGTCGTCATCGGCGGCTCGGCCTGTCCGCCCGCCCTGATGAAGGCCTTCGAGGAGCGGCACGGCATCCGGGTCATCCACGCCTGGGGCATGACCGAGACCTCCCCGCTCGGCACCGTCGCCCACCCGCCGGCCGGCGTCACCGGCGAGGAGGAGTGGGCGTACCGGGTCACCCAGGGCGTCTTCCCGTCCTCGGTGCAGGCCCGGCTGATCGGCCCCGGCGGCGAGGCGGTGCCGCACGACGGCGTCGCCGAGGGCGAGCTGGAGGTGCGCGGGCCGTGGATCGCCGGGGCGTACTTCGGCGGCGCGGGCAACGAGGCCGAGGCGCCCGAGGACAAGTTCAGCCCCGACGGCTGGCTGCGCACCGGCGACGTCGGCACCATCACCGCCGACGGCTACCTGACCCTGACCGACCGGGCCAAGGACGTGATCAAGTCCGGCGGCGAGTGGATCAGCTCGGTCGCGCTGGAGAACCACCTGATGGCCCACCCCGAGGTCGCCGAGGCCGCCGTGGTGGCCGTCCCGGACGAGAAGTGGGGCGAGCGCCCGCTGGCCACCGTGGTGCTGCGCCCCGGCGCCACCGCCGGGCTCCCCGAGCTGCGGGCCTTCCTGGCCGAGCGGGTCGCCTCCTGGCAGCTGCCGGAGCGCTGGTCGCTGATCGAGTCGGTGCCGAAGACCTCGGTCGGCAAGTTCGACAAGAAGGTGATCCGCGCGGACTACGCAGCCGACCGCCTCGACGTGACGGTGCTCGGCAAGGCGGACAAGGGCTGACGGCGGGCTCCTGACGGCCCTGGGCAGGAGGACCCCGGAAGCCGGTTCGGAATACCCCTGGGGGGTATAACGTTCATGGCGACCGGGGAACCCACCCGACCGGACGAGGAGGGCCGTCATGGAGCACAGCGCGCACGCCGGACACGAGCACCACGCGGGCCACGCGGGCCACCCGCACGTCCACCCCGGCGCCAGTTGGCGCACCGCCGCCCAGGCGACGCTGCACTGCCTCACCGGCTGCGCCATCGGCGAGGTGCTCGGGCAGGTGATCGGCGTCGGCCTCGGCCTGCACAACGGCGCGACCGTAGCGCTGTCGGTCGCGCTCGCCTTCGTGTTCGGCTACGCGCTGACCATGCGCGGCGTGCTGCGGGCCGGGCTGCCCTTCCGGGACGCGCTGAGGGTCGCGCTGGCCGCCGACACCGTGTCGATCCTCGTCATGGAGCTGATCGACAACGGCGTCATGGTGGCCGTCCCCGGGGCGATGGACGCGGGCCTCGGCCAGCCGCTGTTCTGGGCCTCGCTGGCCGGTTCGCTGGCGCTCGCCTTCGTGGTCACCGTCCCGGTCAACCGCTGGCTGATCGGCCGCGGCCGGGGCCACGCGGTGGTCCACGCCCACCACCACTGACCCCGGCCCGCGGTACGGCTCAGCGCCCGCCCGCGACGGTGTTGCCGGTGACCGACCCGTCGGTGCCGTCCACCGTCACCAGGTGCCGGACGCCGTCCGCGCCGAGCACCTCCACCGCCCAGGAACTGCCGCCGCCCTCGCGGCCGACCACCTCCAGCGCGGCCACCTTGCCGTCCGGGACGGCCGCGGCGGCCTTGGCCAGCGCCTGGTCGGCGGGGACGGCCGGCAGCGCGGCGGGGGCGAGCCGCCCGTCCGCGCGGCCGTCGGCCCCGGGGCGGAACGGGCCCTCCGGCAGCTCGCCGTCGCCGCCGACGACGGCCCGGACGGAGCCGTCCTCGCCGCGGACCACCAGCGTCCCGGGCGCACCCGGCAGCCCGGGGAGGCCCGGGACTTCGACGCCCGGCACCTTCACGGCGTGGGCCCGGTCGAACACGGGCCTCCCGCGATCGTGGTGCCGCTCCAGCGCGGCCCCCGCCTCGACGGCCACCACGCCCAGCACGACCACCGCGGCGGCGCCCAGCACCCACCGCACCTCGCGCCGCCGCGGCAGCCGCAACGAACGCCGCCGCGCGGCCCCGGCGGGCTCGGTGGGCTCGGGCAGCGGGGACTTGGTCAACTCGGTCGGCCCGGAAGCGGCTTCGGACGCGGGCCCGGGCTTGGGTCCGGGCTCGGGCTCGGGCTCGGACGCGAACTCCGGCGACTGCGGTTCGGACATGTGGGTGCGACCCCCTCGTGGGACTGCGGCCGGGGACCGATCCCGTCCGGCCGGGCGCCCAGCATGCCGCCACCCGCCTGAAGCCCACCTGAAGCCGCCCTGTCCGTCCCGGCGGGCGCCTGCGACGCTGTCCCCCATGCGCGTACTGGTGGTGGAGGACGAACGGCGGCTCGCCGCCACGCTGCAGCGCGGGCTGCGGGCCGAGGGCTTCGCCGTCGACCTCGCCCACGACGGCGAGGAGGGGCTGTGGGCGGCGACCGAGCACGACTACGACGTGATCGTGCTCGACATCATGCTGCCCCGGCTGAACGGCTACCGGGTCTGCGCCCGGCTGCGGGCGGCCGGTGACGACACCCCGATCCTGATGCTCACCGCGAAGGACGGCGAGCTCGACGAGGCCGAGGCCCTGGACACGGGGGCCGACGACTTCCTCTCCAAGCCGTTCTCGTACGTGGTGCTGGTGGCCCGGCTGCGCGCCCTGGTCCGCCGCACCGGGCGCCGCCTGCCGCAGACCCTGGAGTTCGGCGACCTGGCGATCGACCCGGCCCGCCGGACGTGCACCCGGGCGGGCACCGAAGTGCGGCTCACCGCAAGGGAGTTCGCGGTGCTGGAGTGCCTGGCCCGGGCGTCCGGCGGGGTGGTGTCCAAGCGGGAGATCCTGGAGAGCGTCTGGGACTCCGCGTTCGACGGCGACCCCAACATCGTCGAGGTGCACATCAGCGCCCTGCGCCGGAAGATCGACGCCCCGTTCGGCCGCAGCGCGGTCGGAACGCTCCGCGGGGCGGGCTACCGGCTGGCGGTGGACGGTGGCTGACCGGGCGCGGCGCCAAACCCTGCACCAGGCCCTGCGCCGCGCCCTGCGCCGCCTGGTGCCGCGCTCGGTGCGGGCCCGGGCGACCTTCGCCGCCACCGCCGTGGTGGCCCTCGCCCTGGGCGGGACGGCGCTGGCGCTGCTCGGCGTGCTGCAGGCCAACCTGACCCGGGACGTCCGGGAGAGTGCCGTCCGGCAGGTCGACGAGGTGGCCGCGGTGGCGGTGCGCCAGCACCTGCCGCCGGTCATCTCGAACCCCGGCGGCGGTTCGCTCCGGGTGTTCGACGCCGAGGGGAACCTGATCTCGGCCACCCTGGACGCGCTGCCCCGGCCCCTCCCCCCGGTCCCCCTCCCGCCGTCCGTCCCCGACCTCGACGAGGACAGCGTGACGCCGTTCGAGCGCCGGCTCCCGCGCCGGGGCGACGAGCAGGAGATCGTCAAGCTGGTGGACGGCAGCGGCCGGCGGGTGGTCTCGACGTCCGTCTCCGGCCCGGACGGGCAGGTCACCATCTACGCCTCGGTCTCGCTGGGCCCGGTGGACGCGGCCAACCGGACCGCCACCGCCGCGCTCGCCGTCGGACTGCCGCTGCTGGTCGCCCTGGTGGCGCTGGTGACCTGGCGGGTGACCGGCCGGGCGCTGCGCCCGGTGGAGGCGATCCGCTCCGAGGTCGCCGAGATCACCGGCCACGACCTGCACCGCCGGGTGCCGGTGCCGGACACCGGGGACGAGGTCTCCCGGCTGGCCGTCACCGTCAACTCCACCCTGGACCGGCTGGAGGACGCCGGGCAGCGCCAACGCCGCTTCATCGCCGACGCCTCGCACGAACTGCGCAGCCCCATCGCCGTGCTGCGCACCCAGCTGGAGGTCGCCCTGGCCCATCCCGACCCGGAACTGTGGCCGGAACTGCTCGCCGACGCCCTGCAGGACACCGTCCGCCTGCAGGACCTCGCCGCGGACCTGCTGCTGCTGGCCCGGCTGGACGCCGCCGACCCGGTCGCCACCGAACTCCTGGACCTGGACGTGCTGTTCGCCGACGTGCTGGACGCCCGGCCCGCCGACCGCGTCCCGCTGCGGGCCGAACTCGCGTCCGAGGCAAGGGTGCTGGGCAACCGCACCTGGCTGACCAGGCTGCTCACCAACCTGGTGGACAACGCCCAGCGCTACGCGGACGGCCTGGTGGAGGTCCGACTCGCCGTCGAGGAGGGCGGGGTGGTGCTGGAGGTGTGCGACGACGGCCCGGGCATCCCGGAGCCGGACCGGGAGCGGGTGTTCGAGCGGTTCACCCGGCTCGACGACGCCCGCAGCCGCGAACTCGGCGGCGCCGGGCTGGGGTTGGCCATCGCCCGGGACCTCGCCGAGCACCACGGCGGCACCCTGGCCGCCGAACGCCCGACCCGCGCCGAATACCCGACCGGCACCGAACACCCTTGCGGCGCCCGCCTAGTGGCCCGGCTCCCATCGGCCGGGCCACTCCCGCAAGGCAGTTGACGAGACGTCAGTGCGAGGCGCCGCTGCCCGCCGTCACGGCCTGGCCCAACATCCCGACCCGGGCCAGCAGTTCGACGATCCGGCCCTGCACGTCCTCGGTGGTGGAACGCTCGGCGAGGAACAGCACGTTCTCGCCGGTGCGCAGCCCGGCCCTGGCCTGCGGGTCCAGGTCGGCCGAGGTGTAGACGACCAGCGGGGTGCGGTGCAGGCGGTCGTTGGCGCGCAGCCAGTCGAGCAGCCCGAGGTGCTGGCGCTCGATCCGCTGCAGGTCCAGCACCACCAGGTTCGGCTGGATGCTGCTGGCCCGGGCCACCGCCTCGTTCTCGTCGGCGGCGTGCTCGACGTGCATGCCGCGCCGCTCCAGGCTGGCCACCAGCGCGGCCGCGACCTCCGGGTCGGACTCCACCAGCAGCACCCGGGCCGCGTGGTTCTCGCCGTCCCGGGGCGCGAGCGCCCGCAGCAGCACTGCCGGGTCCGCGCCGTACGCGGCGTCCCGGGTGGCCTGGCCGAGCCCGGCGGCCAGCAGCACCGGCACCCGCCCGGCCAGGGCGGCGGTGCGCAGCGACTGCAGCGCGGTGCGGGTGATCGGGCCGGTCAGCGGGTCGACGAAGAGCGCGGCGGGGGTCTGCGGCACCTGGGCGTCCACCTCCTCGCGGGAGGCGACGACGACCGGGCGGAAGCCGCGGGCCTCCAGCGCGCCCCGGGTGGACGGGTCGGGCTCGGGCCACACCAGCAGCGGGCGCGGGCCGTCCGGCGCCTGCTCGCGGGCGGGGGCGAGCTCGGCCATCGGCCGGGGCGGGGTGCGCCCCTCGACCGCGGCGCCGCCGGGCAGCGCCAGGGCCGCCCCCGGCCCGCCGCCCTCGCCGGGGCCGCCCTGCGGGGCCTGGCCGTTCAGGCGCTGCCCGTTCAGTGCCGTGGGGTCGACCGCGGGCGGGGTGCTCCCGGCGGCGGGCAGCGCGTTCGCGGCGGGCGCCTGACCGGGAGCCGGAGGGCCGGGGAACGCGGACGGGAAGGCGGCCTGGAAGCCGCCCATCGGCCGCGGCGGCAGCAGCTCGCCGAGCCCGCTGCCGACCGGCTGCGGGCGCTGCTCCCCGGCGGCGTCCGCGGCGGGCAGCGCCGCGGCGGCGGGCCGGGCGACCTCCAGCGCGGCGGACTCCGGCGCGCCGGACGGCGGCGCGGACGGCTGCGGCGGGGCGGCGGGCGCCTCGGGACCGCCCGGTGCGCCCGGCGCGGGGTCGGCGGCGGGGACGGGCGGCAGGACCGTCGTGACCTCCTCCGCGCTCTCCGCGAGGTCGGCGGGCAGCGCGAGCCGCCGCCGACGCCCGGTGGGCTGGGCGGTCGGCGTGACCGGTTCCGGCGTGGAAGCGGCCAGGGCGCTCTCCAGGCCGGGGTAGACGGGCGTCCCGGGGTCCGGCACGCCGGGGATGTGCAGCGCCCCGGAGCCGTCCCCGGCCGCGGCCTGCGCGGAGGCGGCCCGGCGGGCCCGCCGCCCGGAGCGGCCGCCGCCCTCGCCGCCGGAGGTGTCGTCCGCGGACGACGGCCCGGCACCGAGCGCGATCGGCCCGCGCGGGGCCTGCCCGGGCTGCGCCGCGTCCGGTGCGTCCGGAGCGCCGGGGGCACCAGGGGCGTTCGGCGCGTCCGCGGTGCGGGCCCGGCGCCGTCCGGAGCCCTGGGTGTCGTCGGCGCGCGCCTCGGCCCCGGCCCCGGTCTCGTCCTCCGCGGCCGCTGACGGCGTGTCACCGGCCGGTCGGAGCTCGGGCGGGACGCCCTGGCCCGGCAGGTCCGGGATCATCGCGGTGTCGGAGTCCTCGGGGACGTGCTGCTGCTTGTCCGGCGCGCCGGACGCCTCGCCGTCGGGGTCGAGCGGCAGTTCCACCACGTAGGTGGCCCCGGCCCCGGCGGGCAGGTCGTGGCGCTGCAGCACCCCGCCGTGCCGCTGGACGGCGGCCCGGGCGATCGGCAGGTGGACGGCGCTGGAGCTGCGGGCGGGGCCGCGGACCTCGACCCGGGCGACGTCGCCGCGCCGGGCGGCGGCCAGCACCACCATGGGCGGCTGCTCGCCGGCCGGTGCGGGCCCGGCGAACGGCACCCCGGCGGGGGCGGCCTCGCCCTCGGCCCGGGCGGGCCCGGGGGCGGGCGTGACGCCGCTGACGTCGGCGACCAGGTGGGCGAGCGCCTGGGCGAGCCGCTCGCGGTCGGCGAGCACCTTCACGGCGGCGGCGTGCACCGAGTAGCGGACCCGGCCGGGCCCGACCAGCTCCCCGGCCCGGTCGACGGCGAGCTGCACGACCTCGTCCAGGCCGACCCGCTCGCGCTCCAGGGCGGCCTTGCCGCGGTCGGCGGCGGCCTCGAAGCGCTGGTGCTCCAGGACACCGTCGATCAGCTTCCCGAACCGGCGGCACTCGTCGGCGAGCCGGCGCAGCGTCCAGTTGGCCTCGGGCCACAGCTGCCCGGCGGGGTCGGCGGCGAGGGCGTCGATCCGGCCGTGCAGCGCGGTGAGGGCGCCGCCGAGCTCGGTCTCCAGGACGGCGGTGAGGTGCTCGTTGCGGGCGGCGAGGGCGAGCTCGCGGGTGCGGTCGGTGAAGGTCATCACGGCGCCGACCAGCTGCTCGCCGTCCCGGACCGGGGCGGTGGTGAGGTCGACGGTGACCGGGCGGCCGTCCTTGCGCCACAGCACGGTGTTGCGGATCCGGTGCTTGCGGCCGGAGTGCAGGGTGTCCATCAGCGCGGAGCTCTCGGCGGCCAGCGGGCTGCCGTCGGGCTGCGAGTGCTGGATCAGCGGGTGCAGCTCGCGGCCGCCGAGCTCGCTGGCCCGGAAGTCCAGGATGTGCGCGGCGGCCGGGTTGACCAGCACCACGCGGCCCTCCAGGTCGACGCCGAGGACGCCCTCGGCGGCGGCCCGCAGGATCATCTCGGTCTGCTTGTGCTGGCGCCGCAGCTCGGTCTCCACCCCCAGCCGGGCCGACATGTCGCGGACCAGGAGCAGCAGCAGCCCCTGGTCGTTGGTGCTGAAGGACAGGAAGCCGTGCGCCTCCCCGCCGCCCTCGTCGGTGAAGTCGTTGCCGGACACCTCGACGGTGAAGGCGGTGCCGTCGGTGCGGCGGGCGGTCATTCGGACCGGTCGGTCCAGGCTCTCGGTCTCGCTCGCGGGGGGCCGCATGGAACCCGGGATCCGACTGGGGTCGAACTCCGGCAGCAGGTCCAGCACGCCCATTCCGACCAGCGAGGTGCCGGGTGCCTGCAGGCTCTCCACGGCGGCCTTGTTGACGTCGACCACGGTGCCGTTGCTGTTCACCAGCAGCAGCGGGTCGGGCAGTGCATCGAGTATCGCGGCGAGGCGAGCAGCGCCTCGGGTCGGCCTGCTGCTCACGTCGACAGGTCTCCTCACGGCTTCGGGCCGCCGCTGCGACGGGCGGCTCTGGCTCTCCTCGGAGACCGAAGTATCTCATTCTTCTTTGCGCCGTGGACGACCCGGCCAGTATCGTTGTGGTGGTTGGTGCCGGGGCCGTCGGCTATGGCATCATCTCAGTCGCACGGAACGCGCCGGAGTGCCGGTCGCGGTCCGGGTGTTGGAGGCGTCGCCTAGTCCGGTCTATGGCGCCGCACTGCTAATGCGGTTTGGGCTTTACCGTCCATCGAGGGTTCAAATCCCTCCGCCTCCGCTCACCGGGAGCCCCGTCGGTCACTGACCGGCGGGGCTCCTGCGTTCTCCCGCAGGGCTCCGGCGGGCTCCGGGCGGGGTCTGGACAGGGCCCGGACCGGGCCGTCGGCAATCAATTTCGCCCCAGGTCGCAGGTCATGTAATGTTGTCCCCGCACCGCCCAGGAGGCCAGTCCGCCGGGGCGAGCGCTCATAGCTCAACGGATAGAGCACTTGACTACGGATCAAGAGGTTGCAGGTTCGAATCCTGCTGAGCGCACCAAACTCCGCTCGCGGCCCCGCAAGGTGCCGTCCGAGCGCTCATAGCTCAACGGATAGAGCACTTGACTACGGATCAAGAGGTTGCAGGTTCGAATCCTGCTGAGCGCACCAGCCGAAGGCCCCGGGTTCCCGCCCGGGGCCTTCGTCGTTCCCGCGGTCCCCGGTGCGGTCGTCGGCCCTGCCGTCCCCCGTTGTGGTGGTCGGGGGGCGGCAGGGCCGGCGTCAGCCGAGTTCGGTCCGGTTGATCCAGGGCACGTCGCGCTCTTCGAGGAACCACTCCGCGGGGGTGAGCGGGCGGCTGCGGTTGAAGGTGGGCGTGGCCGGGTCGTGCCGGAGGTGCTCGGGTTCGGCGCCCTGCTCCAGGAGTTGGGCGCCGAGGGTGGGGACGAGGTCGGGCGGGCCGGACAGGTGGATGTCGTGGCCGGAGCAGTCCCCGTACTCCCGCAGCCCCTCGCGCAGCAGCCGGGCGGCCTCGCTGCGGGAGGCGCCGCGTTCGGGTGCGGCGAGCACGGCGTGCAGCCAGGCGTGTTCCTTGACCATGGCGTGCACGGTGTCCAGGTCGTACTGGTCCTCGTCCCCGCGGGCGGCGACGAAGACCGTGGCGGGCCGTCCGCCGTCCTGGGCGAGCTGTTCCAGCAGGGCCTTGACCGGGGCCCAGCCGGTTCCGGCGGCGACCATCAGCAGCGGCCGGTCGGAGCCGGGGGCGAGGACGGCCTCGCCGAGCGGCGGCCCGAGCCGGACGCTCTCGCCGAGCCGGACGTCGTTGACCAGCGCGGTGGACACCTGCCCCTCGGGCACCCGGCGGACGTGCAGTTCCAGGGTGTTGTCGGGACGGGGGGCGCAGGCCAGCGAGTAGGGCCGCCAGACCTGCGGGCGACGGTCGGAGCAGACCGTCAGGTACTGGCCCGCGGTGTACGGGTACGGCCGGTCGGGCCGCAGGGTGAGCACCGCGAGGTCGGGGGTGGCCCGGCGGCGGTCGACGATCTCCGCGTTCCACCAGCGGGGGACGGAGTCGGGGACGGCCGCGGCGGCGTCGATCATGGCCTGCGAGATCACGGTGAAGGCCTCGATCCAGGCCTTCTCGATCTCGGGGGTCCAGTAGTGGCCGGAGAAGTGCTTGAGCGCGGCGATCAGGCTGGCCCCGACGGCGGGGTAGTGCTCGGGCGCGGCCTGGAACTTGCGGTGGTCACGCCCGAGCGCCGCCAGGTAGCCGGTGAGTTTCTCCGGTTCCTCCAGCCGCAGCACGAGTTGGGTGAGCGCGGCGAAGAGGCGGTCGCGCTGTTCGGCGAGCCTGGCCGGGAAGAGCTCTTCGACACCTGGGTTGTTGGTGAACAGGTGGGCGTAGAAGAACTTGGTCAGCTGATCGGCGCGGCGCTCGACGACGGCGAAGCTGGCGCGGATGACCGCGGGGTCGAAGGGCACCGGGGGGCTCTCAGCCCGCGGCTTCTTCGGTGAGCGCCGCGCTCATGACATCCGTGATGACGCCGTAGAGCGCCGTCCACGCGGCTTCGATCTCCGGAGTCCAGGCGTCGCCGGCGAAGTGCGCGAGGGAGGCGAGCAGGCTGGCGCCGACGGCGGGGAAGTGCTCGGGGAGGGCGCCGTACCCGGCGTGCCGGCGGCCCAGGCCCTGGAGCACGTTGACCACGGTGTCGGTGTCCTCGAGCTTGTTGACCAGGGTGCCGATGGCGGCCCAGAGGCGGTCCTGCTGCTCGTTCATGTGCTCGGCGAAGAGCTTGCGCACGCCCGGGTTGTGCTCGAACAGGTGTGCGTAGAAGTAGGCGGTGACCTCGCTGCCGTGGGGCTCGACGGCGGCGAAGCTGGACTTGATGAGAGTGGGATCAATCGTCACGCCCGCCGACTCTACTGATAAACCCACCAATTCGAACAGGGCAGTGTGACCGCAGGTCAACAAGTGGGCGGTAGCGTCCGATTGATACCTGTTCATGGGAGTTGACGGTGAGTCGGGCGGGTATCCCGATGCTGCTGACCGAGTGGCCACCATTCGGGTGGTGTCGGTGGAAATGACCAGGTGTCGCGGTATGACCGAAACCAGATCGTGATTCCCTTTTGTCCGATCGTCATGAGCATTCGGCTACATGGCGGTCGGGCCGCGATCCCGGCGGACGACGACACCGAGAGGAGAGCCGGATGTGCCGACAGTTCCCCCACCGGGCCCCGGCCCCCGATGCCCGCCCGGCCGACCGTGACCGGCCGCGCCCCAGGATCGGCCGGCGCACCGCCGCCCTGATCGCCACCGGCCTGCTCACCGGCGCGCTCACCCCGCCCGCAGCCGCGCAGCAGACCCCGGACGGCTGGTCCGCCGAGCGGCGCGCCGTGCTGCCCTCCGGCCTCGCCGTCCAGTTCGACTACGCGGCCGTCCCCGGGGTGAGCGTCGACGCCGCTCCCGGCCGGCTCGCCGACCGCCCCGGCGGCAGCGGCAGCCCCTACACCGACGGCATCCACCCCGGCGACCCCGCCGAGACCTTCCTCGCCGCCGAGCGCCGCCCCCGCGCCGACGGCTCCTGGCGCACCCTCGGCACCCTCCAGCTCTCCTTCTCCCGCCCCGTCCGCAACCCCCGACTCCACGTCAGCGGCCTTGCGGGCACGGCCACTTCGAAGGACGGCAGCACCAGCACCGACACCCGGCTGACCGTCACCGGCGGCAGCCCCGCCGCCCCCGCCCTGGTCGGCCGCACCGGCTGGCCGGGCTGGACGGTCGGCTCCGGCGAGCTCGCCCCCGACCCCGGGGCGGACGCCGCCCCCGACGGCTCCGGCACCCTCGAACTCGCCGGCACCGTCTCCACCGTGTCGCTCCGCGTCGAGCAGCGCTCCACCGCCCGGAACGGCTCCACCACCCCGCCCGCCCCGCTCCGCCAGGCGTACACCGTCACCCTCGACGAGGGCCTCGGCAGCGCCCCGCAGGCGTACGGGAACGTCTCCCACCTGGTCTCCGACCTGTTCCTCGGGCAGGACGCCGCGACCTCGGCGACCCGGGCCCGCCCCGGCCTCGCCCAGTCCGTCGCGGACCCGCTGCAGCCCGGCCCGCCCGCGGGCCCGCCCCCGCCGTCCCCCGACGCGGGCCCGGTCGCCCCCAGCGTGGAGCTCGACCGCGGGGAGGGCCGCCGCAGCCCCTGGGCCAGCCCGCCCCCGCCGATGCTGCAACCCGGCCGCGCCGAGTACCAGGGCGCCGACCCGACGCTGAACTTCCCGGCCGAGACCGCCATCGGCCGCTACTACCGCCTGGACGTGCCGGTGAACCCGGGCGGCGACCCCGCCGTGCTGGCGGGCTGGATCGACTTCGACCACAACGACCGCTTCGACCCGCTGGAGCGGGTCCAGGCCGACGTCCCCGCCGGGGCGGACCACGCCGCCCTGGAGTGGCAGGTCCCGGCCGGGGCCGTCAGCGGCGACACCTGGGTCCGGCTCCGGCTGGCCCGCAACGGCGCGCAGCTCGTCGTCCCCGGCGGCTTCGCCGACTCCGGGCAGGTCGTCGACCAGAAGGCCGGCATCTCGATCGGCGCCGCCAAGCCCCAGGTCGGCCTCCCCATCCCCGGCACCACCACCCGGGAGACCCGCCCCGAGTTCCGCGGCGACGGCGCGGTCGCCGGGGCGAGCATCGCCGTCCAGGAGAACGGCACCACCGTGTGCACCGCCCGGGCCGGCAACGACGGCTCCTGGAACTGCCGCCCCGACCGCCCCCTCGACGAGGGCACCCACACCCTCGTCCCGGTCGAGACCACCCGCAGCGGCATGGTGCTGCGCGGCGACGAGTTCCGGCTGACCGTCAGGACCACGCCGCCCACCGCCCCCGTCCTCACCCTGCCCGCCTACACCAACGACCCCGGCCTGCTGCTCACCGGCCTCGGCGAGCCCGGCTCCACCGTCACCGTCACCGTCAGCGCGGACGGCACCGGCCGCGACGGCGGCGAAGTCTGCTCCACCGCGGTCTCCGCCGACGGCACCTGGTCCTGCCTCCCGGTCGAGAACCTCGACGACGGCCGCTACCGGCTCACCCCGCACGCCGTCGACGGCGCCGGGAACCGCTCCGACGGCAAGGCGGTCGCCCTCACCGTCGACACCGCCACCCCCGACCGCCCCCGCCTCACCTCCCCCGGCAGCGGCGAACTCCTGCACACCGCCCGCCCCGGGCTCGCCGGCCGCGCCGAACCCGGCACCACCGTCACCGTCACCGCCGCCACCGGCCACGGCGACGAACGCACCACCGCCTGCAGCGCCGTCACCGCCCCCGACGGCACCTGGTCCTGCACCCCCGCCCACGACCTCGCCCCCGGCGACCTCACCCTCCTCCCCACCGCCACCGACCCCGCGGGCAACGGCACCCCGGGCGACCCGGTGGAGGTCCGCGTCGCGGCGACGGGCGTGAGTGCGAGCCCGAGCCCGAGCCCGAGTGTGAGTGCGGAGCCTGGCGTCGAGGCGAGCCCGAGCCCGAGCCCGAGCCCGAGTGCGAGCCCGAGTGCGAGTGCGAGTGCGTCGCTGGCGGAGGGTGCGCCGAGCGCGTCGGCCTCGGCGTCCGGCGTGCCGTCGACGGGCGATCCGGCTGGTGCGAGCGCCCTTCCGACAGCCGAGCCCTCGGCGAGTGCGTCGGCTTCGGCGATCGGGGTGCCGCCGACTCCGCCGACTCCGCCGACTCCGCCGGTGCCGGACGTGACGGTGCCGCCGGAGCTGTTGCCGATCGTGGTGCCGCCGACGGGCGATCCGGCCGGGGTGACGGCGAGCCCGACGCCCGAACCCTCGGCGAGCGTGTCACCGAGTGCGAGTGCGAGTGCGAGTGCGAGCCCGTCCGTGTCGGCTTCGGCGGTGGCGTCGAGTGCAGCTCCGTCGGTCTCGGCGTCCGGTGTGCCGTCGACCCCGCCGACCCCGTCGACTCCGCCGGTGCCGGACGTGGCGCTGCCGGTGCCGCCGGAGCTGCTGCCGGTCGTGGTGCCGCCGACGGCAGTGCCCTCCGCGTCCGCCTCCCCTGCGCCGTCGGACGGCCGGGCCGAGCCCGCGTTGACGTTGCCGGTGCCGGCGGTGCCGAGTGCGCCGGTCGCGCCTGCGGCGGCCACTCCGGGCCGGGGGGCGCCGACCGCGACCACGTCGCCGCTTCCGGCCGGTACGCCGTCGCCGGTGGCACCGACCGCGACCACGCCGCCTCCGGCCGGTACGCCGTCGCCGGTGGCGCCGAGCGCGACCCGGAAGGCTTCGGCCGCCGCGACGGTCCTGTCCGCCACCCCCGCCCCCGCGTCCGCCCCCGCGTCCGTCTCCGCGTCCACGTCCGCGCCGTCGCCCGCTTCGGTCGGGTCCCCCGGTCAGGCGGCGGCGGGGGCGGACGACGAGCCCGCCGTGGAGGACGAGCCCGTCGGGGACGTCGGGGACGCCGCGGACGGTCCGGCCGTTGCGGACGGGCCCTCGCGGGCGGGGGCCGCGCCGCCGCCGGACGCGGTGGCGGCGGCGCACCGGGCGGCGGCCACCGGGTGGCGCGGGCTGGCCTGCGGGGCGCTGCTGATCGCGGCGGCCGTGGGGCTGCTGACCCGGCGGGTGTTCGGCCGGGGGAGTGGCACCCGGCGTCGCTGACGGGCCGTCCGTTCCGGCCCCCGTTCCCGGTCGGCCCGCTCGTTCCCGCAGTTCAGGGCGGGCGGGCCGACCCGTACCCGCATAGCGGACAAATCGACACACCGCCTGGTAAATGTCGCATTTGATGACTTATCAACCTAGCCTGAGTCTGGCACTGCCCGTCAGATCCGGGCCGCCCGTTGCGCGACACTCTGAACCCCTAGGACACGTGCATGGACGTCACCCGCGACTCGTCGCCGCGACCCAACTCCTGGCCCTCCGCCGCACCCGAGCCCCCGGTCGGTGCGACCCAACTCACCAAGGCGGTCGCCAAGGCGGTGACCAAGCCGCTGATCACGACCGCCCCACCCGTCGAGGACGCCTTCGACCGGGGCCCGGACACCCAGCCGCTCCCGGTGGTGGGTGCGGCCGTCGACCCGGCCGCGCTGGTGCCGGTCGGCGCGGACGACCCCGCCGCGTTCCCGTCCGGGCCCCGGGCCGCCGCGGAGCCCGCCGCTCCGGCGCCCGCACCGGCGTCCGCGTCGAGCGGGCTGCGCCGGCTGAGCGCGGCCACCGCGAAGCAGTCGGCGGCGCACCCGACGGTCGCGGACGCCGCGACCCACCGCCGTCCGCCGCGCGCGGACCAGTCGCTGCGCGAGCGGCGGGCGTTCGCGCTGCCGGGCTGGCTGCCGCTGCTGGTGCTGCTGGCCGGGGCGGCCGGGGCGCTGCTGGTGCTGGCCCGGGCGGGGGCGCTGCCGGAGCTGCCGGGGGTGCCCGACCTGCGCGGTGCGGCGGCGCGGGCCGGCGGGGAGGCCGAGGTCGGCGACGGGACGCTCGCCGCGGTCAGCGCGATCGGGCTGGTGATGCTGGCCGCGCTCGGCGGCCTGCTGTCCAACCCGGGCGGCGAGACCCGGGTGCTGACCCGCTGGGGCCGCTACCGCGGCACCGTTCGCCGCACCGGCCTGCTGTGGGTGAACCCGCTGGTGCGCCGCCGCCGGGTGGACGTCCGGCTGCGGCACTGGCGCAGCGAGCCGGTGCACGTCACCGACCGGGCCGGGACGCCGCTGGTGGTGCGGCTGCTGATCGTGTGGCGGGTCAAGGACACCGCCCGGGTGACGCTGGGCATCGCCGATCACGAAACGTATCTGCGCGAGCAGGTGCAGGCCGTTCTCACCCGAACCGCCTCCCTCCTGCCGTGCGACTCCAACTCCGTGCCGGGGCCCGCGCTGCGCGACGGGCAGTGGTTCGCCGACGAGCTGACCCGGGCGCTGGCCGCCGAGACCGCCCCGGCCGGGGTCGAGGTGTACTCGGTGCAGCCGCTGGCCCTGGACTACGCGCCGGAGGTCGCCGAGTCGATGCGCCGCCGCCGGCTGGCCGACCTGGACGCCGGGCTGCGGACCGTCCTGGTGGACGACGCGGTGGAGGCCGCGGCCCTCGCGGTGCGGCGCCTGGAGCGCGCCACCGCCCACGAGTGGGACGACAGCGCGCGCAGCGCCCTGATGGAGCAGCTGCTGGTCGCGTTCGTCGCCCCGGCCGGGGTCACCGCCTCGGTGCCCGCCCCGGCCGCCCGCCCGCACCGCAAGGAAGGGAAACCCGCGTGACGACCGCGCTCGCCTCGATATCCACCGACCCCGCCGACCTCCCGGACTTCTCCGGCGCCCCGCTGCTGGGCTTCGCCGAATCCGACGGTGCGTCAGCCTGCCGGTGCGCCTCGTGCGCCCGCCCGGCGGCCCGCACCGGCGGGTCCGCCGCGGCCGAGCGGCCGGGCCGAATACACCGGGCGGTGCGCTCGACCTTCCTGACCGCCACGGTGCTGGCGGGCGCGGGAGCGGTCGGGCTCGGCCTCGGCACGACCACGGCGCAGGCGATGCCCGCGCCGTCCGGCCCGGGCTGGGACGGCAAGGTCTACTGGTTCAAGAACGCGGCCGGCGAGTGGCGCTACACCAAGTGGTACGACGTCTACCTCGACCGCACCGGCGGTGCGAACGACGCGAAGCCCCAGCCGGTGAAGCAGGCCCCGGCGCAGTCCTCCGGCGGGATCCGGCAGGGCTGGGACGGCAAGGTCTACTGGTTCAGGAACGCGGCCGGGCAGTGGCGCTACACCAGCCACTACGACGTCTACGTCTCCCGGACCGGTGACCGGGGCGCCCCCGGAGGCCAGTCCGGCCAGCCCGCGGAGCCCGCCGCGAGCGGGGTGGAGGCGGCGGTGTCCTACGCGCTGGCACAGGTCGGCAAGCCGTACGTGTGGGGCGGCAACGGGCCGAACGGGTTCGACTGCTCGGGCCTGGTCCAGCAGGCGTTCCGCCGGGCCGGGGTCGCCACCCCGCGGGTCGCCGACGACCAGTACCGGGCCGCCACCCCGGTCTCCTCGGGGCAGCTGCAGCGCGGCGACCTGGTGTTCTGGTCCAGCAACGGCCGGGTCTCCGGCATCCACCACGTGGCCGTCTACCTCGGTGACGGGACGTACGTGGAAGCCCCCCGCCCCGGCAAGGACGTCCGGGTCTCCCGCCTCAACAGCGGCTACTACCCGGACTTCTTCGGCCGCTACTGAGCGGCCGGGCCGGGAAGCACGGCGGCGCCCCTCCCGCAGCGTGGCGGGAGGGGCGCCGCCGCCGTGTGCGGGCCGGGTCAGTCGGAGGCCGCGGTGAGCAGCTTGAGCTCGGCCCCGGTCAGCCGCAGCGAGGCGGCGGCCAGCAGCGGGGGCAGCTGCTCGACGGTGCGGGCGCTGGCCAGCGGCGCGGCGACGGTCGGCTGGGCGGCCAGCCAGGCCAGCGCCACGGTGGCGGGCTGCACGCCGTGCGCGGCGGCGACCTCGTCCAGGGCGGCGAGCACCCGGGGGCCGCGGGGGTCGTCCAGGTAGCGGCCGGCGCCCTGGGCCCGGGCGGAGTCGACGGCGGTGCCCGGGCGGTACTTGCCGGTCAGGAATCCGGAGGCGAGCGCGAAGTAGGGGACGACGGACAGGCCGTGCGCGGCGACGGTGTCGGCCAGCGGGCCCTCGTAGGTGTCGCGGGAGACCAGGTTGTAGTGCGGCTGCACCGCGACGTACTTGGCCAGGCCCTCGCGCTCGGCGAACTCCAGCGAGGCGGCGAGCCGCTCCGGGCCGATGTTGGACGCGGCGACCTCGCGCACCTTGCCCTCGCGGACCAGCTCGTCCAGCGCCGTGACGATCTCCTCGACCGGGGTGTCCGGGTCGTCCCGGTGGGTGTAGAACAGGTCGATCCGCTCCACGCCGAGCCGGCGCAGCGAGGCCTCGGCGCCCCGCCGGATCGTCTCCGGCCGCAGGTTGTCCAGGCCGGACAGCATGCCGACCTTGGTGGCGACCACGATCTGCTCGCGGTTGCCCCGGCTGCGCAGCCAGTCGCCGATGACGGTCTCCGACTCGCCGCCGGAGTTGCCCGGCGCCCAGGCCGAGTACACGTCCGCGGTGTCGAGGAAGTTGCCGCCCGCGGCGGCGTACGCGTCGAGGACGGCGAAGGACTGCTCGGCGTCGGCCGTCCAGCCGAAGACGTTGCCGCCGAGGGCCAGCGGGGAGACGGCGAGGTCGGAGGGGCCGAGAGTCACCCGGGGGGCGTCACTGTTGGTCATGCCCGGGAACAACCCGTTCGGGTCCGGCTTGATTCCGCCGGGCCGTGCGTCCACGCCCGGACCGGCCGGGGTGAGGGGAGCGTGCAGACCTGCTCCGGGACGGGGTCCGGGGTGTCGGCGGGCCGCCCGGGGCGGCTAGAGTCCCGTTCCATGGCTGACAACGACTACGACCCCGCCGGTTCGACCCAGATGTTCCGGGCGTTCGTCGACGAGGCCCCGGCCCCGCAGGCCCCGGGCACCGTCACCACCTACGGCAGCAGCAGCTCCTCGCCGAACCGCACCCCGCTGATCGTCATCGGGGCCGTGGTGGCCCTGGCGGTCGTCGTCGGCGTGATCTGGCTGGCCGTCAAGTAGCACCCGGGCCCGTCCGCGCGGGGCCGGCCGGAGGCACCCGGTGGTCCCGCCGACGGGCGTGCCTACACTGGCCGGGTCCGTCGCACCGCCGCCAGGAGGCACCCGTGACCGCGCCGTCCACCGAGACCGCCAGGAGCCTCGGCCTGGCCGCCGCCGTCAACGCCCGCGACCTGGGCGGCTACCGCACCGCGGACGGCCGCACCGTGCGCGCGGGCGCGCTGCTGCGCACCGAGGCGCTCAGCCGCCTCGGCGAGGACGACCGGGCGCTGCTGGGCGCGATCGGGCTGCGCCACGTGGTGGACCTGCGCAGCCTGGACGAGGTCCGCCACCTGGGCGCCGACCTGGTGCCCGGCCTGCCCGCGGCCGTGCTGCCGCCGGACGCGGCGGCGATGCTCACCGTCCCGGCCCTCGACGGCCTCGGGCCGACCCTGCACCACCTGCCGGTGTTCTCCGCGGACTTCGACCTGTACGTGGAGCTGCGGCGGGCGCTGGGCAGCGGCGACCCGGCGGCGATGCACGCCGTCCTCGGGGACGGGCGGGGCGCCGCGATGATGACCGGGATGTACCGCTGGTTCGTCACCGACGCGGTCGCCCGCTCGCGCTTCGCCACCGTGCTGCGGCTGATCGCCGAGGCGGACGGCGCGCCGGTGCTCTTCCACTGCACGGCGGGCAAGGACCGCACCGGCTGGACGGCGGCCCTGCTGCTCACCGCGCTCGGCGTGGACCGGGAGAGCGTCCTGGCGGACTATCTGCTCACCAACGAGCGGGCCGCCGCCCTGATCGCCCGGGTGGACCCGCTGATGCGGCCGCTGGCCCGGGCGGAGGCGGTCTACCTGGAGGCCGCGTTCGAGGAGCTGGCCCTCGGGTGGTCCGGCTTCGAGCACTTCTGGCAGGACGGCCTCGGGCTGACCGAGGAGCACCTGCTGCGGCTGCGGCGGGCCTGCACCGTCTGACGCCGCCCGCCGCCGCTCACTCCGCGGTGAGGCCCTCCCGGAGGTGGGCGAGGGTCTTGGTGAGCAGGCGGGAGACGTGCATCTGGGAGATGCCGATCTCCTCGCCGATCTGGGACTGCGTCAGGTTGCCGAAGAAGCGCAGCATGATGATCCGGCGCTCGCGGGGCGGGAGCTTGGCGAGCAGCGGCTTGAGCGACTCGCGGTACTCGACGCCCTCCAGGGCGAGGTCCTCGTAGCCGAGGCGGTCGGCGAGCGGGCCGTCGCCGCCGTCGTCCTCGGCGGGGCTGGAGTCCAGGGAGCTGGCGGTGTACGCGTTGCCGACGGCGAGGCCCTCCACCACGTCGTCCTCGGTGACGCCGAGGTAGGCGGCGAGCTCGGGGACGGTGGGGGAGCGGTCCAGGCGCTGGGAGAGCTCGTCGCCGGCCTTGGTGAGGGCCAGGCGCAGCTCCTGGAGGCGGCGCGGGACGCGCACCGACCAGCTGGTGTCGCGGAAGAAGCGCTTGATCTCGCCTACCACGGTGGGCATGGCGAAGGTCGGGAACTCGACGCCGCGGTCCGGGTCGAAGCGGTCGATGGCCTTGATCAGGCCGATGGTGCCGACCTGGACGATGTCCTCCATCGGCTCGTTGCGGCTGCGGAAGCGCGCGGAGGCGTACCGGACCAGCGGCAGGTTGAGCTCGATCAGCGTGTCCCGGACGTAGGTGTGCTCCGCGCTGCCGACCTCCAGCCCGGCGAGGCGGCGGAACAGCGCGCGGGACAGCGTGCGGGTGTCGAGGGCCCGGTCGGGGGCCTCGGCGGGACCGGCCTGGGCCGGGATCGTTGCGACGACGGCTTCGGCATCGGCCTGGGCCTCGATGACCGCACTGCCCGGTTCTGTGAACACGGCGCCCACCCCCTCGTGACTGTCTGTCGAACGGTCGCCACCCCACAGTGGTTCCCGGCTGACGGGTCTGACTCCTCCATACCGGCGCACCGGCCCCGGCAAACCCGATCGTCGCGACTCGTCACCCGCCGGTGACGCGGGGCAACAGGAGGCGACTCACTCCTCCCAGGAGTTCCCGGTGCGCAGCCGGGACAGGATCCGCGACAGCAGCCGGGAGACGTGCATCTGGGACATGCCGAGTTCGGTGGAGATCTGCGACTGGGTGAGGTTGGCGAAGAACCGCAGCATGATGATCCGCCGCTCCCGCTCGGGGAGCTGGACCAGCAGGTGGCGGACCATGTCGCGGTGCTCGACGTCGGTGAGGGCGGAGTCCTCGTACCCGAGCCGGTCGAGCAGGGCGAGACCGCCCTCGTGCTCCTGGGCGGCCTCCAGGGAGGCGGCGTTGTAGGCGCGCCCGGCGTCCAGGCAGGCCCGGACGTCCTCCTCGGGGATGCGCAGGTTGGCGGCGATCTCGGGGACCTTGGGGGCCCGGCCGTGGGTGACGGTCAGCTCCTCCATGGCGCCGCTGACCTGTACCCACAGCTCCTGGAGGCGGCGCGGGACGTGCATGGTGCGGACGTTGTCGCGGAAGTAGCGCTTGATCTCGCCGAGGATGGTGGGCAGCGCGTAGGTCGGGAACTGGACGCCGCGCTCGGGGTCGAAGCGGTCGATGGCGTTGATCAGGCCGATGGTGCCGACCTGGACGACGTCCTCCATGGGTTCGCTGCGGCTGCGGAAGCGGGTGGCGGCGTAGCGGACCAGCGGGATGTTGATCTCGATCAGGGCGGAGCGGACCCGGGCGCGCTCGGGGGCGTCGGGCGGGAGCTCGGAGAGCCGTTCGAACAGCACCCGGGTGAGGGTGCGGACGTCCACGGCGCCGCGGTTGCCGGAGCGGCGGGAGGCGAGTTCGAGGGGGTCCGGCAGGTCCTCGGCGGGCTCCACGGCGAGGGCCCCGGCCCGGGGCTCGGTCCTGGGTTCGAGTCGACTGCCGATCCGGTCCTCGGCCTGGTCCTCGGGCGCACTGCCCTGCTGCGTCCGCACGGACACGTCACCCCTCCCTTGAGAACCACCTCGCCAATTTCCGGCAAAACCGGTCATAGCATCACAAGTCGCTCTGTGGCCGGGCAAGTACCCGACGGAGGCGTGTTGACGAACCGTCCAGCATTCGGCGGAGTGTGCTACGGCCCCCGCTCGCGCGCGGGGGGCGGGGGCCGCCGGGTCGTGCGTGTACGAGGGAAGGCGGGGGAGGGTCAGACCTCCAGGTCGGCGATCACCCAGGTGGCGAACTCGCGCCACTGCGCGGCGGCTGCCTGATGGGCCGGGTGGCCCAGGTACGCGGCCAGCGCCTCGCGGTCCGCGACCAGGCTGTTGATCGCGAAGTCCTGGGCGATGTCCCGCTCGGCGAAGTTCCAGCCGCACTCCCACTCGCGCAGCTCGGGGACCAGCGCGCCGAGCTCCGCGAACGCCTTCGCGCCCGCGACCGCCCGCGGATCCTCCTTGGTGACGCCTTCGTTGAGCTTGAACAGGACCAGGTGCCGGATCACGATGCCGCTCCTCGCGGGGTGGGGGAGGGCGCGCCCGCCCGCGGGAGCGCCCGGAAGGACGAACCCCGCAACGGTACTAGCGCACCAGTCCGGTCATGAACGAGCCGACCGCCTTGGCGGCGTCCGAGATGCCGACGAAGCCGGACTTCACCAGGTCCGCCGAGCGCTCCGGTGAGGTGATGATCGTGTAGATGACGAAGATGACCAGGATCCACATGGCCACCTTCTTCGCCTGAGCCATCGAACGGGCCTGCCTCCCTGAGTCGGGCCGCCGCCCTCTCCCCGTGCGGCCCTGCCACCCGGCAGCTTATCCACCGGACGGCGCAAGGAGTGAGGGGCGTGTTCACCCGCTGGGACGAAGGTCCTGCGCGGACGGGGCTTTCTCCGGATGTGCCCACCGGCGCGGGGCGGCAGGATGGTTGACGTACCGAGGATCTGGCAGGAATCCCCGGTACGGCGATCCGGAGGTCCCCGCTGTGGGACCGGGCACCGCGGCTTCCCCCCGACGCGGACCCGGTTGTGGGACCTCCGCCCGGGGCGGCAGCTCGTCCCCCCGGAGCTGCCGCCCCCACCGCGGACCGAAAGGTTCCGGCCAGGCTCCGCACTCCCCAGGGCACGGTGGTCAACCGCCCGGGAGTGCGGAGCCTTTCGCCTCACCACGGGCACCGTCACCGGGGCCGACGCGCGACGCGGGTGCCTCGCCGACCCGGCCCTCGCGCACGGGAATCCGGAGGGCGCGCCGGTCGGGTCGCCGGAGGCCGGGCACCAGCTGCCGCCCGGGACGGGGAGTGCGCCGGTGCTGCCGCTGCCGGCCGCCGCCGGGCCCTCCGGGGTCCCTCAGGCGGTGACCGGCGGGGCCCAGGCCGCCCGGGCGCGGGCCGCGTGGGCCTCCTGCATGGCGGTCAGCCGGCGGACCATCAGCAGGCCGGACACCATGGCGGCCAGCGTCAGCAGTTCACCGGCGACCAGGATGCCCAGTGCCTCCCGGCGCGAGTCGGCGTAGTGCAGGGAAGCCTCGGAACCGAGGCTCTCGGTGCCCAGGAAGAAGAGCAGCCAGCTGAGCATCAGGCTGACCCACCAGACGTGCCCCGCCCGGGCGGGGACGGGCTGCGGCACGCCGTGCTCGCCGGCCGGGGCGCTGGCCCTCCAGACGTCGTTGGCGACCCGCCACGGGAACCAGATGCCCGCGAACGGGATGAACCAGCCGACCACCGCCAGCACGCGGGCGCGCTGCTGCCCGTGCGGGTAGATCACCTCGGCGTTCACCCGCACCCGGTACATCCAGGGCAGGAACACCGCCGCGCTGCCCAGGAACAGCAGGTACTCCACCGAACCCACCACCGTCGCCAGCCAGTCCGCCTCCGCGGAGGAGGAGCCGCCCGCCGCGTACTGCGCCAGCAGCACGGCCGCCGACCCGAGCGCGGCCGCCCCGTGCAGGGCGAACAGGGCCGTGGTGGCGGAGGCGAGCCCCTGGGGCGAGCGGTAGACGGCGGGGGAGGGCACGGGGGGAACTCCTGCTTCCGGTGGTGAAGGAGTCCGCACAGTAGCGCCCGCCGCTGACCCGTGGCCAGGTAAAATCCCAGCTCAGCAATGGTTTGTCCGCTTCGGGCCGGGAAGGTCCGGAATGCCGAAGGGCCCGACCGGAGACCGGTCGGGCCCTTCGAGCGGCGGTAGCGGTGGGATTCGAACCCACGGTGGAGTTGCCCCCACACACGCTTTCGAGGCGTGCTCCTTTGGCCGCTCGGACACGCTACCGAGGGGAACTCTACCGGATCGGGGGGACGGGGTGAAATCCGTTCCGGGGCGGGTCAGCGCTGGGTCTCGAAGAAGGCCAGCAGCTGGGCGGTGCACTCGTCGGCGAGGACGCCGCCGACCACCTCGGGGCGGTGGTTGAGGCGGTTGTCGCGGACGACGTCGAACAGCGAACCGGCCGCGCCCGCCTTCGGGTCGTGGGCGCCGAAGACCACCCGGGCGAGCCGGGAGAGCACGATCGCGCCCGCGCACATGGTGCAGGGCTCCAGGGTGACGACCAGGGTGCAGCCGCTCAGCCGCCACTCCCCGCCCGCCCGTCGCCCACCACCACCCTCGCCGGACGCGCTTCGCGCGGCTTCGTTCAACCTCTGCGCGGCCTGCCGGATGGCCACCACCTCGGCGTGGCCGGTCGGGTCGCCCACCGCCTCGCGGACGTTGTGGCCGCGGCCGAGCACCGTGCCGTCCGGGCCGAGGACGAACGCCCCGACCGGAACGTCACCGGTGGCGGTGGCCAGGGCGGCCTCCTCGATCGCGAGGCGCATCCGGGCCCGCCACCGGTCGCGGACCGGGTCGGGGCGTTCGGGGGCGGGCAGCGGGGCGATCCGCGGCCGTTCGCCCAGGGTGTCGGCGGGAAGGGGAGCGGGCTGCATGGACCCAGTGTCGGGCACCGGGCCCGCCGCTACCGAACGGCCTCCAGGACCTCGCCGCAGCCGAGCGCCTCGGCGATCTCGCCGAGCGCGTCGCCGGGCGCGGCGCCCTCCCCGGCCAGCTCCATCAGGTCGGCGGCGGCCATCCCGAACTCGGTCAGCAGCTCGGAGTCGCCGATCGGCCCGACCGGGGTCGCGCCCCGCCCGCCGCCCGGCTCCTCGTCGTCCTCGTCATCGGCCTCGGCGACCGCGTCGTCCTCGTCGTCGAGCCCGGCGACGAGCCCGTCGAGGTCGTCGAAGTCGGCCTCCCCGTCCTGTTCGATCAACTCGTCGGTGAGCACCGCGCCGTACGAGCTGCGCGCCGCCGCGGCCGCGTCGGAGACGAAGATCCGCGGGTCGTCCTCACCGTCGATGCGCAGGACGGCGAACCACGCGTCCTCCTGCTCGATGAAGACCAGCACGGTGTCCTCGTCCTCGGCCGCCTCGCGGGCCAGGTCGGTCAGGTCGGCCAGGGTCTCTACGTCGTCGAGTTCCGTCTCGCTCACATCCCACCCGGCACCGGTGCGAGCAAGCACTGCAGCGAAGTACGCCACCAGGGACACTCCCAAGATTGGTCTCGGCTGTCGGCGATCTCGGGCGGGTGCGGTCCGGCCGCCCCCGCGCCAGAAGGCGGTCCGCTGTTCGGACCGTCCCACCGCATCGTGACAGAAAGGCCGCCGCTGCGGGGGGTGTTCGGCAGCGCGTCTTCGCAGGTCGTGTCGGAATGGTCGGCTTCCGGCCGCCGCGGGTGCGGATCTCGACCGTCGGAGGTCTTGCGGCGGGGGCGCCGGGGCGTTCCCGGGGGCGCAACTCCGGTGCGGGGCGCGGCCCGCGGGCCGTCAGATCCGGAAGGTTCGCATTCGCATGGCCTCGCGCATCCGGCGCTCCTTCGTCCGTCTCGGCCGCACCCGGGCCCGCAGTTCCCGGGCCTCGGCCAGCTCGCGGAGGAACACGGCCCGGCGCTTGCGCCGCTCCGCGTCGGTCTCCGCGTCGGTCTCTGCGGTCGGACGGGACTCGTCTGTCGAGCCGGACCCGCCCGCGCCGGCGGTGGTCGCCCGCGTCGGGTTGCTCTTCATAGGTTCCGACTTTCCCAGATCGGCACCGGGGATACCACAGGAGCGGCCCGACTTCCGTGATTCCGGACGCGTTCCCGGGTGGTCCGGCGGGTCGCCCCGGTCGTCCCGGTTCGTACGGAGTCGTACACACGTGCCGGTGGCCGTTACCTTTGGTCCATGCGTCTCCACGTCGTCGACCACCCGCTGGTCGCCCACAAGCTGTCCACCCTGCGCGACGAGCGCACGGACTCGCCGACCTTCCGGCGGCTCACCGACGAGCTGGTCACCCTGCTCGCGTACGAGGCGACCCGGGACGTCCGCACCGACACGGTCGAGATCACCACGCCGGTCGCCGTCACCCGGGGCACCCGGCTCTCCTACCCGCGGCCGCTGGTCGTCCCGATCCTCCGGGCCGGCCTCGGCATGCTCGACGGCATGACCCGGCTGCTGCCGACCGCGGAGGTCGGCTTCCTCGGCATGGTCCGCAACGAGGAGACGCTGGAGGCGTCGACCTACGCGACCCGGATGCCGGACGACCTCTCCGGGCGGCAGATCTACGTGCTCGACCCGATGCTGGCCACCGGCGGCACCCTGGTCGCGGCGATCCGGATGCTGCTGGAGCGCGGCGCGACCGACGTCACCGCGGTGGTGCTGCTGGCCGCGCCCGAGGGCGTCGCGGTGATGGAGCGCGAGCTGGCGGGCCGACCGGTCACGGTGGTCACCGCGGCGGTCGACGAGCGGCTCAACGAGCACGGCTACATCGTGCCGGGCCTGGGCGACGCGGGCGACCGGCTGTACGGGACGGCGGGCTAGGAGCCCCGGAGCAGGGAGGATCCGGCCGGGGACGGGTGCCGTCCCCGGCCGGATCCCGTGCGTCCGCGGGGGCGCGGTGCGGTGGCCCGCGCCCCGGGCGGGGTCAGCAGTGGCCGGGCTCCGGGGAGGGGGAGGGCTTGGTGAGCTCGGCGAGGGCGGCGGCGGCCTGGGTGGGGTCGGCGAGGGCGCTGAAGGTGTCGCCGATGACGAAGTCGACGGTGGCGTCGGTGCGGGTGTCCTCGGTGGCGGTCGCGGCGGCGACCTGGGAGAGCAGCAGGGTGGCGGCGCCGAGGCCGCCGGGGCCGCTGAGGATCTGCGCGGTGCCGGGCACCTTCTTGTCGAGCGCGGCGGGCGCGTTGCCGACCTTGTCGACCACGAAGCCGCGCTTGCGCAGCTCGTCGGCGGTGCGGGCGGCCAGGCCGGACTTGTCGGTGGCGTTGTAGACGTTCACCTTGACGGCGGCGGGCTGCGGGACGGCGGTGTTGCTGGGGACGGGCGCCGGGGCGCCGGCGGCGGGGGCGCCGGCCGAGGGGGCGCCGGCCGAGGGGGAGTCCTCCGGGGCGGCGAGCGGCTTGCCGGAGGCGGGGGCGCAGGCCTGGGCGGTGGCGTCCTTGTGCTTGCCGGTGAAGACGTCGTACAGCTGCACGCCGCCGACCGAGACCAGGGTCAGGACGAGGACGCCGCCCAGCCCGAGGGCGACCTTCCGGCCGCGGCGCGGGGGGCGGCCGAGGCGGGGGTAGGCGTTTCCGGTGACGCGGTACTGCTTCCCCTTCAAACCCCGGGGAGTCAACATGCTCATGGTCTGTCTCCCCATGGGTGCCAGGGTGGGGTGCCGGTGACCGCGGAACGGCCGGGGGGAACGGGCCGCGTGACCGCTGTAGTCAGCAGACTAATCCGACAACGGGTGCGCAGGTACTGGATGATCATCATCCGGGGGATGACGGCACTCGAAAGGACGTACCGGTAGCGATCCCGGTTGCACCCGCCCGCGGACGGCCCGGGGTCAGTCCATCTCCAGCACGCGGGCGTGCAGGACCTGCCGCTGCTGGAGGGCGGCCCGGACGGCGCGGTGCAGCCCGTCCTCCAGGTAGAGGTCGCCGCGCCACTTCACCACGTGGGCGAACAGGTCCCCGTAGAACGTGGAGTCCTCCGCGAGGAGGGTCTCCAGGTCCAACTGGCCCTTGGTGGTCACCAACTGGTCCAGCCGCACCGGACGCGGCGCGACGTCCGCCCACTGGCGGGTGCTGGTCCGGCCGTGATCCGGGTACGGCCGTCCGTTGCCGATGCGCTTGAAGATCACACGGAAAGCCTACCGTTCGGGACGCTCCGGGCGCAGCAGGCGGGGCGAACGGTGCGTTGTCCGGAGGCGGGGACGGAACGGGCGTTGTGCGGGCGAACGGTGCTTTCCGGGCGTCGGGCGGCTAGCGGAGGGCCTGGCCGATCCGGTCCAGCGAGGACAGCCGCATCAGGCCGTAGTGGTAGAACTCGACCTCCGGGACGCCGAGTTCGCGCAGGGCGGCGATCTTGGCGGTGAGGTTGGCGGGGCCGTCGCAGTCGGAGGCCATCGGGCGCAGGATCACCGCCATGTCCCGCGGGCGGACGCCGTGCAGGGCGAAGGCGGCGACCTTCTCGCGGACCTCCTCCGGGGTCCGCGCGTAGCCGAGGGTCTCGATCTGGTGGGCGGCGCCCGCGAGCGAGGGCAGGTCGATGCCGGACAGCCAGCCGGTGCCGGGGCCGCCGCCGTCCATGAAGGTCAGCCGCATGCCGTGCTCGGCGGCGGTGGCGGCCAACTCGGCGGCCAGCGAGGTGACGGTGCGGGCCGAGGCGTCGACGTACGCGGCGAAGGCGCCGCCCGCCAGCTCGTCCAGCGCGGCGGGGGCGAGGGCGCGCGACCCGTCGGCGAGGCGGGAGCGCAGCTCGGCGCGGACGGTGTCGCGCACGTGCTCGGCGGGGACGCCCGCGGCGGTCGCGGCGGCCAGGCAGTGCGGGCAGAAGCAGACCGACAGCAGGGCCTCGGTGACCGGGCCGAGCTCCTCGAAGTAGCGCTCGTGGTGGTAGCCGTGCGCCAGGCCGTGGAAGTGCAGCGACTCGGCGCGGATCGCGTCCACGCCGTAGCGGCCGAGCTCCTCGACCACGGTGCGGCAGTAGTCGCGGACCTCCGGGTTGGCCGGGCACAGCTCGGTCAGGTGGCGGTCGCCGAAGGCGTTGGCGGGCGCGCAGTCCGGGTGGGCGAAGCCGAGCCGGTCGTTGTGGCAGAAGACCGTCCAGGCGTGCAGCTTCAGGCCGCGGCGGCGGGTCTCCTCGGCGGCCTCGGCGAACGGGTCGCGCTCCCCGATCGCGGTGGAGGGCAGCGGGGCGAGCCGGCGCCCGGCCCAGCGGGCCGGGTCGGGGCGGAAGTAGGCGGCGCCCGGCTCCAGGTAGCGCAGCACCCGGCGCGGGTTGTGCGGGAAGACGTCCCGGGCCTCGTGGTAGACGGACGCGAGCGTGACGCCGCCGACCCCGGCCCGGTCGGTAAGGTTGCCGAAGAAGGTGTCGGCCCCTTCGTCGAGCAGGTCGGTGGCGAAGGCGAGGACGGACGTCTCCACGGGGCAACTCCGGAGAAGGAAGTACGGGGAGTGACCACGCTAACCGTGCGCTCCCGTATTGGTCTATACCTGGTTGGGTGAGGAGAGCGGCGTCATGACGGTCTACCGGGGCTTCGACCAGCAGGAACTCGACCGGGAGTACTCGCCCAGCACCCGGGCCGCCGACTTCGACGCCGAACTCGCGGCGTACGCGGCCGAGAGCCGCCGGGCCCTGTGCGAACTGCCCGGCCACCGCGAACTGCGCTACGGGCCCGACGCGCCCGAGCTGCTCGACTTCTTCCCCGCCGCCCGGACGGGCGCCCCGCTGCACGTGTTCGTGCACGGCGGCTTCTGGCAGGAGCTCGGCAAGGAGGACTCGGCCTTCCCCGCGCTGGACCTCGTCCCGCACGGCACCGCGTTCGCCGCCGTCGGCTACGGGCTCGCCCCGCGCTGGACGGTCGAGCAGATCGTCGAGCAGACCACCTCGGCCGTGCGCTGGCTGGTCGACCACGCGGCGGAACTCGGCGCCGACCCGGAGCGGATCGTGCTCAGCGGCAGCTCCGCCGGGGCGCACCTGGCCGCGGCGGCGCTGCTCGACCGGCGGCTGCGCGGGCGGATCCGCGGGGCCGCGCTGCTCAGCGGCGTCTACGACCTGGAGCCCGTCGCCCTCAGCTACGTCAACCAGCCGCTCGGCCTCGACCCCGCCCGGGCCGCCGCGCTCAGCCCGCTGCACGCCGGGCGGGCCGCGCTGGCGGCGCTGCCGCCGGTGGTGCTGGCGCTGGGCGAGCACGAGACGGACGAGTTCGGACGGCAGCAGGCGGAGTTCGCGGAGGCGCTGCGGGAGGCGGACGTCCCGGTGCACGAGCTGCTGGTGGGCGGGCGCAACCACTTCGACCTGGTCTTCGACCTGGGGAGGACCGGCACCGTGCTGGGGGCCGCGGTGGAGGCGCTCTGGCGCAGCTGAGGTCCGGCGGCGGGACGGGGGTCCGCGGATAGGCTGGGCCGGCATACCGAGGACCTTCGACGAGGACGGTGACCGATGACCGGGCGCATTCCGCTTCCGTACGACTTCCTGCCGCCGGTGCCGGCGTTCCGGCTGCGCAGCACGGACCTGGTGGACGGGGGCATGATGCCGGACGCGCACGTGCACGCGCTGGGGAACACGTCGCCGCAGCTGTCGTGGTCGGGGTTCCCGGCGGGGACGCGGTCGTTCGCGGTGACCTGCTACGACCCGGACGCGCCGACGGCGGCGGGGTGGTGGCACTGGCTGGCGGTGAACCTGCCCGCGGAGGTCACCGAGCTGGCGGCCGGGGCCGGGGCGGACGACGGGGGGCTGCCCGGCGGGGCGTTCCACGTCCGCAACGACTTCCCGGGGCACCGGTACGACGGGGCGGCGCCGCCGCCCGGGCCGGCCCACCGGTACGTGTTCGTGGTGCACGCGCTGGACGTCCCGGCCCTGGAGGTCGGGCCGGACACCCCGGCGGCGCAGGTCGGGTTCCAGCTGACCGCGCACGCGCTGGGGCGGGCCCTGCTGACGGTGGAGTACCGCTCGGCGTAGCGGCGCTCAGGCCAGCACCTGGCGCAGGAACGCCTCCAGGTTGGCGACCGTCCGGGTGATCTGCTCCTCCAGCGGGAGCGACTCGTCCGGGCGGCTGACCGAGGCGGTGCGGCGCAGGCCGCGGACGTACAGCGAGCAGGCCAGGTCGGCGCAGAGGTAGGTGCCGACCGAGTTGCCCTCGCGGCCGGCCGCGCCCGCCCGGGGGGCGGTGAGCAGGCAGACGCCGCTGCCCGCGTGGGCGGTGATGCAGACCGAGCAGACGTTGGTGCGGGTCAGGCTGCGCTTCACGTTCGGCGAGCGGAGGGTGATGCCGACCGGGGCGTCGTCCAGGACGGCGACCAGGTAGGCCCGGTCGGGGGCGCCGAGGTCGCGCCAGCCGAGGAAGTCCAGGTCGGCCCAGCGGCGCTCGGCCAGGTCGCGCGGGACGGGGAGGCGCTTGGCCTCGCCCTTGGAGCAGTTGACGAAGGACGCCCGGATCTCGGGCTCGGTCAGGGCACGCATGCCCCCGACGCTAACCGAGCGGACGCGGGGGCGTCGTCCGGTTTTCCGCCGGTATCGTCCCGGCCCGCGCGTTGGGTGGAGCCCGGTTCGCGGGGCGGGCCACACTGGGGGGATGACCCAACAGCGGCGGTTGATCGTGCTGCGGCACGCCAAGGCGGACTGGCCGGACGTCCCGGACGAGCTGCGGCCGCTGGCCGAACGCGGCCGGGCCGACGCGGCGGCGGCCGGACGGTGGCTGGCGGAGCACGAGGTGGTGCCGGAACGGGTGCTCTGCTCCACCGCGGTGCGCACCCGGCAGACCTGGGAGCTGGTCGAGCCGGAACTCGGCGGCGCGCCCGAACTCGTCCTGGAACCGCGGGCGTACCGCGCCGAGCCAGACGAACTCGTCGACCTGCTGCGGGAGTTGCCGTCGGTGGTGCGCACCGCGATGCTGGTCGGGCACCGGCCCGAGGTGCAGGAACTGGTGCTGGGGCTGGCCCGGGGGAGCGGGGGCGGGGGCGGGGCGCTGGAACGGCTCCGGGAGAAGTTCTCCACGGCCGGGATCGCGGTGCTTGACGTACCGGGTGAATGGGGGCAACTCGCACCCGGACGAGCCGAGTTGACCGATTACGTCGTGCCGCGCGGGTGAGTGCGGGGGCGTGCGGGGGGCGTGATAGGCATGGGGCATGCGCTTCGATGCCGTCCCCAAGCCGCCCGCCGTGGCGGACCGCCCGCGTGACGAGCGGGGCTACCCGGTGCCCGCGATCACCCCGTGGGAGGACGGGCGGCCGCAGTTCGCGCTGACCGACCACGACCGGTCGGCGGCCTGCGCCCGGGAGCGGCTGTGCTCGGTGTGCAACACGCTGATGCCGCGCGGGCCGGTGTGGCGGGTGGTCGGCGGCGCGGAGGCGGTGGCGATCGGCGAGGCGCTGGCGGCGGGCCGCCCGTACCGGAACATGGCGCCCACCACGGAGGGCCCCGGCCACCGGGCGTGCATGCTGTACGCCGCGATGGTCTGCCCGTACCTGGCCCGGTCGAACGCCCGCCGCCGGGTGTCGGCCGTGCAGGGCGGCACCCCGGACGACCTCACCGCGCACGTGGTGCGCGGGGCCGCCCGGGGGGACGCGGGCGCGGTGGTCGGCTTCGACGAGTACGAGTTCGCGATCACCCCGACCAAGGTGCTGTTCCGCTTCCTGGACCCGGTCGAGTGGCTGCCGCACGACGACGCCGACCAGCAACTTCCGAATCTGGTGCAGGAGTTGGAGCGGATCGCTCAGCGGTAGGCGGGCAGGCCGACGGTGTCGGTGACCTTCTCCGGCTTCCCGCCCGTGAACGGGACGGTGTAGATGCCGTCCGGGCCGCGGAAGGCGACGGTCCTGCCGTCGTGGCTGATCGCGGGCTCGGTGTAGTCGACCGTCGCGTCCGGGGTGAGGTCGATCTGCTGGTCGGCGTTCTCGTCGGCCGGGCTGGCGAAGACGTGGCTGTGTCCCTTCGCGGAGCGGACGAACACCAGCGCGCCCTCGTCGGCCAGCGCGGGCTGCGAGCCCTCGGCGACGGCGCCGCCGTTGGTCCGGCTGACCACGTCGTGGAAGTAGACCTGGCCGTCGTCCTTGTTGGCGTACACCGTCATGCCGGACAGGCCGTTGGAGTACGGCCACTGGTTGCCGGTCTCCGGGATCTGCGCGCCCTCGGAGTCGCGGACCAGGTGGTGCCGGAGGGGGCCTTGGCGACGACGGTCTTGTGGCTGCCGTCCGGGTCGGAGGTCTCCAGGTTGCCGTTGCCGTCGACGAAGGCGGCGTGCTTGCCGTCCGGGGACCAGGCCAGGTCGCGGACCACGGTGCCGAAGTCGACCGCCCTGCCGTCCATCAGCACGGTGCTGGTGCCGGTGCTGACGGTCAGCTTGGTGCCCGCCGTCCTGTTCAGCTTGCCGCCCTTGGCCGGGGCGGCGGTGGTCGCGGCGCTGGTCGGGGCAGTGGCCGGGGCGGAGGCGGCGGTGCTGCCGGTGTCCTCGCCCTCCGGGTCGCAGGCGGTCAGCAGCAGGGCCGACCCGGTGGTGACGGCGGCCACCAGCAGGGCGGCGGCGGACCGGCGCGGACGGGTGCGTTCGTTCATGATGCGGTTCCCCCAGAACGGAATGCGGAGGGCGGAGCCGGGCGTCCGGGCGGGCGGACCGGCCCGGGCTGGCTGCCGCCGGTGCTTCGGGCACATCCTGGCAGCAGCGTGCGACAGCCCGGGCGGCGGGGGCCGCTCGGGCTGTCGCACCGGGGGCCCCGGTTCGCGGAGCCTGAATTCGCGGACCGGGACGGGTCGGTGACGGTGTGTCGGGAGTCGGCTCCCGGGGCGGGTCAGCCGCGGTAGGCGGGGAGGCCGACGGTGTCGGAGACCTTGGTCGGGGTGCCGCCCGCGGCGGGGACGGTGTAGATGCCGTCCGGGGTGCGGAAGGCGACGGTCCGGCCGTCGGGGGAGAAGGCGGGCTCGGTGCAGTCCGCGGTGGCGTGCGGGGTGAGGTCGCGCTCGGCCGCGCGGTAGTCGCTCCCCTTGGTGAACAGGTGGCTGTGGCCCGCGACGGAGCGGACGAACACGATGTCCCCGTCGTCGTCGCGGTCGGGCTGCGAGCCCTTGGCGACCGCCATGCCCTCCTGCCGCAGGTACTGGTCGCGGATGTACACCTGGCCGTCGTCCTCGTTGGCGTAGACCGAGGAGCCGATCCGTCCGGCGGTGTTGGGCCACAGGTTGCCGGTCTGCGGGACCGGCGCCGGGTCCTCGTCCGCGTAGGTGTTCAGGGTGATCGGGGGGACCAGGTGGTGCCGGAGGGGGCCTTGGCGACGACGGTCTTGTGGCTGCCGTCCGGGTCGGAGGTCTCCAGGTTGCCGTTGCCGTCGACGAAGGCGGCACGCTTGCCGTCCGGGGACCAGGCCAGGTCGCGGACCACGGTGCCGAAGTCGACGACCCTGCCGTCCATCACCACGTAGCGGGTGCCGTTGCTGATGGTCAGGCCGGTGCCCTCGGTCAGGTTGAGGGCGGCCTCGACCGGCCGGGCGGACGGCCGGGCCGGGGCGGTGGTCGCGACGCCGGACGGGGTGGCGGCGGGCGCGGAGGCGGAGGCCGGGGCCGACGGGGTGGCGGCGGGTGCGGCGGGCGCGGACGGGGTCGCGGTGGCGGACCCGGCGGTGCGGGACGGCGTGGCGGCGGCCGACCGGGCGGCGGCCTTGCCGTCGGCCGACGGGTCGCAGGCGGTCAGCAGGAGGGCGGAGCCGGCGGTGATCGCGGAGACCAGGGCGACGGCGGAGGAGCGGCGGAGGCGGGCGCGCGCGGACATGGATGGTTCCCCCCGGGAACGGAGCTGGTGGTGGGTGGTGCGGGTGCCCCCGCCGGTTCTTCCGTTCCGTCTTCCGGGGCGATGAGTGAAGCTTCACAGTCGGATGACCCTGCGGGGTAAGCGAATTGTCACTGTGCGGCAACAGGCGTTCGGGTGCGTCCGAGCGCCTCGCCGCGCGGTCGGCGGGGGCACTGGCTAGCGTGGCAGGGCATGTGCTTTCACCCGGGGCGGCGGCCCCGGGGCCCGACCCCGGGTCCGACCCCGGGCCCCGGTCCCCGACCGCGGGGACCCCGACAGCGGAGGGAGACGCACCATGACGGCACCACCTGAGGGCACCCCCGTCTGGGCCGACGCGACGTTCGCCGACCCGGAGGGCGCCCAGGCGTTCTACGGACAGGTGCTGGGCTGGACGTTCGGCGAAGCCTCGTCCGAGTTCGGCAACTACACGCAGGCCCTGAAGGACGGCAAGGCGGTCGCCGGGATCGTCCCGCCGCCGCCCGGGCAGGAGGGCCGCTCCGCGTGGGTCCTCCACCTGGCCACCGCCGACGCCGCGGCCGCCGCGGAACGGGTCCGGGCGGCCGGCGGCACCGTGCTGCTGGAGCCGGTGCAGGTCGGCAGCCTCGGCTCGATGGCGCTCGCCCAGGACCCGGCGGGCGTCGTGTTCGGCCTCTGGCAGAGCGGCGACCACCGGGGCTTCGAACTGCGCGACGCGCCCGGCAGCTACGGCTGGGCCGAGGTGTTCACCCGGGACACCGCCGCCGCCAACTCCTTCTTCCCGCAGGTGTTCCCGTACCGGGTGCGGAAGATCGTCGACGACAAGGTGGACTACAGCATCTACCACCTCGGCGACACGCCCGTCCTCGGCGCGATGGGCATGGGGCCGGACGTGCCCGCCCAGGTGCCGCCGTTCATCAGCGTCTACTTCCTGGTGGACGACTGCGACGCCGCCGCCGGACGGGTCGCCCAGGCCGGCGGGCAGCTCGTCTTCGGGCCGATGAGCAGCCCGTTCGGGCGCTTCGCCTCCTTCGTCGACCCGCAGGGCGCGGCGTTCTCGCTGATCGACCCCGGCGCCGCCGAGGGCGGGCGGCCGAACACGGTGGAGGTGGGCTGAGGCATGGTCACCCCGCTCCCCGACCTCACCGGCGAACGCGCCGACCTGCTCGCCGCCCTCGACAAGCAGCGCGGCTTCCTGCGCTACACCGCGCGCGGCCTCACCGACGAACAGGCCCGACAGCGCACCACCGTCAGCGAACTCACCCTCGGCGGGCTGGTCAAGCACGTCGCCGGGGTCGAGGAGCGCTGGCTGCGGTTCGCCGTCGGCGGCGCCGAGGCGATGCGCGCCGAGGGCGCGCCCGACGACGCCGACAGCTGGGCCGAGCAGTTCCGGATGACCGACGGCGAGACCCTGGACGTCCTGCTGGAACGCTACCGGGCCGTCGCCGAGCACACCGACAACCTGGTCGCCACCCTCGACCTGGACAGCGAGCAGGCGCTGCCCGCCGCGCCCTGGTTCGAACCCGGCGCGTCGTGGAGCATGCGCCGCGTCCTGCTGCACGTCATCGCGGAGACCTCGCAGCACGCCGGGCACGCCGACATCCTGCGCGAGGCGCTGGACGGGCAGAAGACCATGGGCTGACGGCTGACGGTCACTCAGAGTGCGGGCTCCAGGTGGGCCCAGGGGCGGGCCGACTCCAGTTGGGCGGCGAGGGCGAGCAGGGTGCCCTCGCCGCCCAGCGGTGCCACGAACTGCACGCCCAGCGGCAGTCCGTCCGGGGTGCGGTGCAGCGGAACGCTGGCGGCCGGGCGGCCGGTGATGTTGGCGAGCTGGGTGAACGGGACCGGCGCCAGGTTGGTGATCACCGCTTCCTCGTACGCCTTCGTCCGGCTGAGCAGGCCCAGTAGGCCCAACGGCAGCAGCAGCCGGGCCAGCGTCCGGACGGCCGGGGGCGTGTCCAACTCGCCGATGTGGACCGGAGGGCGGGCGAGGGTCGGGGTCAGCAGCAGGTCGTAGCGGGTGTGGAAGGTGGCCAGCTGCCGGTTGTACAGGTTCCAGCGCTGGTGGGCCGCGTAGTAGGCGGGCGCGCGCATCCGGCGTCCGGCGGCGGCCAGTACGTGGGTGTCCAGTTCGAAGCCCGCGTTCCCGGAGCCGGTGAGGCGCTTGACCTCGTCCACGGTGGCGGCGGTCTCGGTGGCCCACATGGCCAGGAAGTCCAGGGCCAGGCCGCGTTCGTCGATGCCGGTGTCGGCCTCCTCGACGTGGTGGCCGAGGCCCTCCAGCAGGGCGGCGGCGTCCGCGACGGCCGCGACCGCCTCCGGGTGCACCTCGGTGCCCAGCGGGGAGCGGGTGGTGAAACCGATCCGTAGCGGGCCGGGCGCGCGGCGGGCCGCCTCGGCGAAGGGCTCCGCCGGGCGGTGGGGCAGGTACGGCCCGGCCGGGTCGGGGGCGCCCGCCAGCACGTCCAGCATCGCGGCGGTGTCCCGGACGCTGCGCGAGACGACGCCGTCGGTGGCCGCGCCGTGCAGGTGCTCGGCGGCCGCTGGGCCGGCCGGGACCAGGCCGCGGCCCGGCTTCAGGCCGAACAGGCCGCAGCAGGCCGCCGGTATCCGGATCGACCCGCCGCCGTCGTTCGCGCCCGCCACCGGGACGACGCCCGCCGCGACCGCCGCCGCCGAACCGCCCGAGGAGCCGCCCGGGGTCCGTCCGGTGTCCCACGGGTTGCGGGCCGGGCCGGTCGCCTCCGGCTCGGTGACGCCCTTGCTGCCGAACTCCGGCGTGTTGGTCTTCCCGAACACCACCAGCCCCGCGTCCAGCCAGCGCCGCACCGACTCGCCGTGGGCCGCCGCCGGGACGTCCTGCAGGGCCCGGCAGCCACTGCCGGTCGGCAGGCCCGCGTAGTCCTGGATCAGGTCCTTCACCAGGAACGGCACCCCGGCGAACGGGCCGCTCAGCTTTTCGGCGGCCCGGGCCCGGGCCAGGTCGTACATCGGCCGGACGACCGCGTTCAGCCGACCGCCGACCTGCTCGGCCCGCTCGATCGCCACCTCCAGCAGCTCCCCGGCCGAGACCTCCCCGCCAGCCACCAGCGCGGCCAACCCCACCGCGTCGTACCCGCGGTACTCGCCGTACTCCACCACGACCTCCGAGATCACCCAGCCCGAGCGTGCCGGTGACCCTACCGCCGAGTAGGCCCGCTGCCCAGGCCCCAGTAGCAGGAGACGACATGACAGTGCACGACATCGAACGGATCGGGACGCTGGCGGCCTTCGGCGCGGTGTGGGCGGTCCTGGCGACCGGCCACGCCCTGGCCGACCACGTGTTCGGGCAGACCGACCACCAGGCGGCGAACAAGGCCGCGCCGACCCGGGCGGAGGTCGCCGCCGGGGCGGACCCCCACCGCGGCTGGAGGGCCTGCCTGGCGCACGTCGCCCAGTACCACCTGGTGATGGCGGCCGTGCTGGCGCTGGTGCGGCTGTTCATCCCGCTGCCGCTGTCGCCGACCGGGACGGTCGCCGGGTTCGCCTGGTCGATGACCACCCACGCCTGGCTCGACCGCCGCTGGCCGGTGCGCTGGCTGCTGCGGCACCTCGCCTCCGCCGCCTTCGCCGAGCTGCGGACGGCCGGGATGAACGGGATGTACCTGGCCGATCAGGCGCTGCACAAGGGCGCGCTGCTGGTCGCGGCGGTCCTCGTCACCCGGCTGTGAGCGCGGTCAGCGGCACTCCAGGGACGCGGTCCGCAGGATCCAGTCCCGCCGCAGGACCTCCAGCGCCCCGCGGTGGCTGGCGAAGTTCTGGACGAACTCGGGCCTGTCACGGGCCCGGACCAGGGCCGCCCGCCGCACGCCCAGCCAGCGGCTCACCTTCTCGTTGCTCAGTGCCAGCTTGATCGCGCGGAAGTCCCGGGGGGTGCCGTCGGCCACGCGCACCGCCGGGTGCACCCCCACCGCCAGGCGCTTCAGCGGGTCCTTGAACTGCCGGAGCAGGTGGTCGACCCGCTGGCGGTGGTGGAGCAGGGCGGCGACCGAGTCCTCCAGGCCGGGCCGACGCAGGAGTTCGCGCAGTTCGGCGGCCGGAACCCGGACGAGCTGGCAGTCGGTCAGCGTCACGGCCGTGGCGGTGCGGGGCTCGCCGAACAGGGACGCCTCGCCCAGCAGGTCGCCCGGCCCGCGCAGGTGGCAGGAGGTGCCGCCGTGCCTGACGCATTGCTCGATCCAGACCAGACCCCTGAGGACGAGGAAGACGTAGGGGCCCGGTTCGCCCTGGTTGAGCAGTCGGTGGCGCGGCGTCCGGGTGATCCGCTCGAACCCGGTCGTCACGGCGTGCCAGGTCGATTCGCCGACCAGCGCGCGCCAGGGGCCGAACTCGAAGGAACGGGAGGGCTGGGGCGTCCTGTTCATGCCGGGGAGGCTACGGGGCAGCGGACGGTGTGCGCGCCGGGGTTCCCGAAGGAAGGAAGGGCCGGAACGCGGATTGACGGGAAACAGCACCGGTGTTCGGTTTGTCGCCCCTGTCACTTCTGGTTCGGCCCCGGGAACGGACGCCACCGTCCCGCACCGCACATCCTCGTGGTGACGAAGAGGCCGCCGACCACGAGGAGAGTGCCAGTGCCCACTCCACCGCTTGCGCCCGGACACCGAACCGTTCCGATGCCCGATACCCAGGGGATGGCGGCGTTCGACGCGAAGGGGTTCTCCGAACTGCCGTCCCTGACCCAACCGGGGGCGAGCCGGCTGATCGCCGAACTGGTCGACGAGAGCTTCATCGAGGCGGGACTCCAGCAGGTGCTCGACGAGCGGTCGTTCACGGCCCCGCGCGGCGACGGTCTCGCGATGGGGTTCCCACCGAAGTACCTCCCCGCCGTGATCGACTGGTTCGTCCCGCTCCTGGACCGCGCCGCCGCCGCGTACAACGCCTGCCGGCGGGACGCGCCGGTGCGGTTGCGGATGAGCCTGCACCTCGGGCCGGTCACGATCGACGGCAACCCGCCCGACGCGAACGGCGCCGCCCGCAACGACCTGCACCGGCTGCTGGACAGCGAACCGCTCAAGCGGGTGCTGGACGCGTCCGATCCCGAGGTCACCCACCTGGTCTCGGTCTTCTCCGACCGGGTGTACCAGGACGTCCTGGTCGGCGGCTACAGCAAGCTGCGACCGGGGGCGTGCACCCGGGTGGAGGCCACGGTCAGCGGAAAGGCGGCGTTCCACCAGACGGCCTGGCTGTACATTCCCTCGCCCTCGGGCGGGGCGACCACGAATCCCGCCGCCCGTCCCGGTGCCGGCGGGGCGCCGGACGGTCCGTGGCGCTTTCCGCGCCGGCCCCGGCTCAGCCAGACCGTGGGGAACGGGACCGCCGTCGCCGGGGACGTGTACGGCGGCCTCACCATCGTCCACCGCCCATGACCGACGGGCCCGAAGCAGGACCCGAACCTGTCGGTGCCTGCGCCAGCTGCGCCGACCACGGCAACCGCGGCGGCCAGCAGGTCGGCAGCGGCCTCGCTGTCGGCGGGGGCATCGGAGAACTGAACGTCTACATCGGGCAGCTGCGGGTGCTCCCCGACCTCGGCGCCCTGATGCGGAGCGGGCTGGGCGAGGCGGTCGGCAGGCTCGCCCAGGTGACCCGGGCCACCGCCGATTTCTTCGACCGACACACGCCACAGCAGGGCCGTTTGACCGACGAGCCCGCAGCGGAAGGAACGGACCCATGACGACCCTCGTCTTCACCGGACTGCTCGACAGCATCCACCACCGGGTGCTCCACCCCGATCCGGACCGGCGGCTGCGGCTGGAGGTCTCCGGCCCGGCCGGGGGCCGGCTGCTGCTCGACCCGCTCGCCGCGCGCGACCTCGCCTACCGGTCCGCTCCCGAGGAGGGCCGGGAGGTGTGGGCCGGGGCGATCCGGCTCGCCCAGCGCTCCCAGCGGCCGGAGGGGGAGTGGTCGACCTACCTGGTCTGGCTGTTCTCGCCGGTCCTGCGGCGTACCGTCCGGAAGGTCTCAGGCCGACTCGCCGCGGACCGCAGGGACGTCGAGGCCGAGGCCGTGGCCGGCCTGCTGGACGCCGTTCCGGACGCCGACCCGGACCACCCCGAGGCGTCCCGCTGGTTGCTCCGGCGGGCGGCCCGCCGGGCCTGGGACGCGGCGAGGACGGCCTGGCCGGAGCGGCCGGACCAGGCGGCGGCGGCGATCGCCGACCGGCAGACGCTGCGTGACGGGACCCCGGCGCAGGCACAACCCTGGGAACCGGACTGGGAGTTGGCGATCAGTCCGCCGGCCCGGCCGGACGGGCTCGCGGCGCAGCTCAGGTTCACCGTGTCGCCCACCGTGCGCGAGGGGGAGCGGCTCGGCGCGCTGGCCGAGCGGATGGGCCTGGCCGAGGTGGTGCGGCAGGCCCGCAGGCCGCGCGGCCCCGTGGTCGGTACCCTCTCGCTGCGTCCCGCAGGGGCCACCCGGTGAGCGGGACCGGCGGAGGCATGCGGTTCAGCGAGGTGTTCGACCTGCCGCTGACGATAGACGTGCGCACCGCGGCGCGGATGCTCGGGCTCTGCCCGGCCACCGTGTACCGCCGTCTCAAGGAGGACGACTTCCCTTGCCCGGTGCTGCGCCCGGGGTGGCAGTACCGCATCCCCACCGCCGGCATGCTCCGGGCGATGGGCATCGAGGAGATCCCGGTCCACGCCGAGGACCTGCAGCGCGGCGCCGAGTACGCGGCCGCCGAGGACGCCGATCCGGAGGACCGGACATGAACGTCCCCGTTCCCAGCCAGTCCGCCCGGGACGGCGCGTCCGCGCTGAGCTGCTTCGTCATCGGCCCGATCGGTGACCGCCACAGGGACTGCGGGAGCCCGGAGCGCCTCGCGTACGAGGAGGCGCTGGAGGTCTACGAGAAGGTCGTCCTGCCGGCCTGCGGCAGCGTGGGGCTGGAGCCGACCCGGGCCGACCTGATCGCCCAGCCCGGCGAGATCACCGAGCAGGTCTGCCGGCACGTCATGCACGCCGACGTGGTGGTCGCGGACGTCACGGGCGGGAACCCGAACGTCATGTACGAGCTCGGCATCCGGCACCTGTTGGGACGGCCGACCGTGCAGCTCGGCGAGCACGGACGGCTGCCGTTCGACATCTCGCTGATCAGGACCATCCAGTTCAAACGCACCAGGGGCGGGCTGGTCGACGCGCGCAAGGAGCTGGAACAGGCGCTGCGCAGCGGCCTGCGGGACGGGTTCGGGATCCCGACTCCGGCCCGGGTGCTCAACGGCACCGAGCCCCGGGAGCCCGCGGACCCCGGCGCCGGGACGGCTGACCTGGCCGATCCGGACGACCCGGACGCCCCCGGGCTGTTCGAGCGGTTCGCCGCGGTGGAGGCGGACATGGAGGTGATGGGCGAGGACATGAACGCGATGACCCGCTCGATCAACGACCTCGCCGAGGTGATGGAGCAGTTCGGTCCGCAGATCCAGAGTGCGTGGGGCACCGGTACGCCGCTGTCCGCGAACCTCGCGGTGACCAAACGGATGGCGGCGGCGCTGGCCGCCCCGGCGGGTGAACTGCGGGTGCGGGCGGACCGGTTCGCCTCCCACATGGAGCGGATCGACCAGGCGGTGGGTTCCGCGTTGGACCTGCTGCAGCGCTCCCCGGAGTTCGGGGACGTGCTGGGTGCGGATGCGTTCGTCAACGACCTGGTGGGCGTGGCCGTTTCGATCCGGGAGGGGCTGGCGGTGATGGAGCAGTTCCGCGCGCTGCTGGCCGTGCTGGCGGGGATGAGCATGTCGCTGCGGCAGCCGGTCAGGGAGATCGCCCGGGCCATCGACCGGCTCGGGGAGGTCGTGGCCCGGGCGGAGTCCTGGGAGCGGCGGGGGACCGCGATGCTCCGGGAACGGGTCGCCAGGACGGCGTAAGCGGCTTTTCCGGGGCGGGCGGGGCGGGAGGTGGTCTTCGACACGTACGCGCTGGGCGAGAACGTGATCGCGGGCAACGCGAGGCCGCGGAGGAGGTCGAGCTGCCCGAGGCGCCCGGTCGGCGTCGGCGCGACCGCGGCGACCCGGTCTCGCTGCACCCGCGCCCGCCGGTGGAGGCCGCCCGCCGGTACGTCGAACTGATCGGCGCGGGACGGGTGTCGGCGGAGGGGCGGCGGGACCGACGGTGTCCGGCCGACGGCGGTGCTGGCCGGGTGCCGCTCGGGCAGGGCGCCGGGGGCGAGCGGCAGGGGGCGGCCGACTCCTGGAGGAGTACGGGGAGTTGCTGGACGCGTCCGCCCCCGGCTTCCCGGTGGTGACCCCGTAGGGCGGGTTCAGTCGGCGGGCAGGACGCTCCGGTAGTAGTCGATCTTGTCGCGGAGGTGGGCGCGCTGGCGCTCCAGCAGGGCGATCCGGTCGTTGACGGCGGTGTCGTGCCGCTCCAGCAGCTCGATCCGGCCGAGCAGGCTCTCCGGCCCCTCGGCGCGGGCGAGTTCGGCGTACCGGCGCATGTCGGCGATCGGCATGCCGGTGTCGCGCAGGCAGCGCAGGATGCCCAGCCAGCCGATGTCGTCCGGGCTGAAGCGGCGGTGGCCGCTGGTGGCGCGGGTGATGGAGGTGAGCAGGCCGATCCGCTCGTAGTAGCGCAGGGTGTCCAGGCTGAACCCCGAGCGTTCGGCGGCCTCGGCGGGAGTGAGCAGCTGTTGGGTCGTCACCGCCCCGATTCTGCCTGCCCGTCGGCCCGCGTGCAGCGGGTGAAGCGCTCGCCCCAGGCGGCCAGCAGCGCGGACAGCTCCGGCGGGGAGGCGACCGCGAAGTCCGCCCCCAGCGAACCGAGCGCCATCGCGGGCCACTCCAGGGAGTCCGCCTTCATCAGCACCCGGCTGCGCCCCGGCCCGGCCTCCTGCACCTCGGCCCAGGTGCCGAGCCGCTCCCGGACGGCCGCCGCGGGCGCCTTCACCAGCGCCTCGACCAGGTACGGGCGGGGCAGGCCCTGCAGGCCGGCCCGGACGAACTCGGCGGCGTCGGCGGCCGGCAGGGTGCGCGGCAGGAAGCGGGCGCCGGTCGGCTCGGGCCCGGCGAGGCGGTCCAGCCGGAAGGTGCGCCAGTCCTGGCGGGTCAGGTCGTAGGCGACCAGGTACCAGCGGCGGTCCAGCCGGACCAGGCCGTGCGGCTCCGCGTGCCGCTCGGTGGCCGCGCCCCCCGCCGCCTCGTACCGGAAGCGCAGCCGCTCGGTGTCCCGGCAGGCCAGGGCGACGGCGGTGAGGACGTCCGGGGCGATGCGGGCGGCGGTGTCGACGCGCCAGTCCGCCGGGACGGTGACCGTCCGCAGCGCCTCCACCCGGCGGCGCAGCCGGGCCGGCATCACCTGCACCACCTTCGCCAGCACCCGCACGGACGCCTCCGCGAGGCCCTCCACCGCGTTGTCCGCCGCGACCTGGAGCCCGACGGCCAGCGCCACCGCCTCCTCGTCGTCGATCACCAGCGGCGGCAGCGCCGCCCCCGCCGCCAGCTGGTAGCCGCCGTCCACGCCGCGCCGGGCCTCCACCGGGTAGCCGAGCTCGCGCAGCCGGTCCACGTCGCGGCGCAGCGTGCGCGGGGAGACGCCGAGCCGGGAGGAGAGCTCCTCGCCTGGCCAGAAGCGGTGGGACTGCAGCAGGGTGAGCAGGCGCAGGGTGCGGGCGCCGGTGTCGGCCATGGATCCCATCCTCCCGAAATTGCGGCCGGGAAGTGACCGCAATGGTCCGTAGCGTGGAACACGAAGCGAGCAGGACAGCGCATCGTGACCGGGGAACAGAGAGGGACACCATGAGCACCGAGACCGTCGAGACCACCGAGGCCGTCGAGACCGCGGAGGGCATGTACCCCGTCGCCACCGCGGAGGGCCCGACCGCCGAGCACGCCGACCTGATCGCGCAGCTCCGCGCCGGCCGGCACTTCCTGCGGTTCACCGCCCGCGGCCTCACCGACGAGCAGGCCCGGCAGCGCACCACCGCCAGCGAGCTCACCATCGGCGGCCTGATCAAGCACGTCACCTCGGTGGAGCGGAGCTGGGCGGCGTTCATCGCGGTCGGCACCTCCGCGCTGCCCGACTTCAGCGCGATGACCGAGGCCGACTACCAGGCCCGGCTGGACGAGTTCAAGCTGCTGCCCGGCGAGACCCTGCTCGGCGTCCTCACCGCGTACGAGGCGGTCGCCCGCGGCACCGACGAGCTGCTGGCCGGGCTGGACGACCTCGGGGTCTCCCACCCGCTGCCCGCCGCACCCTGGTTCACCCCCGGGGCGAGCTGGTCCGCCCGGCGCACCGTCATGCACATCATCGCCGAGACCGCCCAGCACGCCGGGCACGCCGACATCATCCGGGAGTCCCTGGACGGGCAGAAGAGCATGGGCTGACCTCCGGCCCGCTGCGCAGGGGGCCGGACCGCCGACGGCGGCCCGGGCCCCTTTCTGCGTTTTCTCCGGTCCCCGTGTCACACCCCGGGGGATCCGCCACTCTCGGGGTGCAGCCGGAAGACGAAGACGGAGGAGGCGGACCCGATGGACGAGGCGGACCCGATAGAGGAGGCGGACCCGATGGACGAGGCCACCGAGGTGTTCACCAGCCACCGGGAGCTGCTGTTCTCGATGGTCTACAACCTGCTCGGCACGGTCGCCGACACCGAGGACGTCCTCCAGGAGACCTGGCTCGCCTGGTCCGGGCGGCACCGGTCCGCCGGGGCCGCGCCGGTGCTCCACCCGCGCGCCTACCTGGTGCGCACCGCCGTCAACACCGCCCTCGCCCGGCGCGCCGAGATCAGCCGGCGGCGCGAGAGCTACTTCGGGCCCTGGCTGCCCGAACCGCTCCTCGCCCCGGCCGAGGAGGACCCGGGCGAGCGGGCCGAAGCGGTCTCGATCGCGCTGCTGGTGGTGCTGGAGACGCTCACGCCGCTGGAACGCGCCGTGTTCGTGCTGCACGAGGTGTTCGGGTACAGCCACCCGGAGACCGCCGGGATCCTCGGACGCACCCCCGCCGCCGTCCGCCAACTCGCCCACCGGGCCCGCGAACACGTCCGCGCCAGGCGACCCCGCTACCGGGCCGACCCGGCCGTCCGGCGGCAGGCCACCGAACGCTTCGCCGCCGCCGTCGGCGGCGGGGACCTCGACGCGCTGCTGCGGCTGCTCGCCCCCGACGTCACCCTCTGGGCGGACGGCGGCGGCAAGGCGACCGCCGCCGGGGCGCGCCCGGTGCACGGCCGCGGGCAGGTCGCCCGGCTGCTGGTCGGCAGCGCCGCGCGGGCGCAGGGCGTGCGGGTGCGGTGGGCCACCGCCAACGGCGACCCGTCGGCGGTGCTGTTCGTCGGCGAGGCCCCGTTCGCGGTGCTGGTGCTGGACCTCGCCGCGGACGGCGAGCAGGTCACGGACATCTACTTCGTGACCAACCCCGACAAGTTGCAGGGCGCGAACTCCGTTGCGACCGAAGAGAACTGAGGAAGAGGAGAGAGTGATGAAGCTGACCGTGGTGGCCGCGTCCGGGGGGATCGGGCGGCAGTTGCTGGAGCAGGCGCTGGCGGGCGGGCACGAGGTGACGGCGGTGGTGCGGGACCCGGGGAAGCTCGGGGAGACGGCGGCGCGGGTGGTGCGGGCGGACCTGGCGCGGGCCGGGGCGGGGGAGCTGCGGGCCGCGGTGGCCGGGGCGGACGCGGTGCTGTCGGGCCTCGGGGCGGTCGGGAAGGCCGGCCTCGGGGTCGCGGAGGCGGGGACGCGGGCGCTGGTGGACGCGATGCGGGAGGCCGGGGCGCGCCGGCTGCTGGTGGTGAGCGCCGCGCCGATCGGGACGGTGCCCTCGCCGGAGCGGCCGAACCCGCCGCGGCACGACCCGGGGGAGGGGCCGGTGATGCGGTACGTGCTGACGCCGGTGGTGAAGCGGGTGCTGCGCGCGCACTACGCGGACCTGGCCCGGATGGAGGACGCGGTGCTGGCCAGCGGGCTGGACTGGACGGTGGTGCGCCCGCCCCGGCTCACCGACGGGCCGCTGACCTCCGACTACCGGGTCGCGTACGGGCGGAACCTGCGCGGCGGGTCGAAGGTGTCGCGGGCGGACGTCGCGCACTGCATGCTGCGCTCGGTCGGCGACCCGGACACCGTCGGGCGGATCCTCGGCGTCGCGGACTGACGGCCCCGTCCGGCCCGCGTCACCAGTAGGAGCCGTCGTCGAAGGACTCGAGGACGGCGTACTCGGCCGGGTCGTCGTCCTCGTCGAAGGTGGGCAGGCCGGGGGCTTCCAGGTCGCGGCGCAGCCAGGCCAGCAGGACGTCGACCAGGCCGCCCGCCAGCGGCGGACCCTGGTCGACGTGCCGGGGGTGGGCGGCCAGCGGCCAGCGGCCAGCGGTCCGGGTCGGGGCCCTCGGTGAGCCGGCCCAGCCCGTCGCCGTGGGCGGAGGCGGCGAAGGGCAGGCAGCCGCCGGGCTCCGGCCAGACCGCGAGCGGGAAGTCGTCGGGGTCGTCCTCGCGGAAGAGCAGGTAGCTCTCGCAGGCGTCCCGCTGGTGTGCGAGGAAGTCGTGCCCGCCCTGGCGCAGCGGGGTGCGGAAGCGCAGGTGGCCGCCGAGCAACTCGCGGTACTTGGAGGGGAACCGGCGCCCGAGCCGGTGCTCGACCGCCGCCCAGTCCACCGGGACCGGCACCGGCCGGGCCGGGTGCGCGGGCGACCGCTCGGTGTGCGCGGTGACGTACGCGGCGATGTCCATTCCTGCTCCCGTTCCCGCCCGTTCCCGCCCGTCCCGGCGCTGTTGGTGCTGACGGCGCTGACGGCGTCGTCGGCGCTGTCGGCGCTGCCCGGTGAAGCGACGGCACCGCCCGGACGGCACCTACCCTGAGGGGATGTCAGCTCCTCGTCTGCGCCGGGTGGCCGTGCTGGTCCTGGACGGCGCCAAGCCGCTCGACGTCGGGATCCCCGCGCAGGTGTTCTCCACCCGCGGCAGCATGCCGTACGAGGTGCGGGTGTGCGGGGCCGCGCCCGGGCTGGTCTCGGGCGGGGACGGCCTGTCGTACCACGTGGCGCACGGGCTGGAGGCGCTGGAGTGGGCGGAGTCGGTGTTCGTGCCCGGCTACCGGCACCCCGACCGGGACGACCCGCCGACCACCGTCGTCGAGGCGCTGTGCGCCGCGCACGACCGCGGGGCCCGGCTGGCGGCGATCTCCACCGGCGCGTTCGCGCTGGCCGCGACCGGGCTGCTGGACGGCCGCCGCGCCACCACGCACTGGCACTACACCCGGGCGCTGGCCGCCAAGTACCCGCAGGTGCGGGTGGACGAGAACGTGCTGTTCGTCGACGAGGGCAGCGTGCTCACCTCGGCGGGCGCCGCGTCCGGCATCGACCTGTGCCTGCACGTGCTGCGCAGCGACCTCGGGGTGGCCGCGTCCAACCACACCGCGCGCCGCCTGGTCGCCGCGCCCTACCGCAGCGGCGGCCAGGCGCAGTACGTGCCGCGCAGCGTGCCCGAGCCGGTCGGGGAGCGGTTCGCGGCCACCCGGGAGTGGGCGCTGCACCGGCTGGACGGGCCGCTGACGGTGCGGACGCTGGCCCGGCACGCCGCCGTCTCGCCGCGCACCTTCTCCCGGCGCTTCGTCGAGGACACCGGCTACACGCCGATGCAGTGGGTGCTGCGGGCCCGCGTCGACCTGGCCCGTGAGCTGCTGGAACGCTCCGGGCACAGCGTCGAGCAGATCGCCGCCGAGACCGGCCTGGGCACCGGCGCGAACCTGCGCGCGCACTTCCAGCAGATCCTCGGGACCACGCCCAGCGAGTACCGCCGGACGTTCACCAGGGGGCAGTGAACGGCTGGCACGATCCTTGCGAACAGTGGCACGGGCGCCACTGCCACCGGCCCTCCCGGCGAGCGACAGTGGAAGCACACCACCCCGCAGGAACGCCGCAGAAGAGCCGCAGAGAAGGGCACCACCCATGACCCGCATCGCCGTCAACGGATTCGGCCGCATCGGACGCAACGTGCTGCGCGCCCTGCTGGAGCGCGACAGCAAGCTGGAGGTCGTCGCCGTCAACGACCTGACCGAGCCGACCGCGCTCGGCCGGCTGCTCGCCTACGACACCACCTCGGGCCGGCTCGGCCGCCCGGTCACCGTCGAGGGCGACACCCTGGTCGTCGACGGCCGCCGGATCAAGGTCCTCGCCGAGCGCGACCCCGCCGACCTGCCCTGGGCCGAGCTCGGCGTCGACATCGTGCTGGAGGCCACCGGCCGGTTCACCTCCGCCGAGGCCGCCCGCGCCCACCTCACCGCGGGCGCCAAGAAGGTCCTGGTCTCCGCCCCGTCCGACGGCGCCGACGTGACGCTCGCCTACGGCGTCAACACCGACGCGTACGACCCGGCCGTGCACACCATCGTCTCCAACGCCTCCTGCACCACCAACGCGCTCGCCCCGCTGGCCGCCGTCCTCGACGAACTCGCGGGCATCGAGCACGGGTTCATGACCACCGTGCACGCCTACACCCAGGAGCAGAACCTCCAGGACGGTCCGCACCGCGACCCGCGCCGGGCCCGCGCCGCCGCCGTCAACATCGTCCCGACCACCACCGGCGCCGCCAAGGCGATCGGCCTGGTGCTGCCCCAGCTGGACGGCAAGCTGTCCGGCGACTCGATCCGGGTGCCGGTGCCGGTCGGCTCGATCGTCGAGCTGAACACCACCGTCGCCCGCGACGTCACCCGCGAGGAGGTGCTCGCCGCCTACCGCGAGGCCGCGGCGGGCAGGCTCGCGGGCGTGCTGGAGTACTCGGACGACCCGCTGGTCTCCTCCGACATCACCGGCAACCCGGCCTCCTCGATCTTCGACTCGGAGTTGACCCGGGTCGACGGCCGCCACGTCAAGGTGGTCGCCTGGTACGACAACGAGTGGGGCTTCTCCAACCGGGTCATCGACACCCTGGAGCTGCTCGCCGGCTGACGCCGCACCGCGACGGGCCCGGACCGGTTCGCCGGCCCGGGCCCGTCGCGCGTGCGCGTGCGCTCATGGCGTGGGCGGGGTCAGAGCGGGGGCAGGTCGAACGCCGCGGCGGCGACCCGGTACTGGACGGGGAACGGGACGCCCTGCCGGGAGGTCGGGGTGAAGGAGTACACCAAGTCCCGGGAGGCGTCGCGGGTGGCGAACACCGCGCTGGTGCAGCCCGGGCGGCTGCCGGTCTCGCCCCACAGCTCGACGCCCGGCTCGGGGGTGGAGCGCATCAGGCCGGTGCTGAAGCGGGCCCGGTCGGCGGTCGGGCCGAGGCCGCAGTTCTGGTTGCGGAAGTTCGGCACGTCCGGGACGGCGAACAGCTCCGCCTGCCGGGCGGGCGGCAGCAGCTCGCCCCGCAGCAGCGCGGACAGGAAGCGCTCCAGGTCGGGCGCGGTGGAGACCATGCCGCCCTCGGCCCACGGCCACGGGCTCTGCCGGGTGACGTCCACCGGGTCGCTGCCGCCGCCGGGCCGGGGCACGGCGCGGCCTCCGCTGCGGTCGGTGGGGGTGTCGTCGAGAGGACTGCGGAGGGCGGCGGTTCGGTTCTGCACGGACCCGGCGCGGAACGCCCGGCGGCACCGGGAGCAGAACGGTGCGGCGGCTGACAACCTTTCCGCGGGGCCCGGGCGTCTGGTCGGTGTGAGCCGAGAAACCGAGGACGACGCCTACACCGATTTCGTCGCGACCGCCTGGCCCCGGCACCTGCGCACCGCGACGCTGATCGCGGGCGACCGGCACCGGGGCGAGGAACTGCTCCAGGACTGCCTGGTCAAGCTGTACGTGCGCTGGCGACGGATGCGGACCGACGACCCGCACGCCTACCTGCGGCGGATGCTGGTCAACAACCACATCAGCTGGTGGCGGCGTCGCCGCCGGGAACTGCTCATCGCCGAACCGCCGGACGGGCCCTCCGGCGGTGCGGCGGGGACGGAGGCCTCGGACGAGCTGTACCGCGCGCTGCGCGAACTCCCGCCCAGACAACGGGCGGTGGTCGTGCTGCGGCACTTCGAGGACCTGACGGAGAAGGACGCCGCCGCGGTCCTCGGGTGCTCGGTCGGCACCGTCAAGAGCCAGCACTCCCGGGCGATGGCCCGGCTGCGCACCGTCCTGGCACGGAACACCTCCGAGGGCGGGGACCCCTCCGGGGGACGGGACCCGTCCGGGGGCGGGGCGGGGAACCACGCGCCCTACCAGCGGCCGCACCGGCCGCAGCAGCACCAGCCGCAGCACCACCAGCCGAAGAACCGCACGAAGAACCAGGAGAGTGTCACCCGATGAACGACACCGAGCACCAGGAGATGTCCCGCGCCCTGCGGGACCTTGCCGACCGGCACGGCCCGGCCGGGCCCGCCCCGGTCACCGAACTGATGCACCGCGGCCGCCGCCGCCGCGGGCTGCGCACCGCCGCCGTCACGGGCAGCGTCGCCGCCGTGGCCGCGGTCGCGGTGTTCGGCGGGCTCGCCCTCTCGGGCGGCCCGACGGCGACCGTCGCGGGCCCGGCGGGGGCGGGCACCGCGTCCACCTCCGCCTCCACCTCCGCCTCCGTGACGCCCGGGGGTGCGGTCCAGCTGGGGCCGACCAGCGGGGCCGAGGTCGCCGCGCTGCTCAAGAGCCGCTTCCCGCAGGGCTACCGGGCGGACGGCGAGCCGTTCCTGGTCGAGGACAAGGGCATCGACTGGGAGCTGCTCAACAAGCAGCTCACCGAGGAGCAGAAGAAGCTGGCCGCCGAGCAGGGCGGGCTCCCCGACCGGCTCAAGAACGGCGCCCGGATCGGCGGCCAGGTCGGCGCCGGGTACACCATCGCCAAGGGGTCGAAGACCGGTACCGTGCAGCTCACCATCAGCCGCGGACAGGACGGGGCGCCCCACCGGGCGCCGGCCACGTGCGGCACCCCGGGGTGCAGCGCCACCAAGCAGCCGGACGGCAGCACCCTGGTGCTCAACCTCCCGCCCGCGGCGGCGGGCGGCGAGCAGGTCTGGCAGGCGACCCTCTACCGCACCGACGGCAGCATGATCACCGCCGAGTCGGGTACCGTCCCGCTGCCCGGCCACGGCTCCGACCTGTACGCCGGACCGCCCGCGCTGGACGGCCAGCAGCTCACCGCCCTCGTCCTCGACCCGGCCTGGGTCCAGGAGGCGGCCGGCCACTGATCCGGGGCCGGTCAGAGCCCCGAGTCCCACCAGCGGTGGGGCGGGCCACCGGCCGGAACCAGGTACCGGCGGCGGAGGATCTCCTCGTCCAACGCCCGTACCAGCAACAGTAGTTCACGCGCACTGCGAGTCGGCAGCGCATGCACCGCCCGCTCCAGGACGTCCCGCGCCTCCGCGGGCTCGGGGCAGCAGGACGGCTGTCCGCAGCGGTCCCGGTAGAACGGCGGCAGGCTGAGCCCGGGCGCCCGGGCGATCGACTCCCAGCGCCGCAGCGCCACCTCCACGGCACCCGCTCCCCACCGCTCCCGCTCCAGTCGGGCCAGCGCGGCGTGCGCCGGGCCGGACAGCCGGCCGATCCGCGAGTACCCGCGCGGCGGGCCCCAGGCCCGCGGCGGCACCCGGAGGCCGGAGGGGCGCCTACGCGGCAAGGCCCTTTCGACGGTTCGTCATCCCTCCACCTTGTCGGACACCCGTGGTGCCGGACAAGCGGTTTGACGTGCCGTCGAAAGGGCCGGGACGGGGTGGGGCGAGGGGCTACTTCGGGTCGCGGTCGAACTGGGCGCGGGACCAGCGGTAGCCGAGGACGGTGAGGCCGAGGCACCAGAGCAGGGCGATCCAGCCGTTGTTGCCGATGTGGGTGCCGAGCAGCAGGCCGCGCAGGGTCTCGATGGCGGGGGTGAAGGGCTGGTACTGGGCGATCGGCTGGAACCAGCCGGGCATCGAGTGCAGCGGCACGAAGGCGCTGGAGATCATCGGCAGCAGGATCAGCGGCATCGCGGCGTTGCTGGCGGCCTCCGCGTTGGGACTGCCCAGGCCCATGCCGACGGCGATCCAGGTCAGGGCGAGGGAGAACAGCACGAGCAGCCCGAACGCGGCCAGCCACTCCGGCGCGCTCGCACCGTGCGAGCGGAACCCGATCGCCGCCCCGACCAGGCCGACCAGCACCACGCTGGCCACCGACTGCAGCACGCTGCCGACCACCCGGCCGAACAGCACCGAGTCGCGGTGGATCGCCATGGTGCGGAACCGGGCGACGATGCCCTCGTTCATGTCGGTCGCCATCGACACGGCGGTGCCGATCACGGTCGAGCCGATGGTCATCAGCAGGATGCCGGGCACCAGGTAGGCGACGTAGGCGGAGCGTCCGGCGCCGCCGCTCATCGCGCCGCCGAAGATGTAGACGAACAGCAGGAGCAGCATCACCGGGGTGAGCAGCAGGTTCAGGGTGAGCGACGGGTAGCGCCGGGCGTGCAGCAGGTTGCGCCGCAGCATGGTGGACGAGTCGCGGACGGCGAGGGCGAGTTGGCTGCTCATCGGGCGTTCTCCTCAGCGGAAGCGGTGCTGGCGGCGGCGGTGCTGGCGGCGGCGGTCTGGTGGGGGACGGCGGGGGCGCCGGGGACGGCGGGGGCGCCGGTGAGGGCGAAGAAGACGTCGTCGAGGTCGGGGGTGTGGACGGTGAGTTCGTCGGCCTCGGCCCCGGCCGCGTCGAGGCGGTCGAGGACGGAGCGCAGGGCGCGCTGGCTGCCGTCGCTGGGGACGTCGAGGGTGAGGGCCTCGTCGTCGCGGGCGGCCTCGGTGAGGGCGGCGGCCGCGGCGCGGTGGGCGGCCGGGTCGGTGAAGCGCAGGCGGACGTGGCCGCCGGGGACGAGGCGCTTGAGCTCCTCGGCGGTGCCCTCGGCCGCGATGGCGCCGCCGTGCAGGACGGCGATCCGGTCGGCGAGCTCGTCGGCCTCCTCCAGGTACTGGGTGGTGAGGAGGACGGTGGTGCCGTCGGCGACGAGTTCCCTGATCACCTGCCACATGCCGTGGCGGCTGCGCGGGTCGAGGCCGGTGGTGGGCTCGTCGAGGAAGATGATCCGGGGGCTGCCGACCAGGGTCATCGCGATGTCGAGCCGTCGCTTCATGCCGCCGGAGTAGGTGGAGGCGGGTTTGTCGGCGGCGTCGGTGAGGTCGAAGCGGGCCAGGAGTTCGGCGGCGACCCGGCGGCCCTCGGCCTTGGGCAGGTGGTGCAGGTCGGCCATCAGCAGCATGTTCTCGGTGCCGGTGATCAGGCCGTCGACGGCGGAGAACTGGCCGGTGACGCCGATCGCGGCGCGGACCTGCTGGGGTGCGGTGGCGAGGTCGTGGCCGCCGACGGTGACCTGCCCGGCGTCGGGGCGGATCAGGGTGGAGAGGATCTTGACGGCGGTGGTCTTGCCGGCCCCGTTCGGGCCGAGCAGGGCGAAGACCGTTCCGGTGGGGACGGCGAGGTCGATGCCGTTCAGCACGGTCTTGTCGCCGTAGGACTTGTGCAGCCCGCTCGCCGCGATGGCCAAGCCGGTCATGGGGTGCTCCCTGTGGGTGTGGGGTACTGCGGTGGGGTGGTGCGGCGGTACGGGGTGGTGCGGCGCTGGCGGTGCGGGTGCTGTCGGTGCTGGTGGGCGGGGCGGCGCCGCCTCGGCGGGGCGGCGCCGGTGCCGCGGGGGGGGGTGGGGGTGGGTGGCGTCGGGTCAGGCGGCGGTGGCGGCGGAGATGTCGCCGTGCGCGGTGGTGGCGCGGATGGTGACCGCGGGGGCGTCGTCGGCGTTGCGCAGCGCGTTGTGGATCCGGCCGTGGCCGGTGCCGGCGTCCAGCGAGGCGGAGACGCCGCGGGCCACGCCGACCGAGATCGAGCCGGACCGGGTGGTGAGTTCGAGCGGGCCGCGCACCGCTTCGGTGACGGTCAGGTCGCCGCGCTGGGTGGTGAGGCCGCCGGGGCCGGTGAGGCGGCCGACCTCGATGCTGCCGTCCTGCAGGGTGAGGCTGGCGGCGGAGGCCTCGTCGAGCTTCACGGTGCCCCGGGCGCTCTCGAAGGACACGTCGCCGAGCCGTCCCACGCCCCGGAACTGGGCGTCCGCGCTCCTCGCCTCGACCTTCGAGCCGGAGGGCAGCTGCACGGTGACCTCCAGCGCGCCGGACGAGCCGAGCAGGCGGTGCGCGGCGGAGTCGGTGACGATCCGCAGCACGCCGTCGGCGTAGCTGACCTCGGTCTGCTCGACGGCCTTGGCGTCGCGTCCCTTGGCCGGGTCGGCGGGCCGCAGGTCGACCACGGTGTCGGTGCGGTCGGCGGCGATGAAGCGGACCAGACCGGCCGGGACGTCCAGGACGACGGTGACCGGGGCGGGGGTGTCGAATTTCTGCACGGTGTGCTCCCTGGGGGTTCCGAGTGGTGCGCTGCTTCGTTTCTGACATTGGAAACGCTACGTTGCGTTCACTGTCCTGGCAACGCTCTTGTTGCAATCAAATGGCATTGCAGCAGCTCAATGCGGGAAAATCGTTGCAACCGCCCTGGAGGTAACGCAACGTCAGAAGCGGTATTCGTTGCAATGGAATGAGGGTGAACGCTATGCTGGACGCGCAGACGCCACACATCGAAGAAGGGGGCCCCGATGCCGGGAGGCAGGCTCACCCAGCAGGAGCGCCAGCAGATCGCGCTGGGCCTGGCCGACGACCTCGCCTATGCGGAGATCGCCCGCCGGATCGACCGTCCGACCTCCACCGTCACCCGCGAGGTCATGCGCAACGGCGGTCCGACCGGCTACCGCGCCGACCTCGCGCACCGCGCCACCGAGCGCCGCGCCCACCGCCGGGCCGCACCGGCCCGCGGCCCGCTCCCGGTCGACCGTTCGGCCGACGGGCGCGACCCCGAGGCGCTGGACGCCTTCGAGGAGACGATCACCACCGTCTTCATGCACTCCGGCATGAGCCGGATGCCCGCCCGGGTGCTGGCCGCGCTGCTGCTCACCGACTCCGGCAGCCTGACCGCCGCCGAACTCGCCCGGCGCCTGCAGGTCAGCCCGGCGTCGGTGTCCAAGGCGGTGGCCTTCCTGGACGAGCAGTCGATGGTCCGCCGGGAGCGCGACGAGCGCCGCCGCGAGCGCTACCTGGTGGACGAGGAGATCTGGTACCAGTCCGCGGTGACCAGCGCCCACGCCAACTCCGCGGTGGCCGCCACCGCCCGCCAGGGCGTCTCCCTCCTCGGCTCGACCACCCCCGCCGGGGCGCGGCTGGAGAACGTCGCCCGGTTCCTCGACCACCTCTCCGAGGTGCTGCTGCGTGCTGCCGATCAGGCGCGCGAGGTGCTCTCCAGTCGGCCGGCCGGTGAGGAGTCCGTCGATTCCTCGCTTTAGTTAACCGTTCTACTTAATGGTTCGGATATTTGCCTAACTTTCTTAAGGCGATGGCTAGTTAATCGGTTAAGCGCAAACCATTGACCGAGGTGTTTCGGCGTGCCAGGATCCCGCAGACAACGTTGCCAAGGCCCTGGCGTTCCGGGGCGGCCGCGTTCCCCACCCCCACCTGAGGAGAGTCATGGAAAAGCCGCCGAGCCGCAGGGCGCTCACGGCTGTCGGCGCGGCAGTCGCCGCCGTCTTCGGCCTGCTGTTCTCCGTCTTCGGGTTCACCCCCGGCAGCGCCGAGGCCGCCACCTCCGGCATCCACGTCAGCAACGGCCGCGTCTACGAGTCCAACGGCAACCAGTTCGTCATGCGCGGCGTCAACCACGCGTACGCCTGGTACCCGAGCCAGACCACCGCGATCGCCGACATCGCGGCCAAGGGCGCCAACACCGTCCGCGTCGTGCTCAGCAACGGCGACCGCTGGACCCGCACCACCACCGCCCAGGTCTCCGCGCTGATCGCCCAGTGCAAGGCCGCCAAGGTCATCTGCGTGCTGGAGGTGCACGACACCACCGGCTACGGCGAGGACGCCGCCGCCACCACCCTCGACCGGGCCGCCCAGTTCTGGGTCGACAACAAGAGCGCGCTCGACGGCCAGGAGAACTACGTCGTCGTCAACATCGCCAACGAGCCCTGGGGCAACAGCGGTTACACCTCCTGGACGGCCGCCACCAAGAGCGCGATCGCCAAGCTGCGCAACGCCGGGATCCACCACGCGCTGATGGTCGACGGCCCGAACTGGGGCCAGGACTGGTCGAACACCATGCGCGACAACGCCGCCTCGGTGCTCGCCGCCGACCCCGACCGCAACACGATCTTCTCGATCCACATGTACGGCGTCTACAACACCGCCGCCAAGGTGCAGTCCTACCTGAACGCCTACACCTCGGCCGGGCTGCCCGTCGTCGTCGGCGAGTTCGGCGCCCAGCACAGCGACGGCGACCCGGACGAGGACGCCATCATGGCCACCGCCCAGACCCAGGGCATCGGCTACCTCGGCTGGTCCTGGAGCGGCAACGGCGGCGGCGTCGAGTACCTCGACCTGGTCAACAACTTCGACAAGAACTCGCTGACCAGCTGGGGCAACCGCTTCTTCAACGGCGCCAACGGCATCGCCGCCAGCGCCGAACGGGTACCCGTACTGCGCGTCGGCCTCGTCGGACCCGGACGGGGACGGCTGGGGCTGGGAGAACAGCGCCTCCTGCGTGGTGCGCGGCGGCAAGGCCGACACCGGTGCCACCGGGACCACCGCGCCGAACGGGTACCCGTACTGCGCGTCGGCCTCGTCGGACCCGGACGGGGACGGCTGGGGCTGGGAGAACAGCGCCTCCTGCGTGGTGCGCGGCGGC
>NZ_JNYE01000001.1 GCF_000717185.1 Kitasatospora phosalacinea | reverse complement strand
GGGTGAGGGAGGGGGCGGGGGAGGCGGGCGGGCTGCTGACGGTCGCGGCCGTCCGCTGCCACGCGAGCTCCCGGGCCGCGTACGCGTCGAGGTCGGGGGACAGCACCTGGCGCACGCCCACCGCGATCTTGGTCATGGCGTTCCGGTCGAGCGGCGGGGCCTCGCCGGTCGGCCCGGTGGCGGACAGGACCAGCCGGATGCCGCGGCGGTCCAGCAGGTCCGCCTGGTAGACGGTCCGGCCGTGCTCGTCGGAGCGGGTCAGGCTCACGCCGCTGGCGTCCCCGCCGTCGATGGGGGCGCAGGCCAGGACGGCCGGGTCGTCGGCGCAGTCGTGGCTCCAGGCCAGGTCCTGCGCGGACGCGTCGGCCTGCTGCACGCGCACCTCGATCGTCCCGGCGTCCCCGCCGGAGACCCGGTGGAACCGGGCCAGGACGGAGAGGCCGGTCGAGCCGTCCGCGGCCGTGCCGGTGTCCTCCCAGCCGTCGAGGACCAGTTCGCGCGGGACGAACGGCAGCAGCCGGTCGAGCAGCACGGGCCGGTCCCGGACGGACTGCGAGGCGGTGGAGGCGGCGACGACGGCGGACGGGCCGGTGCCCGGGGCGGCGGCCGACACCGCGGGCGGGGCCGCGGCGGGGCGCAGCAGCAGCCCGCCGCCCACGGCCAGCGCGACGACGGCGGCGACCGCCCCGGTGAACGCGAGCCGCCGCCGCAGCCGGATGCTCCGCCCCTCGGCGGTGGCCCCGGCGACCAGCAGGCCGAGGTCGGGCACGCTGTCACCGACCGCCCGCACGAAGACGTCGTTCAGCTCCTGCTCGGGCATCGGGGGGTTTCTCGCTTTCTGGCGGTCGTCACGGTCGTCAGGGGCGTTGCGGGCACCACCGCGGCCACGGGCAGCGCGTCACGGCACCAGGCTGTCCAGGTGCGGGGCGAGCTGGCGGCGCAGCCTGGTCAGGGCCCGCAGGGCGCGGACCCGGACGGTGCCGGGGGAGAGCTGGAGCTCGGCGGCGGTCTCGTCGACGCTCCGGTCCTCCCAGTAGCGCAGCACGAGCACGGCCCGGTCCTTGGGCGGCAGTTCGGCGAGCGCGGCGAGCAGGGCGACCCGCAGCGCGGGGTCGTGGTCGGGGGCGGCCTGCTCGGAGAGGCCGTCGAGCACCGGCAGTTCGGTGCTGCGGCGCAGTCTGCGGTGCGAGAGGTAGCAGCGGACCAGCACGGTGCGGGCGTACGCGGTGGGGCTCTCGGCCTGCTTGACCCGGTGCCAGGAGGCGTAGATCCGGGCGAGGGCGGTCTGGGTGAGGTCCTCGGCGAGGTGCCAGTCGCCGCACAGCAGCAGGGCGGTGCGGAACAGCGCGGCGCCCCGGGTGTGCGCGAACTCCTCGAACTCGCGCCGCTCCTCGGCGGCCCTGCGTCGTCCCACCACCATCCGCGCGCCCCTGCCCTCGCCGGCCGTCCCGTACACGGGGACGGACGCCCCCGTACACAGGGACAGACGCGCGGGGCGGCCGGTTGCGTTACGCCCCGGTCGTGCTCCGGGGGCGGGGAGGTGCACCCTGGTGGGGAACCGCGGTGGGGCGAGCCGGTGGAGTGCGGGCGGACCCCATGCACTATGGTTTATCTCGACATCGAGATACATTCCGCGCTACGCTTTATCTTGACGTCAAGATACTTGCCGAGAGGCGCAGGCCTCCATCATCGGCTCGGTAAGCGACAGCAGGCAGGTTAGCTAAGGCTTACCTTATCACCGGGTGGACCAAGAAGGAGTCAGTCGTGTCCGCGAACAGCTTCGACGCCCGCAGCTCGCTGCAGGTGGGCGACGAGTCGTACGAGATCTTCAAGCTCTCCGCCGTCGAGGGTGCCGAGCGGCTGCCGTACAGCCTCAAGGTCCTGCTGGAGAACCTGCTCCGCACCGAGGACGGCGCCAACATCACCGCCGACCACATCCGCGCCCTCGGCGGCTGGGACCCGACGGCCGAGCCGTCCGAGGAGATCCAGTTCACCCCGGCGCGCGTGATCATGCAGGACTTCACCGGCGTGCCCTGCGTGGTCGACCTGGCCACCATGCGCGAGGCCGTGAAGGAGCTGGGCGGCGACCCGTCCAAGATCAACCCGCTGGCGCCGGCCGAGCTGGTCATCGACCACTCCGTCATCGCCGACAAGTTCGGCACCCCGGACGCCTTCGTCCAGAACGTCGAGATCGAGTACGGCCGCAACAAGGAGCGCTACCAGTTCCTGCGCTGGGGCCAGACCGCGTTCGACGAGTTCAAGGTCGTCCCGCCCGGCACCGGCATCGTCCACCAGGTCAACATCGAGCACCTGGCCCGCACCGTCATGGTCCGCAACGGCCAGGCGTACCCCGACACCTGCGTCGGCACCGACTCGCACACCACCATGGTCAACGGCCTGGGCGTGCTGGGCTGGGGCGTCGGCGGCATCGAGGCCGAGGCCGCGATGCTCGGCCAGCCGGTCTCGATGCTCATCCCGCGCGTGGTCGGCTTCAAGCTGAACGGCCAGCTCCCGGCCGGCACCACCGCCACCGACCTGGTGCTCACCATCACCGAGATGCTGCGCAAGCACGGCGTGGTCGGCAAGTTCGTCGAGTTCTACGGCGAGGGCGTCACCGCGATCCCGCTGGCGAACCGCGCCACCATCGGCAACATGTCGCCGGAGTTCGGCTCGACCTGCGCGATCTTCCCGATCGACGCCGAGACCATCAACTACCTCAAGCTCACCGGCCGCAGCGAGCAGCAGCTCGCCCTGGTCGAGGCGTACGCCAAGGAGCAGGGCCTCTGGCACGACCCGTCGGTCGAGCCGGTCTACTCCGAGTACCTGGAGCTGGACGTCTCCACCGTCGTCCCGTCGATCTCCGGCCCGAAGCGCCCGCAGGACCGCGTGGTCCTGGCCGAGGCCGCGCAGAAGTTCGCCGAGGCGCTGCCGACCTACTCGGCCGAGGCCTCGAAGCCGACCGCGGTGACCGCCCCCGACGGCTCGACCTACGAGATCGACAACGGCGCGGTCGTGATCGCCTCGATCACCTCCTGCACCAACACCTCCAACCCCTCCGTCATGCTGGGCGCCGCCCTGCTGGCGAAGAAGGCCGTGGAGAAGGGCCTGCGCGTCAAGCCCTGGGTCAAGACCACCCTGGCGCCCGGTTCCAAGGTCGTCATGGACTACTACGAGAAGGCCGGCCTGCTCCCGTACATGGAGAAGCTGGGCTTCAACCTGGTCGGCTACGGCTGCGTCACCTGCATCGGCAACTCGGGCCCGCTGCCCGAGGAGGTCTCCGCCGCGGTGAACGAGTCGGACCTCGCGGTCGTCTCGGTGCTCTCCGGCAACCGCAACTTCGAGGGCCGGATCAACCCGGACGTCAAGATGAACTACCTGGCCTCGCCGCCGCTGGTGGTCGCCTACGCCCTGGCCGGCAACATGAACGTCGACATCACCCGCGACGCCCTGGGCCAGGACGCGGACGGCAACGACGTCTTCCTCGCCGACATCTGGCCGTCGGAGCAGGAGGTGGCCGACACGGTCGCCGGCTCCATCGACGAGGCCATGTTCGACAAGGGCTACCAGGACGTCTTCGCCGGTGACCACCGCTGGCAGTCGCTCCCGGTCCCGACCGGCAACACCTTCGAGTGGGACGCGGAGTCGACCTACGTCCGCAAGCCCCCGTACTTCGAGGGCATGGCCACCACCCCGAGCCCGGTGACCGACATCTCCGGCGCCCGCGTGCTGGCCAAGCTGGGCGACTCGGTCACCACCGACCACATCTCCCCGGCCGGCAACATCAAGCCGGGCACCCCGGCGGCGCAGTACCTCACCGAGCACGGCGTGGAGAAGCGCGACTTCAACTCCTACGGCTCGCGCCGCGGCAACCACGAGGTCATGATCCGCGGCACCTTCGCCAACATCCGCCTGCGCAACCAGATCGCGCCGGGCACCGAGGGCGGCTACACCCGCGACTTCACCCGGTCCGCCGAGGGCGCCCCGGTGTCGTTCATCTACGACGCCTCGCAGAACTACCAGGCCGCGGGCACCCCGCTCGTCGTCCTGGCGGGCAAGGAGTACGGCTCCGGCTCGTCCCGCGACTGGGCGGCCAAGGGCACCGCGCTGCTCGGCGTCAAGGCCGTCATCGCCGAGTCCTACGAGCGCATCCACCGCTCCAACCTGATCGGCATGGGCGTCCTGCCGCTGCAGTTCCCGGCCGGCCAGAACGCCGACTCGCTGGGCCTGACCGGCGAGGAGACCTTCGAGTTCACCGGTGTCACCGAGCTGAACGAGGGCCGCACCCCGAAGACCGTCAAGGTCAAGGCCGTTGCCGCGGCGGGCGACACCGTCGAGTTCGACGCGGTGGTGCGCATCGACACCCCCGGCGAGGCGGACTACTACCGCAACGGCGGCATTCTGCAGTACGTGCTGCGCAGCCTGATCGGCTGAGCCCGGGAGCGCTGAGAAGGCCGCACCGCCCCGCGAGGGGCGGTGCGGCCTTTGCCGTTCCTTGGCACGGATCCTGCCGTTCCCCTTGTGCGGTCCCCGCCGAGTGGACTAAACCTCTCCACAGCACATGGTCCATACCAATTGACGCTGAATCGGAGAGATTCACGGAATGACCAGACGCAGCTCCGCCGCGCTCCTCGCCGCGGCCACGCTCGGCGCCCTGCTCGTCTCCCCGGCGGCCGCCCAGGCCCACGGGGACGACGACCGCGGGAGGAACCACCGGCTGGAGGGCCAGCGGGTCGGCTACTTCACCCAGTGGGGCATCTACAGCGGCTTCTCCGCCAAGAACGTCCAGACCAGTGGTCAGGCGGGCAAGCTGACCGTGATCAACTACGCCTTCGGCAACGTCTCCGCCGACGGCACCTGCTTCGAGGCCAACGCGGCCGGGGTGGGCGACGCCTGGGCCGACTATCAGCGCCCGGTCGGCGCCGAGGAGTCGGTGGACGGCGTGGCCGACACCGCCGACCAGGCGCTCAAGGGCAACTTCAACCAGATCCGCAAGCTCAAGGCGGAGAACCCGCAACTGCGCGCGGTGATCTCGCTGGGCGGCTGGAGCTGGTCCAAGTACTTCTCGGACGCGGCGCTCACCGACGCGTCGCGGAAGAAGTTCGTCTCCTCCTGCATCGACCTGTACCTCAAGGGCAACCTGCCGCAGCTGGGCTCCGCCGAGGGCGGCGCGGGCGCGGGCGCCGGGGTGTTCGACGGCATCGACGTCGACTGGGAGTACCCGGGCGGCGGCGGTGACGGCGGCAACGTGGTGCGGCCCGAGGACGGCAGGAACTACACCCTGCTGATGCAGGAGTTCCGCCGCCAGCTGGACGCGCTGTCCGGCAAGAGGGGCCCGCACTACCTGCTCACCGCGGCCGTCCCGGCGGGCGAGTCGAAGATCGACCAGATCGAGGTCAAGAAGGTCGCCAAGTCGGTGGACTGGCTGAACCTGATGACCTACGACCTGCACGGCCCGTGGGAGGCCCAGGGCCCGACCAACCACGACGCCAACCTGTACACCGACGGGGCGGACGCCTCCGGCCTGAAGCTCAGCGTCGACCGGGTGGTGCGGACCTACCTGGACCGCGGCCTGCCCGCGAAGAAGGCCGTGGTGGGCGTCCCGTTCTACGGCTACGGCTGGACGGGCGTGCCGGCCGGTCCGAAGGAGAACGGCCTGTACCAGTCCGCCACCGGCCTGGCCCGGGGCGGCAACCTGCCCTACAACCAGATCAAGGACCTGCCGGGCACGGTCTTCACCGACCGCGCGCACGGGGCGACCTGGAAGTACGACGGCACCGAGTTCTGGACGTACGACACCCCGGACCTGCTGACCCGCAAGGCCCGGTACGTCGAGGACAACCGCCTGGGCGGCGTGATGGCCTGGGCGCTCGACAACGACGACGCCCGGGGCACCCTGGTCGCGGCCCTGGACAAGGGCCTCCAGGGCCGCTGACCCCGCGTCAGGGGCGGCCCCGCGCGCGGCTTCGCGCACCGTGGTTCGACGACCGCGGTGCGCGAAGCTGCGCATTTTCATGCCCCGGTGAGCACGAACGCGCGAAATCGCCGCGCGAGCCCGGGCCGGAGGGGCAATTCGCAGGGTCCCTGCACATTGCACATGCTGCATCGCGGACAACGGTTCGACTGTCAGGTTTGTTATCAGACCCGCTGACTATTGCCGCTGGGTGAACAGTGGACTATACCTTTGCAGCATCATCACACCGCCTCTGACCGGCACCTTCGCCGCTGGGCACCTTTCGGGCTACGGGAGTTGACGCGTCGTCAGCTCCGGTCCACTTCTTCTGGAACTGAGGGGTTAGGGCACTCATGGGCTCTGCAACTGGGTACAACCGTCGCGACCTGTTCAAGCGCGCGGCCGCGATCACCGTCCTCGCGGCGGGCGGCACCTCGCTGCTCGCGGCCTGCGCCGGCGGTTCCGGCAGCAGCGACAACAAGTCGGGCGCCTCCCCGACGCTCGGCGGCGACAGCAAGAACCCGTTCGGCGTGAAGGCCAGCGACGCGCTGGACGTCGTGATCTTCAAGGGCGGCTACGGCGACGACTACGCCAAGGTCTTCGAGGACGCCTACAAGAAGGCGTACGCCGGTGCGAACGTCTCGCACCTCGGCACCCAGGAGATCAGCGGCAAGCTGCAGCCGCGCTTCAACGCCGGCAGCCCGCCGGACGTCTTCGACAACTCCGGCGCCCAGGCCATGAAGGCGGACGTCCTGGTCAGCGCCGACCAGCTGACCGACCTGACGGTGCTGCTGGACGCCCCGTACCTGGACGACCCGTCCAAGAAGATCCGCGACGTCCTGCTGCCCGGCACCATCGAGCAGGGCACCATCAACGGCAAGATGTACTCGCTGAACTACGTCTACACCGTGTTCGGCCTGTGGTACTCCGCCAAGCTCTTCAAGGACAAGGGCTGGGCCGTCCCGAAGACCTGGGACGAGTTCATCACCCTCTGCGGCACCATCAAGGCCGCGGGCATCGCCCCGTTCGCGCACCAGGGCAAGTACCCCTACTACGCGAACTACATCATCTTCAGCCTGATCGCCAAGCAGGGCGGCCAGGAGCTGGTCAAGAAGATCAACGCCTGTGACGCGTCGGCCTGGGACGACCCGGCGGTGCTGGCCGGCGTCACCGCGTTCAACAAGATCATGGAGGGCGACTTCCTCCTCCCCGGCACCAACGGCATGACCCACACCGAGTCGCAGACCGCCTGGTGCCAGGGCAAGGCCGCCTTCATCCCGTCCGGCTCCTGGCTGGAGAACGAGATGCTGGACTCCACCCCGGCCGACTTCGACATGGCCTTCCTGCCGGTCCCGTCGCTGCCCGGCGACAAGCTGGCCGCCACCGCCCTGTGGGCCGGCGCCGGCGAGCCCTTCATGGTGCCGAGCAAGGCCAAGAACAAGGCCGGCGGCCTCGAGTTCCTGCGCATGATGCTGACCAAGGACGGCTCCTCCAAGTTCGTGGCCACCGCGAACTCGCTGACCGTCCTGAAGGACGGCGTCAACGCCGACGTCCAGCTCAAGCCGGGCACCAAGTCCTCGGCCGTGGCGGTCAAGGCGGCCGGCGACGTCACCTTCAGCTTCAGCTTCCAGGACCTGCAGACCGCGTTCGACGCCGAGGTCGAGAACGCCACCAACGAGCTGGTCAACAAGCGGATCAGCCCGGCGGAGTGGGTCGCCCGCGGCAAGGCCGCGACCGCCAAGAAGGTCTGACCCCCCGGTAGGCCGACGGCCTGACACCGCAAGGCCGGGGTCCGCGCGCGGACCCCGGCCGTTCCACGCGACACCGCAGTTCCAGGCCTGTCTGACCACAGGCTGTCGGCGGACAGGAGCAGCTCCCATGCGACACCGTAAAACACCGTTCATCTTCGGGTTCCTCGTGGTGCCCGTCGCGCTGTACATCCTTCTGGTCATCTGGCCCTACCTGCAGACCTTCGGTTACTCGCTGACCGACTGGTCCGGTGCCTCGTCCGAGATGAACTTCATCGGACTGGACAACTACACCAAGCTGTTCCAGGACAGCGCCTTCCTCGGCGCGCTGCAGCACAACCTGCTGCTGCTGATCGTGCTGCCGCTGGCCACCATCCTGCTGGCGCTGTTCTTCGCCTTCATGCTCAACGTGGGCGGCAAGAGCGGCACCGGCGGCGTGCAGGGCGTGCGCGGCTCGGCCTTCTACAAGGTCGTCTTCTTCTTCCCGCAGGTGCTCTCGGTGGCGATCCTGTCGGTGCTCTTCCAGGGCGTGTACCGGACCGACAAGGGCGGCCTGCTCAACGGCGTCCTGATCGCGCTCGGCATCGTCGACGAGCAGCACCCCTGGGACTTCGCGTCCAACCCGACCTTCGGCCTGTGGTGCATCATGGGCGTGATCGTCTGGTCCGGCGTCGGCTTCTACCTGGTGCTGTTCTCGGCCGCCATGCAGAGCATCCCGAAGGACATCTACGAGGCCGCCATGCTGGACGGCGCCAAGCGCGGCACCACCTTCTTCAAGATCACGCTGCCGCTGCTCTGGGAGAGCATCCAGACCGCCTGGGTCTACCTCGCGATCGCCGCGATGGACGCCTTCGCCCTGGTCTCCACGATGACCCCCGGCGCGTACTACGGCGGTGGCCCGGACCACCACAGCGAGATCATGGCGACCTTGCTGATGCGCAACTTCATCACCTTCGGCAAGGCCGGTTACGCCTGCGCCATGGGTGTGGTGATCTTCTTCATCACCCTGGTCCTGTCCGTCGTCTCGCTCCGGGTCACCCGGCGCGAGAAGATCGAGTTCTGAGGTTCCCGGCATGAGCACCAACACCGACGCGACCACCGGCATCCCGGCCCAGCGCAACGGCGGGAACGACGAGCCGCGCAAGCCCGTCAAGGAGCAGCGCTTCGCCGACGGCGGGGGAGTCCTCAACGTCTTCTCGCACGGCTTCCTGGCCCTGTGGGCGGTCCTGATCATCGGCCCGCTGATCTGGATCATCCTCGGCTCGTTCAAGAACAACGCCGAGATCGGCGACAGCGCCTGGAGCTGGCCCTCGCACTGGGGCTTCGACGCCTTCACCCGCGCCTGGAACAAGGGCATCGGCGACTTCTTCGTCAGCACCGTGATCGTGCTGGCGGGTTCGCTCACGCTGACCATGCTGCTCGGCTCGATGGCCGCCTACGTGCTGGCCCGGTACGAGTTCCGCGGCAACCGGGTCATCTACTACTTCTTCGTGGCCGGCGCGATGTTCCCGGTCTACCTGGCGCTCGTCCCGCTGTTCTTCATGATGAAGAACCTCGGCACCGTCATCCCCTGGCTCGGGCTGAACCAGTACGCCGGCCTGATCCTGGTCTACACGGCCTACTCGCTGCCGTTCACCGTGTTCTTCCTGCACTCGTTCTTCCGGTCGCTGCCCAGCGCCGTCCACGAGGCCGCGATGATCGACGGCTGCTCGCACACCCGGGCGTTCTTCCAGGTCATGGTGCCGATGGCGAAGTCCGGCCTGATCAGCGTGTTCATCTTCAACGTGCTCGGCCAGTGGAACCAGTACCTGCTGCCGCTGACCCTGATGCAGCAGCAGAGCAGCAGCGACCCGGACCGCTCGATGCTGGCCCAGGGCCTGATGAACCTGGCCCAGCAGTCCGGCTACGCCAGCGACTTCCCCGGCCTGTTCGCCGGCATGACGATCGCGATGCTGCCGGTGCTGGTGGTGTACCTGTCCTTCCAGCGCCAGGTGCAGGCGGGTCTGACCTCGGCCACCCTGAAGTAGCCGCAGTACCCTCGTACGTGGGGCAACTCCCTCTCCAGAGGAGGGAGTTGCCCCACAGCGCGTTACCGGGCGTCGCACTCCTGGGCCCGCAGCGCCCGGGCCAGGTCGTCCCGGCACTCCAGCACCAGCCGGCGCAGCGCCGGGGCGGCGTCCGGGTGGGCGGCCAGCCAGGCGTCGGTGGCGGCCAGGGTGTCCGGGGTGGTCCGGTACCGCGGGAAGAAGCCGCCGACGATCCGCATCGCGATCTCGATCGAGCGCTCCGCCCAGACCGACTCCAGCACCTCGAAGTACGGCGCGGCGTAGGCGGCGGTCAGCTCCCGCTGGCCGGGCTGGTTGAAGCCCGCGATCTGGGCCTCCACCAGGGCGTTGGGCAGTTCGTCGGAGTCGACCACCGCGGTCCAGGCGGCGGCCTTGGCGCCCGGGGTGGGCAGCGCGGCCAGGCACTGGGTCTGCTGGCGGCGGCCGCTGGCGGTGTTGTCGCGGGCCAGTTCGGCGGCCAGCTCCTCGGCGGTGGCCGCCCCGTGCGCGGCGAGCGCCAGCCAGAACGTCCAGCGCAGCTCCTGGTCGACGTCCAGGCCGTCGATCCGGCCGGTGCCGTCGAGCAGTCCGCGCAGCAGCTGCAGGTGGTCGGCGCGCTCGGCGGTGTCGGCCAGGAACCGGGCCCAGGCGAGCTGGTGGTCGCTGCCGGGGGCGGCCAGCGACAGCTCGCGCAGCGCGCACTCGGCGAGCGCGGTGCCGTACCCGTCGCGGTGCGCCGGGTCGGCGTACACCGCCAGCGCGGTGGCGGCCTGCTGGTGCAGCGACTGCAGCACGCCGATGTCGGACTCCCGGCCGGCGAAGCGCAGCACCAGGTCGAGGTAGTCGCGGGTCGGCATCAGGCCGTCCCGGGTGAGGTTCCACACCGCGGACCAGGCCAGCGCCCGGGCCAGGCTCGGGGCGGCGGTGGCGGTGGCGGCGGTGGTGGCGGTGGTGCCGTCCGCGGCCGGGGCGTCGGTGAGGTCGCCGAGGCCGGTGCGCAGGGTCTCCAGCGAGTGCTCGTCGAAGCGGACCTTGCAGTACGTCAGGTCGTCGTCGTTGAGCAGCACCAGCGCGGGCAGCGGCCGCCCGACCGCGGCGGCGACCGCGGTGCGCTCCCCGGCGACGTCCAGCTCGTAGCGGTCGGTGCGCCGCAGCGCGCCGTCCGCGTCCCGGTCGTACAGGCCGACCGCGATCCGGTGCGGGCGCAGCGGCGCGCCGTCCTGGCGGACCGCCAGTTCGGTGATCCGGCCCTCGGCGTCGCAGGTCACCTCGGGGGTCAGGGTGTTGACGCCGGAGGTCTGCAGCCAGGCGGCGGACCAGGCGCGCAGGTCGCGGCCGCCGGTCTCCTCCAGGGCGTCCAGCAGGTCGTCCAGGACGGTGTTCCCGAAGGCGTGCTTCTTGAAGTAGGCGCGGGCGCCCCGGAAGAAGGCCTCCGGGCCGACGTAGGCGACCAGCTGCTTGAGGACGGAGGCGCCCTTGGCGTAGGTGATGCCGTCGAAGTTGAGCTTGGCGTCCTCCAGGTCGCGGATGTCCGCGGTGATCGGGTGGGTGGTGGGGAACTGGTCCTGCCGGTACGCCCAGGCCTTGCGGCGGTTGGCGAAGGTGATCCAGGCGGAGCGGTACCTCGTGCCCGCGCCGATCTGCGCGTAGGAGCCCATGAAGTCGGCGAAGGACTCCTTCAGCCACAGGTCGTCCCACCACTTCATGGTGACCAGGTCGCCGAACCACATGTGGGCCATCTCGTGCAGGATCACGTTGGCCCGGGACTCGTACGCGGCCTCGGTGACCTTCGAGCGGAAGACGAACTCCTCGCGGAAGGTCACGCAGCCCGGGTTCTCCATCGCGCCGATGTTGTACTCGGGGACGAAGCACTGGTCGTACTTGCCGAACGGGTACGGGTAGTCGAACTCCTGGTGGAAGTAGTCCAGGCCCTGCTTGGTGACGGTGAGGATCTCGTCGGCGTCGAAGTGCGCGGCCAGCGAGCGGCGGCAGGTGGCGGCCAGCGGGATCTCCAGCACCGTGCCGTCGGGCAGTTCGCGCGCGTAGTGGTCGCGCACCACGTGGTACGGGCCGGCCACCACGGCGGTCAGGTAGGTGGAGATCGGCCGGGTCGGGGCGAACTCCCAGGTCCGGGACGCCCCTTCGTCGGTGATCCGCTCGTGCACCGCGTTGGCGTACACGTCCCAGGCGGCGGGGGCGGTCACGGTGAAGGTGAACGGGGCCTTCAGGTCGGGCTGTTCGAAGTTGGCGAAGACCCGGCGGGCGTCGGCCGGCTCGTAGTGGGTGTACAGGTAGGTCTCGCCGTCGGCCGGGTCGACGAAGCGGTGCAGGCCCTCGCCGGTGCGGCTGTACGCGCACTCGGCGACCACGGTCAGCTCGTTGTGCGCGGCCAGCACCGGCAGCGTCACCCGGGTGCCGTCGAACACCTCGGCCACGTCCAGCGCGAGGCCGTTCAGCTCGACCGAGACCACCTCGGGGGCCAGCAGGTCGGCGAAGCCGGTCGCGCCCGGCTCGGCGCAGTCGAAGGAGATCCGGGTGGTGGAACGGAAGGTGGGCCGGCCGGGGTCGGCCGCCGCACTGACGTCCAGGTGCACGCGGTAGCTCTCCACCCGGATGGTCGCGGCCCGGTCGCGGGCCTCCTCACGGCTCAGGTTCTTGCCCGGCACGTCGGTACTCCTCTGTACGGAACACACGGTTTCGGAGTGTTCATGGCACTCCGTCGGGGGCATCCTTTCACGCCCGCCCACCTGTGCCATTGCACTGGCGGAGGAATCATCGCGGCCGGGCCGGAGTTGCACCCTCCCGGGGGGAACCCCGCCCGCAACCGACCCGCCGACCCGAAGGGCGCCGTCAGTGACGACCGCAGACTCCCGCAAGATCGCCGACTTCTGGTTCGACCCGATCTGCCCCTGGGCCTGGATGACCTCCCGGTGGATGCTGGAGGTCGAGAAGCTCCGCCCGGTGGACACCCGCTGGCACGTGATGAGCCTGTCCGTCCTCAACGAGAACCGGGACGACCTGCCCGAGCGCTACCGCGAACTGCTGGCCGCCGGCTGGGGCCCGGTCCGGGTCCTGATCGCCGCCGCCCAGGCCCACGGCGACAAGGTGCTCGGCCCGCTCTACACCGAGCTCGGCACCCGCTTCCACAACCAGGGCCTGCCCAACACCCGGGAGACGGTCGTCGCCGCGCTGCGCGCCGCCGGCCTGCCCGAGGAACTGGCCGACGCCGCCGACACCGACGCGTACGACGACGCGCTGCGCGCCTCGCACGCCGAGGGCATCGGCCTGGTCGGCGAGGACGTCGGCACCCCGGTGATCGCCGTCGACGGCCCGGACGGCGACCGCGTCGCCTTCTTCGGCCCGGTCGTCACGCCCACCCCGCGCGGCGAGGCCGCCGCCCGCCTCTGGGACGGCACCGTCCTGGTCGCCTCCACCCCCGGCTTCTACGAGATCAAGCGCACCCGCACCGCGGGCCCGTCCTTCGAGTAGCCGGGCCGGCCGGAGCCCCGCACCCCCACCGGGGGCGCGGGGCTCCGCCGCGTCAGGCGTCAGGCGCCGGGCTCCGCCGCGTCAGGCGTCAGGCGCCGGGCGCCAGGCGTCAGGCGTCAGGGGCGGCCGCCCGGCGGCCGCGCAGTGCGCCCACCGCGGCCAGCGCCAGGGTCAGCCCCGCCGTGAAGTAGAGCTGCACGCGGTTGGCGGAGTCCAGCGTCATCAGCACCAGCACCGCCAGGATCGCGGCCAGCGCCAGGTAGGTCAGGTACGGGAACGCCCACATCCGGACGGGCAGTCGGGCCGTCGACAGGTGCCGCCGCATCCGCAGCTGGGCGACGCAGATGAACCCCCAGACCACCAGCACCGCCGCGCCCACCATGTTCAGCAGCCAGGAGAACACCGTCTCCGGCCACCAGTAGGACAGCAGCACCGCCAGGAACCCGAACCCGCAGGAGGCCAGCACCGCGCGCCGCGGCACCCCGCCGGAGATCCGGGACAGCCCGCCCGGGCCGTGGCCGCGGGCGACCAGCGAGTGCGCCATCCGCGAGGCGCCGTAGATGTTGGCGTTCATCGCGGACAGCAGCGCGATCAGCACCACCACGTTCATCAGATCCGCGGCGCCCGGGATGCCCAGCGCGTCCAGCACGGCGACGTACGGGCCGGGCTTGACCACCTCCGGGTCGTCCCACGGGACGAGGGTGACGATCACCGCCATCGAGCCGACGTAGAACAGCGCGATCCGCCACATCGCGGTGCGCACCGCGACCGCCACGCTGCGCCGCGGGTCCTCGGACTCGGCGGCGGCGATGGTGACGGTCTCCAGGCCGCCGTACGCGAAGACCGAGGCGAGCAGGCCGGTGATCAGGCCGCTCGCCCCGTTCGGGAGGAAGCCGCCGTGGCCGGTCAGGTTGCTCAGCCCCGGGGCGGGGGTGCCGGGCAGCAGCCCGCAGACCGCCAGCACGCCGATCACCAGGAAGGCGCTGATGGCCAGCACCTTGACCGCGGCGAACCAGAACTCGAACTCGCCGAAGTTGCGGACGGCGGCCAGGTTGGTCAGGCAGAAGAAGGCCATGAAGAGCGCGACCCAGGCCCAGGACGGCACGGCGGGCAGCCAGCCGGAGACGATCCCGGCGGCACCGATCGCCTCCACCGCGACGCCCACGCACAGCAGCACCCAGAACAGCCAGCCGACGGTGAACCCGGCCCACCGGCCGACCTCCCGGTCCGCGTGCACCGAGAAGGAGCCGGAGGCGGGGCGGGCCGCGGACATCTCGCCGAGCATCCGCATCACCAGCATCACCAGCAGCCCGGAGGCGGCGAAGGCCAGCACCACGGCCGGCCCGGCCGCGGCGATCCCGGCGCCCGAGCCGACGAACAGCCCGGCGCCGATCACGCCGCCGAGCGCGATCATCGACAGGTGGCGCTGCTTGAGCCCGTGGGACAGGCCCGCGTCCTCGGCAGCCGACTCCCGGGCGGGTGCGGTCTCGGGGGTGGGGGTGCGGGGCATGCGGCGGTTCCAGACTGTTCGACTGATTGGTCAGGTTCAAGGGGGTCTGTCCACTATTCGACAAGGGATGTGGACCTCCCAAGCGGTACCGCCATCCGGACGGGACGGTGACGCACCGTGTCCGTGCGGCTGCCCGTCGTGCGGATGAGGGCCCGGTCACAGGCCGGACCCGACAAGCCGGGACGGTCGGCTTTTGTCACGGCCGACGCGGCGCGAAGCACCTGACAGCGCATAGGTTCACAGGTGATCACCCGCACCGAGCCCAGGGAGCAGCCATGGCCATCGCCGCGCCGACACCGTCCACCGCCGTCCTCGCCGACCTGCTGCCGCAGGCCTCCACCCGGTTCGGTGCCCGCGCCCGCGACCTGGCCCTGGTGGTCGGCGGTGCCGCGCTGACCGGCCTGGCCGCCCAGCTCTCGGTGCCCGTCCCCGGCTCCCCGGTGCCGGTGACCGGGCAGACCTTCGCCGCGCTGCTGGTCGGCACCGCGCTCGGCGCCCGCCGCGGCGCCGCCGCCCTCGGCCTCTACCTGGCGGCCGGGACGGCGGGCCTGCCCTGGTTCGCCCAGGGCACCTCGGGCGCGGGCCTGGCCACCCTCGGCTACGTGATCGGCTTCGTGGTCGCCGCCGCGCTGACCGGCGCCCTGGCCCGCCGCGGCGCCGACCGCAGCCCGCTGGCGACCGCCGGGGCGATGGCGCTCGGCAGCCTGGCCATCTACGCCGTCGGCGTCCCCTACCTGGCCTTCGCCCTGGACGTCCCGCTCGCGAAGGCCGCCGACCTCGGCCTGTACCCGTACCTGGTCGGCGACGCGCTCAAGATGGCGCTCGCGATGGGCGCCCTGCCGCTCACCTGGAAGCTGCTCGGCCGCCGCTGACGCAGCGTCACCGCCGCCGGGCCCGCGCCCCTGTCGGGGAGCGGGCCCGGCGGCATGTCACACTCGTGGTCATGCGCGTCTACCTGGGCTCCGACCACGCCGGATACGAACTGAAGAACCACCTCGTCGAGTGGCTGAAGGGGGCCGGGCACGAGCCGGTCGACTGCGGCCCGCACATCTACGACGCCGAGGACGACTACCCGCCGTTCTGCCTCCGGGCGGCCGAGCGCACCGCCGCCGACCCCGAGGCGCTGGGCGTGGTGATCGGCGGCTCCGGCAACGGCGAGGCGATCGCCGCCAACAAGGTCAAGGGCGTCCGGGCGGCCCTCGCCTGGAGCGAGCAGACCGCGGCCCTCGGCCGCGAGCACAACAACGCCAACGTGATCTCGATCGGCGGCCGGATGCACACCGTCGAGGAGTCCACCAAGTTCGTCGAGATCTTCCTCAACACCCCCTACAGCGGCGAGCCGCGGCACACCCGCCGGATCGAGATGCTGTCCGAGTACGAGACCACCGGCGAGCTCCCGCCGATCCCGGCCCACCACCCCCAGGGCTGAGCCGCCGCGGGGGGACGCCCGCCCGGGCGTCCCCTCCGCAGCCGCCCGCGGAACCCGTGCGGCAGCCGGGGCTCCAGCCCCGAGCGGAACGCCGCCGAGGCCGGCTCCAGCGCCCCCGGCCGCAGCTCCTGCACCAGGCCCGCCGCGGCCGGCGCCGCCAGCGCCGCCAGTGAACCGCCGCCCAGGTACACCGAGTCCAACTCGCGGACGTCCAGCGCCAGTTCGGCCGCCTCCCCGGTCCGCACGCAGGAGGCCGGGCCGCCCGGCGCCGCCGTCAGCCGCCACCGCCCGGCGTTCCACGGGCAGAACGCGTCGGTCACCTCCCGCACCGCGTCCACCGCCGCCGCGCACCCGCGCGCCGCCAGCGCCGCCGGCAGGTCCACCCGAAGCGGCCGTAGACCACCGGCCCGGAGGCGGTCGGCACCGCCAGCGGCTCCCCGGCCGCCCGTACGTCGTCCAACTGGCGGCGCACCAGCGCGGTCAGCGCGCCCCGCCGCCGGTCGGTCGGCAGCACGCCCGCCCCGACCACCCCCGCCGCGGGCAGCACCGCACCGCCCGGCCCCGCCGCGGGCAGCGCCGCACCGCCCGGCCCCGCCGGCCGGAAGTCGAACGACCCGCCCCCGCCCACCATCCGGCCGCCCGACCAGACCGCCGGCGAACGCTCCACGCCGATCAGCCGCCGCCACAACTCCCGTTCCGCGGAGGGATCCTGGTCGCCGCCGAAGGCCACCTCCAGGTTCCGGTGCCAGGTCTCCCGCTCCTCGGCGCGCAGCGGTCGGACGGTCAGCTCCGGGTGTCGAACCGTCATGCCGCCCGCCCACCACCGGCCCCCGCGCCGGGCGAACCGACCACCGCCCCCGCCCTGACGCGTCCCGGGCGGCCGAAACCCGGCATCCGCTGCACCCGGTGCCACCCGGCCCGTCGACGCGGGCACCGGTGGTGGATAAGGTCGGTCCCCATGGCCGGCAGCGCGCGTCCCAGTGCGACGGGCCGGGACGGCCGACCGTCCCGCGAACCCGTGACGGCCCGGCTGCGCGCGGCGCTGTACCGGGCCCGGCGCAGGCTGCGCCGCACCGGCGTCGACTACTTCCGCGGCGACGGCGCCGACTGGTGGGCGTTCGCCGCGCTCGCCCTGGCCGTCCCGCTGCTGGTGCTGCTCAACGTCCTCGTCCCCGACTGGGCCCCGCCCACCGCCCTGGTCCTGCCGGTCCTGGCGGGCGCCATGCTGCTGCGCCCCGGCACCCTGGTGCTGCTGTACGCCGTCGCGGCGGCCGGCCTGGTCACCGAGTCCGTGGTGCACACGGGGGAGCGGGTGGCCAGCGAGCGCCCCGAGGCCTACACCCACGGCGTCACCCCCGGCGCCGCCCTGGTGGTCGGCGCGGTCGGCGTCGCCGGGCTGCTGGTCGCCCAGTTCCGCCGCCGGATCGGGGTGCCCTGGCGCGGCGGCTCCACCATGCTGTTCGACCTGCGCGAGCGGATCCGGGTGCAGGGCCGCGTCCCGCGGCTGCCCGACGGCTGGCACACCGACACCGCGCTGCGCCCGGCCGGCGGCCAGTCCTTCTCCGGCGACTTCATGGTCGCCGCCCGCACCGGCCCGGGCGGCCGGGTGCTGGAGGTCGTCCTCGCCGACGTCTCCGGCAAGGGCATGGACGCGGGCAGCCGCGCCCTGCTGCTCTCCGGCGCCTTCGGCGGGCTGCTCGGCTCGCTGCCCGCCCACGACTTCCTCCCCGCCGCCAACGGCTACCTGCTGCGCCAGGACTGGGCCGAGGGCTTCGCCACCGCCGTCCACCTGGTCCTCGACCTGGACAGCGGCGAGTACGAACTCCTCTCCGCCGGGCACCTCCCCGGCATGCACCGGCTCGCCGGGGCCGGGCACTGGGAGGTCAAGGAGGCCGAGGGCCCGCTGCTCGGCGTCTACGACGGCGCCAAGTTCGAAGGCGTGCGCGGTACTTTGGGCCCCGGCGACGTCCTGATGCTGTGCACCGACGGCATGGTGGAGATCCCCGGCCGGGACTTGGGCGAGGGCATGGACCGGCTGATGGGCGAGGCCGACCGGCTGGTCGCCACCACCCCGGTGGCCGGGCGCTCCGGGGCCGCGGTCCGGCTGATCGACAGCGTGGCCAAGCACGTCAACGACGACCGCGCCGTGCTGCTGGTCTGGCGCCGCTGAGCGCCGCTGAGCACGGCTGCGCGCGGCTGACCGCCGCCGGCCGCGCCGTCCGGTGCGGAGGAACGGTGGGCACGAGGTGCCCGCGGAGTGTCAAACCCGGACGTTGATCTTCGGCCAATTCCACTGGCATACCCGGCCGGTGGGCGGATGCCCGGCCTGCCTGCCGCTTTGCCGCCGCGACCGCGGCCGACCGCCTCCCGCCGACGGCCCGTCAGAACCCGTCGGCTATCGTCACGGTCGGCGAAAATCAGCCCTGCCGCACGGGTTGGGGCCCCGGGGGACGGGGCAAGTCCTTTACGCACTCCGCACGAGCGACCACACTGAGTCCGGATGGAGTGGTGGGGACACGGGGGGCACGGGCCGGTTTCCGCCTGGAACCGTCGCCGGTTCCGACCCGAATCCCCGCCACGAATCGAGGAAGTGAGTCCCGGTGGCCTTCTCCGTCTCCGCCCTGGTCCTGTTCGGCATCATCGTCGCCATCTTCATCCGCAACAAGCAGTTGAAGCCCGGCCACGCCGTCATGGCCGCCCTGTTCGGCTTCATGCTCAACCAGTCGAACATGGCCGCCCCGATCAGCCAGTTCCTCGAGTCCGTCTCCAAGGCCATCTCCGGCATCGCGGGCTGACCGACCGACCCCGAGGAACACCCTCCGGCGGACGGAAGCCACGCCCCCGCCGTCCAGAAGTCCCGACCACGGGTGACCAGGGTCACCCGATCCGTCACGCCAGGTCAGCGCCCGGGCGCGCACGGTCGCCGAAGTCGCCGACCGTACGCCGTTCGTGGGCGCACTGTCATGATCCCGTACGCACAGCGCAGCCCGGCGGCGGCGCAGCGTGACCTGGCGGACCGTCAGCCCCCTCCCGAGCTCGGGGACGGGGCCTACCGGCGCTTGCCAGCTCCGCGAGCCGTGGGTTTTGCTTCCTCCGCAGCCCGGACATCGGCCGGGTGGGCCACCGAGCGGAACGCCTAGTCCTGCCGCCGTCCGGTGCCGACCAGAACACCACGCCACGGCAGGAGCGGGGGAACCACAGGTAGTACGCCGGACCCGGCACGCACGGGACCGGCTCGGGGTGAAGCCGCGGAGAACGCGGCCGGGCAACTCTCGCCCGAACCCGACAGCTCACCTCGCAGGCGTCGGAGAGGAACAGCTTCATGTCCGCTCAGGGCAAGCACCGCAAGCCGCGCCTGGCCACCGTCGCCCGCATCGCCGTCGCCGCCGGAGTCGTCGGCGCCGCCGTCGGTCTCCCGGTCAGCGCCGCCTCCGCGCACGGCACCACCGACCACCAGGACGGCGGCCGCCAGTGGGCCCACGTCTCGGTCGACGCCACCCCGGTCGCCGACACCACCACCGACACCGCCGAGCAGGCCGCCGCGCAGACCTACAAGGTCGCGTCCGGCGACACCCTCTCCAAGATCGCCACCGCGAAGAACGTGGACGGCGGCTGGGAGAAGCTCTACCAGGACAACCGCTCGGTCATCGGCGGCAACCCGAACCTGATCTACCCGGGCCAGCAGCTGACCGTCAACGGCCGGGCCGCCGCGACGACCCCGTCCTCCTCGGACGCCGCGGCCACCACCGCGGCCCCGAAGGCCTCGACCGGGACGAGCAGCACCGGCACCGCGAAGACCCAGGCCCAGAAGACCCAGACGCAGAAGTCGACCACCTCGTCGTCCTCCTCGTCCTCGTCCGCCGCGAAGTCGTCGACCGCGAAGTCGTCGACCGCGACCACCTCCACCTCGGGCAGCAGCTCCTCCTCGGCGAGCTCCTCCTCCGGCTACGTCGCCCCCGCGCCGGGCAGCGTCACCACCGGTTACAAGGTGGCGGGCTCCAACTGGTCCAGCGGCTACCACACCGGCATCGACTTCCCGGTCGCCACCGGCACCAGCCTGAAGGCCGTCGCCAACGGCACCGTGGTCTCGGCCGGCAACGGCGGCGCCTACGGCAACCAGGTCGTCATCAAGCTCGCCGACGGCAAGTACGCCCAGTACGCGCACCTGTCCTCGATCTCCGTCTCGGCCGGCCAGTCCGTGACCGCGGGCCAGCAGATCGGCCTCTCCGGTGCCACCGGCAACGTGACCGGCCCGCACCTGCACTTCGAGATCCGCACCACCCCGGACTACGGCTCCGACATCGACCCGGTCGCCTACCTGGCGGCCCACGGCGTCAACGTCTGACCCCCGGCACCACCCCGAAGGCCCCGCGATCCGCTGCGCGGGGCCTTCGGGCTTCTTCCGGGGGCGGGGCCTCCGGGGGGCCTCCGGGTCCTCCGGGAACGACGAGGGCCCCGACCGCACCGCGGTCGGGGCCCTCTCGTGGAGCGGGTGACGAGAATCGAACTCGCGTGACCAGTTTGGAAGACTGGGGCTCTACCATTGAGCTACACCCGCAACGCAACGTCCGCCGCCACCCAGTGGGTGGTGCGGACTGGGCCAGCGTACCTGGTCGGGTCGGTGGATTGCACACTCCTTCGCCGTTGTCGGCTCGCCGATATCGCCCCGGCCGGGGGCGGGTCGACGTGTACTCTTCTGCTCGGCACCACGGGGTGTGGCGCAGGTTGGTAGCGCGTCCGCTTTGGGAGCGGAAGGCCGTCGGTTCGAATCCGGTCACCCCGACCGTGTGCGGCAGGGTCTCGTCAGCGGGCGGGGCCCTGTTGTCGTTGCCCGCTCCACCGCGCTCCACCGCGCCCCCCGGGGCCCCGGCCGCCGCCTCCCGCCCGCACCCCGGTGCCGGGCACAGTCGCTTTCGTGGTACCGGTAGGATGGACCGCTGGCGGTAGTACGGACAGCAATGCAGCCCCAACCGCCTATCGCCCTGACCGCAAGCCCCCTAGGAGACCCAACCGTGAAGAGCGCCGTCGAGACTCTGAACCCCACTCGGGTTCGACTCACCGTCGAGGTGCCCTTCGAGGAGCTCAAGCCCAGCCTCGACGCGGCGTACAAGAAGATCAACCAGCAGGTCACCGTTCCGGGCTTCCGCAAGGGCAAGATCCCGAACAAGGTGATCGACCAGCGCTTCGGTCGTGGCGCGGTGCTGGAGGAGGCCGTCAACGACGCGCTTCCGCGCTTCTACACGCAGGCCGTCGACGAGGGCCAGATCGACGTGCTGGGCCAGCCCGACATCACCGAGATCGAGGGTGTCGAGAACCTGGCCGACGGCGGGGACCTCAAGTTCACCGCCGAGGTCGACGTGCGCCCCGAGGTCACCCTGCCCGACTTCACCGAGATCGCGGTCGTGGTCGACCCGATCGAGGTCAACGACGAGGACGTCGAGAAGTCCCTGGAGCAGCTGCGCGAGCGCTTCGCCTCCGTCAAGGACGTCGAGCGCGCCGCCACCGAGAGCGACATCGTCGTGATCGACCTGGAGGCCAAGGTCGACGGTGAGGTCCCGGAGGACGGCACCGCCACCGGCGTGAGCTACGAGATCGGCTCCGGCCGCCTGCTGGACGGCATCGACGAGGCCGTGGTCGGCCTGTCGGCCGGCGAGTCCAAGACCTTCACCACCACCCTCAAGGGTGGCACCCAGGTCGGCAAGGACTCCGAGGTCACCGTCACGGTGACCACCGTCCAGGAGAAGGAACTCCCCGAGCTGGACGACGAGTTCGCGCAGCTGGCGAGCGAGTTCGACACCCTGGAGGAGCTCCGCGCCGACTCCGTCAAGCGCCTGGAGCGCATGAAGGAGTTCGACCAGGCCACCCAGGCCCAGGAGAAGGTCCTCGACGAGCTGCTCGCGCGCGTCGAGATGGAGTACCCGGAGAAGCTGCTCGCGGACGAGATCGGCACCCGCAAGCACAACCTGGAGCACCACCAGCTGGAGCCGATGGGCCTGACCCTCGACACCTACCTCGCCTCCCAGGACAAGTCCCGCGAGGACTACGAGAAGGAGACCGAGGAGCAGGCGAAGAAGGGCATCAAGACCCAGTTCGTGCTGGACCAGATCGTCAAGAACGAGGAGCTGGGCGTCAACCAGGAGGAGCTGACCGAGCACCTCATCCGCCGCGCCGCCGGCTCCGGCCTGACCCCGGACCAGTTCGCCCAGCAGGTCGTCCAGGGCGGCCAGGTGCAGCTGCTGGTCGGCGAGGTCGCCCGCGGCAAGGCGCTGGCCCTGGTGGTCGAGGCCGCCAAGGTGACCGACACCAACGGCGAGACCGTCTCCTTCGAGGACGAGGAGGAGGAGACCACCGAGGCCGCCGAGGCTGCCGCGGAGGAGACCTCCGAGGAGTCCGCCGAGGCCTGAGCCTCGTGACCCGCCGGTCCACCGGCGGGTATCGGAACCGGGAACGGGCCCGGACACCGCACGGTGTCCGGGCCCGTTCGCCTGTCCGGCACCGGTGGTGCGCGCCCGTGCCGCCCACCCTGCGCTCACAGCGAACAGTTCTGCGTGGGGGATTCAGCGGCGGGGCCTGCGCGTTAGGGTCGGTGAACAGCGACACACACAGATCGACTGAGCAGGTGGCTAAGTGACGTTCCCGCAGATGCAGATGCCTGGCCCGATGGCACCGCACGCCGCCGGCGGCGACGTGGGCGGCGGCCTGGGCGACCAGGTCTACAACCGGCTGCTCAACGAGCGGATCATCTTCCTCGGCCAGCAGGTCGACGACGACATCGCCAACCGGATCACCGCCCAGCTGCTGCTGCTCGCGGCCGACCCGGAGAAGGACATCTTCCTCTACATCAATTCCCCGGGCGGGTCCATCTCGGCGGGCATGGCGATCTACGACACCATGCAGTACATCAAGAACGACGTGGTGACCATCGCGATGGGCATGGCGGCGTCGATGGGCCAGTTCCTGCTGACCGCGGGCGCCAAGGGCAAGCGCTTCTCGCTGCCGAACGCCAACATCCTGATGCACCAGCCCTCCGCGGGCCTCGGCGGCTCCGCCACCGACATCCGGATCCAGGCCGAGCAGCTGCTGCGCACCAAGAAGCGGATGTCGGACCTCATCGCCTTCCACAGCGGCCAGTCCTTCGACCAGATCACCGCGGACTCCGACCGCGACCGCTGGTTCACGCCGGAGGAGGCCAAGGCGTACGGCCTGATCGACGAGATCATGCACAGCGCCGCGGACGTACCGGGCGGCGGCGGCACCGGTGCCGCGCTGGCCGGCTGAACGGCATCGGAACCCAGACCGCACGCTTCGGAGGACCAGAAACCATGAACATCCCCAGCCTGTCCGGTGCCAAGGCCCGCCTGGAGGACATGCGCGCCGAGGGCCGCTACATCGTCCCGCGGTTCGTCGAGCGCACCTCGCAGGGCATCCGCGAGTACGACCCGTACGCCAAGCTGTTCGAGGAGCGCATCATCTTCCTCGGCTCGCAGGTGGACGACGTCTCGGCGAACGACATCATGGCGCAGCTGATCTGCCTGGAGTCGATGGACCCGGACCGGGACATCTCGCTCTACATCAACTCGCCCGGCGGCTCGTTCACCGCGCTGACCGCGATCTACGACACCATGCAGTTCGTGAAGCCGGACATCCAGACGGTCTGCATGGGCCAGGCCGCCTCGGCCGCCGCGGTGATCCTGGCCGCGGGCACCCCCGGCAAGCGCCTCGCGCTGCCGAACGCCCGGGTGCTGATCCACCAGCCGTACACCGAGACCGGCCGCGGCCAGGTGTCGGACCTGGAGATCCAGGCCAGGGAGATCTTCCGGATGCGCGAGCAGCTGGAGACCATGCTGGCCAAGCACTCCAGCCAGGACGTCGAGAAGGTCCGCGAGGACATCGAGCGCGACAAGATCCTCACCGCCGAGGAGTCGCTGGCGTACGGGCTGATCGACCAGATCGTCTCGACCCGGAAGAACTCGTACACCGACTGACCCGCCGCCCCGGGGTGGTGCGTACGTGACGTACGCACCACCCCGGGGCGTTCCGGTCCGGGCGTCCGTCCCGCACAATGGGCAGTCGGGTCCATGCGCCCGCGACGGCATCTGTTCGGTATCAATTCGCCCAGGGCGTAGGGCAGAGCGGTCGAAGTCGGCGGAAACAGCGGCTCGGCAGAGTACCGTCGGATACCAGACCGACCGCCGACGGCGAAGCCGGTCTCACAGCACCAGGCCCCGACCCCCGCGGGGCCCCTGGCGAAGGGGAAGCACCTCGTGGCACGCATCGGAGACGGTGGCGACCTGCTCAAGTGCTCGTTCTGCGGCAAGTCGCAGAAGCAGGTGAAGAAGCTGATCGCCGGGCCAGGCGTGTACATCTGCGACGAGTGCATCGACCTGTGCAACGAGATCATCGAGGAGGAGCTCGCCGAGAGCTCCGAGGTGCGCTTCGAGGAGCTCCCGAAGCCCCGCGAGATCTACGAGTTCCTGGACCAGTACGTGGTCGGCCAGGACCTCGCCAAGAAGGCGCTGTCGGTCGCGGTCTACAACCACTACAAGCGCGTCCAGGCCGGTGAGGCCGGGCGCAGCGGCAGCGGTCGGGACGACGCGATCGAGCTGGCCAAGTCCAACATCCTGCTGCTGGGCCCGACCGGCTCCGGCAAGACGCTGCTGGCGCAGACCCTGGCCCGGATGCTGAACGTGCCGTTCGCGATCGCGGACGCCACGGCGCTGACCGAGGCCGGCTACGTCGGCGAGGACGTCGAGAACATCCTGCTGAAGCTGATCCAGGCGGCCGACTACGACGTCAAGAAGGCCGAGACCGGGATCATCTACATCGACGAGATCGACAAGGTCGCCCGCAAGAGCGAGAACCCGTCGATCACCCGGGACGTCTCCGGCGAGGGCGTGCAGCAGGCGCTGCTGAAGATCCTGGAGGGCACCACCGCCTCGGTGCCGCCGCAGGGGGGCCGCAAGCACCCGCACCAGGAGTTCATCCAGATCGACACCACCAACGTGCTGTTCATCGTCGGCGGCGCGTTCGCGGGCCTGGAGCGGATCATCGAGGGCCGGGCCGGCGCCAAGGGCATCGGCTTCGGCGCGACCATCCGCTCCAAGCGCGAGGTCGACTCGGCGGACCACTTCCGCCAGGTGATGCCGGAGGACCTGGTGAAGTTCGGGATGATCCCGGAGTTCATCGGCCGCCTCCCCGTCATCACCAGCGTGCACAACCTGGACCGCGAGGCGCTGCTGCAGATCCTCACCGAGCCGAAGAACGCGCTGGTGAAGCAGTACCGCAAGCTGTTCGAACTCGACGGCGTGGAGCTGGAGTTCACCCGGGACGCGCTGGAGGCGATCGCCGACCAGGCGATCCTGCGCGGCACCGGCGCGCGCGGCCTGCGGGCCATCATGGAGGAGGTGCTGATGTCCGTGATGTACGAGGTCCCGTCCCGGCAGGACGTCGCCCGCGTGGTGGTCACCGGGGACGTCGTCTCCAAGCACGCCATCCCGACCCTCGTCCCGCGCGACATGATCAAGCGCGAGCGCCGGGACAAGAGCGCCTGAGGCCGCCGCCGCCCGGCGCCCGACGCAGCAGGGCCCCGCACCGTCCGACGGTGCGGGGCCCTGCGCGTTGCGTGGTGCGGTCTTCGCCCGAACTGCCTCGCGGCGAGCGTTACTTGACGACCTCGGCGAGCTGGCGCAGCTCGCGCGCGTCGGCGGCGACCTTCTCCAGGGTGACGCCGTCCGTGGAACCCTCCAGCACGAGCATCACGGTGGAGTTGTCGGCCCAGAGGCAGAAGGCGGTCTGCTCCTCGCCGGAGCCCTCGCCGTCGGTGGCGCAGTCCATCTTGCCGCCGAGCGGGCCCGGGTCCATCGACTTGCGCGGGCCGGTGCTGCCCATGTCCTTGAACTCGGCGTCCAACTGGGCCTGCGGGTCGGCGATCTTGGCGTAGTAGCCGCCGGTCTGGACGTACCGGTCGTCCGAGCTGTAGATGGCGGCGACCACGCCGTCCGGCTTCTTGCCGCCGCTGGTGGCGGCGTTCCGCCGGATCGAGTCGGCCATCTTCTGGGCGTCGTCCGTGTTGTCCCCGCTCTCCAGGCCCTGGAAGGTGGCGGGCATGACCAGCTTGTACTTGCCGGTCTTCGAGATGGTGTCGTAGGCGAAGTAGCCGATCACGCCGACGCCGGCCAGGATCACCGCGACCACGATCGACAGCGTGACCCACAGGCCCTTGCGGGACTTCCGCGGCGGAGCCGGGTAGCCGGGGAAGCCGCCGGCCGGGTAGCCCTGCTGCGGCGGCACCGCGCCGCCGCCCCAGGCCTGCTGGGGAGGCTGCGGCGGCTGCTGCTGCGGGTAGCCGTATCCGGGCTGCGGGGCAGCGGCGCCCTGCGGGGGTATGGGGGCACCGGGGGCCGGCGGCGGCCCGAAACCGGGCTGCGGCGGGCCGAACTGGTTGTCGGACACGGCTGGGGCTCCGTTCGCGCGTGAAGGTCGTGCGTGCTGGGGTCTACTTGGCGACGGTGGAGGCGTCGCGCAGCTGGCGGGTCAGCGCGGCCACCTCGCTGACCGAGAGCTGCTTGCCCTCGGGGTCGAGGTTGGTGCTGCTGACCGTGCCGATCGTGGAGTGGGTCGCGAAGATGCACACCGGAACGGTCTGCTCGGAGCCCGGCTGGTCGGAGCCGAGGAGGCCGCAGCTCAGCTTGCTGCCCGCGTCCTTCGGGTCCTTGGCGTCGACGGCGGACAGCTTCTGCTTCCAGACCGCCTTGCCGTCCTCGCTGTCGTCCTCGGAGCCGTTCATCGCCTCGTCGAGCTTGCCGGCCACGATGTCGATCGCCTTGCCGGGGTCCTGGACGGTGCCCCAACTGCCGCCGAAGCTGGCCAGGTTGGTGGTGCTCTTCTGGTAGGTGACGCTCAGCGAGCCCTCGAAGGTGCCCACGGCCTCCAGGCCGTTCAGCTGGCCCTTCTCGTTGGACGACTTCTTGGTGTAGCCCGCCACGCTCTCCTGCGCCGCGAGCTTGTACTTGCCCACGGTGTCGGAGCCGGAGTCGCCGCCCTTCAGGCCCCACCAGAGGCCGCCGCCGATCGCGGCCAGCGCCACGACCACGACCAGGGCGATGACCCCGCCCTTGCCCTTGGACGGCGCGGGCGGCGGGTAGCCGCCGTAGCCGGGCTGCTGGGGCGCGCCGCCCCACTGCTGCTGCGGGGGCATCGGGGGCTGGCCGTAGCCGGGCTGCGGGACCGGGGGCTGCTGGGGGTAGCCGTACCCGGGCTGCGGCTGTGGCTGCGGGGCACCGTAGGCGGGCGGCTGCGGGGCGCCGTACGCGGGCGGCTGGCCGTACCCGGGCTGCGGCGGGGGCGCCCCGTAAGGCTGCTGCGGCTGCCCCTGCGGATACTGCTGCGGTCCCTGCCCCTGGCCGTACATCAGTCGTCAGTCTCCCCCGCCGCTTACGAGTTCCGCGGCCATCTGGTCGGTCGAGTGGTCGAGTACGCGGCACGCTATCGTACGGCCCCCCCACCACGCCCGAGTGGTCCGGACACAATCGGTTCGTAACCGCGGTCCGGCCTTCCGTAAACTGTTCGTCGTGACCGACACGACGAACCAGCGCCCCGCGAACTCTCACCCCGGGGACGACGCAGCCACCCTCCCGACGACCTACGCCCCGGCCGAGGTAGAGGGCGAGCTGTACGAGCGCTGGGTGGAGCGCGGTTACTTCACGGCCGACGCGAAGAGCGAGAAGCCGGCGTACACCATCGTCATTCCGCCGCCGAACGTCACGGGCGCCCTGCACCTGGGCCACGCCTTCCAGCACACGCTGATGGACGCGCTGACCCGCCGCAAGCGGATGCTCGGCTTCGAGGCGCTCTGGCTCCCGGGCATGGACCACGCGGGCATCGCCACCCAGAACAAGGTGGAGCAGCAGCTCGCCGAGTCCGGCCTGTCCCGGCACGACCTGGGCCGGGAGGCCTTCGTCGACAAGGTCTGGGAGTGGAAGGAGAACTACGGCGGCCGGATCCTGGGCCAGATGCGCCGCCTCGGCGACGGCGTCGACTGGTCCCGCGAGCGCTTCACCATGGACGAGGGCCTCTCCCAGGCCGTCCAGACCATCTTCAAGAAGCTCTTCGACGACGGCCTGATCTACCGCGCCGAGCGCATCATCAACTGGTGCCCGCGCTGCCTGACCGCGCTGTCCGACATCGAGGTCGAGCACGAGGACGTCCCCGGCGAGCTGGTCTCGATCCGCTACGGCGACATCGAGGACGGGGAGCGAAGCGATTCGAGCGAGGGTGGTGGTGGGCGACGGGCGGGCGACTCGATCGTGGTGGCCACCACCCGCGCCGAGACCCTGCTGGGCGACACCGCGATCGCCGTCCACCCGTCCGACGAGCGCTACGCGCACCTGGTCGGCCGCACGGTCAAGCTGCCGCTGACCGACCGCGAGATCCCGGTCGTCGCGGACGAGCACGTCGACCCGGAGTTCGGCACCGGCGCCGTCAAGGTGACGCCCGCGCACGACCCGAACGACTTCGCCATCGGCCAGCGCCACGACCTGCCGAGCCTGACGGTGATGGACGAGCGCGGCGTGATCACCGTGCATGGCCCGTTCCTCGGCCTGGACCGGCACGACGCCCGTGCCGCGGTGGTCGGCGCCCTGCGCGAGCAGGGGCGGATCGTCGCGGAGAAGCGCCCCTACGACCACGCGGTCGGCCACTGCTCGCGCTGCCACACCGTGGTCGAGCCGCGGCTGTCGCTGCAGTGGTGGGTCAAGGTCGCCCCGCTGGCGCAGGCCGCGGGCGACGCGGTCCGCGACGGCCGGGTCGAGATCCACCCGAAGGAGCTGGAGCGCCGCTACTTCGACTGGGTCGACAACATGTACGACTGGTGCATCTCGCGCCAGCTCTGGTGGGGCCACCGCATCCCGGTCTGGTACGGCCCGGACGGCGAGGTCGTCTGCGTCGGCCCGGACGAGCAGCCCCCCACCGGCGAGGGCTGGGTCCAGGACCCGGACGTGCTGGACACCTGGTTCTCCTCCGGCCTGTGGCCGTTCTCCACCCTCGGCTGGCCGGAGAAGACCCCGGACCTGGAGAAGTTCTACCCGACCGACGTGCTGCTGACCGGCCACGACATCATCTTCTTCTGGGTCGCCCGGATGATGATGTTCGGCCTGTACGCGATGGACGGCGAGATCCCGTTCAAGACCATCGCGCTGACCGGCCTGGTCCGCGACCAGTTCGGCAAGAAGATGTCGAAGTCCTCCGGCACCGCCGTCGACCCGCTGGACTGGATGGACGCCTACGGCGCCGACGCCGTCCGCTTCACCCTGGCCCGCGGCGCCAACCCCGGCGCCGACGTGCCGATCGGCGAGGACTGGGTCAAGGGCGCGCGGAACTTCTGCAACAAGATCTGGAACGCCACCCGCTTCGCCCTGATGAACGGCGCCACCGTCCAGGGCCCGCTGCCCGCGCCGGAGGAGCTCACCGCCGCGGACCGCTGGATCCTGTCCCGGCTGAACACCACCGTCGCCGAAGTCGACGCGCTGTACGAGGACTTCGAGTTCGCCAAGGTCTCCGACGCGCTGTTCCACTTCGCCTGGGACGAGGTCTTCGACTGGTACGTCGAGCTCTCCAAGACCACGCTGGGCAAGGGCGGCGCGCAGGCCGACCACGCCCGCCGCGTCCTCGGCGAGGTGCTGGACGTGACGCTGCGCCTGCTGCACCCGATCGTCCCGTTCGTCACCGACGCGCTGTGGACGACGCTCACCGGCGCCGAGTCGGTGGTCGTCGCCGAGTGGCCGAAGGACTCCGGCTACCGGGACGCCGACGCCGAGGCGGAGATCGCCCAGCTGCAGCAACTGGTCACCGAGATCCGCCGGTTCCGCAACGACCAGAACCTGCGCGACACCCAGAAGGTCCCGGCCCGGCTGGCGCTGGCCGGCCACCGGCTGGAGGTGCACGAGGCGGCGATCCGCTCGCTGCTGCGCCTGACGCAGCCGGAGGAGGGCTTCCACGCCACCGCCTCGCTCCCGGTGGCCGGTACGACGGTCGAGCTCGACCTGTCCGGCACCATCGACGTCCCGGCCGAACGCAAGCGCCTGCAGAAGGACTTGGCGGCGGCCGAGAAGGAGAAGGCGCAGGCCACCGGCAAGCTCGGCAACGAGGCCTTCCTGGCCAAGGCGCCGGACGAGGTGGTCGCCAAGATCCGCACCCGGCTGACGGCCGCCGAGGCCGACATCGAGCGGATCACCGCCCAGCTCGCGGCGCTGCCGCAGGGCTGACCGCACGTCAGGAAGGGCCGTCGCTCCCCCGGGGCGGCGGCCCTCCGCCTTTTCCCGGGTTGTTCCCGGCGGTCTGTCAATTCCCTTGCCCGCGCGTCGCGGTGAGGCCGGAACACCCCCTATTCGGCGTCATTCCCGGGCAATTGGCGTTCCGCGTCAATTGGAATGCATTGCGCCGACCATCCCCGCGCGTTCAGCGACCTTTGCACTTCCGGTGTGTACGGTGGGCGACGTTCCCATTCGGGCGGGGCACGAACGGAGGGTGCGCGCATGATGGCGACCGGGGAGTTGGTCGACGAACTTCCGGACGAACTTCCGAGGGAAGAAGTGGAGGCGGCCAAGGCCAGGGCGGCGACGCTGCTGCTGGCATTCCGGCACGGAAACCAGGTCGCCTTCGACACCGAGCTGGACCGGCTGCTGGCCGAGCACGCCGAGCGCGAAGTGGCCACCCTGCTGGTGTGGATCGCCGCCGAGGCGGTCCGCAAGGCCTACGCCCCCGAGGTCGCCGACCGGGTGCTGCGCGGCCTGGCCCGGCGCGCCCCGCACGACACCGCCCAGGTGCCGGTGGACGAGGAGGCGGCCGGTGCCGCCCTGCTGCTGGAGGCCGTCGCGGTGGGCGACGTGGACCGGGTGCGCACCCTGGTGGCGGGGACGCCCGACACCACCTACCTGCTGGGCGGCCTGGTGCAGGCGGTGGCGATGATGCTGCCGCTGCTGCCCGAGGGCGAGGCCGAGGAGGTCGCCGCCGAACTGCGCCGCCGGCACGCCGGCCGGCTGCCGACGCCCCGCGGCACGTACTGACGGATCGTCACTGCGCGCCCCGGGGCGGGGGAGCCCCCGCCCCGGGGCGCGCAGCGCCGGGTCACGGCATCGCGTGCAGGTGCGCGCCGATGGTGTTGGCGATCTGGTTGCCCGCAGTGGCGTCCCAGTTGGTGGACCAGGTCATCGCGCCGCCGATGGCCGGCCAGGTCTGGCCCGGCTTGAAGGAGCCGCAGTTGGTGCCGTAGGCCAGGCAGTCCAGCGCGTTGTTCACGACCGACGGGCTGACGTACCCGCCGCCCGCCGCGCTGGTGGAGGCCGGGACGCCCAGGCCCACCTGGTCGGCGCGCAGGCCGCCCTGGAGCTGGATGCAGGCCAGGCCGGTGAGGAAGTTCTCGGTGCCCTGCGAGTACACGCCGCCGTCGCAGCCGAGCATCGCCCCGCTGTTGTAGTACTGCATGTTGACGATGGTCAGGATGTCCTTGGTGGCCAGCGCCAGCTTGAAGTACTCGCCGCCGGTGGACTGCATCCCGATGGTCTCCGGCGCCATGGTCAGCACGAAGCCCGCCCCGACCTTGGCCTGCAGGGCGTGCAGCGCCTGCGACATGTAGGTCGCGTTGACGCCGTTCTCCAGGTCGATGTCGATGCCGTCGAAGCCGTACTGCTGGATCAGGGCGTACGCCGAGTTGGCGAAGTTGGTCGCGGCGGTGGAGTTGGACACCGAGACGGTGCCGTTCTGCCCGCCGACCGAGATGACGACCTTCTTGCCGGCCGCCCGCTTGGCCGCGATGTCGGCCTTGAACTGGGCCTCGGTGTAGCCGCCGAGCTTGGCGGAGAGCGTCGGGTCCAGGGTGAAGCTGATCCCGCCCTGGGTGCTGGTGGCGTCCGCGAAGGCCACCGCGATGATGTCGTACGCGGCCGGGACGTCACTGATCCGCTGCGGGGTGGCGCCGTTGTAGAAGTCCTGCCAGTAGCCGGTCAGCAGGTGCTTGCGGGGCGGCGGCGCGGTCGGGCTGACCGAGGTCGACGGGGACGGCGACGGGCTGCTCGACGCCGTCTGGCTCGGCGTCGGGTCGACGATGACCGTCCCGGACGGCGTGGGGCTGGTGCCGCTGCCCGGGCCGACCAGCGAGACCTTGTCCACGGTGAACGGGGTCTGCCCGTACCAGCCGTGGAACCACACCGACACCGAGGTGGTGGACGCGCCGGTGGTGAAGGTGGAGGTCAGGTTGTTCCAGCCGGAGTTCGAGCTCCAGACGGACGGGTCGGTGCCGCCGGTCCCGGTGACGCCCGCGAACACGTAGCTGCCCTGCACGGTGGCGGTCAGGGTGTACGTCGAGTTCGGCAGCACGGTGACGGTCTGGCTGCAGTTGGCGTAGTCCGTGCCGGCCGGGGAGCCCTGCAGGTCCCAGCCGGTGGCGGCGTTGTTCACCGCGGTGACGGTGGGGCCGCAGGTCCACGGGCTGATGTGGTTGCCGGCCGAGAAGTCGCCGTTGGCGACCACGTTCACGGTGGGGGCGACGTCGGCGGTGGCCGTGCCGGAGCCGGCCAGGACCATGCCTGCCAGGCCGGTGCCGGCCGCCAGCAGGCCGGCGAGCAGGGCCCGTCCGGTGCGCGGGCGGTGGTGCGGTCGTGGCTGTGGTGCACGCATGCCATCTCCATGTGGGGGAGTGTCGATGGGGGTGCGGTGCGGGGAGCTTCGCGCGGGGAGCGGGTGGGAGCGACTACACGGTGGAGTAGACCAATTCCGGTGTCAAGAGGGCCTGCGCACCGGGGCGCCCGTCCGGGCCGGGCGCACGGAGTCCTTAGACTGGCGGGGTGAGCGACAAGGCCGAGCCCAACCCCTACACCGTCCGTCCCGCCGACGCCGGTGGCACCGACCCCGAACTGCGCGCCGTCGAGGCCGAGCTGGCCACCCGCTGGCCGGAGAACAAGCTGGAGCCCTCGCTGGTGCGGATCGAGGCGCTGATGGACATCCTCGGCCAGCCGCAGCGCTCCTACCCCTCCATCCACATCACCGGCACCAACGGCAAGACCTCCACCGCCCGGATGGTCGAGCAGCTGCTCGGCGCCTTCGAACTGCGCACCGGCCGCTACACCTCCCCGCACGTGGAGTCCGTCACCGAGCGGATCAGCCTGGACGGCGCGCCGATCACCCCCGAGAAGTTCGTCGAGACCTACCGGGACGTCGAGCCCTACGTGCGGATGGTGGACGCCGCCCAGCCGATCGCGATGTCCTTCTTCGAGGTGCTCACCGGCATGGCCTACGCCGCCTTCGCCGACGCCCCGGTGGACGTCGCGGTGGTCGAGGTCGGCATGGGCGGCACCTGGGACGCCACCAACGTGATCGACGCCCAGGTCGCCGTGATCACCCCGATCGGGCTGGACCACACCGACAAGCTGGGGGAGACCACCGGCGAGATCGCGGTCGAGAAGTCCGGCATCGTCAAGCCCGGCGCCCTCGCCGTCGTCGCCCAGCAGAAGCTGGACGCCGCCGAGCAGATCCTGCGCCGCGCCGTCGAGGTGGACGCCACGGTGGCCCGCGAGGGCATGGAGTTCGGCGTGCTGCGCCGCGAGGTCGCGGTCGGCGGCCAGCTGGTCACCCTGCGCGGCCTCGGCGGCCACGAGTACCAGGACCTCTTCCTCCCGCTGCACGGCGACCACCAGGCGCAGAACGCCGCGCTGGCGCTGGCCGCCGTCGAGGCCTTCTTCGGCATCGGCCAGGGCGGCGGCGAGCACCTGGACGAGGAGAAGGTCCGGCAGGCGCTGTTCGGCGTCTCCTCCCCGGGCCGGCTGGAGGTCGTCCGGCGCAGCCCCACCGTCATCCTGGACGCCGCGCACAACCCGCACGGCGCGCAGGCCGCCGTCGCCGCGATCGGCGAGGCCTTCGGCTTCACCAAGCTGGTCGGCGTGATCGCCACCAGCGGCGACAAGGACGTCACCGGCCTGCTGGAGGTGTTCGAGCCGATCCTCGCCGAGGTCGTGATCACCCAGAACTCCACCCACCGCGCGATGCCGGCCGACCGGCTCGCCGCCCTCGCCGTCGAGGTCTTCGGCGAGGACCGGGTGCAGGTCGAGCCGCGCCTGGACGACGCGATCGACGCCGCCGTCACCCTGGCCGAGGAGGAGGACCTCGGCGGCGCCGGCGTCCTGGTCACCGGCTCCGTCATCACGGTGGGCGAGGCGCGCCTGCTGTTCGGAAGGAAGTAACCGCCGATGCGCACCCTGTGCTCCTCCACGCTGATCGGCGAGGCCATGCTGATCATGTTCGCCGGCCTGGTCGCGATGAAGCTCACCGACGTCGGCACCGGCACCATCTGGGCGGTCAGCGCGGCGGCGATCGCCCTGTGCGTGCTGCTCTGCGGCGTGATCACCCGCCCCGGGGCGGTGCAGGTCGGCTGGGCGCTGCAGGCGGCGGTGCTGGCCAGCGGCCTGGTGCTGCCGACCATGTACGCCTTCGGCGTCGTCTTCGGCGGCCTGTGGTGGTGCTCGGTCCACTACGGCCGCAAGATCGACGTGCTCAAGGCCCAGCGGGCGGCCGCCGAGGCCGAGGCCGCGCCGGTCGCCGCCTGACCGGCCCGGTGGGCGGTCTCCGGCAGCCTCCGGTGGCCCCCGGGTGGCCTGGTCAACGGCCCGGCCACCCGTCCGGGGTAGTGTCAGGGGCACAGTCAGGCCCGACCGACACCACCCGAGGAGCCGCCCCGTGTCCCAGCGCACTCTCGTCCTGCTCAAGCCCGACGCCGTCAAGCGCGGCCTGGCCGGCGAGATCATCAGCCGGATCGAGCGCAAGGCCGGCTGGCGGTTCGCTGCGATGGAGCTCCGCACCTTCGACCGCGCCACCCTGGAGCAGCACTACGCCGAGCACGTCGGCCGCGACTTCTACGAGCCGCTGCTGGGCTTCATGACCTCCGGCCCGTCGATCGCGCTGATCGTCGAGGGCGAGAACGTCGTCCCCGGCATCCGCGCGCTGGCCGGTGCGACCGACCCGCTGGCAGCCGGCGCGGGCACCATCCGCGGCGACTACGCGACCATCACCCGGGAGAACCTGATCCACGCCTCGGACTCCCCGGAGTCGGCCGAGCGCGAGATCAAGATCTTCTTCCCGGCCCACGCGTGAGGATCCTGTAGGGATCCGGTGCCCCGCGTCCGCACCGGGCGCGGGGTGCCCCCGTGCGGGGAACGTCCAGCTCAGGGGCCGGATGGCGGGTCGGGTTGCTCCCTCTGGGCGTTAATCGTCAAATCACGGAACCCTACCCTCCGACACGGCGTCCCAATGCCAGGAGAAGCCGATTCGCCCCCGGAGAATGGGCGGCACGCCGTACCCGCCGCCCGCGCTGACCGGCGTGACTACGATGGACCCAACTCACGGGCACGGAGCGGCTGCTCAGCCGCCGTCAGCCCTGCCGCGGGCCCGTACGGCCGGCCCGCTCCCCGCCCTTGATCCGAACTCGGGAAGGCTCACGACATCCCATGGCGAACAACCTGTCGTTTCTCGGCCGGGACCTGGCGATCGACCTAGGCACCGCGAACACGCTGGTGTACGTCCGGGGCAAGGGCATCGTGCTGAACGAGCCGTCGGTGGTGGCCGTCAACACCAACACCGGCGGGATCCTCGCGGTCGGCGCCGAGGCGAAGAAGATGATCGGCCGCACCCCCGGCAACATCGTCGCGATCCGCCCGCTCAAGGACGGCGTGATCGCCGACTTCGAGATCACCGAGCGGATGCTGCGGTACTTCATCATGAAGATCCACCGCCGCCGCTACCTGGTCCGCCCGCGGGTCGTGGTCTGCGTCCCCTCCGGCATCACCGGCGTCGAGCGCCGCGCCGTGGTCGAGGCCAGCATGCAGGCCGGCGCCCGCCAGGTGCACATCATCGAGGAGCCGATGGCCGCGGCGATCGGCTCCGGCCTGCCGGTGCACGAGCCCACCGGCAACATGGTCGTCGACATCGGCGGCGGCACCACCGAGGTGGCGGTGATCTCGCTCGGCGGGATCGTCACCGCCCAGTCGCTGCGGGTGGCGGGCGACGAGCTGGACAGCGCGATCGTCCAGCACATCAAGAAGGAGTACAGCCTGCTGCTGGGCGAGCGCTCCGCCGAGCAGATCAAGATGTCGATCGGCTCCGCGTTCGGCCTGGAGGGCGAGAAGGACGAGCACGCCGAGATCCGCGGCCGCGACCTGGTCTCCGGCCTGCCGAAGACCGTGGTGATCTCGGCCGCCGAGGTCCGCGAGGCCATCGACGAGCCGGTGAACTCGATCATCGACTCGGTGAAGACCACCCTGGACCAGTGCCCGCCCGAGCTCGCGGGCGACGTGATGGACCGCGGCATCGTGCTGACCGGCGGCGGCGCCCTGCTGCGCGGCCTGGACGAGCGGCTGCGCCGGGAGACCGGCATGCCGGTGCACATCGCGGAGAACCCGCTGGACTCGGTGGCGCTGGGGGCGGGCAAGTGCGTCGAGGAGTTCGAGGCACTCCAGCAGGTACTGGACGCCCAGCCGCGTCGTTGAGCAAGGCAATTCGAACTACACACCGAGCCGGGCTGAAGAGCACCCGGCACGAAGGGGCGGCGGCGGCACCGTGAGGGACACCCGACAGAGTCGACTAATGCTGGTCCTGCTGGTCCTGGTGGCCTTCGCACTGATCACCGTGGACATCAAGGGCGGCGACGACTCACCGCTCGGCGGTGCCCGCCGGGCCGCCGCCTCCGCGCTCGGCCCGGTGGAGGACGCCGCGGCCGGCGCGGTCGACCCGGTGGCCGGCTACATCCGGGCGATCCGCGACGCGGGCACCCACCAGGAGCGGCTCGACCAGATCACCCGCGAGAACACCGAGCTGCGCCAGAAGCTCGCCTCCTCCGACGCCGCGTCCGGGCGCACCAAGCAGCTCGACGACATGCTGCGCACGGCCGGCTCCGGCGGCTACACCGTCAAGGCCGCCCAGGTCATCGCGATCGGCGCGGCCCAGGGCTTCTCCTGGACGATCACCATCGACGCGGGCAGCGACGACGGCCTGACCCGGGACATGACGGTCATCGACGGCCAGGGCCTGGTCGGCCGGATCACCACCGTCGCGCCCACCACCGCCACCGTGCTGCTCGCCTCCGACCCCGGCTTCACCGCCGGGGTCCGGCTGGAGGGCAGCGGCGAGATCGGCTTCGCGGCCGGCCAGGGCGCCTCGCCGATGCGGATCGAGCTGCTGAACGGCCGGGCCCAGGTGAAGGCAGGCGACCGGCTGGTCACCTTCGGCTCGCAGAGCGGCCGCCCGTTCGTGCCCGGCGTGCCGGTCGGCACCGTCAAGGAGGTGCAGGCCACCCCCGGCCAGCTCACCAAGACCATCCTGGTCGAGCCGTACGTGCAGTTCACCCGGCTCGACCTGGTCGGCGTGGTGGTCGTCCCGCCGCGCACCGACCCGCGCGACGCGGTGCTGCCGCCGGTGCCCGCCGCGTCCGCCGGTGCCGCGGGCAACCCGCAGGCGCCGATCGCCGCCGTACCGCCGACCACCGGGGGGAACTGATGCCGCGCGTGAACCGGATCCTGCTGTCCGCCGTCCTGCTGGTGCTGGCCCTGGTGATCCAGGTCAGCATCCTCGGCCGGCTCCAACTGCCCGGCGCCACCCCGGACCTGCTGATGCTGGTGGTGGTCGGCCTGGCCCTGGTGTACGGCCCGATGGGCGGCTGCACCGTCGGCTTCTGCGCCGGCCTGCTGGCCGACGTCGCCCCGCCGTCCGACCACGCGATCGGCCGGTACGCGCTGGTGCTGTGCATCGTCGGCTACGGCGCCGGGCTGCTCAAGCCGGAGGGCGGCCGGCAGCGCTCGGCGCTGTCCGCGCTGGGCGTGGTGGCGGTCGCCGCGGTGGTCTCCACCCTGCTGTACGCGATGGTCGGCGCCCTGGTCGGCGACACCGCGGCCCGGCACGTCGGCCTGACCGGCCTGGTGTTCAGCGCCCTGCTGTACGACGTGCTGCTGGCCCCGTTCACGGTGCCGCTGGTGATGCTGCTGGCCCGCCGCTTCGACGGCGACCGGGCGGTCAACGAGACGGTGCGCGGCGCGGACGGCGGCTCCGGCCTCGGCGCGCTGGCCCGCTACCGCACCACCCGCGAGCCCTCCGCCACCCCCTACAAGAAGAAGCGCGCGCTCGGCCTCGCCAAGCGCCCCTGAACCGGGACGGAGTCCGCGCACGTGAGCAACATCCCCGAGACCGGCCGGACCCGCCGGGTGACGATCCGGCTGGTCGTCCTCCAGGTGCTGGTCCTGTCGCTGCTGGCCACCCTCGGCGGGCGGCTGTGGTACCTGCAGATCCGCAACGGCAAGGAGTTCAGCGAGAAGGCCCAGGGCAACCACGTCCGCGAGGTGGTGGAGCCCGCCGTCCGCGGCGAGATCCTGGACGCCTCCGGCCGGATCCTGGCCGGCAACGAGACCAAGCTGGTGGTGTCGGTCTCCCGCACCGCGCTGCTGCAGCAGAAGGACAAGGGCAAGGCGGTGCTGACCCGGCTCGCCGACGTCCTGGGCGTCCCGGCCGACGAGGTCAGGAACAAGGTCCGGCTGTGCGACGCCAAGACGCCGCAGCCGTGCTGGAACGGCTCCCCGTACCAGCCGATCCCGGTCACCCAGCAGGCCACCACCCAGCAGGCGATGCAGATAATGGAGCGCCGCGAGGACTTCCCCGGCGTCACCGCCCAGCCCACCGCGCTGCGCCGCTACACCAACGCGGAGGGCGCCAGCGCCGCCCAGATCCTCGGCTACCTCTCGCCGGTCACCGACGAGGAGGTCACCAAGACCGCCGACAAGGCCGGCCGCGAGCGCCGCCTGCCCTCCGACCAGATCGGCCGGGCCGGCCTGGAGTCGGTCTACGACGACGACCTGCGCGGCACCACCGGCGTCGACCGGCTGGAGGTCGACAACCTCGGCCGGGTGATCGGCAGCGCGGGCAACACCCCCGCGCAGTCCGGCAACAACCTGGTCACCTCGATCGACGCCCGGGTGCAGAAGGTGGTCGAGGACCAGCTGGCCCAGGCCATGGCCGACGCCCGCAAGGTCTACGACAAGGAGACCAGCCGCAACTACATCGCCGACTCCGGCGCGGCCGTCGTGATGGACGTGCACACCGGCCGGATCGTCGCGATGGCCAGCGCCCCCACCTACGACCCCAACCTGTGGGTCGGCGGCATCTCCGCCAAGGACTACGAGTCGCTGAACAGCAAGGACTCCAACTACCCGCTGATCAACCGGGCCATACAGGGTCAGTCCGCCCCCGGCTCCACCTTCAAGGTGATCTCCACCACCGCCGCCGTGCAGGCCGGCTACGACCTCAACGGGCGCTACCCGTGCCCGAAGTCGCTGGTCATCGGCGGCCGCGAGTTCAAGAACTTCGAGAGCGAGCAGTTCGGCGACATCACCCTGGAGAAGGCCCTGGAGGTGTCCTGCGACACCGTGTTCTACGGCCTCGCCTACGACCAGTGGATGAAGGACGGCGGCCTCAAGCCCAAGAAGGACGCCCCCGACTGGTTCTTCCGGACCGCCCACGAGTTCGGCCTCGGCGCCAAGACCGGCGTCGACCTGCCCGGCGAGGTGGCCGGCCGGGTCCCCGACCGGCAGTGGAAGCAGGCGTACTACGACGCCATGAAGGACTCCTGGTGCGCCCAGGCCGCCAAGGGCGGCCACGAGTACGACGACGAGATCGCCCGCGAGAACTGCGCCGACGGCAACCAGATGCGCGCCGGTGACATGGTCAACTTCGCGATCGGCCAGGGCGACACCCTGGTCACCCCGCTGCAGATGGCCCGGATCTACTCGGCGCTCGCCAACGGCGGCACGCTCTACCGGCCGACCATCGGCAAGGCGGTCGTCAGCCCCGACGGCACCCTGGTGCGCGACATCGCCCCGCACGAGGACGGCAAGATCCCCGCCCAGGGCAAGCTGCTGGAGTACATCGACCAGGCCACCGCGGGCGTCATCACCTCCGGCACCGCCGCCTGGAAGTTCACCGGCGCGGGCTGGCCGCAGGGCAAGATCGAGCTGCACGCCAAGACCGGCACCGCCGAGGTCATGGGCAAGCAGACCACCTCCTGGCTGACCACCTACAGCAACGACTACGCGGTGGTCATGACCATCAGCCAGGGCGGCACCGGCTCCGGCGGCTCCGGCGACTCGGTGCGCCGGATCTACCAGGCGCTGTACGGCGTCGACGACAAGGGCACCATCGACAACGGCAAGGCGCTGCTGCCCAAGCCGCAGGCCGAACTGCCCAAGTTCAACCCGGACGGCACCGCGATCGTCCCCACCACCTTCAGCTACGAGCCCGGCGCGACCTTCCTGGACCCGGCCCGCCCGTTCCAGGCCGACCAGCCCGCGGGCGTCCTGCTGGCCGCCGTCGAACCCACCCGCGGCGGCGGGTACGGAAGGAGCCGGGCATGACCTCGTACGACTCCTACCGCTCCGTCCGGCTCGCCCCCCGGCGCTCCTCGCTGGCCCGGGCGCTGGCCAAGGACTCCCCGCTGCGGCGGCTCGACTGGATCATGATCCTGGCGGCGCTGGCGCTGTCCCTGATCGGCTCGCTGCTGGTCTGGTCCGCCACCCGCGGCCGGGACTCGCTGACCCACGGCGACCCGCAGTACTTCCTGTACCGGCACCTGACCAACCTGGTGATCGGCATCGGCCTGTGCATCGCGGTGATCCTGCTCGGCACCCGGCGGCTGCGCACCGCGGTGCCGTTCGTCTACGCGGCCGTGATCCTGCTGCTGTTCGCGGTGCTCAGCCCGCTCGGCTCGACCATCAACGGCGCGCACTCCTGGATCCAGTTCGGCGGCGGCTTCTCCCTCCAGCCCGCCGAGTTCGCCAAGCTGGCGATCGTGCTGGGCATGGCCGTGGTGCTCTCCTCCCGGGTCGACACCGGCGAGCGGGAGTTCCCGCCGACCCGCAGCGTGCTGCAGTCGCTCGCGGTGGCGGGCTTCCCGATGGCCGTGGTCATGCTGATGCCCGACCTCGGCTCGGTGATGGTCATGGTGGTCACCATGCTCGGCGTGCTGACGGCCTCCGGCGCCGCCAACCGCTGGGTGGTCGGCCTGCTGGCGGGCGGCACCGCCGGGGCGCTGGCGATCTGGAAGCTCGGCGTCCTCAGCCAGTACCAGATCGACCGCTTCGCGGCCTTCGCCAACCCGGCCCTCGACCCGGCCGGCGTCGGCTACAACACCGCCCAGGCCCGGATCGCGATCGGCTCCGGCGGCCTGACCGGCATGGGCCTGTTCCACGGCACCCAGACCACCGGCCAGTTCGTCCCCGAGCAGCAGACCGACTTCGTGTTCAGCGTCGCGGGCGAGGAACTCGGCTTCGCGGGCGCCCTGCTGATGATCGGCCTGCTCGGCGTCATCCTGTGGCGCGCCTGCCGGATAGCGCGCCAGGCCACCGACCTGTACGGGACGATCCTGGCGGCCGGCGCGGTCACCTGGTTCGCCTTCCAGGCCTTCGAGAACATCGGCATGAACCTCGGCATCATGCCGGTCGCGGGCATCCCGCTGCCGTTCGTCTCCTACGGCGGCTCCTCGATGTTCGCGGTCTGGATCGCGATCGGCCTGCTGCAGTCGGTGCGCTCCCAGCGGCCGATAGGGATCTAGGCCCTGTTCGGCCACCGGCGTGGAAACAGTGACCCTCGGGGCTCGGCTACCCTGAAGGGTCACTGCTTTTTCTGCCGTAAAGGTCCTTGCGCATGACTGTCGAATCGGTCTTCCCACGCCTGGAGGCCCTCCTCCCGCACGTCCAGAAGCCGATCCAGTACGTCGGTGGCGAGCTCAACTCGACCGTCAAGGACTGGGACTCCTGCGACGTGCGCTGGGCGCTGATGTACCCGGACGCCTACGAGGTCGGCCTGCCCAACCAGGGCACCATGATCCTCTACGAGGTGCTGAACGAGCGCGAGGGCGTCCTCGCCGAGCGCAGCTACAGCGTCTGGCCGGACCTGGAAGCGCTGATGCGCGAGCACGGCGTCCCGCAGTTCACGGTCGACGCGCACCGCCCGATCAAGGCGTTCGACGTGTTCGGCCTGTCGTTCTCCACCGAGCTCGGCTACACCAACATGCTGACCGCGCTCGACCTGGCCGGCATCCCGCTGAACGCCGCCGACCGCACCGTGGACGACCCGGTCGTCCTCGCGGGCGGCCACGCCGCGTTCAACCCCGAGCCGATCGCCGACTTCATCGACGCCGCCGTGATCGGCGACGGCGAGCAGGCCGTCCTCGACATCACCGACATCGTCCGGGCCTGGAAGGCCGAGGGCCGCCCCGGCGGGCGCGACGAGCTGCTGCTGCGCCTGGCGAGGACCGGCGGGGTGTACATCCCGCGGTTCTACGACGTCGAGTACCTGGCCGACGGCCGGATCGGGCGCGTCGTCCCGAACCGCCCCGGCGTGCCGTGGCGGGTCTCCAAGCACACCGTGATGGACCTCGACGAGTGGCCCTACCCGAAGCAGCCGCTCGTCCCGCTCGCCGAGACCGTGCACGAGCGGATGTCGGTGGAGATCTTCCGCGGCTGCACCCGCGGCTGCCGCTTCTGCCAGGCCGGCATGATCACGCGCCCCGTGCGGGAGCGAAGCATCACCGGCATCGGCGAGATGGTGGAGAAGGGCCTGAAGGCCACCGGCTTCGAGGAGGTCGGCCTGCTCTCGCTGTCCTCCGCGGACCACTCCGAGATCGCCGACATCACCAAGGGCCTGGCCGACCGCTACGCCGAGGACAAGGTCGGCCTCTCGCTGCCCTCCACCCGGGTCGACGCCTTCAACATCGACCTGGCCAACGAGCTGTCCCGCAACGGCCGCCGCTCCGGCCTCACCTTCGCCCCCGAGGGCGGCTCGGAGCGGATCCGCAAGGTCATCAACAAGATGGTGTCCGAGGAGGACCTCATCAACACGGTGGCCGCCGCGTACGGCAACGGCTGGCGCCAGGTGAAGCTGTACTTCATGTGCGGCCTGCCCACCGAGACCGACGAGGACGTCCTCCAGATCGGCACCATGGCGAAGAACGTCATCGCCAAGGGCCGCGAGGTCACCGGCACCAACGACGTCCGCTGCACCGTCTCGATCGGCGGCTTCGTCCCCAAGCCGCACACCCCCTTCCAGTGGGCCCCGCAGCTGTCCGCCGAGGCCACCGACGAGCGGCTCACCAAGCTGCGCGACTCCATCCGCGGCGACCGCAAGTTCGGCAAGAACATCGGCTTCCGCTACCACGACGGCAAGCCCGGCATCATCGAGGGCCTGCTCTCCCGCGGCGACCGCCGGATCGGCGCCGTCATCCGGGCCGTCTACGAGGACGGCGGCCGCTTCGACGGCTGGCGCGAGCACTTCTCGTACGACCGCTGGATCGCCTCCGCCGAGCAGGGCCTGGCCGGCACCGGCGTCGACGTCGACTGGTACACCACCCGCGAGCGCTCCTACGAGGAGGTGCTGCCCTGGGACCACCTGGACAGCGGCCTCGACAAGGACTGGCTCTGGGAGGACTGGCAGGACGCGCTGGAGGAGGTCGAGGTCGAGGACTGCCGCTGGACCCCGTGCTTCGACTGCGGCGTCTGCCCGCAGATGGACACCCACATCCAGGTCGGCCCGACCGGCAAGAAGCTGCTCCCGCTGACGGTCGTCAACAGCTGACGCGCCCTCGCCCCGGGCCCCCGCCACGACCCCGTGGCGGGGGCCCTTTGCCTGGGTATTACCATCGGCCGAACGGCCTACGGGGAGTGACGATGGTTCAGCAGCAGGGGCAGCCGCAGCAGGGCGGGGGGTGTCTGGTCGCGGTGGTGCGGCCGGTGGTGGTGGCGGTCGTGGTGCCGTTGCGGCTGCTGTGGGAGCTGGTGGTGCTGATCGGGCGCGGCGTCGGCTGGGTGGTCGACAAGGTGCTGCTGTGGCCGCTGCGGATGCTGTGGAACTGGGTGCTGTGGCCGGTCCTCCACTGGCTGGTGGTCGTTCCGGTGGGGTGGCTGTGGCGGTGGCTGGTGGTGGTGCCGCTGACCTGGCTGTGGGAGTGGGTGCTGCTGCCGGTCCTGAAGGCGCTGTGGAACTACGTGCTGGCCCCGATCGGGCGCGGGACGGTGTACCTGGCCGTCGGGTTCGGCAAGGTGGTCGCCTGGTTGGCGTACTACCTGGTCGCGGTGCCGGTCCGGGCCTTCTGGCGGTGGGTGGTGGTGCCGGTCGGCAAGGCCTTCTACTACGGGCTGTGGCGGCCGGTGCTGTTCCCGGTGCTGCGCGCGCTGTGGCTGGCGTTCGTCTGGGCCTGGCGGCTCGGCGGGCGGATCTGGCGCTTCACCGTGGTCGCCCCGTGCCGCTGGGTGCGCCGCAGCGTCTGGTGGCCCGTCAAGGCGGAGGTCCGCCGGGTGGCCCGGGAGGTACGGCGGACACTGTTCGGCTGACGCACCGCGTACCCTAGGTGAGGACAAGGTCCGGCCGGAGCCGCACGCGGTGCGAGGCCGGACGGGGACAACTGACGAAGGACTGAGCCCCCTGGCACGCCGCACGCCCGACGGTCCGCCGCCCGCGCCGACGGTGCAGCGCATCCGTCTCCGCTACACCAAGCGCGGCCGTCTGCGCTTCACCAGCCACCGGGACTTCCAGCGGGCGTTCGAGCGCGCGCTCCGCCGCTCGGCCGTCCCGATGGCCTACTCCGCGGGTTTCACCCCGCACCCCAAGGTCTCCTACGCCAACGCGGCCCCGACCGGCACCGCCAGCGAGGCCGAGTACCTGGAGATCGGCCTCGCCGAGCGCCGCGACCCGGAGGCGCTGCGCCGCCAGCTGGACGAGTCGCTGCCCCCCGGCCTGGACGTCACCGAGGCCGTCGAGGTCGCCACGAGCAACTTCGTGGAGCGCCTGGAGGCCTCCGAGTGGCTGCTGCGCCTGCCCGGCGTGGCGCCCGCCGAGGCCGAGAAGGCCGCCGCCGTCTTCCTGGCCGCCGAGGCGGTCGAGGTCCAGCGGATGACCAAGAACGGCCTGCGCACCTCCGACGCGCGCGCCGCCGTCGCCGCCATCGGGCTCGCCCCGGCGGACACCGCCCTGGTCGGGATCGGTGACAACACGGGCACGGACGGTGCGGACGATGTTCGGACGGGTGCTCCCTGTGCGATACTGCGGCTGGTAGTACGACACGCCACACCCGCCGTACGACCCGACGACGTATTGTCCGGTCTCCGTTCGACGGCCGACCTGGCGCCGCCGGTCCCCGCAGAGGTGACCAGGCTGGCGCAGGGGCCGCTCGACGAGCAGACCGGCACGGTGACCGACCCGCTGGCGCTCGACCGCGCCGCGGCCGAGGTCGGCCGGTAGGCCGCCCCGCCGCGCGCAACCGCCGTCCGCCGAGTGGGCGGGAGCGCAGGCACGGAGAGAACTCCGGGCCTGCGGCTCCCCGGCCCCCGCGGCTCCCCAGGGGAGCGAGCGTCGTCGCGCGCAGGCCCGGCCACCCCTCGGCCAGGCCCTTGAAAACTGAGAAGACTGGTCAGACCAGAAGACTTTTCGCCTCCCCGCGCCCCGCGGATGGCGAGCGAGACTACGAGCCCCTGTGCGGCCTCGCGTCCGCACGACGGCACCGTGGGAGCCGGACCGCCCGAAGTGGCCTCCGGCTGGTGAATGCGGTGGAGCGTCGTGCCCGGATGCGGAGCCCGGGGGCCTGACGGGAGACACACCCGCATGCTCGAAAACACCGAACCGCAGCCCGCTGCGGCCGACAACAACGACAACGCCGCCGACGGCACCGCCGCGGCCCCGCCGCGGCGCCGCCGCCGGGCGGTCTCCCGCCCGGCCGGCTCCCCGCAGGGCGCCGCGGGCGAGGGCACCGAGACCGTGGTCGCGGCCGCGCCCGCCGAGACGGCCGCTCCGGCGGCCGAGGCCGCCGAGGCCGTCGAAGCGGCGCCCGAGAAGCCGGTCCGCGCCCGGCGCACCCGCAAGCGCGTCGAAGCCCCCGCCGGGGCGCCCGAGGCCGTCGTGGAGGAGCCCGCGGTCGAGGCCGAGCCGGTCGTGGAGGCGGAGCCGGTGGCCGAGGAGAAGCCCGTCCGGGCGCGGCGGACCCGCAAGCGTGCGTCCGCCCCCGTGCAGACGCCCGCGGTCGTCGAGGAGCCGGAGGCCGAGGCCGAGCCCGAGGCCGTCGTGGAGGAGCCCGCGGTCGAGGCCGAGCCGGTCGCGGAGGCGGAGCCGGTGGCCGAGGAGAAGCCCGTCCGGGCGCGGCGGACCCGCAAGCGTGCGTCCGCCCCCGTGCAGTCGCCCGCGGTCGTCGAGGAGCCCGAGGTCGAGGCCGAGCCCGAGGCCGTCGTGGAGGAGCCCGCGGTCGAGGCCGTCGTGGAGCCCGAGCCGGTCGTCGAGGCCGAGCCGCCGCGCGCCCGTCGGCGGGCCGTCCGCCCGTCCACCGCGATCTTCCAGGCGCCGGTGTTCCAGGAGCCCGAGCCCTACACCGCGCCCGCGCCCGCCGCCGCCAAGGCCCCCGCCGCCAAGGCTCCCGCTGCCAAGGCCGCCGAGCCGGTCGCCGCGGTCGAGGCCGAGGCCGAGCCGGTCCCCGGCGACGAGGAGTTCGAGTACAGCGGCGTCGGCCGCCGCCGCCGGGTCCGCACCGCGGTGCGCGTCCAGCAGTCGGCCAAGCCGGCCAAGCCCGCCAAGGCCGCCCAGCAGCCCGCCAAGGCCGCGGCCCCGGCCGCGCCGGTCGAGGCGCCCGCCGAGGTCGAGGCGCCCGCCGCGGGCCCCGAGCAGGACGCCGAGTGGGAGGACGACCGTCCGTCCCGCCGCCGCCGTCGCGGTGGCCGTCGCCGCCGCCGCGGTGAGGCCGAGGACGCGCCCGAGGCGGTCGAGGCCGAGAGCGCCGAGGACGAGGACGCCGCCCAGGAGGGCTCCGGCGCCGAGGACGACCACGACGAGGCCGAGGACGACGCCGAGGACGACCTGGCCGCGGGCCTGTCTTCCTCGCGTCGCCGTCGCCGTCGCCGCCGCCGCAGCGGCGAGGGCGGCACCGAGCAGGCCGAGACCACCGAGGACGGCGTGCGCACCGTGGTGAAGGTGCGCGAGCCGCGCCGCCGCTCCGCCGAGCCCGCGTTCGACCCGGACGAGGTGCAGTCGATCAAGGGCTCCACCCGCCTGGAGGCCAAGAAGCAGCGCCGCCGCGAGGGCCGCGAGCTGGGCCGCCGCCGCGTCCCGATCATCACCGAGGCCGAGTTCCTGGCCCGCCGCGAGTCCGTCGAACGGGTCATGGTCGTCCGCCAGAACGGCGCCCGCACCCAGATCGGCGTGATCGAGGACGGCGTGCTGGTCGAGCACTACGTCAACAAGGAGCAGGCGACCTCGTACGTCGGCAACGTGTACCTGGGCAAGGTGCAGAACGTGCTGCCGTCGATGGAGGCCGCGTTCGTCGACATCGGCAAGGGCCGCAACGCCGTGCTGTACGCGGGCGAGGTCAACTTCGGCGCGCTCGGCGGCCACGGCGGCCCGCGCCGGATCGAGTCGGTGCTGAAGTCCGGCCAGTCCGTGCTGGTGCAGGTCTCCAAGGACCCGATCGGCCACAAGGGCGCCCGCCTGACCAGCCAGATCTCGCTGCCCGGCCGCTACCTGGTGTACGTGCCCGAGGGCTCGATGACCGGCATCTCCCGCAAGCTGCCGGAGAACGAGCGGGCCCGCCTCAAGCAGATCCTCAAGAAGATCGTCCCGGACGACGCGGGCGTGATCGTCCGCACCGCCGCCGAGGGCGCCTCCGAGGAGGAGCTCACCCGCGACGTCCAGCGCCTCCAGCAGCAGTGGGAGGAGATCCAGAAGAAGGCCGCCACGGGCAACGCCCCGGCGCTGCTGTACGGCGAGCCCGACATGACCGTCCGGGTGGTCCGCGACATCTTCAACGAGGACTTCACCAAGGTCATCGTCAGCGGTGCCGAGGCCTGGAACACCATCCACGACTACGTCTCCAACGTCGCCCCCGACCTCACCGAGCGCCTGCAGAAGTGGACCTCGGACGTCGACGTGTTCGCCACCTACCGGATCGACGAGCAGCTGATGAAGGCGCTGGACCGCAAGGTCTGGCTGCCCTCCGGCGGCTCGCTGGTGATCGACCGGACCGAGGCGATGGTCGTCATCGACGTCAACACCGGCAAGTTCGTCGGCCAGGGCGGCAACCTGGAAGAGACCGTCACCCGCAACAACATCGAGGCGGCCGAGGAGATCGTCCGCCAGCTGCGGCTGCGCGACCTCGGCGGCATCATCGTGATCGACTTCATCGACATGGTGCTGGAGTCCAACCGCGACCTGGTGCTGCGCCGCCTGCTGGAGTGCCTGGGCCGCGACCGCACCAAGCACCAGGTGGCCGAGGTCACCTCGCTCGGCCTGGTCCAGATGACCCGCAAGCGGGTCGGCCAGGGCCTGCTGGAGTCCTTCTCCGAGCCCTGCGTGCACTGCAACGGCCGCGGCGTGATCGTCCACATGGACCAGCCCGGCCACGGCCACGGCAACGGCCACGGTTCGCACGCCGCGGCTGCGGCCGGTGCGGGCGAGGGCGGCGGCAAGCGCCGTCGCCGGGGCCGCGGCGGGGCCGGGAACGCCGAGGCGGACGCGGTCGAGGGCACCACCGGGGCGATCGGTTCCGTGGAGCCCGACGAGGTGGAGGAGGCCGTCGAGGCGGCCGAGGTCGCGCTCGACGTCGTCGAGGAGCTGGAGCCGGTCGAGGCCTTCGCCGAGGCCGAGGTCGTCGAGCCGGTGGCCGAGGCCGTGGCCGAGGAGAAGCCGAGCCTGGTGGAGATCCCGGCGACCGCGCCCGCGGCCGGTGGCCGCCCCCGGCGCCGCGCCGTGCGCCGGGCCACCGCCCCGGCCGGGACGTCCGGCGAGGCCGAGATCGTCGTCCTGCAGGCCCGTGCCGAGGCCGCGATGGAGGCCGCGCTGAGCGCCGCCGCCGAGAAGTCGGCCGCGGAGGCCGCGGAGGCTGCGGAAGCGGCGGAGGCCACCGAGGTCGCCCGGACCGCCGCCGAGGTGACGGCCGAGGCCGTCGCCGCGGTGGAGCCCGAGGCCGAGGTCGTCGTCGAGGTCGACACCGAGCAGCCCGCCGAGGCCCCGGCCGAGGAGGCCGCGCCGAAGAAGCGCGCCGCCCGGAAGACCGCGACCAAGACCGCGGCGAAGAAGACCACGGCGGCCAAGAAGACCGCGGCGAAGAAGACCACCACCACCGCCGCGGCCGCCAAGAAGACCACCGCCCGCAAGACCGCCACCAAGCGGACCGGCGCGGCGGCCAAGAAGGCTGCGGCCGCCGAGGGTGACGGCGCCGCGGAGTGAGCCCGAGGGGGCCGGGAGCACCGCTGCGGTGGCGCTCCCGGCCCCCGCGCACGTCCCGGTTTGTCTTCGGATGGACTGGTCCGTATTCTTGACCATCGGCGTGTTGACGCCGCGCTCCAGAGCACCTCACCTCCCGGGTGGACGCCGGTTCCGGCGTTCGACGGGGGAGGCCGCTTGTGTCCATACCCAGGCGGCTGGCATCCGGAGTTCCGACCGAGTTAGGAAAGTAGGTACCGCATGTACGCGATCGTTCGCGCCGGCGGCCGCCAGCACAAGGTTGCCGTGGGCGACGTGCTGGAGATCGACCGTATCGACGCCAAGCCGGGTGACTCGGTCGAGCTCTCGACCATCCTCGTCGTCGACGGTGAGTCCGTCACCTCCGACCCGTGGGTGCTCGGCGGCGTGAAGGCCCACGCCGAGGTCGTCGACCACACCAAGGGCGACAAGATCGTCATCCTGCGCTACAAGAACAAGACCGGCTACCGCCGTCGTCAGGGCCACCGCCAGAAGCACACCGCGGTGCGCATCACCAGCATCGACTCGGTCAGCAAGTAACAACTTCCTGCGGTCTTCCTAGAAAGGGGATAGCCAGATGGCACACAAGAAGGGTGCGAGTTCCACTCGCAACGGCCGTGACTCGAACGCTCAGCGCCTCGGCGTGAAGCGCTTCGGCGGCCAGGTCGTCTCCGCCGGCGAGATCATCGTCCGCCAGCGCGGCACCCACTTCCACCCGGGCGCCAACGTGGGCCGTGGTGGCGACGACACCCTGTTCGCGCTGACCGCCGGTGCCGTGGAGTTCGGCAACCGTCGCGGCCGCAAGGTCGTCAACATCGTGGCCGTCGAGGCCTGAGTCCGTACAGACTCGCTGTGAAGGGTGGGCCGGGATGATCCGGGCCCACCCTTCCGCTTTACCGCAGGACAACCTCATTACTTCGCACGGGAGGCACCCCTCATGACCACCTTCGTGGACCGCGTCGAACTGCACGTCGCCGCGGGTAACGGAGGCCACGGCTGCGCCTCCGTGCACCGGGAGAAGTTCAAGCCGCTCGGCGGCCCCGACGGGGGCAACGGCGGCGAGGGCGGCTCGGTCATCCTGGTCGTCGACTCGCAGGTCACCACCCTGCTCGAGTACCACCACTCGCCCAAGCGCAAGGCCACCAACGGCAAGCCCGGCGCGGGCGGCCACCGCACCGGCGCGGTGGGCCCGGACATCGTGCTGCCGGTGCCGGACGGCACCGTCGTCCTGGACCGCAAGGGGAACGTGCTGGCCGACCTGGTCGGCCACGGCACCAGCTTCGTCGCCGCCCAGGGCGGCCGCGGCGGCCTCGGCAACGCGGCGCTGTCCTCCGCCCGCCGCAAGGCGCCCGGCTTCGCGCTGCTCGGCGAGCCCGGCGAGGCCCGCGACATCGTGATGGAGCTGAAGTCCGTCGCCGACGTCGCGCTGGTCGGCTACCCGAGCGCCGGCAAGTCCTCGCTGATCTCGGTGCTCTCCGCCGCGAAGCCGAAGATCGCCGACTACCCCTTCACCACCCTCGTCCCCAACCTCGGCGTGGTGACCGCGGGCGAGACCGTCTACACGATCGCCGACGTGCCCGGCCTGATCCCCGGCGCCAGCCAGGGCCGCGGCCTCGGCCTGGAGTTCCTGCGGCACGTCGAGCGCTGCGAGGTGCTGGTGCACGTGCTGGACTGCGCCACCCTGGAGCCGGGCCGCGACCCGCTCACCGACCTGGAGACCATCGAGGACGAACTCGCCCAGTACGGCGGCCTGGAGGACCGGCCGCGGCTGGTCGCCCTCAACAAGATCGACGTCCCGGACGGCCAGGACATCGCCGACCTGACCCGCGCCTCGCTGGAGGAGCGCGGCTACCGGGTGTTCGAGGTCTCCGCGCTCGCCCACAAGGGCCTGCGCGAACTCTCCTTCGCGCTGGCCGAGATCGTCTCCGCCGCGCGCGCCGCCAAGCCCGTCGAGGAGAGCACCCGCATCGTCATCCGGCCCACCGCCGTGGACGACGCCGGCTTCACCATCGAGGAGGAGGACGGCGCCTACCGGATCCGCGGCGGCAAGCCCGAACGCTGGGTCCGCCAGACCGACTTCGCCAACGACGAGGCCGTCGGCTACCTCGCCGACCGGCTCGCCCGGCTCGGCGTCGAGCAGGAGCTCTGGAAGATCGGCGCCAAGGAGGGCGACACCGTCATCATCGGCCCCGACGAGGACGCCGTGGTCTTCGACTGGGAGCCCACCATGGCCGCCGGTGCGGAGATGCTCGGCCGCCGCGGCGAGGACCACCGGATGGAGACCCAGCGCCCCGCGGTGGACCGCCGCCGCGAGCGCCAGCGCGGCCGCGACACCGCGGAGCAGGAGTACCTGGACTTCGAGGCGCTCTCCTCCGGCCGCGAGGAGCTCGACCAGTAGGGCGGGGCGGCGGAGCCCGGCAGCACGGGGGCGCTTCCGGGCGTGTTCCGGTGCGGCAGGGGCGCGGACTTCACCGTCCGCGCCCCTGTTCGCGCTTTCCGGACCGGTGACGTCTCACGCCTCGTCGCGATTTCGTGACCCGCAAGCGCGCTCGCTAGATTGCGGACGTACACAGGCTGCGTCGGAAGGTCGGGCTGATGGTGGATCAGTTGCTCCGCGAGGAAGTCGTCTCGGCGCGGCGGATCGTGGTGAAGGTCGGCTCCTCCTCGCTGACCACCGCCGCCGGGGGCCTGGACGCGGACCGGGTGGACGCGCTGGTGGACGCGCTGGCCAAGCTGCGGACCCGCCCGGACGCGCCGGAGGTCGTGCTGGTCTCCTCCGGCGCCATCGCGGCCGGCCTGGCCCCGCTCGGACTGGCCAAGCGCCCCAAGGACCTGGCCCGGCAGCAGGCCGCCGCCAGCGTCGGCCAGGGGCTGCTGGTCGCCCGGTACACCGCCTCCTTCGCGCGCTACGGGGTGCGGGTCGGCCAGGTGCTGCTGACCGCCGAGGACGCCAGCCGCCGCGCCCACTACCGCAACGCGTACCGGACGCTGGACCAGCTGCTGACCATGGGCGCGATGCCGATCGTCAACGAGAACGACACCGTCGCCACCGCCGAGATCAAGTTCGGCGACAACGACCGGCTGGCCGCGCTGGTGGCGCACCTGGTGCGGGCCGACCTGCTGGTGCTGCTCTCCGACGTGGACGGCCTGTACGACGGCGACCCCGCCAAGCCCGGCAGCAGCCGGATCGAGGTGGTGCACGGCCCCGAGGACCTGGCGGGCGTGGAGATCGGCAGCGCCGGGAAGGCGGGCGTCGGCACCGGCGGCATGGTCACCAAGGTCGAGGCGGCCCGGATCGCCACCGGTGCGGGCATCCCGGTGGTGCTGACCGCGGCGAGCCAGGCCGCCGACGCCCTGGCCGGCCGCCCCACCGGCACGCTGTTCCAGCGCACCGGCAGCCGCTCCGCCGACCGGCTGCTCTGGCTGGAGCACGCCTCCTCGCCGCGCGGCACGCTCACCCTGGACGACGGGGCGGTGGCGGCCGTCGTGCACGGCGGCAAGTCGCTGCTGCCCGCCGGGGTGACCCGGGTCGAAGGGGAGTTCGCCGCGGGCGATCCGGTCGACCTTCTTGGCGAAAACGGTCACATCGTCGCCCGCGGACTGGTCAACTTTGATGCGAGGGAGTTGCCCCGTCTGCTCGGCCGGTCCACCCGAGAACTGGCCCAGGAGCTCGGCGCCGCGTACGAACGCGAGGTCGTCCACCGCGACGACCTGGTCGTGCTGCGCGGCTGAGCACGGGCGGCGGGGCCGGTACGGGGGGTGGGAGCAGCGGGCCGGGGGGTCCGCGCGACACGCTGAATGGGAGGCCGCCGGTGGTTCGCAGGCGGGAGGAAGCGCTGCCGGGGCAGAGGTCCGAGCGGCGGCTCACCAGCATCGAGGGCGGCCGGGGCGTCGAGCAGCGGGCTCCGCGGGAGGCCGACCGGGACGTCGACCTGAGTGCCGAGCGGGGTGCCGAGCAGAGCGCTGACCGGAGTGCCGAGCGGAGCGCCGAGCGGAGCGCCGACCGGGAGGTCGACCCGAGTGCCGCGCCGGACACCGGGCAGGCCGGGCAGGAGGAGCGGGGCCCCGTGCGGGAGCAGGCCCGGATGTGGCACGTGGTGCTGAGCGTGGCCGGGGCGGCGACACCGCTGCCCGAGCTGCGGACGGCACTGGAGAAGCTGGCGCACGACCACTCGTTCTTCCTGACCGCCCGCTACGCCGCCGACCACGCCGAGGTCCGCTACTGGGAGGAGGCGCGGGACCTGCACGACGCGGCGGCGATCGCGCTGCGGCTGTGGGGCGAGCACAAGGCCAGCGCCAAGCTCCCGGCCTGGGAGATCGTCGGCCTGGAGGTGGTGGACCGCCCGACGTACCACAAGCGGGTCGCGGAGGGTTTCGGGGACCCGCCGCCGCAGCTCGGCGGGGTGCACCCGTACTGAGGCGGGGCCGGTCGGTCCCGTTCGCGCCCGGCCCCGCGTGGGCCCGCCCGGTCGGGCCCGGCTCCGCGTGGGCGCGCCCGGTTGCGGTCGGCCGCGCCCGGCCGCGTTCGGTCGCGTTCCGCGGGGGACGTCTCAGCGGGCGAAATGCGCGGCGGGGCGGGGGCGCCGGCTCGCTAGGCTTGGCCGCATGAGCGACCTCACCGCCACCGCCGACAGCCCCGTCCTCGCCGCCGCGCGCCGCGCCCGGGAGGCGGCCGCCGTCCTGGCGCCAGTGCCGCGCTCGGCGAAGGACGCCGCGCTGCTGGCGATCGCGGACGCGCTGGTCGAGCGGTCCGCCGAGATCACCGCCGCCAACGCGGAGGACGTGGAGCGGTCCCGGGCGGCCGGCACCGCCGAGTCGGTGATCGACCGGCTGACGCTCACCGCGGAGCGGATCGCCGCGATCGCCTCCGACGTCCGCAGCGTGGTCGGCCTGCCCGACCCGGTGGGCGAGGTGGTCCGCGGCTACACCCTGCCCAACGGCCTCGACGTGCGCCAGGTGCGCGTCCCGCTGGGCGTGGTCGGCATCATCTACGAGGCCCGGCCGAACGTCACGGTGGACGCCGCGGCGCTCTGCCTGAAGTCCGGCAACGCGGTGCTGCTGCGCGGCTCGGGCTCCGCGTACCGCTCCAACACCGCGCTGGTGGAGGTGCTGCGCGCCGCGGTGGCCGGTGCGGGCCTGCCGGCCGACGTGATCCAGCTGGTGCCGGGCGAGGGCCGCGAGTCGGTGCAGGAGCTGATGCGCGCCCGCGGCCTGGTCGACGTGCTGATCCCGCGCGGCGGCGCCTCGCTGATCCGCACCGTCGTCGAGGGCTCCACCGTCCCGGTGATCGAGACCGGCACCGGCAACTGCCACGTGTACGTGGACGCGCAGGCCGACCTGGCGATGGCCGTCGGCGTGCTGCTGAACTCCAAGGCCCAGCGGGTCAGCGTCTGCAACTCCGCCGAGACGCTGCTGGTCCACCAGGACGTCGCGGACGCCTTCCTGCCGCTCGCGCTGGCCGCGCTGGCCGACGCCGGGGTCACCGTGCACGGCGACGACGCGGTGCTCAAGGCCGCCGAGGGCACCGGGGTGACGGCCGTCCCGGCGACCGAGGAGGACTGGGGGACGGAGTACCTCTCGCTGGACCTGGCGGCCGCCGTGGTGCCCTCGCTGGAGGCCGCGGTCGAGCACATCCGCCGCTACTCCTCGGGCCACACCGAGGCGATCGTCACCGGCTCGCAGCCCGCCGCCCGCCGCTTCACCCAGCTCGTCGACTCCACCACGGTGGCCGTCAACGCCTCCACCCGGTTCACCGACGGCGGCGAGTTCGGCTTCGGCGCGGAGATCGGCATCTCCACCCAGAAGCTGCACGCCCGCGGCCCGATGGGCCTGCCCGAGCTGACCAGCACCAAGTACATCGTCACCGGCGACGGGCACGTCCGCGGCGAGGCCCGGCAGACCGTCGGCGGCTGACCCGGGGCCCCGGGCTCCGGGCCCGGTGGTGCGCGGGCTCGGTGGTGCGCGGGCCCGTGGTGCGCGGGCTCGGTGATGCGTGTGCCTGGTGGTGCGCGGGCCCGGTGGTGCGCGCGGCCGAATGCCGTAGCCCGTCCGGACCCGATCGGCGAGACCCACAGACAAACGCCCCGGCCGGTAATACATTGAATCCGTGGCTGAGGATGTGGGGGGCTCGCCGTACTCCGACGGCGCCGACCACGGTGGTGCGGACGACGAGTTCGCCACCGTGGTCTTCGACGAGAGCTTCGTCCGCTCCGCCGCCGTGCACGAGCCGAGCGCCCGGGAGCGGCAACTCGCCGCCGCCGAGGCCCGGCTGGAGCCGGAACAGGCGGGGGCGACCCGGAGCTACGAGTTCACCGAGTCCGTGGAGTTGGCGGAGTCCGCGGAGTTCGCGGAGTCCGCTGCCGGGGGCGAGGCGCTGCCGCTGGAGCTGCGCCCGCTGCCCGGGGGCCTGGACGAGGACCGCTTCTACCCCGACCCGTGGTCGGGCTGCGACCGGCAGGAACGGCGCACCCGCCGCTCCCGGGTCCGCGCCTTCGACCCGCTGCGCGGCGGCACGGTCGCCCAGCAGCGCTGGCACCGGCCGGTGGCCTGGGTGCTGGCGCTGGTGATGGGCGTCGGCCTGGTCGCGCTGTCGGTCGCCGCGGTCTACCGGGGCGTCGGCGGGGTCGCGCAGGAGACGCCGACCCGGCCGAGCAGCGGCAGCAGCCAGAGCGGCAGCAGCGGTCAGGGCGGCGGGAGCGACCAGGGCGGCGGCAGCCCGGCCGCGGCGCCCGGGCAGCCGTCCGCGGCGGCGGCCGTCCCCGTCGGCTGACGGATCCCGGCCGTCCCCCGCCCACCCCGGCCGTCGGTGACGTACCGTCGCGCGCTCGTTACCCGCGTGCCCTCGTCGCGGGCGGCCAGCGAGTCTACCCTGGTGTCATGGGTGACCCGCGCGAGCCTCCTGGGGGCACGCCCGAGGGTGGTTCCAACGATGACGAGTTCCGGTCCGTCGTCTTCGACGAATCGTTCGTCCGAGCTGCCCGGATCCAGGAGCTGTCCGCGCAGGAGCGGCTGTCCGGCGCCCTCGGACGGGCCACCCGGCCGCGCGGCTGGGGCTGGCTGGGGATGCCCCGGCAGGCCATCGCCCTGCTGCTGGTGGTCGCGCTGGCGTTCGCCGCCGCCGTCTACTTCGGGATCAGCTCCCCGCGCGGCGAGGTCGCGCCGCCCAGCGGCACCCAGCTGACCGTCAGCCTCACCCCGCTCGCCCCCGCCGGGACGGTCACCGCGACCGCCGACCACGCGAACCCGTTCGCCGGGCTGCCCCCCGGGTACGCGGACGGCCCGGCCGGGCTCGGGCTGCCGACCGCTACCGCCACCGCCCACTTCACCGGCTCCCAGGTGCAGCGGGCCCTGGACTCCGTCCAGCACTACCTGGTGGCCTCCGAGCTGGCCCCGGCCACCCTGGCCGCCAACGAGACCGAACAGGTCCGCGCCCTGGTCACGGCCGGGGAACTCGCGCAGTACGACGACAGCACCAACTCGCCCCGCGACGACCAGCACCACGCCGCCACCGGCTGGATGGTGCGCTTCGACCCCGGGCAGATCGCCCTCGCCGCCGACACCGTCAAGGCCGCCGGCACCGTCCGCATCGGCGAGCTCAACGGCGACACCCTGGAGATCACCACCGACCACACCCTGGTGTACGCGCTGCGCCCGGCCGGCACCACCAGCGACCCGTCGGTCACCCTGTACGCGGTGCGCCGGGCGGTGCGCATCCAGATCGACCGCACCGACCTCGACATCGGCCGGCTGCGGGTGGTCGACGCCGCCGTGCAGGCCGGGCCCAGCTCCTGCGCGGCCGGGCAGAGCGCCTACCTGCAGCCGCTGCTGGCCACCGCGGCGGGCGTCCGCCCGAGCACCCCGCCCGCCGTGGACCCGGCCGACCACGCGCGGCCGGCCTGGCAGTCCTGCGGGGTGCTGGGGCCGATCACCGGCTGATCCCGGAGCGGCCGGAGCGGCTGCTGCTGCGGGCCCGGTTGCGCGGGCGGCCGAGCTTGCGGGGGCGGGGGCGGGTGCGGGCGGTTGCTCAGCCCTGCGAGTCGCTGCCCTCCTGGTCGCCGCCACCGCTGCCGTTGCCGCGGCCCGCGCCGGTGAAGGTGTCGCGGAGCTTGCCGCCGACCGTGCCGACGCCGTTGCCCAGGTCGCGCAGCAGGCCCATCAGCGGGTCCTTGCTGTCCTTCATCGACTGCGAGTACGACTCGGCGGCGGCCTTCCACTGCGCGCTGACCGAGGCCTCCGGGTCGTCGCCGCGGCGCGGGTACGCCCCGGCCATGATCGAGCGGTACTCCTCGCTCTCCGCCCACTTCTTCAGCTTGGCCACCCGCACCACCGCGAACGGGTGCGACTGCGGCAGCACCTGGAGCAGCTTCAGCACGCTGTCGCGCAGGTCGCCCGCCTTGTCGTACTCGGCGGCCTGCTCCAGGAACGCGTCCACGTTCATCTCGGCCATGTGCGCGCCGCCGGCCAGCTTCATCAGCGACCGCATCGACGCCTGCAGGTCCTGCCCCGCCAGCAGACCGGCCCGGTCGCTGGACAGCTCCGCCTTGCGGAACCACTCCTTGAGCGCGGTGATCAGCGCCATGATCGCCAGGTTGCCCAGCGGTATCCAGGCGACCCGGGTCGCCAGGTTGGTGAGGATCAGCAGCATGGTCTGGTAGACGGCGTGCCCCGACATCGCGTGACCGACCTCGTGGCCGATCACCGCGCGCAGCTCCTCCTCGTCCATCAGCTCGACCAGGCCGGTGGTGACCACGATCACCGGGGTGTCCATGCCGATGCAGTACGCGTTGACCTTCGGGTCCTGGGAGACGTACAGGTCCGGGACCTTGTCCAGGTCCAGGACGTACGCGGCGTCCCGCACCATGTCGTACAGCTCCGGGAACTGGCGCTCCGAGGTCTTGACCGCGGTGGCCAGGAACATCAGGCGCACGCTGCGCTCCGACACCAGGCCGGCCAGCTTCTTCAGGACGTCGTCGAAGCCGCTGAGCTTGCGCATCGCCACCAGGCCGGAACGGTCCGCCGGGTGCTCCCAGGCCCGGGTGGAGATCTCCGGGAAGCGCTGGCGGCGGCTCGGCGCGGAACCCTTGGTCATGTCGGTCATTGAGTACCTCTCCTGGATCGACGCCGGCACCGGCTCCCTGGCCGGCCCCCGCTGCTTTCCACTTCAACGTCGGTGTGTCCGTACTCGTCCCCGCGGTCACGCTACGCCGTCCGCACCCCGGTCGGGGAGACCCGGGTGCCCCTCGCGGACGCCCCACCGACACCCGGGGGCCGCGGGGTCGGGGCGGCCGTAAACGGGACTACGCTGGCTCTGCCGTACCGAACAAGGAGCCCGTGATGTCCACTGCCGCCCTGGTCCAGCTCGCCGGACCGATCTCCAACGAGAACGGCCCCGGTCTGTTCCTGCGGTTCATCCTGATCGCCTCCTTCGTCGGGGTCGGCCTGATGGTGTGGGCGCTGGCCAGGGCCGGCCGCGACGGCGCCAAGCGCGACGCGGCGCGCGAAGCCGCCAGCGGGGCCGAGCGGGCCGGGACGGCCGGGCGCACCGCCGACGACCTGGGCTGAACCGGGCCGCGGCCCGGGCGCCGAACGCCTCGGGGCGCGCCGGGAGCGGGCTCGGGTCGCGCCGATCGGGTCGAACCGGGAGCGGGCTCGGGCTGGGTGCGGGCTGGGTGTGCTTTCGGGCCGGGACCGCGTCGACGGCTCATGGGTGGTCAGACGCGGTGGGCCGCCGCGCGGTTGCGTCTCGGGCCCCCGTACGATGAGCGCGCGGGCCGCACGGTCCGTGACCGCCTGGTCCTCACACCGAGCCGAGAAGGTCCCGCCGATCATGAGCTCTGCTGCCCTGCCCGTCATCGCCCGCCTCGCCGAGGAGGGGGGCGGCAACCACGACAGCCTCAACCCCCTGCTGACGGGCGGCTCGGCGCTGTTCATCCTGCTGCTCCTGCTGTTCATCACCACCCGCTTCAACCGCGACCGCTGAGCCGCGGCCGGTAGCCGGTAGCCGGTCCTTCGCGCCGCTGCCCCGTCCGCCGCGCACCGCGGCCCCCGGGGTGGCGGAGCGCGGTGCGGCCGGGCAGCGCCGTGGTGCGGCCGGGAAGCGCCCGTGGTGCGGCCGGGAAGCGCCCGTGGTGCGGCCGGGGAGCGCCGACGGGCGGAATCCCCCGGTACATCCGGGTCGCGTAAGGTGTGGCGCCATGAGAGAGCAGGTCGAGACCTCCGGGACGAACGTGGCGCCGGGCACCTCCGCGCCGGGCACCCCGGCGCCGGACGCCACCCCGACACCGGACGGCGGTGCGCGCAGGCGACGGCTGGGCGTGATGGGCGGCACCTTCGACCCCATCCACCACGGGCACCTGGTCGCCGCGAGCGAGGTGGCGAGCGCCTTCCAACTGGACGAGGTGGTCTTCGTCCCCACCGGGCAGCCCTGGCAGAAGTCCGACCGGCAGGTCTCGTCGGCCGAGGACCGCTACCTGATGACGGTGATCGCCACCGCCGAGAACCCGCAGTTCTCGGTCAGCCGGATCGACGTCGACCGCGACGGCCCCACCTACACCGTCGACACCCTGCGCGAGCTCCGCAGCCTCCACCCCGACGCCGAACTCTTCTTCATCACCGGTGCCGACGCCCTCGCCCAGATCATCTCCTGGCGCTCCTCCGAGGAACTCTTCGACCTCGCGCACTTCATCGGCTGCACCCGGCCGGGCCATACTCTCTCCGACACCGGCCTGCCGGTCGGCGGGGTCTCGCTGGTCGAGGTGCCCGCACTCGCCATCTCCTCCACCGACTGCCGGATGCGCGTCGCCAAGGGCGAACCCATCTGGTACCTGGTGCCGGACGGCGTGGTCCGATACATCCACAAGCGGGCGCTGTACGCGTCGGCCCGGCCTTGATGCCCCCGGGAGGGACGACGTGACCGGAACGTCCGACGACCAGAACTGGTTCGGCCAGCAACCCCAGTCCCAGCCCCGGCGGCCGCAGCAGCCCCAGCACCCCCAGCAGCAGCCGCAGTCCGGCTACCACGAGCAGCAGCAGGGGTACGCGCAGCAGCAGGGGTACGAGGGGTACGACGACTACGAGCAGCCGCAACAGGGTTACGGCCAGCAGCCCGCGTACGGGCAGGGCGGTCAGTACGACCAGTACGGCTCCCCGTACCAGCAGCAGCCCGGGGCGTACCCGCAGGACCCCTACGGCGGCGGGCAGCAGGCCGCGGCGCCCGGGTACCCGGCGCAGGGCTACGAGCAGGGCGGCTACCGGCAGGGCGGGTACGAGCAGTCCGGCTACGAGCAGTCCGGCTACGAGCAGGGCGGCTACGAGCAGGGCGGGTACGAGCCGCAGGGGTTCGAACAGCGCGGCTACGAGGGGCAGTTCGGCGGGCAGACGGGTGGGGAGGCGTACGGGCAGCAGCCGTACGACGCCTACTACGGGCAGCAGCAGCCCGCGCAGGGGCTGCACCCGCAGGGGGCGGCGCCGTCCCCGGTGGCGGCTCCCGGGCAGGTGCCTGGGCAGGCGGCGGGGCGTTCGGCGCCTCCGGTGAGCCCGGTGGCCGTCCCGGGTGCGGGTGCGGGTGCGGGTGCGGGTGCTGCGGTGGTGCCGCCGCGGACGCGTCCGGGTGCGGGCACGGGTGCGGCTGCGGGGGCCGCGTCGGTGGGGGGCGCGGCGGAGGAGCCGTCCGAGCTGGTCGGCGGGCGGGGGGCGGCCGCGGCGGCCCGGGCGAAGGCCAAGGGCGGCGACTCGTACACCACGGGCGAGTTCAGCTTCGTCGACGAGCAGACGGAGGAGTCCGAGGACGCGATCGACTGGCTGAAGTTCGCCGAGTCGCGCAGCGAGGTGCGGGCCGAGCGGCGGCGGCGGCTGCGCAACCGGCTGGTCTCGCTGCTGGTGGCGGCGGTGGTGCTGGCGGCCGGCGGGACGGGCTACCTGTGGTGGACCGGGAAGTTCGGCGGCGGTGACGACGCGTCCGCGGCGGTCGGCGGGCGGTACGTGAACGTGGTCCACCTCCGCGACCCGGAGGGCGAGGTCACCACGGCCCTGCTGGTCGACGACGAGGGCGGGAAGAAGGCGACCGTGCTGCTGCTGCCGGACAACCTGCAGCTGCCCAGCAACGGGGACTCCTCCAGCACCACGGTCGGCGAGTCCCTGGACGAGATCGGCGCCTTCGCCACCCGCGAGGGCCTGTCCGCGGTGCTCGGCGCCAAGGTGGCCGGCACCTGGCGGCTGGACACCCCGTACCTGCTGCTGCTGGTCTCCCAGCTCGGCGGCATCAGGGTGGACACCAACGCCGAGGTGCGCGAGGACAACAAGCCGAACGGCAAGGTGCTCGCCGCGGCGGGCAAGGACGTCCTGCTGAACGGGCACGCCGCCGTCGCCTACGCGACCCTGCAGGCGCCCGGTGAGGGCCGGGACGCCCAGCTCGCCCGCTTCGGGCAGGTGCTGGCCGCGGTGATCAGCACCATGCCGACCACCATGGCCGACGCCACCGACGACGTGCACCGGATGAACTCGGTCGCCGACCCGTCGCTCCCGGAGAGCGCACTGGCCGGCGTGCTGGTCAACCTGGCCAAGCAGGCGAAGGCGGGGCACCTGTCCACCGCCAAGCTCACCGCCAAGGCCGACGGCACGCTGGACGACGCCACGGCGGGCGTGCAGGTGAAGGAGATCCTCGGCGGCACCATCGGCAGTGCCAAGGGCACCGGCGGTTCCACCCGCGTCGCCATGGTCAACGCCTCCGGCAGCGACGTCTCGGGGACGGGCGCGCAGGCCGCGGTCATCAACGCGGGCATGGACGTGCTGCCCTCCAGCGCGAAGGGGCCCGAGCAGGCGACCTCCGAGATCCGCTACACCGACGACGCCATGCGGCCCGCGGCCCTCACCCTCGCCACCAGCATGAACCTGCCGGACTCGGTGGTGAAGAAGGCCACCGAGGCGCAGAACGCGGACCTCGTCCTGGTGGTCGGCAAGGACTACCAGCCGTTGGCGCAGAAGACGCAGTGAGGACGACTCGGAGCAGGGCCCGGTAGAAGGCCCGGCGGGGGTCCGGCAGGACCCGGCAGGACCCAGCAGGGCGCCGCGAAGGCGCGGTCGGAGCCCCCGGACGGAAAACGCTCGGGGGCTCCGTCGCGTTCATGAGATCCTGGGAGGGTATCCCCACAGCCGATCCGGAAGAGCATCGTGACCGTCACCGACCGAAGCCAGGAACTGATCACCGTCGCCGCGCAGGCGGCGGCCGACAAGCTGGCGCACGACATCATCGCCTTCGACGTCAGCGAGGTGCTGTCGATCACCGACGCCTTCCTGATCGCCTCCGCCGCCAACGACCGCCAGGTGCGGGCGATCGCGGAGGAGATCGAGGACCAACTGCGCGAGAAGCTCGACGTGAAGCCGGTGCGCCGGGAGGGCGAGCGCGAGGGCCGTTGGATCCTGCTCGACTACCTGGACATCGTGGTGCACGTCCAGCACTCCGAGGAGCGCTCCTTCTACTCGCTCGACCGCCTGTGGAAGGACTGCCCCGAGCTGCCGATCCCGGAGGACGCGCTGGCCACCCGCAACCGGCCGGAGAACGCCGTCACCGACGCGGCCGGCAACGCCGTCTCCGGGGGCGACCTCTGAGCCGGGTCGGGGCCTGGCCGCGCATCGTCCTCTGGCGGCACGGCCAGACCTCCTGGAACCTCGAAGCGCGGTTCCAGGGCACGACGGACATCGAGCTCACCGACCAGGGCGTCTTCCAGGCCCAGCGGGCGGCTCGACTGCTCGCCGGGCTCCGGCCCGACCTGCTGGTCTCCTCCGACCTGCAGCGGGCTCGGCGCACCGCCGCCGAGCTCGCCGCGCTCACCGGCCTCGAAGCGCACCACCACGAGGGCCTGCGGGAGGCGTACGCGGGGGAGTGGCAGGGGCTCACCAAGACCGAGATCCAGGCCCGCTACCCGGAGCAGTTCGAGGCGTGGTCGAAGGGCGAGCAGGTGCGGCGCGGCGGCGGCGAGCTGGCCACCGAGGTGGCCGACCGGGCCGTCCCGGTGGTGCTGGACGCGGTGGACAAGCTGCCGGAGGGCGGCACCCTGGTGGTGGTCAGCCACGGCGGCACCATCCGCACCATGATCGGTCGGATGCTGGGCCTGGAGCCGGAGCTGTGGGAGCGCTTCGGCGGTCTCTCCAACTGCTGCTGGTCGGTGCTCGGCCAGGACTCGCGCGGGTGGCGGCTGCTGGAGCACAACGCGGGCACGCTGCCGCAGCCGGTCATCGGCGACGAGACCTGAGGCGGGCCCGCGGCGAGACCTGACGGCCGAACGACCCGGATTTCACAGTTCCGGCTCTGACCAGCTAGAGTCTTCCTCGTTCGCAGCGAGGAACGCAGACGGGAAACCGGGGGCGGGAGTCGCGGAACTGCGGGGCTATAGCTCAGTTGGTAGAGCGATTGCATGGCATGCAATAGGTCAGGAGTTCGATTCTCCTTAGCTCCACTCCGCACCGGTGGTCCGTGAGTGGTCGTCAGTGTCGCGGGGCTATAGCTCAGTTGGTAGAGCGATTGCATGGCATGCAATAGGTCAGGAGTTCGATTCTCCTTAGCTCCACAGCAGTTCCGCGAGGCCGTTACCCGAAGAGGGTGGCGGCCTTCGGTGTTTTCGGGTGTTCTCGCGGACGCTCCGCGGACGGGCCCGGGATCCTGCCCGGGATCCTGCCCGGTCGGCGGGATCGGGGTCTCGTTCGGGCGGGTGCGGGGTTCCGCCGGCCCGCGCGGTCCGCGGCGGCTCGGGGTCCTGCGGGGCCTCGGAACGGATTAGGGCAGGGGGCGCCGACCGTGTACAGTTGGCGATGTCGCCGAGGGAAACCGCAGGTGACAGCAGTAACAGCATGGGGCTATAGCTCAGTTGGTAGAGCGATTGCATGGCATGCAATAGGTCAGGAGTTCGATTCTCCTTAGCTCCACAGCAGTCCGGAGGCCGTCCCGCGAGGGGCGGCCTCCGGTCGTTCACCGGACTTCCCTGCCGAGCGGAGGGCGGGGCCGCTACCGTCGTGCCATGGCCGACCTGGTGCGAAAACGGAACGACGAACTCGCCCGGATACTCCACCAGCTCGGCTGGAGCCCGGAGCGGCTGGCCCGCGAGGTGAACGCGGTGCTCCCGGGCGGCATGGCGATCAGTTCCACCGCACCGTACAAGTGGCGCGACCGGGGCATGGTGCCGCGTTCGCCGCACGACCAGACCGTCTGCGAGGTGCTGGGCCGCAGCGTCGGCATCGCCGTCACCTACGAGCAGCTCTGGGGGCAGATGGGCTCCCGCCGGGGGGCGAAGATGCTCTCGCCCCGGCTACTGACCGACCCGTGGACCGCCGACACCGCGCAGACCGCGCTCCGCGAGGCGGGCGCCGACGGCGCCCCCGTCCGCCTGACCGACCTGTTCCGCGGCGACGAGCTGGAACAGGCGGCCCGGCACTGGGCCTCCCCGCCCCCGCCGGTCACCGGTGGCGAGGGGGCGCTGCGGATCGCCCCCGAGCAGCTGGCCGACCTGCGGCTGTCCTACGACTCCAAGCAGCGACTGGAACGCACCTACGGCGGTGGCCTGATCCTCGACCTCGCCAAGGCCGAACTCGCCATGGTGGGAAAGCTGTTGGAACTCGGCAGCTACGACGAACCGCTCGGCCGCGAACTGTACGGGGCGGCCAGCCGACTGGCCCGGCTGGTCGGCTGGGCCAACTACGACATGGGCAACGACGCCGCCGCGCAGCGGGCCTTCGTCGCCGCGCTGCGGGCCGCGCACGTCTCGGGCGACCCGCGGCTCGGCGTCGGCGTGGTGGGCTGCCTCGCCGTCCAGGCGACGTACAACTCCGGCGGGCGGGGGCTCGACCCGGTGGCGATGCTCTCCACCGCGCTGCGCGCCGCGGACGCCGTGCTGACGCCGCGCGAGCGGGCCCTGCAGTTGGGGCGGATCGCCCGGGCGCACGGCCGCAAGGGGGAGCAGATCAGCGCGGAGGCCGTCGCCGAGCGGGCGTTCCGGGAGTTGGAGGGCGTGGCGGGGCACGGGCAGGAGCGGGCCGATCTGGAGGGCATGGTCGGCGAGGGGTACCTGCTGCTCGGCGAGCACGGGCAGGCGCGCAGCCTGCTGCTGTCCTCGATCGACTCGCTCTCGGTGGAACGGGCCCGGGCCAAGGCGCTGTTGATGGTGCGCCTCGCCGATTCCTACCGCCGCACCGGCGAGCGGGCCGAGGCCGAACGGACCGCGGACCGGGCGCGGCTGCTCGCGGCGGGCATGCAGTCGGCCCGGGTGGCGCGGGCCCTGCGGGACTTCGATGCCGCGATGCGCGCGGAGGCGTAGCGCCGGGCCGGGCCGGGGGTTGACGTGGTGAGGCGAAAGGGGGTTGAGGGGGTGCGGTACCCTGAGCCCATGCGAACTGTGCGCCTGCTTCTTAGCCGGCCGCGCTGACCAGGACCGGCTCGAGGGCCGGAGTCGGCGTGGCGTCCCCTCCTGCGGAGGGGTTTTCTGCTTTCTACGGCCTGTTCGCTGACTGATGACGATGGAGCTTGAAGGACCATGAGCGAGACGACCCCCGCTTCCGGCGCGGCCGAAGCCGCCACCGAGCCTTTCCGCTACGGCGCCGCGCTGGCTGCCGAGATCGAGTCCCGCTGGCAGGACCTGTGGGAGAAGGAGGGGACGTTCAACGCCCCCAACCCGACCGGCCCGCTGGCCGACGGGACGTCCGTCGCCGCGAAGCCGCACAGCTTCATCATGGACATGTTCCCGTACCCGTCGGGCGCGGGCCTGCACGTGGGCCACCCGCTGGGCTACATCGCCACCGACGTGTACGCCCGCTACCAGCGGATGAACGGCCACAACGTACTGCACACCCTGGGCTACGACGCCTTCGGCCTGCCCGCCGAGCAGTACGCCGTCCAGCACGGCGTCCACCCGCGGGTGTCCACCGAGGACAACATCGCCAACATGCGCCAGCAGCTGCGCCGGCTGGGCCTGGGCCACGACTCGCGTCGCTCGATCTCCACGATCGACCCCGACTACTACCGCTGGACGCAGTGGATCTTCCTGCAGATCTTCGACTCCTGGTACGACGAGGCCGCGGCCAAGGCGCGTCCGATCGCCGAACTGGTCGCCCAGTTCGAGTCCGGCGAGCGCGAGGTGCCGGGCGGCCGCGCCTGGGCCGAGCTGTCCGGCGTCGAGCGCGACGAGGTGCTGGGCGAGTACCGGCTGGCGTACTCCAAGGAGGTGCCGGTCAACTGGTGCCCCGGTCTGGGCACCGTGCTGGCCAACGAGGAGGTCACCGCGGACGGCCGCTCCGAGCGCGGCAACTTCCCGGTGTTCAAGTCCAACCTGCGCCAGTGGATGATGCGGATCACCGCCTACGCGGACCGCCTGATCAGCGACCTGGACCTGCTGGACTGGCCCGAGGCGATCAAGCTGCAGCAGCGCAACTGGATCGGCCGCTCCGAGGGCGCCCGGGTCGACTTCACCGTCGGCGGCGACACCGTCACCGTCTTCACCACCCGCCCCGACACCCTGTTCGGCGCCACCTACATGGTCCTGGCGCCCGAGCACGCCCTGGTCGACTCCGTCGTCCCGGCCGAGTGGCCGGCCGGCACCCGTGACGAGTGGACCGGCGGCGCCGCCGACCCGGCCACCGCCGTCGCCGAGTACCGGGCGGCGGCCGCCGCCAAGTCCGACGTCGAGCGCCAGGCCGACGCCAAGGTCAAGACCGGTGTGTTCACCGGCGCCTACGCGACCAACCCGGTCAGCGGCGAGCAGATCCCGGTGTTCATCGCCGACTACGTGCTGATGGGCTACGGCACCGGCGCGATCATGGCCGTCCCGGCGCACGACAGCCGCGACTTCGCCTTCGCGCAGGCGTTCAACCTGCCGATGCGCTGCGTCGTCCGGCCCACCGACGGCCGCGGCGAGGACCCGCACACCTGGGACGACGCCTTCGACACCTACGACTCGGTGCTGGTCAACTCCGAGCGCGACGGCATCTCGCTGGACGGCCTGTCCGTGGTCGACGCCAAGGCCCGGATCACCGCCTGGCTGGCCGAGCAGGGCATCGGCGAGGGCACCGTCAACTACCGCCTGCGCGACTGGCTGTTCAGCCGCCAGCGGTACTGGGGCGAGCCCTTCCCGATCGTCTACGACGAGACCGGCGCGATGCACGCGCTGCCCGAGTCGATGCTGCCGGTCGAGGTCCCGGAGGTGGACGACTACTCGCCGCACACCTACGACCCCGACGACGCCGCGTCCTCCCCGAAGACCCCGCTGTCCCGCAACGAGGACTGGGTCAACGTCGAGCTGGACCTGGGCGACGGCGTCAAGAGCTACCGCCGCGAGACCAACACCATGCCCAACTGGGCGGGTTCCTGCTGGTACGAGCTGCGCTACGTCGACCCGGTCAACTCCACCTCGGTCGTCGACCCCGCCAACGAGTCCTACTGGATGGGCCCGACCGCGGAGAAGCCGGCCGGCGGTGTCGACCTGTACGTCGGCGGCGCCGAGCACGCCGTGCTGCACCTGCTGTACGCCCGCTTCTGGCACAAGGTGCTGCACGACCTGGGCCACGTCTCCTCGGTCGAGCCGTTCCACAAGCTGTTCAACCAGGGCATGATCACCGCGGACGTCTACCGCGACGCCCGCGGCTTCCCGGTGCCCGCGGCCGAGGTCGTGGACCCGGCGGGCAACGGCCAGTACTTCTGGCAGGGCGAGCCGGTCCGCCGCGAGGCGGGCAAGATGGGCAAGTCGCTGAAGAACGCGGTCGCCCCCGACGAGATCGCCGACGAGTACGGCGCGGACACGCTGCGCCTGTACGAGATGGCGATGGGCCCGCTGGACGTCTCCCGCCCCTGGGACACCCGGGCCGTGGTCGGCTCGTACCGCTTCCTGCAGCGGCTGTGGCGCAACATCGTCTCGGAGGTCACCGGCGAGCTGGTGGTCACCGAGGAGGAGCCGGACGAGGCGACGCTGCGCGCGCTGCACAAGACGATCGACGGCATCCGCGGCGACATGGCGGGCCTGCGGTTCAACACCGCCGTGGCCAAGGCCATCGAGCTGAACAACTTCCTGGTGAAGCGCGGCTCCACGCCGCGGTCGGTGGCCGAGCAGATCGTCCTGCTGGTCGCCCCGCTGGCGCCGCACATCGCCGAGGAGCTGTGGCGCCGCCTGGGCCACGAGCAGTCGCTGGCCTTCGCGGACTACCCGGTGGCCGATCCGGCGTACGTGGTCGACGAGACCGTGACCTGCGTCGTGCAGATCAAGGGGAAGGTGAAGGCCCGCCTGGAGGTCGCTCCGTCCATCTCGGACGCCGACCTGGAGGCGCTGGCCCTGGCCGACCCGACCGTGGTCGCGGCCATCGGCGACGCCCAGGTGCGCAAGGTCATCGCGCGCGCGCCGAAGCTGGTGAACATCGTCACCGGTTGACGGGACCCGGGCCGACGCGCTGTCGGCCGAGTGGGGCCGGTCGTTCCCGTCGAGGGGCGGCCGGCCCTTCGCCGTCTGCGGATGCGGCCGGGCCGACCGCCGGAGGAGTGCGAACAAGGTGGCTCCGTTCTTCGGTGAAAGCACCCGGGATCTCGGGGAGATCGCTTGGGGGACATCCCTGAGCTGTCCCTGATCTCGGGCAGGAGTGGTGCCCACGGCCTGCTGTCGACCGCCGCTCCGGGCTACGGTGGAGGTCCGACGGACAAGCGGACCGCAACAGGCGGTTCAGGGCCGGTCACGGGCGGAAGGTGGGCTCCCGATGGAAGCGCTCGGTGTGGTGGTGGCGCTGGTCGCGCTGTTCGGGGTCACGCTGCTGGTGATGGCCGTGGTCGGAATGGTGAAGGCGGCGAAGGCGGTGGCGGCCAAGGTCGACCGGCACAGCGCCAACGCCCAGCGGGCGGTGGAGAACGCCGCCCTGAAGGCGAAGAGCATCGCCAGGCCGGGAGAGCAGGGTCGGATCGCCGCGCTCCGGCTGTCCCTGCGCACCGCGCTCGACTCCACCCGCCAGGTCCTGCAGTCCGGCCTGCCGCAGGACGGCCAGCTCGGTGACGCCCTCCACCTGCTCACCCGCCTCGACGCGCACGCCGCGGAGCTCGACGCCGAACTCCGCATGCTGGAGCGCGAGCCGATGAGCAGCCGAGTCGCCGCCAAACTCCCCGAGCTGCGCGAGCGCGTCGAGCGGATCACCCACTCCGCGGACTCCCTGCGATGGGCCGCCCAGGACCGGATGCGCCGCTTCGCCGACGACGAGCTCGCCCGCCTCGGCAAGGAGTGCCAGGACGAAGCCGGAGCGCTGCGCCACTGGACCCCGGCCGAGCCCGCTGCCGAGGACCCCGCCGAGGGCACTGACTTCCAGAGGGGCTCCCAGGGGACGGCCGCCGCTTCCGTCGAGGAGCCCGCCGACCGCTGGAAGGGACTCGGAGCCGGTCGCCCGACCAGTGCCGAGGAACTGCTCGGGCTGGCCGCCGAGCCGCTCTCCCGCCTCGCCGACCGCCTCCGCAAGCCGAACCCGGCGGGACCCAACCGCCCCTGACCCCGCGTCACGAGGCGGTTGCTGTCCGTGCTCGGAGAAGTTACCCGACGCATTAGGGGGCAAACCATCGAACTTCGAGCGCTGTCCTCCCGGCCCGGCTGCGGGTAACCTCCGGCTCATGCCCGGCCACCTCGCACTTGTCACGGATTCCACCGCGTATCTGCCCCAGGAAGCGGTGGACCGGCACCGCATCCGCGTGGTGCCGCTCAGCGTCGCGGTCGGTGACGAGGTCTTCGCGGAAGGCGTCGAGATCTCCCCGAAGGACGTCGCCGAGGTCCTGCGTTCCAAGCAGCGGGTGACGACCTCCCGCCCCAGTCCCGAGACCTTCGCCGCCGCCTACCGGGCCGCCGCGGAGGCCGGTGCGCGGGGCATCGTCTCGATCCACCTGTCGGCCGAGCTCTCCGGTACGGCGGAGGCGGCCCGGCTGGCGGCCCCCACCGTGCCGATCCCGGTCCGGGTGGTCGACAGCCGGCTCGTCGGCATGGCACTGGGCAGCTGCGTCCTGGCCGCCGCCGAATCGGCCGAGGCGCTGGACGCGGCACGCCCCGGTGCGGGGGCCGTCGGAGCCGGGGGCGCCGTGGGCGCCGCCGTGGGCGGTGGCGACGGGACGGGCGCCGAGGCCACCGAGGCGGATCTCGACCTGGTGGTGGCCGCTGCGGAGAGCCGGGCCGCCGGCACCGCGGGCTTCTTCTACGTCGACACCCTGGAGCACCTGCGGCGAGGAGGGCGGATCGGGACCGCCCAGGCGCTGGTCGGCTCCGCGCTGGCGGTGAAGCCGCTGCTGCACCTGGCCGGTGGCCGGATCGAGCCGCTGGAGAAGGTCCGCACGGCCTCCCGGGCGATCGCCAGGCTGGAGGAGATCGCCGTCGAGCGCGCCGGACAGCAGCCGGTGGACATCACCGTCCACCACCTCGCCGCCGAACACCGGGCCGAACCGCTGGCGGAGCGGCTGCGGGGCCGTGTTCCCGGACTGGAAGGGCTCTACGTCAGTGAGGTCGGAGCCGTCATCGGTGCGCACGTCGGCCCCGGCCTGCTGGCCGTAGTGGTGTCTCCGATCATCGCATCGTCGCACTGACGCGGGCTGGAATCACCCGTTCGAGCGACAGGAGTTATCCACAACCCCGAGTTGTCCACAGGGGTGGACGCATTCTCCGACGGTCCGTCAGCGCCGTTCTACTGTCCTCGCCATGAGGACCATCACCGCCCCCCAGACCCGCCGACGCCAGGCCGCCGAGACCACCCGGGCCCGCCTCGGCCGACTCTTCCCGGCGGACCCGCTCGCCGGACCCGACGACCACCACCAGCTGCTCTCCGGAAGCGTCGCAGGACCGGCCCCGCGGCTGGAACACGGCATGGAGAGCGCCGTGGAGGAGGCCCCGGAGTACGACCCGGGAGGGCCACCGGAGAACGGGACCGGCGCCGCTGAGCCCGCTGAACCGATCGGACCCGAGTCGGCGGTTGCGTCCGTGCAGCCCGCCCCCGTTCCGGTGCCGGGGCCGTCGTCGCCGCGCATCCTCGCCACGTACGGAGCATCCGGATGCCCGGTGCGCCCGGAACCGACCGTCGACGACGCCGCCGACCTCGGTGTCGCGACCGGCAGCACAACCGCCCTCGGCCACGGCAGCGCCGACTCGTCACCGGAGCGGGACCCTCCCGCGGAGGCACCCGTCCTGGGCGGAGCCACCACACCGAAGCGCCCTACGACCCTCGACCTTCCGGACGGCGAATGGGCCGACACCCCGTCGGAGCCCGATCCGCCGCCCGGGCCCCGACCAGCCCCGACCCCTGTCGCCGTGCCGCACACCGCCCCGCCGAAACTCCCGTTGCGATTCCGCCTCCCCGCCGCATGCGCCCTCGACCGCCGGGCCGTGCTCGGCCTGACCGTCCTGCTCGTCCTCGCCACCGGCTACGCCGTCCAGCACTTCTGGCTGGCCAGGCCGCACCCCGTTGCCGTCCCGACCATCGCCATGGCGGAAACCGTCTCCGACCGGACCGAAGGAGGGGCCCCAGCACCCCCGTCGACCAGCCCGCCCCTGGTCATCGACATCGCCGGGAAAGTCCAGAGCCCCGGCCTGCGCACCCTCCCCGCGGGTTCGCGGGTCGCCGACGCCCTGGCCGCCGCGGGCGGACCGCTGCCCGGCGCCGACACCAGCCGCCTCAACCTCGCCCGTCCACTCACCGATGGAGAGCAGATCCTCGTGGGAACCGACCCCCTGCCTGGCGGCGTGGCCCAGGCCGGCCCCGCGGGCCCCACGGGCCCCGTGAGCCTCAACCACGCCGGGGCGGAGCAACTCGACTCGCTCCCTGGCGTGGGGCCCGCACTGGCCCAACGCATCCTGCAGTACCGCCTCACCCACGGCCCCTTCCAGTCACTCGACCAACTCCGCCACGTCCCGGGCATCGGCCCGCGGAAGTACGAAGACCTCAAGTCACTCCTGACCCTCTGACCCCCCGACCTCGCTGCCCTTCGGACCGGGCCGGGTCAGGCCGTGCTGTGCCGACCCGGCCCGGGCCACCGGGCCGAACCTTGCCGTGCCCGCCCCGCCGGGCCGTCCTGCCGCGGAGAAGGCGCCCCACCGCCCGATCCCGTGCTCTGTCCGGGCCTCACCTCCTGCACCGAGGCCGCCGTGAGAACACCGCCCTGCTGATCGGAGGCCACCCCTCTGCAACCAACCCCTGCCACTTCGCGCGATGCAATCAACCCCAGCGCCGTGCAAGCCCGTTGAGCCTCACCCGCTCCTTCTGCCGCCACCCGTACGACGCCGACCGCCGCCCACGCCGAAAGGAGGTGCCCGATGCCAGCCGCACCTGCCCGCACCCGCCAGCGGACCGACTACCGGCTGCTCCTTCCTGCCGCTACCGCGTGGGCGGTCACCGCCGCAGTCCTCGGCCTGGACCCGGACCGACAACCGGCACTGCTCGCGGTCGCCCTGGCGGCCGCGGCGGTTTCCCCCATCCTGCTCCGCACGAAAGGACCCCGCCGTTCGCTCCACCGCCTGACTGCCGCCGTCCTGCTGACCGCCGCCGCGGCAGCCACCACCACCGTCCTGCACACCGCCGACCTGCGCCGAGGCCCGCTGCCCGCACTGGCCCGTCCACCCCTCCTCCCGACCGCACCAGCACCGTCCACCCGGGCCGGGCCGCGGGACGGCGACCAGCGAGGCGCGGCGGACCCGGCCGAGGAGAGACCCGCCAACCCAGAGGTCGCCGTCCAGTTGACCGTCACGGGCGATCCGAAACAGCACGGCTCGCACACCCGGGGCAGTGCGCTGTCCCGTCCCACCCTCACCGTCGCCGCCCTCGTCACCCGAATCCGCACCGATCCCGTCCCCCGGGGCGGTCCCGCCCCGGCGTCCGTCGCCACCCGCACACCCGTCACCCTGCTGATCCGCTCCCAGGAGGACTACCCGTGGCAGCAGCTGATTCCTTCCACCGAACTGGAGCTGCGAGCAGAGGTCCTGCCGGAACAGCCGGAGACGGCAGGCGGAGCGGGACGGGGGCGCCGTACCGACAGCGCGGCGCTGCTGGTCCCGCAAGGGCCGCCGCGCGTGATCGCGCCACCGAACCTCCCGCAGCGTCTCGCGGCCCACCTCCGTGAAGGGCTCCGCGACGCCTGCGACCACCTGCCGCCGGACACCCGGGGGCTGCTCCCCGGACTGGTGGTGGGCGACGTCTCCAGACTGCCCGACGACCTGTCGGACGCGTTCCGGGCCACCGACCTCGGCCACCTGGTCGCGGTGAGCGGCGCCAACCTGGCGATCGTCCTGGCGGTCCTGGTCGGTGGCGCACCGAGCGAGCCCGACGCCCCCGCCCGCGGCGGCCTGGCCGGGCTGCTGGGCCTCTCGTTCCGGACCACGGCACTGCTCGGAACCGCACTGACGCTGGCGTTCGTCACCGTCTGCCGACCCGATCCGAGCGTGCTCAGAGCCGCCGCCACCGGGCTGATCGGACTGCTGGCCCTGGCCACCGGCCGACCGAGGAGGGGCGTTCCGGCGCTGTCCGGTGCGGTCCTGGTCCTGATCCTGGTCGACCCGCACCTGGCCCACTCGTACGGGTTCCTGTTCTCCGTGCTGGCCACCGCCGGGCTGCTGGTGCTCGGCCCGCGGTGGACGGCGGCGCTCCGGGCCCGTCGCTGGCCGCACCACCTGGCATCGGCGGTCGGTGCCACCGCGGCGGCACAGGCGTTCTGCTCGCCGGTGACCGTGCTGCTCGCGCCCCGGGTCAGCCTGGTCGGGGTGCCGTGCAACCTGCTGGCCGAGATCGCGGTCGCCCCCGCCACCCTGCTCGGGTTCGGTGCGCTCGCGATCGCACCCCTCTCGAAGGGAGCGGCGGAGTTCCTGACGGACCTCGCGGCGCTGCCGGTCGGCTGGCTCGCCACCGTCGCCCGGCACGGAGCGGAACTGCCGGGGGCCGAACTCGTCTGGCCCGCCGGGTTGTTCGGGTCGATCCTGCTGGTCGTGGTGATCGTCTCGCTGGCCTGGGCGGTACCGCCACTGCTGGTCGGCCGAAGGCTGCGGCGCCGCCGGACGAGGGCACTGGTCGCACTCGCGCTCGCCCTGCTGCTGCCGCTGGTGCTGCTGCGCCCGCCGGCCGTCGTCCGGTTGGCGACCGGCTGGCCCGCACCGGGCTGGCGGCTGGCGATGTGCGACATCGGACAGGGCGACATGACGGTGCTGCCGGTCGGGCCGGAGAGCGCCGTGGTGGTGGACGCCGGGCCGGACCCCAAGGCGGCCGACGCCTGCCTGCGGAGCCTCGGCGTGGCCCAGGTCCCCCTGTTGATCCTGACCCATTTCCACGCCGATCACGCGGAAGGCGTTCCAGGAGTGCTGCGTGGTCGGTCGATCGGAGCGATCGAGGTGACGAGTGCGGACGATTCGGAGGGGGAGCGGTCTTGGGTGCTCCGCTGGGCGGCAGCAGACGGCATCCCGGTGCAGCGCGCGCAGCGCGGTGAGCGGCGCACCGCCGGGGCGGAACTGGCCTGGGAAGTCCTGTGGCCGACCTCGCCCCCGGCAGCCGACGCCGAGGGGCCGAACAACTCCAGCATCGCGATCCTCGCGGTACTCGGCCCGCCCGCCGCCCCGCTGCGAGTCGCCCTGCTCGGTGACCTGGAACCCCCGGCCCAGGCCGCGGTGCTGGCACTCGGCGCACCGTCCCGGCCCCCCTCCCGGGCGCCGGAGGAAGGAACGAACGGGGGCGGCCCGACTCCCAGGGCAGGTGAGGAGGACGGGTCCGCAGCCTTGGCGGGGAGGGCCGCGGCTGCCGACCGGAGCACGGCCCGGAGCGGTCCGGGGCCGCCGGGGGTGGGGAGGGTGGACGTCCTCAAGGTGGCGCACCACGGATCGGCGAACCAGGACTGGGCGTTGATGGCCGCGCTCCGCCCGCGGCTGGCCCTGATCTCCTGCGGGGTGGGCAACCCGTACGGGCATCCCGCACCTCAGACCGTGGCCGGGCTGAAGGCGCTCGGGGCGACAGTGGTCCGGACCGACCGCTCGGGAGACATCGCGGTCCTCGGCGACGCACGGACCCTGGCCGTGGCGACGCACCCGCACCCGGGCCACGGCTGATCGGCAGGCCGGGTGGTGGCCACCAGCGCAGCGGGCGGCGGCCGCTTCGAGGCGGGCAGTCGGACGGCCTGTGCGCCCAGGGCGGCCCGGGCAGCTCAGGCGGCCCGGGCAGTTCGGGCGGTTCGGGCGGTTCGGGCGGGGGAGGGCTCGGGCCGGGGCGGGAACGCCCGCCCGAACGGGTGGGGCACCTCGTTCGGGCGGGACCAGCGGGGTGTCGTGAGTGGTCGGTTGATCGGACGGACGGACGGACGATCGGTCGGTCGGTTGGCGGGGCGAGCGTCAGCCCTGTTCTCGCCAGCCGTCCTGTTCGGCGACGAGCCGGTCGAGTTCGGTCAGCAACCGGGGGGTCCAGCCCTCGTCCTCGGGGGCCTCGACCACCACCAGCCACTGGGCGTCCTCGGCGTCGTCCTCCCCGGCGAGGGAGTCCCGGACCACCTCGACGTCGCCCAGTTCGGGCCAACGCGCGCTCAACTCCTCAGCAACCTCCTCCGCCGCATCGCGGTCGGGGAGGACGAGCAACTGACGGTCATTGTTCTCGATCACGCCATCATTCTCCTCAGCCCCAGGGCAGGCAGGGCATCGGCCCCGGCCCCGCGCCCCCCGGCCCCGGCCCCGCGCCCCCCGGCCCCGGGGCGCGGACACGGGTGCGGGAAAGGAGGAGGCGGCGGGAAGGGGAGTGGGAAGGGCCGTGGCGCGGTGGGCTGTCGTCGTGGCGTGCGATCCTGGTACGCGATGGCCAGGAAGAGTGCACCCGACGACCTGCTCGCCCCGCTGACCGTTGCGGTCGGCCAGGAGGAGCTGCTGCTCGACCGCGCGGTTGCCGAGGTGGTGGCCGCGGCGCGGGCGGCGGACCCGGAGACGGACGTCCGGGACCTCGCGCCGGGGGCCCTGCAGCCGGGCCAGTGGGCGGAGCTCACCACGCCCTCGCTCTTCGCCGAGCGGAAGGTCATCGTGGTCAGGGCCGCGCAGGACCTCTCGGCCGATTCGGTCAAGGAGCTCAAGGCGTACCTGGAGTCGCCCGCCGAGGAAGTGATCACGGTGCTGGTGCACGCGGGCGGTGCCAAGGGCAAGGGACTGCTGGACGCGGCGAAGAAGGCGGGCGCCCGGGAGGTCGCCTGCGCGAAGCTCACCAAGGCGAGCGAGAAACTGGCCTTCATCCGCAACGAGTTCCGCACGCTGGGGCGGGCCGCCACCCCCGAGGCCTGCCAGACGCTGCTGGACGCCCTGGGCAGCGACCTGCGGGAACTGTCCGCCGCGTGCAGCCAGTTGACGGCTGACGTCGAAGGCCCGATCGACGAGACGGCGGTCGCCACGTACTACAGCGGTCGCGCCGAGGCGACGGGATTCGAGGTGGCGGACCTCGCGGTGACCGGCCGGGCCGCCGAGGCCCTGGAGCGGCTGCGCTGGGCCCTGGCCGTCGGCCAGCCGCCGACCGGCATCACCTACGCGCTCGCCTCCGGCGTCCGCAGCATCGGCCGACTCGCCTCCGCGGGCCGCAACCTGCGGCCCGGTGACCTGGCGCGCGAACTCGGCATGCCGCCCTGGAAGGTCGACCGGGTGCGCCAGCAGATGCGCGGCTGGACCGGCGACGGAGTGGCCGCCGCACTGACCGCCGTCGCCGAGGCCGACGCCGCGGTGAAGGGCGGCTCCGACGACCCCGCGTACGCGCTCGAACGTGCTGTCGTTTCCGTGGCCCGCGCCTCCCGGGCCGGGTCCCGCCCCTACTAGCAGGATCCCCGGGGGCTTCGGGAGCGTTGCGCGCCGGAGCCGGTGGGGAGGCGGGGTGCCGGGCGGGGGAGTTCGCTGACCGGCCGTGGCGCGGAGGCCGGCGGTGCGCCGCCGACCGCTGCACGTTGTGTCCGCGGGCCCGGGGCGGAGGGGCCGGAACGCCGACTGCCCGCCCGGGGGCCGGGCGGGCAGTGGGGTGAGGGCCCGCGAGGGGTTCTCACCGTGGAGCTGGGGTACCGCACCCGCGTGGCGAACGCAGGCCGCGTGCGGTACGGGTCGTGCTGCTCGTCGGAGCTCCGGGTAGAGGGCCGGGTCTCCGGGAGCGGGTGGTCGGCGGTGGCGGGTAGAGGGCCGCGGGTTCACGTCGACCGGGTGGTGCCGGGGGCACCGGGTGCACGGCGGGGCCGTGCGGGAAGGAGCTGGATCAGGCGGCGGTGTTGACGCGCTTGGTGATCGCCGACTTCTTGTTGGCGGCCTGGTTCTTGTGGATGACGCCCTTGCTCACGGCCTTGTCGAGGGCCTTGGAGGCGGCGCGGGCGAGCTCGGTGGCCTTCTCGGTCTCACCGGCGGCAGCGGCCTCGCGGGCCTTGCGCAGGGCGGTCTTCAGCGAGGACTTGACGGCCTTGTTGCGCAGGCGCGCCTTCTCGTTGGTCTTGTTGCGCTTGATCTGGGACTTGATGTTCGCCACGAAAGAGCCTCAGTCTGTGTGAATCGTTGCTACGACGGGTTGCACCCCGGTCTCCGTTCGGACCTGCTGAGAGGGCATGCCGATGGCGGAGTGCAGCCGCCCACGCTACCAGGGCCGCCCGGGTCGGCCCAAACCGGACCGCCGGGGCCGGGGCGGACGGTCCGTCAGGCGGTGAGCAGCGGCTCGCCGTAGTGCTCGACGGTCGGGAACGGGTCGTAGAAGTGGTGCAGCAGTTCGCGCCAGCGCCCGTACTCGGGGGAGCGGCGGAAGCCCTCGGTGTGGTCCTCCAGGGTGTCCCAGCCGACCTGCAGCAGGAACCGGGAGGTGCTGCCCGCGTCCAGGCAGCGGCGCAGTTCGAGGGAGCGGAAGCCGCGCTGGGCGGCGATCAGCGGACGGGCCTCGGCGAAGGCCGCCAGGAAGGCCTCCTCCTGGCCGGGACGGACGTCGAGCAGGGCGCTTTCCAAGATCATGGGGTGATCCTCCCGCACGCCCGTCCGGGCGGGCAGGACCGGGGGGCCGTCCGGCATGGGAGGATGGGCAGAACCATATTGATCGGACCAGAAATCGGACCAAGGTGCCCGCGACCCCCAGCAACGTGCCAGAGCCCAGCCGTACTGACCCGGCGGTGATCCGCAACTTCTGCATCATCGCCCACATCGACCACGGCAAGTCGACGCTCGCCGACCGGATGCTGCAGATCACCGGCGTGGTGGACCCCCGGCAGATGCGCGCCCAGTACCTCGACCGGATGGACATCGAGCGCGAGCGCGGCATCACCATCAAGTCCCAGGCCGTCCGCCTCCCGTGGGCACCGCGGTCCGGTGAGCACGCGGGTACGACGCACATCCTCAACATGATCGACACCCCCGGCCACGTGGACTTCACGTACGAGGTGTCCCGCTCCCTCGCGGCCTGCGAGGGAACCGTCCTGGTGGTCGACGCCGCCCAGGGCATCGAGGCGCAGACCCTCGCCAACCTGTACCTGGCGCTGGAGAACGACCTCACGATCATCCCGGTGCTCAACAAGATCGACCTCCCGGCCGCCCAGCCGGAGAAGTACGCCGCCGAGATCGCGCACATCATCGGCTGCGACCCGGAGGACGTGCTGAAGGTCTCCGCGAAGACCGGCCTCGGCGTCGAGGACCTGCTCGACCACGTGGTCGAGAAGATCCCGGCCCCGGTCGGCGTCAAGGACGCCCCGGCCCGCGCGATGATCTTCGACTCGGTGTACGACGCCTACCGCGGCGTGGTCACCTACGTCCGCGTGGTCGACGGCCAGCTCACCAAGCGCGAGCGGATCGCCATGATGTCCACCGGCGCGACCCACGAGCTGCTGGAGATCGGCGTCATCTCGCCCGAGCCGAAGGTCGCCGACGGCCTCGGCGTCGGCGAGGTCGGCTACATCATCACCGGTGTGAAGGACGTCCGGCAGTCCAAGGTCGGCGACACCATCACCTCGCAGCACAAGGGCGCCACCGAGGCCCTCGGCGGCTACAAGGACCCGCGCCCGATGGTGTTCTCCGGCCTCTACCCGCTGGACGGCTCGGACTACCCGCTGCTGCGCGACGCCCTGGACAAGCTGCGGCTGAACGACGCCGCGCTGGTCTACGAGCCGGAGACCTCGGTCGCGCTCGGCTTCGGCTACCGCTGCGGCTTCCTCGGCCTGCTGCACCTGGAGATCATCCGGGAGCGCCTGGAGCGCGAGTTCAACCTCGACCTGATCTCCACCGCCCCGAACGTGATCTACCGGGTGATCATGGAGGACGGCACCGAGCACACCGTCACCAACCCGAGCGAGTTCCCCACCGGCAAGATCGCCGAGGTGTTCGAGCCGGTGGTGCGCGGCACCATCCTCGCCCCGAACGAGTTCGTCGGCGCGATCATGGAGCTCTGCCAGTCCCGCCGCGGCAACCTCCAGGGCATGGACTACCTCTCGGAGGACCGGGTCGAGCTGCGCTACACCCTGCCGCTCGCCGAGATCGTCTTCGACTTCTTCGACCAGCTGAAGTCCAAGACCCGCGGCTACGCCTCGCTCGACTACGAGCCCATCGGCGAGGAGTCCGCCAACCTGGTCAAGGTCGACATCCTGCTGCACGGCGACGCGGTGGACGCGTTCTCCGCGATCGTGCACAAGGACAAGGCCTACAACTACGGCGTGATGATGGCCGGCAAGCTGCAGAAGCTCATCCCGCGCCAGCAGTTCGAGGTGCCGATCCAGGCCGCGATCGGCTCCCGGGTGATCGCCCGCGAGACGGTCCGGGCGATCCGCAAGGACGTCCTCGCCAAGTGCTACGGCGGTGACATCTCGCGCAAGCGCAAGCTGCTGGAGAAGCAGAAGGAGGGCAAGAAGCGGATGAAGATGGTCGGCCGGGTGGAGGTCCCGCAGGAGGCCTTCATCGCCGCGCTGTCGACGGACGCGGAGGCCCCGAAGGAGAAGAAGTAGCTCCGGGCACGGGCGTACGACGGCGGGCCGGCACCCCCCCTGAACCGGGGCGGGGCGCCGGCCCGCCGCCGTTTCAGCGCAGCGACAGCGGCAGGCCCTTGACGATGCCCGCCTTGACCAGCCGCCCGGCCACGCCGGTCAGCACCCGGGGCCGCACCGAGTCGTCGCCGTGGATCAGCTGCACCAGCGCCTCGCCGCGCCCCAGGCTCAGGCACTGGGTGGCGTACCGGTACGAGAAGGGCTTGCCGGTGCGGCCAGTGAGCAGCTTGGCCAGGTAGCGGCCCTGCGGCGCCGCGGTGGCGCAGGCCATCCGCAGTTCGCCGATGCCGGGCACCTCGACGGCGGCGGCGTCGCCGACCACGTACACCTCGGGGTGCGAGCGCGAGCGCAGGTGGTCGTCGACCAGGGCGCGGCCGCGCGCGTTGACGGCCAGGCCGGAGTCGGCGGCCAGCGGGTGCGGCTCCATCGAGGCGGCCCACACCACCACCTCCGCCGGGACGTCCCCGTCCTCGCAGGTCAGCCCGTCCGCGCTGACGGCGGTGACCCGGCGGTGCTCGTCGACGCGCACCCCGAGGCGGCCGAGCACCGTCAGGACGTGCGCCCGGCCGCGCTCCGACAGCCAGCCGCCGACCTGCCCGGCCGCGACCAGCCGGACCCGCCGGGCCGGGTACGCCTCGGCCAGCTCGGTGGCCAGTTCGATGCCGGTCGCCCCGCCGCCGACCACGGCCAGCGTCCCCGTCCCGGGATCCCCGGCGAGCCGTCGACGCAGCTCCTCGGCGCGCTCCGCCGAGTACGCGTGCTCGGCCGCGCCCGGCACGCCGCCCCAGGCGGTGCGGCTGCCGAGCGCGTACACCAGGGTGTCGTACCCGATCCGCTCGCCGTCCTCGGTGCGCACCTCGCGGGCGGCCAGGTCGAGTTCGACCGCCCGGGTGGCCCGGTGGACGACCCGGCGCCCGCGCAGCACGTGGGCGATCTCGGGGCGGGCCACCCGGTGGCCGGCGGCGATCTCGTGCTGCCGGACGCGGTGGCCGAAGCGCTGCTCGGGGGCGACCAGGGTGACCCGGTCCGGTCCGCGGCCGATCCCGGCGGCGGCGGACAGCCCCGCGTAGCCCGCGCCGATCACCACGATGTGCTTGCCGGTCATCCCGTCCTCCTCCGTGAGGCCGCCGGTGGCGGTTCTGGAAGGGGGACGGGGCGGCCCGCCGGAGTGTGACCGTGATCCGGGTCACAGCTCCCGGAGGTGGCCGAGCTTCTCCGGGTTCACCATCACGTACGCGGCGGTGATCAGGCCGTTCTCGACGGTGAAGGCCATCACGCCGCCGACCGTGCCGGGCGCCGCGTACCAGACCGCGCCCGGTTCGCCGTTGACCACCGCGGGCAGCAGCGGGTGCTCGGCGTCGATCCAGCGGGTGGTGAGCTTGCGCAGCAGCCGGGAGACGTGGAGGGCGCCGAGCACCGGGCGGCGCACCGCGTTGACGATGCCGCCGCCGTCGGCGTGCCAGGCCACCTCGGGGTCGAGCAGCGACAGCAGCGCGGCCAGGTCGCCGCCGGTGGCCGCGGAGGTGAACGCCGCCACCACCCGGTGGTGCTCGGCCGGGTCGACCGGGCCGCGCCGGCCGCCGTCCCGGATCCGGCGGCGGGCCCGAGAGGCGAGCTGCCGGGTGGCCTCGGGGGAGCGCTCCAGGGCGGGGGCGATCTCGTCGAAGCCGACCGCGAACACGTCGTGCAGCACGAACGCGGCCCGCTCGGCCGGGGTCAGCTGCTCCATCACCGCCAGCATCGCCACCGACACCTGCTCGCCGAGTTCGGCCAGCTCGGCCGGTTCGGCGGGGGCGGCGGTGCCTGCGGCCGTCAGCACCGGCTCCGGCAGCCACTCGCCGACGTACGCCTCCCGGCGGGCCCGGGCCGAACCCAACTGGTCGTAGCAGAGCCGGGTGACCACCGTGGTCAGGTACGCGCGCGGGTCGGCGACGTCCGAGCGGTCGGCGGACTGCCAGCGCAGCCAGGCGTCCTGCAGCACGTCCTCGGCGTCGGCGACCGAGCCGAGCAGGCGGTAGGCGACCGCGCCCAGGTAGCGGCGCTCGGCCTGGAAGGCGGCGGCCGCGGCCGCCGCGGCCGCCGCGGTGTCGGCGGGGTCGACGGGGTCGGTGGTGGTGGGGTCGGCGGCGTTCTGATCGGGCACCCGGCCACGGTAGCGCGGCGAACGGCGGCCGCGGCGGCCGGTGCTGACCCCGGGTCGGGAACGGACCGGGGGAGGCCCGCCGCAGCGAACCTCCCCCGGTGCGTCCGACCGGCCCGTCGCGGCGTCAGTCGACCTCGGCCACCGCCTCGGCGAACTGGGCCCGGTACAGGCGGGCGTAGGCGCCGCCCGCGGCGATCAGTTCGTCGTGGTTGCCCTGCTCGACGATCGAGCCGTTCTCCATCACCAGGATCACGTCGGCGTCCCGGATGGTGGAGAGGCGGTGCGCGATCACGAAGCTGGTGCGGCCGGTGCGCAGTTCGGCCATCGCGCGCTGGATCAGCACCTCGGTGCGGGTGTCGACGGAGCTGGTGGCCTCGTCGAGGACCAGGATCGAGGGCTGGGCCAGGAAGGCCCGGGCGATGGTGATCAGCTGCTTCTCGCCCGCGCTGACCCCGGCGCCCTCGTCGTCCAGGACCGTGTCGTAGCCCTCGGGCAGGGTCCGGACGAAGCGGTCGACGTGCGCGGCCCGCGCGGCCGCGACGACCTGCTCGCGGGTGGCGCTCTCGGCGCCGTACGCGATGTTCTCGGCGATGGTGCCGCCGAACAGCCAGGTGTCCTGGAGGACCATGCCGATGCCGGAGCGCAGGTCCTCGCGGGACATCGCGGCGATGTCCACGCCGTCCAGGGTGATCCGGCCGCCGCTGACCTCGTAGAAGCGCATCAGCAGGTTGACCATGGTGGTCTTGCCCGCGCCGGTCGGGCCGACGATGGCCACCGTGTGGCCCGGCTCGACCTTCAGGGACAGGCCCTCGATGAGCGGCTTGTCGGGGTCGTAGCGGAAGGAGACGTCCTCGAACGCGACCCGGCCGTGGAGCTCGGCGGGACGCTCGGGGAACTGCGGCTCGGGGGACTGCTCCTCGGCGTCCAGCAGTTCGAAGACCCGCTCGGCGGAGGCCACGCCGGACTGCACCAGGTTGGCCATCGAGGCGACCTGGCTGAGCGGCTGGCTGAACTGCCGGGAGTACTGGATGAACGCCTGCACGTCGCCGATCGACAGCGCGCCGGAGGCCACCCGCAGGCCGCCGACCACCGCGACCAGCACGTAGTTGATGTTGCCGACCAGCATCATCGCGGGCTGGATGATGCCCGAGATGAACTGCGCCTTGAAGGATGCCTCGTAGAGCGCCTGGTTCTCCCGCTCGAAGAGCTCCGCGGCCTCCTTCTGGCGGCCGAAGACCTTGACCAGGCTGTGCCCGGTGAACATCTCCTCGATGTGCGCGTTCAGCTTGCCGGTGGAGCCCCACTGCTTGATGAACTGCGGTTGGGCGCGCTTGCCGACCTTGGTGGCGACGACCACCGAGACCGGCACCGAGACCAGCGCGATCACGGCCAGCAGCGGCGAGATCCAGAACATCATCGCCAGCACGCCGACGATGGTGAGCAGCGAGTTCACCACCTGGCCCATGGTCTGCTGCATGGACTGGTTGATGTTGTCGATGTCGTTGGTGACCCGGCTGAGCACCTCGCCGCGCGACTGGCGGTCGAAGTAGCTGAGCGGCAGCCGGGACAGCTTCGCCTCGACCTCCTCGCGCAGCCGGAACACCGTCCGGTTGATCGCCAGCGCGGCCAGCCGGCCCTGCACCACGCCGAACAGGACCGCGGCCAGGTAGATGCCGAGCACCCAGAGCAGGACGGTGCCGATGGCGTGGAAGTCCATGCCCTGGCCGGGCGTGAAGTCGATGGTGGAGAGCATCTCCGCGGCGTGGTCACCGCCCTTGGCGCGGGCGGCCGCGACGGCGGCCTCCTTGCTGGGCGCGCCCTCGGACTGCAGGCCCGTCCAGCCGGCCACGATCAGGTCGGTCGCCTTGCCGAGCACCCAGGGCCCGGCCACCTGGCAGCCGATGGAGAACGCGCCGAAGCCGAGCACGGTGAACAGCAGCTTGCGCTCGGGGCCGAGCAGGGCGAACAGGCGCTTCGCGGAGCCGCCGAAGTCCTTGGACTTCTCGGCGCCCTGCGCGCCCATGAACCGGCCGGGCCCGGGCCCGCCGCGGCGGGCGGCCGCCTCCTGCGAGGAGGACTTGGCCGCGGCCTCCGGCGGGGAGGACTTCGCGGCGGCGTCCGGCGACGGCGCCCCGGCCTTGGACAGGTCGGGCGCGCCGGGGGTCTCGGGAGACTCGGGGGTCTCGGGGCTGGTCACGCCGCCTCCTGCTCGGTGAGCTGGGAGAGCACGATCTCCCGGTACGTCGGGTTGTCGGCCATCAGCTCCTGGTGGGTGCCGGTGCCGACGACGGCGCCCTCGTCGAGGACGACGATCCGGTCGGCGTCGCGGATGGTGGAGACCCGCTGGGCGACGATCACCACGGTGGCGTCCCCGGTCTCCCGGGCGAGCGCGGCGCGCAGCCGGGCGTCGGTGGCGTAGTCGAGGGCGGAGAAGGAGTCGTCGAACAGGTAGATCTCGGGCTTGCGGACCAGCGCGCGGGCGATCGCCAGGCGCTGGCGCTGGCCGCCGGAGACGTTGGTGCCGCCCTGGGCGATCGGGGCCTCCAGGCCCTCGGGGAACTTCCGCACGAAGTCCGCGGCCTGGGCGGTCTCCAGGGCCTGCCAGAGCTCCTCGTCGGTGGCCTCCGGCTTGCCGTAGCGCAGGTTGGAGGCGACGGTGCCGGAGAACAGGTACGGCTTCTGCGGGACGAGCCCGATGATCTCGGACAGCTTCTGCGGGTCGAGTTCGCGCACGTCCACGCCGTCGATCAGCACCTCGCCGCCGGTGGCGTCGAACAGCCGGGGGACGAGGCCGAGCAGGGTGGTCTTGCCGGAGCCGGTGGAGCCGATGACGGCGGTGGTCCGCCCGGGCCGGGCGGACAGGTCGACGCCGCGCAGCACGGGGGCCTCGGCGCCGGGGTAGCGGAAGTCGACGCCGCGCAGCTCCAGGGAGCCGCGGGCGGGCAGTTCGGTGACCGGGTGCAGCGGGGGCACGACGCTGGACTCGGTGTCCAGCACCTCCTGGATGCGCTCGGCGCAGACCTCGGCGCGCGGCACCATCATGAACATGAAGGTGGCCATCATGACGCTCATCAGGATCTGCATCAGGTAGGAGAGGAACGCGGTGAGCGCGCCGATCTGCATGCCGCCGCTCTCGATGCGGTGCGCGCCGAACCAGAACACGGCGACGCTGGAGACGTTCACGACGCCCATCACGATCGGGAACATCAGCGACATCAGTCGGCCGACCCGCAGCGAGTAGTCGGCGAGCTCGCCGTTGGCGCCGGTGAAGCGGGCCTTCTCGTGGTCGTCCTTGACGAAGGCCCGGATGACCCGGATGCCGGTGATCTGCTCGCGCATGATCCGGTTGACCGCGTCGATCCGGGTCTGCATGCCGCGGAACTGCGGCCGCATCTTGGCGACCAGCACGGTGACCACCGCGCCCAGCACGGGGACCACGGCGAGCAGCAGGCCGGACAGCGGCACGTCCTGGTTGAGCGCCATGACGACGCCGCCGACGCACATGATCGGCGCGGCGACCATCAGCGTGAAGGTCATCAGGGCCAGCATCTGGACCTGCTGGACGTCGTTGGTGGTGCGGGTGATCAGCGAGGGCGCGCCGAACTGGTTGAGCTCGCGGGCGGAGAAGTCCTGGACCCGGGAGAACACCGCGCCGCGGATGTCCCGGCCGATGGCCATGGCGGTGCGCGCGCCGTAGTGGACCGCGCCGATCGAGCAGACGGCCTGGGCGAGCGACACGCCGACCATGACCGCGCCGACGCGCAGGATGTAGCCGGTGTCGCCCTTGAGCACGCCGTCGTCGATGATGTCCGCGTTCAGGGTCGGCAGGTAGAGCATGCCGATGGTGGACACCAGCTGCAGCAGCACCAGCAGGGTGATGTCCCGGGAGTAGGGGCCCAGGTGGGCCCGTAGGAGTCTGAAAAGCACCGTGACACTCTCGTCTGCGGAGGGGATGCGCGCATCCCAAATTCGGGTACTTGTGGGAAAGCTTCACGTCCGAACCGGTCCTGCACTGCCGACCTGGGGGTGTGCCAGCTCACGTCACCCCCTTACGGATCGGCTTCCCACCCCCTAGGCTGCTGCTGCCCTCTTGTTACTCACCGGTTAAGTCGATGGCCGGCCGCCCCCACGGCCGGCGTCCGTCCACTCTCGGTCCACCCGCCCCCGGAGGTCCTCGTTGAGTTCCGCGCAGTCCATGATCGAGCGGCGTCCGCCCTCCGTGGCGCACCTGTTGCTCAGCAGGGTAAAGGCCACGCCGAACGGCGAGGCCTACCGGTACCCGGTTCCGGTGGACGAGCAGGCCGCGGACAGCGCGCCGGGTGCCGAGCAGTGGCGCTCGCTGACCTGGGCGCAGGCGTTCCGGCGGATCTCCGCGGTGGCGGCCGGCCTGACGGCGCTGGGCGTCCGGGCCGAGGACCGGGTCGCGATCGCCTCCGCCACCCGGATCGAGTGGATCCTCGCCGACCTGGGCAACATGTGCGCCGGCGCGGCCACCACCACCGTCTACCCGAGCACCAACGCCGACGAGACCGCGTTCATCCTGGCGAACTCCGGTAGCCGCGCGCTGTTCGCCGAGGACGCGGGCCAGCTGCGCAAGGCCGCCGAGCGGAAGGACGCGCTGCCCGCCCTGGAGTGGGTGGTCCTGTTCGACGCCCCGGACGGCGAGCTGCCGCAGGCCGAGGGCCTGACCGTGCTGACCCTGGCCGAGCTGGAGGAGCGCGGCACCGCGTACCTGGCCGAGCACCCGGACGCGGTCGAGAAGGCCGTCGACTCGCTCGACAAGGAGCAGCTCGCCACCCTGATCTACACCTCCGGCACCACCGGCCGCCCCAAGGGCGTGCGCCTGGTGCACGACTGCTGGTCGTACGAGGCGGTGGCGCAGGAGGAGAGCGGGCTGCTGCGGGCGGACGACGTGCAGTTCATGTGGCTGCCGCTGTCGCACGTGTTCGGCAAGACGCTGATCTCCGGCCAGATCGCCACCGGCCACGTGATGGCGGTGGACGGCCGGGTGGACCGGATCATCCACAACCTGCCGGTGATCCGTCCGACCCTGATGGCCTCCGCGCCGCGGATCTTCGAGAAGGTCTACAACGGCATCGCGGGCAAGGCCCGGGCCGAGGGCGGCGCCAAGTACCGGATCTTCATGTGGGCGGCCAAGGTGGCCCGCGACTACGCGCAGACCGTCCAGGCCGCGCAGGTCGCCACCGGCCGGGAGAGCGCCCCGCTGGGCCTGCGGCTGCAGCACGCGCTGGCCGACAAGCTGGTGTACACCAAGATCCGGGCCGCGTTCGGCGGGCGGCTGCGCGGCGCGGTGTCGGGCAGCGCGGCGCTGGCGCCGGAGATCGGCTACTTCTTCAAGGGCGCGGGCGTCCCGGTGCTGGAGGGCTACGGCCTGACCGAGACCTCGGCCGGCTCCACGGTCAACCGGGCCGAGGACTTCCGGGTCGGCACCGTCGGCCTGCCGCTGCCCGGCACCGAGGTGCGGATCGGTGAGGACGGCGAGGTCCTGCTGCGCGGCCCGGGCGTCATGCGCGGCTACCACGAGATGCCCGAGCAGACCGCCGAGGTGCTGGAGCCGGACGGCTGGTTCCACACCGGCGACATCGGCGAGCTCGGCGAGGGCGGCTACCTGCGGATCACCGACCGCAAGAAGGACATGTTCAAGACCTCCGGCGGCAAGTACGTCGCGCCCAGCGAGGTGGAGGGCAAGTTCAAGGCGATCTGCCCGTTCGTCAGCAACGTCCTGGTGATCGGCAACGGCCGCAACTACTGCACCGCGCTGATCGGCCTGGACGAGGCGGTGCTGATGCCGTGGGCCGCCGAGCACGGCCTGGCCGGCAAGCCGTACGCCGAGGTGGTCGCCGACCCGGCGACCGTCGAGCTGGTCGACGGCTTCGTCCGGCGCCTCAACGGCGAGCTGCAGCGCTGGCAGACGATCAAGAAGTTCACGCTGCTCCCGCGCGACCTGGACATCGAGCACGGCGAGCTCACCCCGAGCCTGAAGATCAAGCGCCCGGTGGTCGAGCGGACGTACGCGGACGCGGTCGGCGCGATGTACGAGGGTGCCAACGAGGCCTGAGCCCCGCCCGCCCGGTGCGGCCTGCGGACCCCTTTCGGGTTTCGCGGGCCGCTACCGGACAATGGGCGCATGCCCTCCGCACTCCCCGACGGCGAACCCGTGCCGTCCGACGGCTCGCTGCCCGCCCACGCCCTGCACGGACTCGGCGAGCGGCCGTTCGGCTTCTACCTGCACGTGCCGTACTGCGCCAGCCGCTGCGGCTACTGCGACTTCAACACCTACACCGCCACCGAGCTGCGCTCCTCCGGCGCCGTCGCCTCGCAGGAGACGTACGCGGACAACGTGGTCGCCGAGATCCGGCAGGCCCGCCGCGTCCTCGGCGACACCGACCTGCCGGTCGAGACGGTCTTCCTCGGCGGCGGCACCCCGACCCTGCTGCCCGCCCGCGACCTGGTGCGGATGCTGGCCGCGCTGCGCGAGGAGTTCGGGCTCGCCCCCGGCGCCGAGGTCACCACCGAGGCCAACCCCGAGTCCGTCGACCCGGCGTACCTGGCCGAACTGCGCGAGGGCGGCTACAACCGGATCTCCTTCGGCATGCAGAGCGCCCGCCCGCACGTGCTCGCCCTGCTCGACCGCCACCACACCCCCGGCCGCCCCGAGGCCTGCGTCGCCGAGGCCCGCGCGGCCGGCTTCGAGCACGTCAACCTCGACCTGATCTACGGCACCCCCGGCGAGAGCGACCGGGACTGGCAGGCCTCGCTGGACGCCGCGATCGGCGCCGGACCGGACCACGTCTCCGCGTACTCGCTGATCGTCGAGGACGGCACCCGGCTGGCCGCCCGGGTCAAGCGCGGCGAACTCCCGATGATCGACGACGACGTGCACGCCGACCGCTACCTGATGGCCGAGACCGCGCTCGCCGCCGCCGGGTACCACTGGTACGAGGTCTCCAACTGGGCCACCACGCCCGAGGGCCGCTGCCGCCACAACGAGCTGTACTGGACCGGCGCCGACTGGTGGGGCGCCGGGCCGGGCGCGCACAGCCACGTCGGCGGCGTCCGCTGGTGGAACGCCAAGCACCCCGCCGCGTACGCGCAGGCGCTCGCCGAGGGCCGCACCCCCGCGCTCGGCCGCGAGGTGCTGGCCGACGAGGACCGCCGGGTCGAGCGCATCCTGCTGGAACTGCGCCTCGCCGAGGGCTGCCCGCTCGACCTGCTCACCGCCGACGGCCGCGCCGCCGCCGACCGGGCCCTCGCCGACGGCCTGCTGGAGCCCGTGCCGTACGCGGCGGGCCGGGCCGCGCTGACCCTGCGCGGGCGGCTGCTGGCGGACGGGGTGGTCCGCGACCTGGTCGACTGAACCGGCGGTGGCGGAGGCGGCGGCGGTGGGTGCAGGGGCGGGGCGGCGGTCAGTCGTCCGTTCCGCCCGGCAGGGTCACGAAGTCGATCAACTCCTCGACCCGGCCCAGCAGTTCCGGCTCCAGGTCCTTCCAGCCGTCGACCGCGGCGAGGATCCGCTTCCAGGCCGCGGGGGTGTCCACCGGCCAGCCCAGGCGGCGGCACACCCCCTCCTTCCACACCTCGCCGCGCGGCACCGCGGGCCAGGCGGCGATGCCCAGGGCGGCCGGTTTGACGGCCTGCCAGACGTCCACGTACGGGTGGCCGACGACCAGCACGTGGTCGCCGGTCACCCGCTCGGCGATCCGGTGCTCCTTGGTGCCGGGCAGCAGGTGGTCGACCAGCACGCCCAGGCGGCGGCCGGGGCCGGGGGCGAACGCGTCGACGATGGCGGGCAGGTCGTCCACGCCCTCCAGGTACTCCACCACCACGCCCTCGATCCGCAGGTCGTCGCCCCAGACCCGTTCGACCAGCTCGGCGTCGTGCCGCCCCTCGACGTAGATCCGCGACTCGCGGGCCACCCGGGCCCGCGCCCCCGGCACCGCCACCGAACCGGACGCCGTCCGCCCCGGGCCGCGCGCCGGGGCCGGGGCCGCCGCGGCGGGACGCACCAGCGTCACCACCCGCCCCTCCAGCAGGAACCCGCGCGGCACCAGCGGGAACACCCGGTGCTTGCCGAAGCGGTCCTCCAGCGTGACGGTGAACCCCTCGGCGGTCCGCTCGCAGCGCACCACCGCCCCGCAGAACCCGGTCGCCGCCTCCTCCACCACCAGGTCCCGCTCCGCCGCCACCTCGGGCGCGGGCTGCTGCCGCTTCCACGGCGGGGTCAGATCCGGCCCGTACTCCCTGCTCCGCATGGGCGGCAGTCTACGGACCCCGCCCCCGCCGGGCCGACGGCGCGTCAGGTCACGGGTCGGACGGACCCGCTGCGCGGACGGCGGCGGACGTGCGACAGTACGGCGCGATCATGGACGAGCGGAGGTGTGCCGTGCACGGGCAACGGCGGCAGTGGTGGGCGGCGGCGGTGGCCGCCGCGGTGGTGCTCGGCGGGGCCGGGTGCTCGGCGGGGCGCGGCGCGGCGGGGCCGGAGGCGCTGCGGGACGGGTTGCTGACCGCGGAGCGGCTGCCGGAGGGGTACGGGCTGTTCGGCGGCGGGGCGGACGGGACGGACGTCCCGGTGGTCGAGGACCCGGAGGAGGACGGCCCGGAGCCGCTGGCGTCGATGTCCTGCGGCGAGATCGACCTCGAGTCCTTCGTGACCACGCACGCCCCGCCGCTGGAGGTCGCCGCGGTGGGGGTGGCGCCCGGGAGGAAGGGCGGCCGGGACGGGGACGGGGACGCGGACGCGGACTGGTACGGCTGGGAGACGCTGGGCCGCTACCCGTCCGGCGGGGCCGCCGAGGTGCTCGCCGAGCTGTGGCGCACCGCCCGGCGCTGCGCCGTCAGCGCGGACACCTCCCCCGACGGCAGCAACCGGATCGAGCAGTCCGTCACCGCCGAGCCGTTCGGCACCGGCCTGCTGCTGACCGTCACCACCCGGGCCGGGTCCACCCGCGAGTCCCTGACCGACCGGGCCGCCGTGCTGCGCGACGGGGACGTGCTGCTGGTCGTGCAGGAGTTCGGCGGCGGGCAGGACGCCGCCGGGCTGCCGGGCCTCGTCGAGGCCGCCGTGGCCGCCTACCGGGACGCCGCCGGGGGGTGAGGGGCCGGGGGGTGAGGGGCCGGGCGGGGGCGCGGGCTCAGTCCGCGATGCCGGGCGCGCCCCAGACCGGGAACCAGCGCGACAGGTCCGGTTCGATCCGCAGGTCGTTGCGGAGCAGGTCGGAGACCTCGATCTCCAGCGGGTTGTTCCGCTTCTCCTGCCCGGCGACCTTGCACATCGGGTAGAAGGTGCCGCGCTTGTACAGGTAGACCAGCGCCAGCGAGCGGCCCTCGGCGTCCCGGAAGCCGACCAGCGAGCAGAGCAGCTGCGGCCCGAAGCCGTTCGCCTCCAGCTCGCTGTTGACCGCGTGCAGGTCGTTGACCAGGTCGGGCAGCTCGTCGGGGGTGTGCCGGGCCAGCAGCCAGGAGTACCCGTACGCGTCCCGGGAGGCCTCGACCGGGACGCCGCCGCGCCCGGTGTCCGCGTCCAGCAGCGCCCGGACCTGCTGCTGCACCTCGGTGAAGGCCGCGCCCTCGACCGCGGCGAAGCACACCGAGCCGAGGCCGGTCGGGGTGAACCCCTTGGCGGCCTGCAGGGTCAGCGCCGCCGACGGGACGCCGAACAGCTGGTCGAGGTCGGGCTTCACCGGCTTGCTCCGGCCGAACAGGGCGTCCAGGAATCCCACGTGCAGCGCTCCTCGCGTCGGGGGACGGGCTCAGCGCCCGAGTTCTTCGGAGACCTTCCGCAGCTGCGCCAGCCGCTGCTCCAGCGACGGGTGGGTGGACATCAGCTGCGAGGCCGCCTCCTTGGCGCTCAGCGCCGGGGCGAAGTAGAAGGCGTTGTACGGCTGGGCCTGCCGCAGGTCCTTGGTCGGGATGGCGGCGATCTGCCCGGACACCTTGGTCAGCGCCGAGGCCAGCGCGGCGGGCCGCCCGGTCAGCTGGGCGGCGGCCCGGTCGGCGGCCAGCTCGCGGTAGCGGGACAGCAGCCTGGTCAGCAGGAAGCTGATCGCGTACACCACCATCGAGGCCAGCGGGATCAGCACCATCGCGATCGCCGCGTTCTGGTCGTTGCTGTTGCGGTTGCCGCCCATCATCCCGCCGTACAGGGCGATCCTGGTCATCGCGCCGGCCAGCACGCCGAGGAACCCGGCCACCGTCATCACCGCGACGTCCCGGTGCGCGACGTGCGACAGCTCGTGGGCCAGCACGCCCTCCAGCTCCTCCGGCTCCAGGCGGCGCAGCAGGCCGGTGGTCACGCAGACCACCGCGTTCTGCGGGTTGCGGCCGGTGGCGAAGGCGTTGGGCATGTCGTTGTCGGCGACCGCGACCCGCGGCTTGGGCATGTCGGCCAGCGCGCAGAGCCGGTCCACCGCGCCGTGCAGCTGCGGGTACTGCTCGGGGGTGACCCGGTGGGCGCCCATCGCCCGCTCGGTGATCCTGTCGGAGAACCAGAACTGGGCGACGAACAGGCCGCCGGAGATCAGCACCACCAGCGGCCAGGCGCCGCGCAGCAGCACGATCAGCAGGCCGGTGAAGCCCACGTAGAGCAGGCCGATCAGGAACATGGTGGTGACCATCCGGCCGGTCAGGCCGCGGTCGGGGGTGAACCGGGAGTGCTGGGAAGCCGACATCGCTGCTCCTCCTCTGCCTCGCGCGGGCCGGGCCCGGCCGGCTCGCCCGGCTGCCCCGCTCGTCTTCGATGCTGCCACCGGGCGGCCCCGCGGGCACCATCCGAAACGGTGGGAATTCGGTGGGAAGGGGACACCTCCCGGGCGCGTCGCGGGTCTTCCGGACGAGGATCACGCGGGCGGACCGTTCCTGCCGTCAGGCCCGGGCCGTACACTGGCACGTACGGTTCTGGCACTCTGCCCAGCTGAGTGCCAGTCCGGAGCGGACACCGGAACAACGGACGACGACGGAGGTGCGTGCCCATGCCGGACGACGGCAAGCCCGACGGCCGACTCATCGACACGCGCCCGTCCGTCCGGCCGCTGGACGAGCGGCGGCTCGCGGTGCTCCGGGCGATCGTCCAGGACTACGTGGGCACCGAGGAGCCGGTCGGCTCCAAGGCCCTGGTGGAGCGCCACAACCTGGGCGTCTCCCCGGCGACCGTCCGCAACGACATGGCCGCGCTGGAGGAGGAGGGGTACATCCACCAGCCGCACACCAGTGCGGGCCGGATCCCCACCGACAAGGGCTACCGGCTGTTCGTCGACCGGCTCGCCGAGGTCAAGCCGATGACCGCCCCCGAGCGCCGGGCGATCCGGCACTTCCTGGAGGGCGCGGTCGACCTGGACGACGTGGTGGCCCGGACGGTGCGGCTGCTCGCCCAGCTGACCCGGCAGGTCGCGGTCGTCCAGTACCCCTCGCTGACCCGCTCCACCGTGCGGCACATCGAACTGGTGTCGCTCACCCCGACCAAGCTGATGCTGGTGCTGATCACCAACACCGGCCGGGTCGAGCAGCGGATGGTCGACTGCCCCGCGCCGGTCGGCGAGGCCCTGCTCGGCGACCTGCGGGCCAGGCTCAACGGCATGGCGGGCGGCTGTCGGCTGCCCGAGGTGCCGACCGTCCTGGAGGACCTGCCGGGCGGCTTCGAGCCCGCCGACCGGCCCGCCGTCAGCACCGTGCTGACGGTCCTGTTCGAGGCGCTGGCCGAACAGAACGAGGAGCGGATCATGCTGGCGGGCACCGCCAACCTGACCCGTTTCGGCCACGACTTCCCGCTCACCATCCGGCCGGTCCTGGAGGCCCTGGAGGAGCAGGTGGTGCTGTTGCGCCTGCTGGGTGAGACGGCGGACTCCGCGATGACGGTCCGGATCGGCCACGAGATCGCCTACGAGGGGCTCAATTCCACGTCGGTCGTCTCGGTCGGTTACGGTTCGGGCGACCAGAGCGTGGCAAAGCTGGGAGTGATCGGTCCGACCCGGATGGATTACCCGGGCACAATGGGGGCGGTGCGCGCGGTGGCACGGTACGTCGGCCAGATCCTGGACGAGTCGTAGCGGGGCGGCGCAGGCGCAGCGGAACGGCGCAACAGGCAGCGTGCCGTCGCAGGCACTTCTAGAGGCGGAACAAACCGGAGCATTTGGTGGCCACGGACTACTACGCGGTACTCGGCGTCCGACGCGACGCGGGGCAGGACGAGATCAAGAAGGCGTTCCGGCGCCTCGCCCGTGAACTGCACCCGGACGTCAACCCGGACCCGAAGACGCAGGAGCGGTTCAAGGAGATCAACGCCGCCTACGAGGTGCTCTCCGACCCGCAGAAGCGCCAGGTCTACGACCTCGGCGGGGACCCGCTCTCGCCGAACGGCGGCGGCGCGGGCGGCTTCGGCGCCGGGGCGGCCGGGTTCGGCTTCTCCGACATCATGGACGCCTTCTTCGGCGCCGCGACCGGCCAGCGCGGCCCGCGCTCGCGCACCCGTCGCGGCCAGGACGCCATGATCCGGCTGGAGATCACCCTGGAGGAGGCCGCGTTCGGCACCACCAAGGAGCTCCAGGTCGACACCGCCGTCACCTGCACCACCTGCAACGGCGAGGGCGCCGCCCCCGGCACCTCCGCGCAGACCTGCGACATGTGCCGCGGCAAGGGCGAGGTCTCCCAGGTCACCCGGTCCTTCCTGGGCCAGGTCATGACCTCCCGCCCCTGCCCGCAGTGCCAGGGCTTCGGCACCGTCGTCCCCACCCCCTGCCCCGAGTGCGCGGGCGACGGCCGGGTCCGCGCCCGCCGCACCCTCACCGTGAAGATCCCGGCCGGCGTCGACAACGGCACCCGGATCCAGCTGGCCGGCGAGGGCGAGGTCGGCCCCGGCGGCGGCCCCGCCGGCGACCTGTACGTCGAGATCGCCGAGACCAGCCACCCGACCTTCCAGCGGCGCGGCGACGACCTGCACTGCACCGTCACCATCCCGATGACCGCCGCGTCGCTCGGCACCCAGGTGCCGCTGCAGACCCTCGACGGCCTGGAGGAGGTCGACATCCGGCCCGGCACCCAGTCCGGCCAGTCGATCCCGCTGCACGGCCGCGGCATCACCCACCTGCGCGGCGGCGGCCGGGGCGACCTGATAGTGCACGTCGAGGTGCAGACGCCCACCAAGCTCGACCCCGAGCAGGAGGAGCTGCTGCGGCGGCTCGCCATGCTCCGCGGCGAGGAGCGTCCCTCCGGGCAGTTCGCGCCCGGCCAGCAGGGCCTGTTCTCCCGGCCGTTTTCTCCGATGGGCCCCGCTGAGAGGACCGCTGCACCGATGACCGCACCCGTGTTCGTCGTCGACGACCTGACGGGCGCCGCCCCCGGCACGACCGTCCGCCTCGACGGCCCCGAGGGCCGCCACGCCGTCGCCGTGAAACGCCTCGGGCCCGGCGAGGCCCTCACCCTCGCCGACGGCCGCGGCCGCGGCGCCGACGGCACCGTCGCCGCCCTGCACGGCAAGGACGCCCTCGACGTGCTGGTCGCCGCCGTCCGCGACGAACCCGGGCCCGCGCCCCGGATCACCGTCGTCCAGGCCCTCCCCAAGGGCGACCGCGGCGAACTCGCCGTCGAGACCATGACCGAGGCCGGGATCGACGCGATCGTCCCCTGGGCCGCCTCCCGCTGCATCACCCAGTGGAAGGGCGAGCGCGGCGCCAAGGCGCTCGCCAAGTGGCGGGCCGCCGCCCGCGAGGCGGGCAAGCAGTCGCGGCGCCTGCGGTTCCCGGAGGTCCGGGAGCCGGTCACCACCCGGCAGCTGCTGCCGCTGCTCGCCGCGGCGGACTTCGCGGCCGTCCTGCACGAGGAGGGGTCGCTGCCGCTGGCCACCGCGCCGCTCCCGGCCGCGGGCGAGATCGTCCTGGTCGTCGGGCCCGAGGGCGGCGTCTCCCCGGACGAGATCGCCGCCTTCGCCGAGGTCGGCGCCACCCCCCACCGCCTCGGCCCCTCCGTCCTGCGCACCTCCACGGCGGGCGTCGCGGCGGGCGCCCTCCTGCTGGGGCGCACCGGGCGCTGGGGGTAGCGGGAGGGCTGCCGCGCGTACGGCTTCGCGTTTCGGGCTTTCTGCTGACGGATCGCGGGCTCCGCGTCCTAGGCTGGCGGGATGACCGAATCTACGCGCGGCTACCTGCGCCACCCCCACCTGCACGGCGACGTCGTGGCGTTCGTCGCCGAGGACGACGTCTGGTTGGCGCCCCTGGAGGGCGGCCGGGCCTGGCGGGTGACGGCGGACCAGGCCCCGGTGGGCGCGGTGCGGTTCTCGCCGGACGGGCGGTCGCTGGCGTGGGCGTCGACCCGGGACGGGGCGCCGGAGGTGCACGTCGGGCCGGTGGAGGGCGGCGCGGCGCGGCGGCTGACGTACTGGGGGAGCCCGTTCACCGCGCTGGTGGGGTGGAGCGCGGACGGGCGGCCGCTGGCGATCACCACGGCGGGGCAGGAGACGATCCGGCGGACCTGGGCGTTCGCGGTGCCGCTCGACGGCGGGGAGCCGGAGCGGCTGCCGTACGGGCCGATCGGCGCGCTGGCGTTCGAGCCGGTGCCGGAGGGCGCCGCCGGCGGGCGGGTGCTGCTGGGAACGCACAACCGGGAGGCCGCGCACTGGAAGCGCTACCGGGGCGGCCGGGCCGGGAAGCTGTGGATCGGCGGGGCCGAGTTCGAGCGGCTGCACGCCGACCTGGACGGGCAGCTGGAGTGCCCGATGTGGGTCGGCGACCGGGTCGCGTTCCTGTCCGACCACGAGGGCGTCGGACGGCTGTACTCCAGCCTCCCGGACGGCTCGGACCTGCGGGCGCACGGCGCGGCGGAGGACGGGTTCTACGCCCGGCAGGCGTCCACCGACGGCCGCCGGGTGGTCTGGCAGAGCGCGGGCGGGCTGTGGCTGCTGGACGACCTGGACGGGGCCGAGCCGCGCCGCCTGGACGTCCGCCCGGCCGGGCCCCGGACCGGGCGCCGCCCGCACCCGACGTCCGCCGCCGGGCAGGTGGAGAGCGCCGCCCCGGACCGCACCGGCCGGGCCGCGGCCGTGGTGGTGCGCGGCACGGTGCACTGGGTCACCCACCGGGAGGGCCCGGCCCGGGTGCTGGACGAGACGCCCGGGGTGCGGGCCCGGCTGGCCCGGGCGGTGCCCGGCGAGGAGGGCGCGCAGGGCGCGGTGTGGGTGACCGACGCCGAGGGCGAGGACGCGCTGGAGCACGCCCCGGCGGTGCTGGGCGCGGAGCGGCGGCGGCTGGCGGCCGGACAGCTCGGGCGGGTACGCGGCCTGGCGGTCTCGCCGGACGGCAAGCAGCTCGCGGTGGCCTCGCACGACGGCCGGGTGCTGCTGGTGGCGCTCAGCGACGGCGCGGTGAACGAGCTGGCGCACAGCGGGGACGGCGAGGTGAGCGGGCTGGTGTTCAGCCCGGACTCGGCGTGGCTGGCCTGGTCGCAGCCGGTGCTGGGCCCGTGGTCGCTGCGCCAGGTGATGCTGGCCGACCTGACCTCGCGCACCGTCAGCGAGGCCACCCCGCAGCGCTTCCACGACTACTCGCCCGCCTTCACCGCGGACGGCAAGCACCTGGCGTTCCTCTCGGTGCGCACCTTCGACCCGGTGTACGACCAGCACGCCTTCGACCTGTCCTTCCCCGGCGGCACCCGCCCGTACCTGCTGACGCTGGCCGCCGACACCCCGTCGCCGTTCGGCCCGCAGCGCGGCGGGCGGCCGGTGGGCGGCGAGGAGGAGGACGCCAAGGACGGCGAGAAGGACGCCGCGGTGCCGGGCACCCGGGTCGACCTGGAGGGCCTCGCGGACCGGATCGTGCCGTTCCCGGTGGAGGCCGGGCGGTTCGGGGCGCTGCGCGCGGCGAAGGACGGGGTGCTGTGGACCAGGTTCCCGTTCGGCGGCGAACTCGGCGACAGCGCCGCCTCGTTGGACGAGGAACCGGCCCGCACCGCGCTGGAGCGGTTCGACCTGAAGAAGCGCCGGGCCGAGGAACTGCTCACCGGCGTCGACGCGTTCGCGGTCAGCGGCGACGGCGCCCGGGTCGCGGTGCTGGACGGCGGCTCGCTGCGGATCGTGCCCGCCGACCAGAAGGCCGGGGAGGACGACGAGGCCGAGGTCGGCCTGGACCGGGTCCGGGTCACCGTCGACCCGGCCGCCGAGTGGCGGCAGATGTTCGACGAGAACGGCCGCCTGATGCGCGACAACTTCTGGCGCGCCGACCTGAACGGCGTCGACTGGGCGGGCGTGCTGGAGCGCTACCGGCCGCTGGTGGAGCGGCTCGGCAGCCGCTCCGACCTGGTCGACCTGCTGTGGGAGACGGTCGGCGAGCTCGGCACCTCGCACGCGTACGTGCTGCCGCCCGGCCGCGGCACCGAGGCGGCCCGCCAGCAGGGTCTGCTCGGCGCGGACCTGGTGCGCGACGGCGAGGTGTGGCGGGTGGCCCGGGTGCTGCCCGGCGAGTCCTCCGACCCGCGGGCCCGCTCCCCGCTGGCCGCGCCCGGCGTGGCGGTCCGGCCCGGCGACGCGCTCCTGGCGGTCAACGGGCGGCCGGTCGACCCGGTGGCCGGTCCGGCCCCGCTGCTGGCGGGCACCGCCGACCAGCCGGTCGAGCTCACCGTCAGCGGCAGGGACGGCGGCGAGCGCCACCCCGTCGTGGTGCCGCTCGACGACGAGGAGGCGCTGCGCTACCACGACTGGGTCACCGGGCGGCGGGCCGCCGTCCGCGAGCTGTCCGGCGGGCGGCTCGGCTACCTGCACGTCCCCGACATGCAGAGCGCGGGCTGGGCGCAGCTCCACCGCGACCTGCGGTTCGAGATGTCCCTGGAGGGGCTCGTGCTCGACCTGCGGGAGAACCGCGGCGGCCACACCTCGCAGCTGATCGTCGAGAAGCTGGCCCGCCGGATCGTCGGCTGGAACCACGGCCGCGACCTCGCCCACCCCGACCCGTACCCCGGCGACGCCCCGCGCGGCCCGGTGGTCGCGCTGGCCAACGAGTTCTCCGGCTCGGACGGCGACATCGTCAACGCGGCGATCCAGGCCCTCGGCATCGGCCCGGTGGTCGGCACCCGCACCTGGGGCGGCGTCATCGGCATCGACAGCCGGTACGCGCTGGTCGACGGGATGCTGGTCACCCAGCCCAAGTACTCCTTCTGGCTGGAGGGCTACGGCTGGCAGCTGGAGAACCGCGGCGTCACCCCCGACGTGGAGGTCCCGATCGCCCCGCACGACTGGGCGGCCGGGCGCGACCCCCAGCTGGAGACCGCCGTCCGCCTCGCCCTGGACGCCCTGGACCGCACCCCCGCCAAGACCCCGCCCCCGCTGGACTGACCCCGTCCCGGGAAGGTGCGCCGACGAACGACCGGTCGCCCGCGGGGCGGCCGGTCGTTCGACGCGTCCTTCCGGCGCCGGGCGGTTACCGCTAGGGTGCACGCAGTGACGACCGGGGGGGGAGCGTTGGGAACACCGGATTTCAGCGTGGACCACGAGGCGCTGGAGGAGTGCGGCCGGAAGCTGGAGCGGGCCGGGGACGACCTGGAGTCGGCGGGCGGCGGGCTGGAGTGCCTGGGCGAGTTCACGGCCGCCCGGGTCGGCGACTACGGCGTGGCCGACGCGGCGGGCAACTTCTTCGCCTCCTGGCGGGACGAGCGGCTGCTCAACGTCGAGGCCCTGCACGAACTCGCCGACAAGGTGCGGCGCAGCGCCGCCAACTACCGCGACACCGACCACGCGGTGGCCGGATCGCTGACCCGGCAGTGGTGAACCGCCCGCGCCGGTCGGGGTGCCCGCGCCGGTCGGGGTGCCCGCACCGGTCGCTGCGCGGGCGCCGGCCGGGGTGCGGGCGCCGGAGGAAGCAACCCGCCACCGCGGAGGGGGAGTCGGCACGCCGATGAAGACGCACCGGGAACAGGTCGAGTCGCTCGACCGCGCCATCGCCGCCGCGCACGGGATGTGGGGCGCGGGCGACCTGAAGGAGGCCGTGGACGCGGCCGTCCGGCTCCCCGGGCCCGCGGGCAGCCCCGACGCGCTCGACAACCTGGGCCGGGCCTGCGTCGACGCCGCCGCCCGGGTCTCCGAGGTCTGGCTGGCGGTGGCCGGCGTCGGCTCCGGCGAACTCCCCGAGGCGTGGACCGGACGGGTCGGCGAGACCGCGGCCGAGGTGGTCAGGGCCTCCGCCGACGACCTGGACCGGATGGCCCGGGCCTACCAGCAGGCCGGGCGGCGGCTGCTCGAACTGTGCGACGTGCTCGACCGCGCCAGGGCCCGGCACGACGCGGCCCGCGGCCCGCTGTTCCACGCCTCCGGCCTGCTCGCCGACCTCACCACCTGGGAGGGCCTGCCCGACCCCGCCTCCTGGGACGACGACCGGATGCACGAGGCCAAGGCCGCCGCCCGGGAGGGCGTCGCCGCGATGCTCGACGCCGCGCAGCAGGCCGAGGAGGCCGGGCACCGCGCCGCCGCCGAACTCAACCGGCTCGCCGCCGGGGCCGAGGCCGCCCGGCTGCGGGCCCGGGGCCTGAGCGCCGCCGACCGCCTGACGCTCACCGGCACCACCGCCCTCGGCGACCTCAACCGCATCCTCGGCCCCGAGGACGCCGCCCGCGCGGGCCGGTCCCTGGACCGCCTCGGCCCCGCCGACCGGCAGCGGATGGACCGCCTGCTCGCCGACTCCGGCTCGCCCCAGGAGCGCGCCTACCTGCTGAAGGCGCTGGCCGCGGGCCACGGCGTCGACGAGGTCGCCGCCTTCGACCGGCAGATCCACGACCACGGCGCCGACCCGCACTGGCTGGGCGACCGGCTCAGCCCCGTCCGGCTCGACTCGGCCGCCCCCGCGGCCGGCATCGACCACCTCCGGCCGGTCGGCGAGCCGGGCGCCCGCTGGCAGCAGCCCGACGCCGCCCCCACCTGCGTGGCCGCCTCCACCGTCACCATGCGGGCGATGGCCGACCCGGTCTACGCCCTGCAGCTCACCACCGGCGGCCACCCCGGCGACCCGCGGTACGACAACCGGGACGCCTTCACGCAGCGGCTGACCGCCGAGCAGAACCGGGTCTACCGGGGCAGCCGGGAGTGGTACCAGGACCTGCCGCTGGTCGGGCGGGACGGCCTGAGCGACGGCCAGTCCCGGGACGTGATGAACGAGGAGGTCGGCGCGGTCACCGGCACCGAGTACCGCAACGTCGACCTCGGCGGCCAGGACGCCCGGCGCGACGTGCTGATCGACGTGGAGAAGGCCGTGGACGGGGGCCGGCCCGTCCCCGTGACCATCCGCGGCGGCGACCAGGGCCACCAACTGATGATCATCGGGCACAGCGGCGACCAGCTCCAGGTCTACAACCCGTGGGGCTACACCGTCTGGATCACCGAGGACGACTTCGTGCACGACCGCATGGGCAGCACCCTCGACCAGCCCTCCCCGATGGACACCGCCACCAGCGTCCGCCTACCGAAGTGAGCCGAGCACCCCGATGAACAGCCCCGCGCCCCCGCCCGGTCGGACGGACGCCGAACTCGCCGCCCTGGACGTGCCCGCGCTGCTGCGCTTCGGCCTGCCCGCGGACGGGCCGCACCGCCGGGCGCTGTTCGCCGACGGGGCGGTGGCCGCCGCGCTGCTGGCCGAACGGTGCGAGGTGCCCCCGTACGCCGTCTCCTACCTGTCCGAGGTGGTCCGGGCCGCCGGGCTCCGGGCCGCCGCCGGGCTGCCGGAGCCGCTGGTCGGCCCCGGCGCGGCGGAGCTCGCCGGGGAGTGGCTGGCCGGGGCCGCCGCGGTGCTGGACGCCGACGACGCGGCCGCCGGGGCCCTGGTGGCCGACTGGCTGGAGGCGGTCGCCGCGCTCCTCGAACTGCGCCGCACGGGCCGCCCGGGCCGCCCGGGCGGACCCGGGCGCCGCGGGTGAGCGCGGCGGGGGCGGTGCGGACCGTACGCCCGCGGGCGTCGCGGGCGCCGCGGGCGTCGCGGGCGCTGCGGGTGACCAGGGGGCGGGCCGCCTGGGCGGCGGTGCTGCTGGTGCTGGTGGTGCCGCTCTGGGGGGAGGGGCGGCGGACCAACCACGGCCGGGTGTTCCCCTCGGACGTCCGGGAGGTCACCGTCCGCCGCGGCCAGGTGTTCTCGCTGCACTGGAAGCTGGCCGTCCAACCGGGCACCGAGCACCGGACGGTGGGCCCCCCGCCCGACCCGGGGGTGGTGGTCCCCACCGGCACCGACCGGGTCCGCGGCAACCCGCGCTACCTGGGCGACGGCGGCGAGCTGTACCTGGTGTTCCGGGCGGTGGGCCGCGGCACCACCGAGCTGACGGTCGACAACTGCTGGGAGTCCTGCGGGGACTTCGACCGGGAGTACCGCGAACACCGGACCTACCGGATCGTGGTGCGCTGACCGCTGTAAGGTCGTGGCACCAGTGACGGAAACCCAGGAAGGAGCGCGGGAGATGGCCGGCGAGCCGCAGGCGGACTGCGTGTTCTGCAAGATCGTGTCGGGGGACATCCCGGCGACCGTGGTGCGCAGGACCGACCGGACGCTGACGTTCCGGGACATCAACCCGCAGGCGCCCACGCACCTGCTGGTCATCCCGCGGGTGCACCACCCCAACGCGGCCGAACTGGCCGCCGCCGAACCGGGGATCGCGGCCGAACTCCTCGTCGAGGCGGGCGCCGCGGCCGGGGACGACGGCCTGGAGTCGTACCGGCTGATCTTCAACACCGGTGCGGACGCCGGACAGACCGTGTTCCACGCGCACGTGCACGTGCTGGGCGGCGAGCCGCTCACCGAGGGGCTGGTCTGAGCGTTGTCGCAGCGTGAACTCGTCGTCCTCGGCACCGCCAGCCAGGTGCCGACCAGGCACCGCAACCACAACGGGTACCTGCTGCGCTGGGACGGCGAGGGGCTGCTGTTCGACCCCGGGGAGGGCACCCAGCGGCAGATGCTGCACGCGGGGGTGAGCGCCACCGGGATCAGCCGGATCGCGGTGACGCACTTCCACGGCGACCACTGCCTGGGCCTGCCCGGCATCGTCCAGCGGATCAACCTGGACCGGGTCCCGCACCCGGTCGACGCCTACTACCCGGCCTCCGGGCAGGAGTTCTTCGACCGGCTGCGGCACGCCAGCGCCTACCACGCCACCGCCGAGATCCGCGAGCGCCCGATCACCGCCGCGGGCCCGCTCGACGCCCCCGGCGCCCCGTTCGAGCTCGCCGCGGTGCGGCTCTCCCACCCGGTGGAGTCGTTCGGCTACCGGGTGACCGAACCGGACGGCTTCCGGCTGCGCCCCGAGAAGCTGCGCGAACTCGGCCTGCGGGGCCCCGCGGTGGGCGTGCTGCAGCGCGAGGGCCGGATCGAGCTGGACGGGCGGACGGTCACCGCCGAGCAGGTCGGGGAGGTCCGGCCCGGCCAGCGGTTCGCCTTCGTGATGGACACCAGGCTCTGCGACGGGGTGCACGAACTCGCCGAGGGCGCCGACCTGCTGGTGATCGAGGCGACCTTCCTCGACCGGGACGCGGCGCTCGCCGAGGAGCACGGCCACCTGACCGCCGCCCAGGCCGCGCGGGTCGCCGCCCGGGCCGGGGTGCGCACCCTGGTGCTCACGCACTTCTCGCAGCGCTACCCCGACCTCGCCGAGCACCTCGCGGAGGCCCGCAGGCACTTCGACGGCACGGTCACGGTCGCCGAGGACCTGGCCAGGATCCCCGTCCCGCCGCGCCGCTGACCGCCGTTGACCGCCACCGACCGCCGCCGCACCCGCAGCCCGGGCCGCAGCCGGGCCGCCGTCCGGCCCGCCGTTCCGCCCGGACGTGCGGAAAACCGCTCGCACATCCGGGCGGGAGACCCCACCATCGAAGCCGCCGCGCCGCTCCGGCGGACACCCGCGCGGCGTACCCTGGTGACCCGGAGAGCCCGAGCCACACGACACGACGGATTGGGATGAGGCAGGCCGCAGCGCCGACCCATGACTGACACACCGCAGACCCGCACCGACGGACAGCGGCGCCCCGACGAGGCGTCCACCAGCACCCGGATCGTCATTCCGGAGAAGCACCCGATGGTCACCCTGCTGGGTGCGGCCGACTCGCTCCTGCGAGTGATCGAGGAAGGCTTCCCGGGAGCCGACATCCACGTCCGCGGAAACGAGGTGACGGCCACCGGCACGCCCGCCGACGTCGCGCTCGTCAAGCAGCTCTTCACCGAGATGATGCTGGTGCTGCGCACCGGCCAACCCCTGACGGAGGACGCCGTGGAGCGCTCCATCAGCATGCTCAGGAGCGCCGCCGAGGACCCGGCCCACCCGGCCCCGTCCGAGGTGTTCACGGCGAACATCCTGTCCAACCGGGGCCGCACCATCCGCCCCAAGACGCTCAACCAGCAGCGCTACGTCGAGGCGATCGACAAGCACACCATCGTCTTCGGCCTCGGCCCGGCCGGCACCGGCAAGACCTACCTGGCGATGGCCAAGGCCGTGCAGGCGCTGCAGGCCAAGGAGGTCAACCGGATCATCCTGACCCGGCCGGCCGTCGAGGCGGGGGAGCGGCTGGGCTTCCTGCCCGGCACCCTCTACGAGAAGATCGACCCGTACCTGCGCCCGCTCTACGACGCGCTGCACGACATGATGGACCCCGACTCGATCCCGCGGCTGATGGCGGCCGGGACGATCGAGGTGGCCCCGCTCGCGTACATGCGCGGCCGCACCCTGAACGACGCCTTCATCATCCTCGACGAGGCGCAGAACACCTCGCCCGAGCAGATGAAGATGTTCCTGACCCGCCTGGGCTTCAACTCCCGGGTGGTCGTGACCGGCGACACCAGCCAGATCGACCTGCCGGGCGGCACCCGCTCCGGCCTCAAGGTGGTCCAGGAGATCCTCGCCGACGTGCCCGACATCCACTTCTCGGTGCTGACCAGCACCGACGTGGTGCGGCACAAGCTGGTCGGCCGCATCGTGGATGCGTACGAACGCTGGGACGCCCGGCAGGAGGCCGAGGAGTCCGGCGACCGCAAACCCGTCCAACGGCGGGGCGCCCGGGCGCCCCGGCAGTCCCATCGCACCGAAAGCTGAGTACTGAGCCCTCCATGTCGATCGACATCGCCAACGAGTCCGGGTGGGACGTCGACGAGGAGTCCATCCTCGACGTCGCCCGCTACGCCCTCGACAAGATGCGGATCCATCCGCAGTCCGAGCTCTCCGTGATCCTCTACGACAGCGAGTCGATGGCGGAGCTGCACGTCCAGTGGATGGACCTGCCAGGACCGACCGACGTGATGTCCTTCCCGATGGACGAGCTGCGTCCGGGCAAGGAGGGCGAGGACCTGCCGGAGGGCCTGCTCGGCGACATCGTGCTCTGCCCCGAGGTGGCGAAGCAGCAGGGCCTGGCCGCCCCCACCGAGCACTCGATGGACGAGGAGCTGCAGCTGCTCACCGTCCACGGGGTGCTGCACGTGCTCGGCTACGACCACGAGGAGCCCGACGAGGAGCGCGAGATGTTCGCCCTCCAGAAGCGGATCCTGGACGACTGGCGGGCCGGCCGCGGCCTGTCCGGCCTGTCGCCCGCGCCGACCGTCCACTGAGGGCCGGCCCGCTGTGAGTGGTGAGAGTACGAGCTTCCTGATCGGCGCGCTGCTGCTGGTCGGCCTCGGCTGGCTGGCGGCGTGCGCCGAGGCGGGCATCTCCCGGATGTCCCGCTTCCGGGCCGAGGAGGCGGTCCGCTCCGGGCGGCGCGGCTCCGACCGGCTGCTGACCCTGGCCTCCGACAACATCCGCTACCTCAACCTGGCGACGCTGATCCGGGTCGCCAGCGAGATGGGCGCCGCGGTGCTGGTCACCGTGGTGTGCGTGCGCAGCTTCCAGCAGACCTGGCAGGCCGTGCTGGTGGCGTTCGGCGTGATGGTGCTGGTGTCCTTCGTCGCGGTCGGGGTCTCCCCGCGCACGATCGGCCGCCAGCACCCGCTGAGCACCGTCACCGCCGCGTCCTACGTGCTGCTGCCGCTGGCCCGGATCCTCGGGCCGATCCCGCGCCTGCTGATCCTGCTGGGCAACGCGCTGACGCCCGGCAAGGGCTACAAGGAGGGCCCGTTCGCCTCCGAGGCCGAACTGCGGGCCCTGGTCGACCTCGCCGAGAAGGACGACCTGATCGAGGACGAGGAGCGCCGGATGGTGCACTCGGTCTTCGAGCTGGGCGACACCATCGTCCGCGAGGTGATGGTGCCGCGCACCGACCTGGTGATGATCGAGCGGCACAAGACCGTCCGGCAGACCCTGACCCTGGCGCTGCGCTCCGGCTTCTCGCGGATCCCGGTGGTCGGCGACAACGAGGACGACGTGGTCGGCATCGTCTACCTCAAGGACCTGGTGCGCCGCACCCACATCAACCGGGACGCCGAGTCCGACCAGGTCGACTCGGTGATGCGCCCCGCCGTGTTCGTCCCCGACTCCAAGCCCGCCGCGGACCTGCTGCGCGAGATGCAGCAGATGCGCTCGCACGTCGCCATCGTCATCGACGAGTACGGCGGCACCGCCGGGCTGGTCACCATCGAGGACATCCTGGAGGAGATCGTCGGCGAGATCACCGACGAGTACGACCGGGAGATCGCCCCCGTCGAGGACCTCGGCGACGGCTCCTACCGGATCACCGCCAGGCTCACCGTGGAGGACCTCGGCGAGCTGTTCGGGATCGAGCTGGACGACGAGGACGTGGAGACCGTCGGCGGGCTGCTGGCCAAGTGCCTGGGCCGGGTGCCGATCCCCGGCTCCTCCTGCGAGGTGCCGGTGCCGGAGGGCAGCGGCCTGGCCGCGATCGGCCTGACCGCGGAGAGCTCGGCGGGCCGGCGCAACCGGATCGGCACCGTGGTGGCCACCCCGGTGCGGACCGCCGCCCGGGAGGACGAGGAGCCGGCCGAGGAGGCCGCCTCCTAGCGCCCGGGCCGGCCCGGCGGGCAGCCCCGGGCGTGGCCGTCCGCGCGCTGTTCGGACGGGCCTGGACGGCCCTGGACGGGCCCTTGGACGGGCTGTCCCAATCGGTGGTGCCGGTTGGGACGGTTCGGCCCGGGGCCCGTTTGCGGTGCCGCCCCGGGCGTGCGCACCGTGGAAGACATGGCACATCTACTGCGCGCGGAGTACGGCCCGAGCGGGCCGGCCGGCGGGGTGGCCAGGTGGCACGTGGTCCGTGCCGTCGACCCCTCGCACGGCATGTGCGGCGCCGAGATCGCCTCGGACGCCGAGAGCAGGCCGGAGGAGGCCTGGGGCACCGGGCTGCACTGCTGCCAGCAGTGCGGGTCGCTGTACCTCCACGAAGTGCCGTTCCTCCGGTCCGACCACGCGGGGAGGACCTGATGAGACTGCACGACGAACTCCCGGTCGACCACCGGCTCGGCACGGTCTACCGCTACGGCGCGGGCCTGTGCGGGCTGTTCCTGGTGGTGTTCGGCATCCTCGGCCTGACCGGGGCCCACCCGGGCTTCCTGGACACCTCCGGCAAGGAGGTGATCGGCCTGTCCAGCAACGGGGCGCTGAGCGTGCTGTCGCTGGTGGCCGGCGGGATCCTGATCCTGGGCGCCGTGATCGGCGGCAACACCGCCTCCAACATCAACATGGTCATGGGCGTGCTGTTCGTGCTGGCCGGCTTCGTCGGCCTGATGGTGCTGGACTCCAGCGCCAACCGGCTCGCCTTCCACATCTCCAACGTCATCTTCAGCTTCGTGTTCGGCTTCGTGGTGCTGACCTTCGGTATGTACGGCCGGGTCAGCAGCCACCTGCCGCACGACAACCCGTACTGGAAGGAACGGCACTCCGGCGGCAACACCCGCCCGGACGGCCCGCCCGCCCTGGTGAAGGTGCTCCGCCCGGGTCCGCCCGACCCGTCCGGGCACTGACCCGGAAGGCATTGATCACTTCGTCGTAGAGTAGGACCGCCCAGGCCCGACGGACCGTCAGATCCGTCGGGCCGCAGTCTGCTTGGAGGGGGAACGACGATGACGGAACGCACGCTCGGAGCGCTGGTCAGCTCGCCGGTCGGGTTCGGGGCGATGGTGCTCTCGCCCGGCATGTACGGCGAGACCGACGAGCAGCGCGGGCAGGACGCGCTGCGGGCCGCGATCGACGCCGGGGCCCGGATGATCGACACCGCGGACGGCTACGGCGCCGACGGGCACAACGAGCAACTGGTCGGCCGGGCCGTCCGGGAGCGCCGGGACGAGGTGGTGCTCGCCACCAAGTTCGGCTTCCGGGTGCCGGAGGGCGCCGAGGCGCACCGCTTCCCGGTGCACTTCGCGTTCGGCGAGCTGGCGGTGAACTGCGAGCCCAAGCACGTGCGCGGCTACGCGGAGCAGTCGCTGCGCAACCTCGGCACCGACGTGATCGACCTGTACTACCCGCACTTCCCGGACCCGCAGGTGCCCTTCGAGGACACCGTCGGCGCGGTCGCCGAACTGGTCGCCGACGGGCTGGTCCGGCACCTGGGCGTCTCCAACGTGACGGCCGCGCAGCTGCGGGCCGCGCACGCGGTGCACCCGGTGGCGGCGGTGCAGACCCAGTGGTCGATGTGGCAGCCGGTCGACCCGGAACTGCTGGCGGCCGCCCGCGAACTGGGCATCGGCGTGGTCGCCTGGAGCCCGCTCGGCGGCGGCTTCCTGACCGGCACCGTGCAGCAGCTCGGCGAGGGCGACTTCCGGCAGCACCAGGCCCGCTTCTCCGCCGAGAACCTGGCCGCCAACAACGACCGGTACGCCCCGCTGCGCGCCATCGCCGCCGAACTCGGCGTCACCCCCGGCCAGTTGGCGCTGGCCTGGCTGCTGTACCAGGACGACCACGTGGTGCCGATCCCGGGCAGCCGGACCCCGGCGCACATCGCGGAGAACCAGGCCGCGGCCGACCTGGTGCTGGACGCCGCGACGCTGGGCCGGATCGACGCGGCGCTCGCCGAGTTCGCGCCCGCGGGCGAGGGGGCGCTGCTCAAGGGCTGAGCGGGGCCGTGCGCGGGCACCCGGCCTGGGCTGCCGGGGCCCCCGCCGGGTCGGCCCGGGTGTGCGGCCGGATCGGCCGGGGTGTCCGGCCGGGTCGGCCCGGGCGAGCGGCCTCACTATGCTCGGGGCCATGACCGAGATTTCCGAGCTGGACCCCGAGGACAAGAAGATCATCACGCTGGCCCGCTCGGCCCGCGCCCGCAACGGCGTGGCCGAGGGGGCCGCGGTCCGGGACGAGACCGGGCGGACGTACGTGGCCGGGACGGTGGCCCTGGAGTCGCTGGAGCTGACCGCGCTGCAGACCGCGGTGGCGATGGCGGTGGCGAGCGGGGCGAAGGGCCTGGAGGCGGCCGCGGTGGTGTCCGAGGCGGACGCCCCGGCGGCGGGTGACCTGGCCGCCGTGCGGGACCTGGGCGGGGCCGGGACGCCGGTGCTGCTGGCCGGGCCGGACGGGGTGCTGAAGCTGGCCGCCGCGGCGGAGTGAGGCCGTCGTCCGCTCTTCCGCCGGGCCTCTCGGGTGCGATAATCGCACCGGCCGGGGTCGGTCCCGGCGGGGGAGGGGACATGGGCGTCGCGGCGTTCTTCTGCGGACTGCTGCTCTGCGTCATGGGTTTCGGGCGCTGGCACGAGACCGGATCCCCCTGGTGGCTGGCCGGAACCCTGGTCCTGCTGGCGCTCGTCGTGGTCGGCGCGATCACCGGCGGCGGCGGGAAGAAGACCGGCTGACCGCCCAATGACCGGGGCGGCCCCCGCGATCGGCGACAATGGGTGCCATGAATGCCCCTTCCTCCCCGTACCGCTCCGGGTTCGCGTGTTTCGTCGGCCGTCCCAACGCGGGCAAGTCGACCCTGACCAACGCCCTGGTCGGGACGAAGGTCGCGATCACCTCCGACCGCCCGCAGACCACCCGGCACACCGTGCGCGGCATCGTGCACCGCCCCGACTCCCAGCTCGTGCTGGTGGACACCCCCGGGCTGCACAAGCCGCGCACCCTGCTCGGCGAGCGGCTCAACGACCTGGTCCGCACCACCTGGGCCGAGGTCGACGTGATCGGCTTCTGCGTGCCCGCCGACCAGAAGCTCGGCCCCGGCGACAAGTTCATCGCCAAGGAGCTCGCCGAGATCCGCAAGACGCCGAAGGTCGCGATCGTCACCAAGACCGACCTGGTCGACTCCAAGCGGCTCGCCGAGCAGCTGATCGCCGTCCACCAGATGGGCGCCGAGCTCGGCATCGAGTGGGCCGAGATCATCCCGGTCTCCGCCGTCGGCGACCAGCAGGTCGAGCTGGTCGGCGAGCTGCTGACCAAGCTGCTGCCCGAGGGCGTGCCGCTGTACCCGGACGGCGACCTCACCGACGAGCCCGAGCAGACCATGGTCGCCGAGCTGATCCGGGAGGCCGCGCTGGAGGGCGTGCGCGACGAACTGCCGCACTCGCTGGCCGTGGTGGTCGAGGAGATGATCCCGCGCGAGGGCCGCCCCGCCGACCGACCGCTGCTGGACATCCACGCCAACGTGTACATCGAGCGGCAGAGCCAGAAGGCCATCGTGATCGGCGCCAAGGGCGCCCGCCTCAAGCACGTCGGCACCACCGCCCGCAAGCAGATCGAGGCGCTGCTGGGCACCCCGGTCTACCTGGACCTGCACGTCAAGGTGGCCAAGGACTGGCAGCGCGACCCCAAGCAGCTGCGTAAGCTCGGCTTCTGACGGGTCGTCACAAGGGGAGGGACCGGCCGGGATGGAACTGCACACCCACGAGTGGGGCGGGGGCGGGCGCACCGCCCTGCTGGTCCACGGCATCCAGGCCGACCACCGCACCTGGCGGGTGATCGGGCCCGCGCTCGCCGAGCGCGGCTACCGGGTGCTCGCCGTCGACCTGCGCGGCCACGGCGCCTCCCCGCGCGGCCCCGGCGCGACGGCCGCCGAGCGGTACGGGCCCGAGCAGTTCGCCCAGGACCTGGTCGACACCCTGCCCGCCGGGGCGGACCTGGCGATCGGCCACTCGATGGGCGCGCTCGCGCTCTGGCGGGCCGTCGAGCGGCTGAAGCCCGCCCGGGCGGTCTACAGCGACCCGGCCTTCGTCTACGACCGCCCCGGGCTCGGGCCGGAGCCCTTCGTCAGCTTCAAGCGCTTCGGGACCAGGCAGTTCATCACCACCATGCACCCCGACTGGGCCGCCGAGGACGTGGACGCCGAGCTCGCCTCCCTCGCGCTCTGGGACACCGACACCGCGGTCGGCCTGTGGTCGCACCCCGGGCTGTCCGTGCTGCCGGGCGCCCCGGTCGTCCCCTCGCTGGTCCAACTCGCCGACCCGAGCGCCCTGGTGACCGGGGTGGAGGCCGCCGAGCTGCGCCGCCGCGGCTTCGAGGTGCGCACCGTGCCGGGGGCCGGGCACTGCATCCACCGGGACGACCCCGCGGGCTTCCTGGCCTCGCTGGACGGCTGGATCTGAGCCCGTGGGGCCCGCGGGCCCCACGGGGCCCCGTGCCCCGTGCCCTGTGCTCCGTGCCCCGGCCGGGGCTTTCAGGCCCCCTCGCGCAGCACCAGGCCGACCAGCTCGCGCTGGGAGTCGGTGAGCTTCGGGTCGGCGCAGTGGACGGTGCGGCCGTCGACGGTGATCTCGTAGTGGAAGCCGTCCGGCACGCCGTACGCGGGCGTGCGCAGCCCCCCGGCCACCGCCTCGCGGGCCAGGGCGTGCACGTGCGGGGCGTCCGGACGCTCCTCGGTGTCCATCTCGGCATACCGGAGCAGCCCGGCGAACCCGCCGGTGCGGGTGACCTGGATACGCATGGTTGTCAGTGTGCTACGCAACGGAGGGGTTTGCCGAGGCTTTTCACCAACTCCCCGCAGCCGGTCCGCCGTCGGCGGGAGGTCGGCGGGAGGCCGGCGGGAGGCCGGCGGGCACCGGTCCGCCGCCCGCCGGGCGTCTCAGTGGGTGGGATCGTGGCAGGGCTCACTGCGCCGGCCCCGTCCGTCTTGTTACAGTGGCGGCATCATGCGTATCCGGCTGCTTCTTCTTAGCTGCCGCGGCGAGGGCCTGTAGTCCAGTCAAGGCCGGCCCCCCTCGCCGCGGGGAGTCGTGTTGCGCCCAGTGTGATCTTTCGCGGCGCATTCAGTCGGCCGAGTCGGGTGTCCTCCATCCCCCGACCGCAGACCGCCTTCGACAACGGAAGCCGAGAGCTCACCATGACCGAACAGTCCTCCGTCGCCCGCGCGTTCATCGACCGCCCCACCCCGATCACCGCCGCCACCGTGCAGCAGAAGCCCTCGGGGATGCCGTTCCAGCGCTACGTGCCCTTCGGCGCCGTCGACCTGCCGGACCGGACCTGGCCGAGCAAGGTCATCACGCAGGCCCCGCGCTGGCTGTCCACCGACCTGCGCGACGGCAACCAGGCGCTGATCGACCCGATGTCGCCGGCCCGCAAGCGCAAGATGTTCGACCTGCTGGTGAAGATGGGCTACAAGGAGATCGAGGTCGGCTTCCCGTCGTCCGGCGCCACCGACTTCAACTTCGTCCGCTCGCTGATCGAGGAAGGCGCGATCCCCGAGGACGTCACCATCTCGGTGCTGACCCAGGCCCGCGAGGACCTGATCGAGCGCACCGTCGAGTCGCTGAAGGGCGCGCCGCGGGCCACCGTCCACCTGTACAACGCGACCTCGCCGCTGTTCCGCCGGGTGGTGTTCAAGGCGAGCAAGGACGACATCAAGGCCATCGCGGTGGACGGCACCCGGCTGGTGATGGAGTACGCCGAGAAGATCCTGGGCGACGAGACGGTCTTCGGCTACGAGTACTCGCCGGAGATCTTCATCGACACCGAGCTGGACTACGCGCTGGAGGTCTGCGAGGCGGTGATGGACGTGTGGCAGCCCGGCGAGGGCCGCGAGATCATCCTGAACCTGCCGACCACCGTCGAGCGCTCCACCCCGAACGTCTACGCCGACAAGATCGAGTGGATGTCGCGGAACCTGTCGCGCCGCGAGTTCGTCTGCCTGTCCACCCACCCGCACAACGACCGCGGCACCGGCGTCGCCTCCGCCGAACTGGCCGTGATGGCCGGCGCCGACCGGGTCGAGGGCTGCCTGTTCGGGCAGGGCGAGCGCACCGGCAACCTGGACCTGGTCAACGTCGGGATGAACCTGTTCTCCCAGGGCGTCGACCCGATGATCGACTTCTCCGACATCGACGAGATCCGCCGCACCGCCGAGTACTGCAACCAGATGCCGGTGCCCGAGCGCCACCCCTACGCGGGCGACCTGGTCTTCACTTCCTTCTCCGGTTCGCACCAGGACGCGATCAAGAAGGGCTTCGACGCCCTGGAGGCCGACGCGGCCGCCGCGGGCGTCCCGGTCTCCGAGCACACCTGGGGCGTTCCCTACCTGCCGATCGACCCGAAGGACGTCGGCCGCAGCTACGAGGCGGTCATCCGGGTCAACTCGCAGTCCGGCAAGGGCGGCATCGCCTACGTGCTGAAGAACGACCACAAGCTGGACCTGCCGCGCCGGATGCAGATCGAGTTCTCGAAGATCATCCAGGCCAAGACCGACGCCGAGGGCGGCGAGGTCACCCCCGCCGACATCTGGGCCGTCTTCCAGGACGAGTACCTGCCGACCCCGGCCAACCCGTGGGGCCGGATCTCGCTGAGCGGCTCCCGCAGCCTGACCACCGAGGACGGCCGCGACGCGCTGAGCACCGAGGCGGTCGTCGACGGGACCCTGGTCACCCTGACCGGCACCGGCAACGGCCCGGTCTCCGCGTTCGTCAACGCGCTGGCCTCGATCGGCGTGGACGTCCGCGTCCTGGACTACGCCGAGCACGCGCTGAGCGAGGGCGGCGACGCGCAGGCCGCCGCGTACGTCGAGTGCGCCGTCGGCGACAAGGTGCTGTGGGGCGTGGGTGTGGACGGCAACACCGTGCTGGCCTCGCTGAAGGCCCTGGTCAGCGCCGTCAACCGGGCCGAGCAGCGCGGCTGACGCCGCCCCGCGCTCCCGCGTCCTCGGAGGGGGCCCGCCACCGGCGGGTCCCCTCCGCGCTTCTGCGGGCCGCGCCCTTGAGGGTCTCCCGCCTTTCCCGCAAAGGAGATTGACGGGTCATCAGGAGATGTCCGGCCCGTGGTGCGGGGCTCGGGGCGGTGTCGCCGACCGGATGTGGCCCCGGTCACAAATTTTCCCCTCGGCACCCGTTCAGGGTGCTGACACGAGCCGGTAACCGTGGCAACATCGTCGGACCGGAACCGGGGTCGGTGGGACGACGTCGGCGTCCGGTCGCGTGACCTGCCCATTGATGTGCAGGCCGCCTGCCATGTCTGGGGAGTGGCGCCGTGACAGGGTTGTGGGGTGTTCGCCCTCGGTGGCGGACGGATGTCCTCGGTGAATTCTTCTGCCCGGGCTGTGGTGGAGACCGCAACTACCGTCGGCAGCACGGCCGACGGTGGCTGCGGTTGCTCGGGACGCCGGTCCTGCCGCTCGGCGGCGTGGTCCGCGGCGTCCAGTGCACCTCCTGCCGCGCCCGCTACGGGGTCGACGCCCTGGAGCAGTTGACCTCGGTCCGGCTCGGCGCGATGCTCCGCGACGCCCAGTACACCATCGCCCTGGCCGCGCTCGCCGCCGGTGGCACCGCCGGGCGCAGCGGACGCGAAGCGGCCTGCGCGGTGATCAAGGAGGCCGGGTTCGACGACTGCGGCGAGGCCCAGGTGCTGGCCGCGCTCGCCGCGCTCTCCGGCCACGGCGGCGGCGAACCGATCGACGTGGACGTCGAGGGCGGCGGACTCGCCGTCGAACTGCACGCCGCGCTCGAACCGCTCGCCCCGCACCTCGCCGTCCAGGGCCGCGAACGACTGCTCACCCTCGGCGCGATGGTCGCCCTGGCCGACGGCCGCTACCTCCCGCAGGAGCGGGCCGCGCTCGCCGTGGTCGGCCGCTGCCTGCGCCTCACCACCCCGCAGGTCGACCAGCTGCTGGAGGCGGCCACCCGCGCCTCGCACTGACCCGTCCCTCCTTCCTTCCGTCTCCCGCCTCCCGCCTCCCGCCTTCTCTCCTTTCCGTCCGCACCACCCACGAGCCGGGCCCGAAATCCCCCCTCCCGGGCCCGCCGTGTCCCGCACCGCACGGGTGAAAGCCCCCACAACCCCGGTGCGGGCTCACGGCTGCGCGCCGCCGCCTCTGCTGTCTCCGCCGCTTCTGCCGCTTCTGCCGCCGTCCGGCCGGGTTGTCGGCGGGGTGCGGGACAATGGGTTCCACCATGAGTCTCTTCCGCGACGACGGCATCGTGCTGCGCACCCAGAAGCTCGGCGAGGCCGACCGGATCATCACCTTCCTGACCCGCCAGCACGGCCAGGTGCGGGCGGTGGCCCGGGGAGTGCGCCGGACCAAGTCGAAGTTCGGCGCGCGCCTCGAACCGTTCTCGCACGTCGACATCCAGTTCTTCAGCCGCGGCAGCGAACTGGTCGGCCGCACCCTGCCGTTGTGCACCCAGGTGGAGACCATCGCCCCCTACGGCGCCCGGATCGTCGACGACTACGCCCGCTACACCGCGGGCACCGCGATGCTGGAGACCGCCGAGCGCTTCGCCGAGAACGAGGGCCAGCCGGCCGTCCAGCAGTACCTGCTGCTGGTCGGCGCCCTGCGCACGCTGGCCGCCGGCACCCACCAGTCGCACCTGGTGCTGGACGCCTTCCTGCTGCGCTCGCTCGCCGTCAACGGCTACGGCGCGAGCTTCACCGACTGCGCCCGCTGCGGGCTGCCCGGCCCCAACCGCTTCTTCTCGCTCCAGGCCGGTGGCGTGCTGTGCGGCGACTGCCGGGTGCCCGGAAGTGCCGTACCCTCCCCTGAGACACTGGTACTGCTCGGCGCGCTGCTCTCCGGAGACTGGCAGACCGCCGACGGCTGCGAGCCGCGGTACTGGCGCGAGGGCAGCGGGCTGGTGGCCGCCTACCTGCAGTGGCACCTGGAGCGGGGCATCCGCTCGATGAGATACGTGGAGAAATGAGCATGGTCGCGCGACGGCTGTTCGGCAGCAAGCGGACGTACGAGGCCCCGGCCCCGCACCCGAGCGGTGCCAAGCCGCCGAAGATCCCCGGTGAGCTGGTCCCCAACCACGTCGCGGTGGTCATGGACGGCAACGGCCGCTGGGCCAAGGAGCGCGGCCTGCCCCGCACCGAGGGCCACCGGGTCGGCGAGGGCGTCGTCCTGGACGTGCTGCGCGGCTGCCTGGAGGTCGGGGTCAAGAACCTCTCGCTGTACGCGTTCTCCACCGAGAACTGGAAGCGCTCCCCGGACGAGGTGAAGTTCCTGATGAACTTCAACCGGGACGTGATCCGCCGCCGCCGCGACGAGATGGACGCCATGGGCATCCGGATCCGCTGGGCCGGCCGGATGCCGCGGATGTGGAAGAGCGTGGTCCAGGAGCTCCAGGTCGCCCAGGAGCAGACCAAGAACAACGACGCGATGACGCTGTACTTCTGCCTCAACTACGGCGGCCGGGCCGAGATCGCCGACGCCGCGCTGGCGATCGCCCGCGACGTCGCCGCCGGGAAGCTCAACCCGGAGAAGGTCAACGAGAAGCTGTTCGCCAAGTACCTGTACTACCCGGACATGCCGGACGTCGACCTGTTCCTGCGCCCCAGCGGCGAGCAGCGCACCTCCAACTTCCTCGCCTGGCAGTCCGCCTACGCCGAGCTGGTCTTCCAGGACGTGCTCTGGCCGGACTTCGACCGCCGCGACCTGTGGCGCGCCTGCGAGCAGTACGCCCGCCGCGACCGCCGCTTCGGCGGGGCGCTCCCCAACGACGTCAACGCCGAACTCCCGCCGCAGCGCTGACCGGCCCGCCGCGCGGGCCCACCTGCCGCACGGGCCCGCGCGGCAGGTGGGCCCATGCGGTGCGGGCGCGTGCGGTGGGGCCCGTGTGATGTGCGCCCGTGCGGCGCGGGACGGCCGAGGGCCCGGATCGGACTGCTCCGATCCGGGCCCTCGCTGCTGCCGGGGCCGGGGCGGCGCACGCCGCCCGGTCGCCGTGCGGCTACTCCGCCTGCTGCTGCTTGGCGGCGCAGTCGCCGCAGGTGCCGAAGATCTCCAGCGTGTGCGCGATGTCGCTGAAGCCGTGTTCGGCGGCGACCGCGTTGGCCCAGCGTTCGACCGCGGGGCCCTCGACCTCGACGGTCGCCCCGCAGTGCCGGCACACCAGGTGGTGGTGGTGCCCGCTGCTGCACCGCCGGTAGACCGCCTCGCCCTCGGCGGTGCGCAGCACGTCCACCTCGCCGGCCTCGGCCAGCGACTGCAGCGTGCGGTAGACGGTGGTCAGACCCACCGAGTCGCCCCGGTGCTTGAGCATGTCGTGCAGTTCCTGCGCGCTGCGGAAGTCCTCAATCTCGTCCAGGACCGCCGAGACGGCGGTGCGCTGCCGAGTCGATCGCGCGCGCGGCGACGGGCCTGCGGTTGTCACCGTGGGTCCTCCTGCTGATCGGGTGGTTTCGCACATCATTGTGCCAGCCCCCGACTTGACAGTGACTCCCCCGACAACGGCTTGCCGACCGCGGCCCCCGCCGGTGCCCGGACCGGCTCCGTGGTCTCCACGACTGCGCCGGCGCCCTCCGCGGTTCCCGGATCGCGGGTGGAGTTCGCGCCGCCGGGCAGGGCCACGTCGCACACCGCCGGACCGTGTTCGGCCGAGGCCCGGTGGCGCCGCCTGGCCAGCGGGGCGGCGATCGCGCTGAACAGGGCGAAGGTGAGGATGGCGAGGAAGACGATGGTCGGTCCGGACGGCAGGTCGGCCTGGTAGGAGGTGCCGACGCCGAGCAGCGCCGTCACCACGCCCACGCCGATCGCGGTGGCCTGGGTGGCCGCGAAGGAGCGGGTCAACTGCTGGGCGGCCGCCACCGGGACCACCATCAGCGCGCTCACCAGCAGCAGGCCGACCACCCGCATGGCGACGGTCACGGTGACCGCGGCCATCACCGCGAGCAGCAGGTTCAGCACCCGCACCGGCAGGCCGGTGACCCGGGCGAACTCCTCGTCCTGGCAGACCGCGAACAGTTGGCGGCGCAGGCCCACGGTGACCGCGAGGACCACCGCGGCGAGCAGGCCGATCACCGCCAGGTCGCCGGGGGAGACGAACAGGATGGAGCCCCACAGGTAGCTCTCCAGGCTGCCCGCGCCGGACTGGCTGCTCATCGAGACCAGCAGTTTGCCGCCGGCCATGCCGCCGTAGAAGAGCATCGCCAGCGCGATGTCGCCGCGCTGGTTGCCGCGGGCCCGGACCAGCTCCATCACGACGGCGCCGAGCACGCAGACCAGCACCGCCGTCCACATCGGGTTGGCCTGGAACAGGAAGCCGAGGCCGACGCCCGTCAGCGCGACGTGCCCGATGCCGTCGCCCATCAGCGCCTGTCGGCGCTGCACCAGGTAGATGCCGATCGAGGGCGCGGTGACGCCGACCAGGACGGCGGCGAGGAACGCCCGCTGCATGAAGTCGGGTTGGAACATCTCGATCATGCCAGTAGCCCCTGGGTGGTGCGGTGGTGGTCGTCGGCGTGCGGGTGGACGTGGTCGTGGCCGGGCAGCGCGTGCTGGCCGACGTTCCGGGGCGGCGGCCCGTCGTGCGCCACGCAGCCGTCGCGGAGCACCACGGCGCGGTCGATCAGCGGCTCCAGCGGGCCGAGCTCGTGCAGCACCAGCAGCACCGCGCAGCCGCGCTCCACCTCGCTGCGGAGGATGTCGGCGAGCACCTGCTGGCTGTCCACGTCGACCCCGGCCATCGGCTCGTCCATGATCAGCAGGTCGGGGACGCCGACCAGGGCGCGGGCGATCAGCACCCGCTGGTGCTGCCCGCCGGACAGGTGGGCCACCCCGTCTCCGGCCCGGTCCAGCATGCCGACGGCGGTCAGCGCCCGGTCCACCGCGGCCCGGTCCTTGCGGCGGAACGGCAGCAGCCGGTGCTGCGGCAGCCGTCCGGTGGAGACCACCTCGCGGACGGTGGCCGGCACCCCGCCGGCCGCGGTGGTGCGCTGCGGGACGTACCCGATCCGGTGCCAGTCCCGGAACCTGCGGCGGGGGCGCCCGAACAGTTCCAGGTCGCCGTGCTCCAGCGGCACCGAGCCGATCACGCTCTTCACGGTGGTGGACTTGCCGGAGCCGTTGGCGCCCAGCAGGGCGACCACTTCGCCCGGCCGGACGGTCAGGTCGACGCCGCGCAGCACCGGCCGCCCTCCGACGGTGGCGACCGCGCCCCGGAGGGCGACGACCGGGGGTCCGGTGTCCGCGGGTCCGGTGTCCGCGGGCCCGGTGTCAGCGGGGCTGGTGCGGCCGGGGTCGGTGTGGTCGGGGCCGGTGTCGCCGGGTCCGGTGGCCTCGGAGGAGGACGGACGCGGCCGGTCGGAGCCTGTCGGGGAAATGACAGCACTCATAGGTGGTTCCTCGCTCTGCTCTCGCCGCTCGCTCAGGTCCGCTCGGATGGTTCAGCGGGCGCCGAGTGCGGCCCGCAGGTTGGTCAGGTTCTGCCGCATGACGGAGAAGTAGTCGTTCCGGTCCGGCTCCTTGATCCCCTCCAGGGGGTCGAGCACGGCGGTCTTGAGCCCCAGGTCGGTGGCGACGGTCTCGGCGAGCTTGGGGCTGACCAGGGCTTCGAAGAAGACGGTGGTCGCGCCGTTCTCCTTGGCGGCGCGCTGGATCGCGGCCATCCGGGACGGGGTGGGCTCGGCCTCCGGGTCGACCCCGTTGATCGCGACCTGCTCCAGCCCGTAGTGGTCGGCGAGGTAGCCGAACGCGGCGTGGCTGGTGACGAAGGTCCGGGTGTCGGTGTCGGCCAGGCCCTTCTTGAACTCCCCGTCCAGGGAGGTCAACCGGGCCACCAGGTCGTCGGTGTTGCGCTGGTAGTCGGCGGCGTTGGCGGGGTCGATCTCCGCGAACTCGGCGCCCACGCTGCGGGCCACCGCCGCGTACCGGGTCGGGTCCAGCCAGATGTGCGGGTCGCCGGTCGCGCCCTCGTGCTCGTGCTCGTGTCCCTGCTCGCCGTCGTGCGCCTCGTTCTCGTCCTCCCCGCCCTCGTCCAGGTGGTGGTCCACCAGCGGGGAGACGGCGGTGGCGTCCACCGCGTGCTTGACGTGGGACTGCGCGACGGCCTTGTCCACGGTCGGCTGCAGGCCCTTCAGGTAGACCACCGCGTCGGCCCGCTGGACGGCCGCGACCTGCTTGGCGGTCAGCTCCAGGTCGTGCGGCTCCACGCCGGGGGCGGTCAGGTCGGTGACCTTGACGTGCTCCCCGCCTATCTGCCGGGTCAGGAACTCCATCGGGTAGAAGGAGGCCACCACCTCCAGCTTGCCGCCGTCCTTCCCCGCCGCGCTGCTGACGCCGCCGCAGGCGGAGAGCAGCAGCGATCCGACGACGGCGGTGACGGCGAGGGCTGCCGGGGGGGAGGGGCGACGAATCTTCATGACAACCATTCTCATCTTATCTGGAAATGATTGTCAACTTGCATTGGGTGGGGCCGTCCCCTACGAGCCCGCGGCGCCGTCCTCGCCGTCGTGCTGCCGCAGCCTCACCGGGCAACCTCCAACACGCCGGAGAACGCACGGCTGTTCACTCCCGGTACAGCCACCCGGCGGCCCGCCCGTGCCACTATCGAGTTGAACCCCGCCCCTGCATCCCCGGTACCCTGAGTTATTCGGGCGCGCGCAACCAGCCGCGCCCTGACCGTGCCGTCGTACTGAAGAGAGCACTGTGGCCGCCGACAAGATCGACACGATCGTCAGCCTGAGCAAGCGCCGTGGCTTCGTCTACCCTTGCAGCGAGATCTACGGCGGTACCCGCGCCGCCTGGGACTACGGTCCGCTGGGAGTCGAGCTCAAGGAGAACATCAAGCGCCAGTGGTGGCGCGCGATGGTCACCGCTCGGGAGGACGTCGTCGGCATCGACTCCTCGGTGATCCTCGCCCGCGAGGTCTGGGAGGCTTCCGGCCACGTCGCGACCTTCAACGACCCGCTGACCGAGTGCCTCTCCTGTCACAAGCGCTTCCGCGCCGACCACCTGGAAGAGGCCTACGAGGCCAAGCACGGCAAGCTCCCCGCCAACGGCCTTGCCGACCTCAACTGCCCGAACTGCGGGAACAAGGGCGCCTTCACGGAGCCCAAGGAGTTCTCGGGCATGCTGAAGACGCACCTCGGCGTCACCGAGGACGCCTCCGGCCTGGCCTACCTGCGCCCCGAGACCGCGCAGGGCATCTTCACCAACTTCCGCGCCGTGCAGACCACCACGCGCAAGAAGCCGCCGTTCGGCATCGCCCAGGTCGGCAAGAGCTTCCGCAACGAGATCACCCCCGGCAACTTCATCTTCCGCACCCGCGAGTTCGAGCAGATGGAGATGGAGTTCTTCGTCAAGCCGGGCGAGGACGAGACCTGGCACGAGTACTGGCTCGAGCAGCGCTGGAACTGGTACGTCGACCTCGGCCTGCGGACCGAGAACATGCGCTTCTTCGAGCACCCCAAGGAGAAGCTGTCCCACTACGCCAAGCGCACGGTGGACATCGAGTACCGCTTCAACTTCGGCGGCAGCGAGTTCTCCGAGCTGGAGGGCGTGGCCAACCGCACCGACTACGACCTGACGGTGCACAGCGAGCACTCCGGCCAGGACCTCAAGTACTTCGACCAGGACGCGAACGAGCGGTACTTCCCGTACGTCATCGAGCCCGCGGCCGGCCTCAACCGCGCCATGCTGGCCTTCCTGCTCGACGCCTACTTCGAGGACGAGGCGCCGAACGCCAAGGGCGTCATGGAGAAGCGCGTCGGCATGCGGCTCGACCCGCGGCTGGCCCCGGTCAAGGTCGCGGTGCTCCCGCTGTCCCGCAACGCCGACCTCTCGCCCAAGGCCCGCGGCCTCGCCGCCGACCTGCGCTCCGCCTGGAACGTCGAGTTCGACGACGCCGGCGCGATCGGCAAGCGCTACCGCCGCCAGGACGAGATCGGCACCCCGTTCTGCGTCACCGTCGACTTCGACACCCTCGAGGACAACGCGGTGACCGTGCGCGAGCGTGACACCATGGCGCAGGAGCGGGTGTCGCTCGACCAGGTGAAGTCCTACCTGGGCGCCCGCCTGATCGGCTGCTGACACCGGGCACCGGAAACAGCGCCGCAGCGGGCTGGTCAGTTAGCCAGCCAGCCAGCCAGCCAGCCAGCCAGCCAGTCAGCCAGTCAGTCCTCCGTCCGGCCGACGGGCGCCCCTCCCGGGGCGTCCCGTCGGCCGGACGGCGTTCTCGGGGCGGACGCGCCCAACGGCCCGGCCCAGTCGCTCCGTTCCACTGGCCTCCTGCTCCCCGTTCCCGCCCGCGGCCGGGCCGGAGGAACGAAGAGCCGGGCGGAAGCCCGTTCAGCGGCGCAGGCGGGACTTCGGCCGGGACCTGGGTGCCGACTCGGTCGGCAATCCGGCGGTGCGCAGCGCCGCGAACGCGCTGCGGGCCCGGTTCTCCTCCAGGCCGTCGGCGGCGAACAGCACCGCGTCGTACAACTCCGCCGAATCCCGGACCGCGGCCGCGAACTGGCCGACATCGCTCGCCGAACGCATCCGCACCAGCTCGCCGACCAGCTCGGCAGCTGACTCCCCGTCCAGCGCAGCGGCGATCGCGGCGACCTCCCCGACCGGTCGACCCGCCGCCTGGCGCAGCAGGTGGCGGACGTCGTCGGAACGCCCGGCCGACCGCAGCTTCCCGGTCAGTTCGGAGAGTTCAGCGGCGGGGGCGGAGGCGCGCTCCCACAGCAGGGTCTGCCCGTCGGCGGACTGCCCGGACTGCTCCAGCGCCGCGAGCAGCGCCGGGAGGACCTGCGTGCTCACCGACCACAGGGCGTGGAACAGGTCGGCGGCCTCGTCCACCAGCCCCGCGCGGCGTAGTTCGGCCAGGGCGGCCGCCGCGTGCTCCGGGGCGCCGGCGGCCACCGACCTGGCCAGATAGGTGGAGGAACCGGCCGGTCCCTCGGCACGCAGCAGCGTGGCCAGTGCGACCAGGTCGCCCGGAGTGATCATCAGCGCCGCCTGGCCGACGAGGGCCGCGGACTCGTGCACCGCACCCTGCCGGTGCAGGTCGGCGATCCGCTGGACGAGGGTGACCAACTCCACGCCCGTCCTGGCCCGGGGCCCGCTGCCGGTGCTGCTGCCGGTGTTGTCGCCTCCGGCGTGCGGGGGGACGGTGCTTCCGGCCCTTTTGCTGTCAAGGCCCGTGTGAGGGGGGCGCGTTCTGGCCCAGGAGGTGCCGACGGGTTCATCCGTTCCGGCGTTCGGGTTGCTGCCCCGGGCGGCCGTGCCGTGTTGTCCGCTGTCGGTGCGGGGCGGGGGAACGGAGGCGGCAGCGGGGTCGTCGCTCTGCCGGGCGAGCCGCAGCGGGCGGCTGGTCCCGAACCGGGCGCCGCGCAGCTGCGGGGCGTCGGCGGTCGGGGGAGTGATCGGGGCGGCGGCATCGGTCGTGCCGCTCGGTTCTTCGGATGCGGCGCTCCGGTCGGGGGCGGGGCCGGTGCGGTGTCCGCTGCCGAAGCGGGCCCCGGTGGGGAACTGGCGTTGCGGAGGCACCAGGGAAGCGGTCGGCCCGGTCGGGCGGTGGTGGGCCCCGGGTTCTTCGGTGCGGCTCCGGGGAGTGTCGGGCAGGGCGGGGGAGGGTCCGTTGGCCAGTCGGCCCGCCAACTGCCGGTCCTCGGCAGCCAGGAGGCGGTCGCTCAGTTCCAGGCAGCGTGCGCCGAGTCCTTCGCGGAGGTGCTGGGCCTGGACGAGTTGCCGCAGCAGTTCGGGATCGGGCTGCCTGGGCGGGCGGCCGTACGCGGGCGCGTGGTCGGGTTCGTGGCCGCCCCGGACGGCTTCGGCGAGTCTGCGTTCGCGCTGCGCGGCGAACTGCCGCGCCCTCAGTAGTTCGTCCAACTCCGCTCTGAGCGTTTGGACATCGGCCGAGTCCGGCCCCGGATTGTGTACGGTCATCGCGCCCCGCCCCGACCTCTCCGTGGAGGCCACCCGCCCGGCCTCCGAACACAACAACTGGTGGCCATCCTGGCGGTGCCGTACGGCGGCCACGTTACGGGAGCAAGTCTTAACCTTTGCGAGATGGGGGCGCGAGTGGCCGGTGTGGTGCGGAAGGCCGACGGGACTCGGTAGTTTCGGCCAAATCCCGGTCGGCGCACCCTGTTTGTGTGGTAAGCGGGTCAGCTACTGCCCCGGTAGCGTTCACCGGGGGATGAGGTCAGCCCGTCAGCCGGGCCCGTGCCTCCATCAAGGCGAAACCGAGCAGGTTCGAACCCTGCCACCGGGCGGGGGAGTTCGCCCGCTCGTCGTCGGCCGCGAGCCCGATGCCCCAGATCCGGTCGAGCGGGCTGGCTTCCACCAGGACGCGCCCGCCGGTGCCGAGCAGGTACGCGCGGAGCCGTTCGTCCTGTCCGAACTTCGCGGTGCTGCCGACCACCACCAGTTCGAAGCGGTGCGCCACCCACCGCTCCTCGTCGAACCCCGCGACCAGACGGCCCAGGTTCTTCGCCTCCGCGGGCGTCCGTGCCCGCAGGATGCCCGGGACGGCCTCCTCGTCCCCGAACAGCCGGGCCTTCCCGGCCATCATCCAGTGTTCGGCGGTGCGGTACTCGACCCCGTCGACGGTGAACGGGGAGGGCCACCACTGGCTGAGCGCACCTGGCCCGATCTGCCCGTCCCGCTGCGGCCGGTGCCCCCAGAAGTGCAGGTACTTCGGGCGGGCTCCGGACGCGACCGCGGCCGTCAACTGCTCGCGGGTGCGCGCCTCCAGCGGAGGGAGGACCGGGCTCGTCGTCATGGCGTCATCATCGCACCGGCCCCGACCGGCGGCTTTCCATTTTCTGCGCGGCGACCCGCCGTACCGCGCCCGGCCCGCACCCGGGGATCCGATGCGCGGCAGTCCCTGCCGACCGTGCCCCGCACCGGCGAGCGCGGCCCCGGTAGCGGGGCCGATGGCCGGATCACGGGCGACGGTCGGCAGGGTCGATCGCACTGTGCAGGAGTCAAGGAGCAGGAGGGGCAGGGAGGAGGAATGCGATCAGGTCGGTGGCGGTGTCGGCCGCCGGAGCATCGGTGGGGCCGTGCGACTCCTCTCGGCTCGGGAACGGGCGGGTGGGTGGGTCGGGTGAGTTGGCGGGGGCGGACGGGTCAGGCGCGGGGAGGGACGTCCGGGACCTCCGCCCCGCGGACCGTTCCCTCTGGGCGCTCAGTACCTGGCCGGAGAGCGGCGACGCGAACCGGTCCGCCTCCCGCCGGGCTGTCGCGGGCCCCCTCCCCGTAGCGGTTCTGCCGTTCCGGGGAGGGCTGCCGCCGTACCCCGGGATCGCGCCGGGCGGAGGCGGCCGCTCTCGCCCCGGCGGACGGCACCGGATGCGACCGGCCCGGGCGGGGCAGGGCTGCCCGAGCACCGGTGCGGGGCCGCGGCCTGGTGGCCAGCACCGCGCCGGGCGCCCGGGTGGGGCGGCCGCACCCGCCGACCCCCGGGGCTGCCGAGGGACCGGGGCCGGGGCAGAACTTCCCGGCGTCGGCCGGGCAACCCGGCCCGGCCGACGCCGCGGCGATCAGCAGCCGGCTCGACACCCCGGCGTACGACCGGCTCGCCGGGGGCCCGGGCACGGCTCCCTGAGCGGACCGCTCCGTCAGGTGGACGTTCTGCACTGACACTCCTTCCGTGGGGAAGCCGATGGGCAGTTCGCCCACCGGAGCCGGGGTGGCGGCACGCTCCCGGAGCGGCCGGAACCGACGCCACCGACCGGCAGCCGACGCCGGACCGCGGCCGTCCGCGAGGAACGCCACCGACCAGCACACGGCTGCCAGCGGCAACTCCGCGCACACCGCCATCAGCAGGGCGACCAGCAACTCGGACCGGCCGGTCGCCGTCGCCACGTCGCACCCGGCGTCCGTGACCAGCAGGACGCCGGCCAGAACGGCGGGACCGAACGGGCGCCGCCCTCGCCGCAGCTGCACGGCGGCAGCGGACAGGGCGGCCGACTCGGCCAGGTCGAGCACCGCCCAGGGAGGGCCGCCGGGAAGCGAGGCGAGCAGCACCGACCAGGGCAGCAGGATCAACCCGCAGCCCAGGAGCAGCACTTCCGGTCGCAGCCACCGGGCCCGCGGGCCCGGAACCGTCGGACGCCCCGTCCGGACGAGGCCACCCGCACCGGCCCGGACGGGCCCGGTGAGGAACCCGCTCATGCTGCACCTTTCTGCTCCGTGTGCCCCGCGCAGGCGCAGCCGGGCACCGGCAACTGCGCCCAGCGGAACTCGCCGGCCGCCGAGGCGAACCAGAACCGGCCCGCCGTCCGCACGGCCGAGGCCCCCGTCGCCCGCCGCCGCAGGCCGCCGGTGAGGAAGCGCACCGGCGGGGGCGCCCCGCAGGGCGGCAACCGGCCCCAGGCACAGGAGAACGGACCGCCGCCCGGCCTCCCGGACGCCCCGCGCCGTGCCCCGCGCAGCCCGGTGCCACCGAGCGGCGACTCGACCACGACGTCGAGCAGTTCGCCGTACTCGTAGACCTCCACGGCCGGTCGGCGACCGGCCCGCAGCCGCGCCGCCCACGGGCCGACCGCGGCGATCAGCCCCAACCCGTCCGGTTCGTGGACGAGTTCGCGGAGGAAGTCGGAGGAACCGGGGGCCGTCGCCCGGAAGGGGGAGAACGGGCCGCGGCCGCAACGCATCAGGTTCGTGTTCGTCATGCCGTCAAGAATCGTTCGGAGCAAGGATCTTGTCGGTAATGCACGCATCCGTGTTTTTGGTGTACCCAGGTACACCAAAAACACGGAGGCCTGCGCCATGGAAGCCGAAATCGGGCGGCCTCTACGCTGATCCGCATGTTCCAGTCGAAGATCGACACGCCCCCGCGCCGGGCGGTCCGGGGCGCCGCGGGCCGGGCCGTCCTGGCCGCCCTGGCCGCGCGCACGCCGTGGTCCGCGGGCGCTCGACGGGACTCGCTGTTCCTGGCCGCGGGCCTCCCGTTCGGCCTGCCATGGCTGGTCGTCCCCGGCGCCTCGGGCGGCGTCCTGCTGCTGTGGCTGCTCCTGACCGTGGCCCTCCTCGACCTGCTGACCACCGCCCAGCGCAGCCGGGTCCGCGCCCTGCGCGGGGTGGAGGTCCCGGGCCGGGTCCCGCCCGGGGCGGCCTGGCTGGCCCGGCTCCGCGCGGGGCTGACGTGGCGGCAGGCGGTCCACCACCTGGTGGTCGCCCCGGTGCAGGCCCTGTGCGCCGGCCTGGTGATCGGCCTCTGGGGGGCCGCGGCCGTCCTGCTCGGCTTCTTCGGCTGGGTCTGGCTGCTGCCGCCCGGCAACTCCCTGCGGGCCCGGCCGGGTTGGGTCGTCGACGGCGCCGTCGCCACCCTCGGCGGCCTGCTCCTGCTGGCCGTCGTGCCCTGGCTCGCCGCCCTGTTCGCCGCCGTCGACCTGTGGGCGGTCCGGGCCCTGCTCGGCCCCAACCGGGCGGAGCTCCTGGAGCGCCGCGTCGAGCACCTGGCCCGCAGCCGGGTGGACGTGGTGGATGCGGCCGACGCCGAACGGCGCCGCATCGAACGGGACCTGCACGACGGTGCGCAGCAGCGCCTGGTCTCGCTCGCGATGAACCTGGGGCTCGCCCGGCGCACCCTCAAGCACCTCCCGGCCGAAGCCATGGAGGTCATCGTCGCCGCGCACGAGGAGGCACAGGCAGCCGTCAAGGAGCTCCACGACCTGGTCCGCGGCCTGCACCCGGCGGTGCTGGAGGACCGCGGGCTCGACGCGGCGCTCTCCGGCATCGCCGCCCGCAGCCCCGTCCCCGTGCACCTCACGGTCGACCTCCCGGGCCGGATAGCCCCCACCGTGGAGGCGGTCGCCTACTTCACGGTCTCCGAGGCCCTGGCCAACGCCGCCAAGCACTCCCGGGCCTCCCGCATCGACCTCGTCCTGCGCCGGGCCGCCGACCGGCTGCACATCACCGTCACCGACGACGGCGTCGGCGGGGCGGACGCCGACCGCGGCACCGGCCTCACCGGCCTGCGCAAGCGCGCCGCCTCGGTCGACGGATCCTTCGCCGTCACCAGCCCCCGCGGGGGCCCGACCACCATCACCATGGAGCTGCCATGCGAGCTGTGATCGCCGAGGACTCGGTCCTCCTGAGGATCGGCATCGTCAAGGTACTGGAGAGCGAGGGCTACGAGGTCGCTGCCGCCGTGGGGGACGCCGAGGCGCTGCTCGCCGCCGTCGAGGAGCACCGCCCGCAGATCGTCGTGGCGGACGTCCGGATGCCCCCGGGGTTCACCGACGAGGGGGTCCGGGCCGCGCTGATGATCCGGCGGCAGTGGCCCGGCACCGCGGTCGTCCTGCTCTCCCAGTTCGTCGAGGAGCGCTACGCGGCGGACTTGCTGGCCAAGAACACCAGCGGCGTCGGCTACCTGCTCAAGCAGCGGGTCGCCAACGTGGACGAGTTCGTGGAGGCGCTGCAGCGGGTCGCCCAGGGCGGCACCGCCCTCGACCCGGAGGTGGTCGCCCAACTGCTGCTGCGCCGCGACAGGGATCCGCTGCACCGGCTGACGCCCCGCGAGCGGGACGTGCTGGCCCTGATGGCCGAGGGGCGTTCGAACACCGCGATCGCCGAGTCCCTGGTGGTCAGCGACAGCGCCGTCTCCAAGCACATCAACTCCATCCTCACCAAGCTCGACCTGCCGCCCGCGGAGGACACCCACCGCAGGGTGCTCGCGGTGCTGCGCTTCCTGGAGGTCAGCCAGTGACCCGAGCCGTCCCGTCGGAACACCCGCCGGAGCAGCGGTCCGCTCCCGGGCCGGGCCGGCTCGCCCGCTGGCTGCCGGTCCCGGGGCCGGTCGGGCCGCCCGCCGCAGCGGGCCCGGGCGAGCGCCGGGCCTGGCGGATCGTCGGCGTGCTGGTCCTGGCCTGCGTCCTCCTGCTGGGCGCCGGGGCCACGGGGGCGTTCCTCGTCCAGCAGGAGACCACCCAGGAGCGGACGTACTTCGAGCCGGTCGGACAGCTCGACATCGACGCCGGCCCGGCCCAGGTCACCGTCCGCTCCGGGGCCACCGACCGGGTGGTGGTGTCCGAGCGGATCGGCTGGGCCCTGCGGAAGCCCACCGTCGCCGAGCGGATAGACGCGGGCACGATGTCGCTCTCCGTCGGCTGCCCGGAAGCCCGGGTCCTGCAGGGCTGCCCGGTGTCCCTGGAGATACAGGTGCCGCCGACCACCACCGTCCACGCCCGCAACGGCTCCGGGCGGACGGAGGTCGTGGGCCTGTCCGGCAGCGTCTCGGCGGAGACCGGCAGCGGCCAGATCCAACTGACCGGGGTCAGCGGGCCGGTCTGGGCGCGGAGCGGGTCCGGCCAGATCACCGGAACGGGGCTGAGCGCCTCCAGAGCCCAGCTGTCCTCCTCCTCCGGGGACGTCACCCTGCAGTACGACCGCCCGCCGGACGAGGTCACCACCCGCCTCGCCTCAGGGAACCTCGTCCTGCAACTGCCCGACGACCACAGCCGGTACCGGATCGACCTCAGCCTCGACGGCGGCCACCGGGCGGTCGACCAGTCCCTGCAGGACGTCGACTCACCACGGCTGCTCGACGTCACCTCCGCCTCCGGCACCGTCACCATCGGCCGGGCGGGGGCGTCCTGACCGCCCGGACCGCCCGGTCCGGCGGGTGGGAGAGAATGGAGAGTCCGGAAGCCCGCCGTTGGGGCCCTACCCGTATGAGGATCCGCCGCGCATGACCACCACGCCCGACACCGCCCAGGCCACTCCCGCAGCACCCGGCACGCCGGAGTTCGCCCCGTTGAACATCGGGCCGATGCAGGTCTGGCCGCCGGTGGTGCTGGCGCCGATGGCCGGCATCACCAACGCCCCCTTCCGCACCCTGTGCCGGGAGCAGAGCGGCGGCCGGGGCCTGTACGTCTCCGAGATGATCACCACCCGCGCCCTGGTCGAGCGCAACGCCAAGACCATGCAGCTGATCAAGTTCGACCCGAGCGAGAAGCCGCGTTCGATCCAGCTGTACGGGGTGGACCCGGAGACCGTCGGCAAGGCGGCGCGGATGATCTCCGCGGAGGGCCTGGCCGACCACATCGACCTCAACTTCGGCTGCCCCGTCCCCAAGGTGACCCGCAAGGGCGGCGGCTCCGCGTTGCCGTACAAGCGCAACCTGCTGCGCGACATCCTGCGTCAGGCGGTCGCCAACGCGGGTGACCTGCCCGTCACCATGAAGATGCGCAAGGGCATCGACGACGAGCACCTCACCTACCTCGACGCGGGCCGGATCGGCGCGGAGGAGGGTGTCTCCGCGATCGCCCTGCACGGCCGCACCGCGGCCCAGCACTACGGCGGCACCGCGGACTGGTCGGCCATCGCCCGGCTCCGCGAGTCCGTCCCGTCCGGCATCCCGGTGCTCGGCAACGGAGACATCTGGTCCGCCGACGACGCGGTGCGGATGATGCGCGAGACCGGCTGCGACGGCGTGGTGGTCGGCCGGGGCTGCCTGGGACGGCCCTGGCTGTTCAAGGACCTGGTGTCGATCTTCGAGGGGGAGGTCGACTACGCCCGCCCGACCTTCGCGTACGTGGCCCGCGCCATGGTGCGGCACGCCCAACTGCTGGGGGAGTGGCTGGGCGACGAGGCCCGTGGCGTCATCGACTTCCGCAAGCACGTCGCCTGGTACACCAAGGGCTTCTCGGTCGGGTCCGAGCTGCGGGTGCGGCTCGCCAGCTCCAGCTCGCTGACCGAGCTCGCGGAGACGCTGGCCCTGGTCGACCAGGAGCAGAGCTGGCCGATCGGCGCCGACGGCCCCCGCGGCCGGACCAGCGGCAACAACCGGGTGGTCCTGCCCGAAGGCTGGTTGGACGATCCGTACGAGTGTGCCCGGCTCGCCGAAGACGCCGAATCGGACACTTCTGGTGGCTGATCTGTACTCAATGGCAGGTCTGACGTAAATCCCGGCCTGGCCGCGACGTCCCGGCCGTGTTGTCCAAGCTGGACAGTAGGGCTCCTCGGAGGCGAATTCGAGCAACGCAGAGCGACGAGAGAATCAACGGAAAGCGATGCCCGACGTAGGCCGACTCCGCTCGACGGCTGAGATGCGCTCGTGATGCTGGCCACATATCGTGGCGAGTGACAGTCGGTCAGCAGACTTCGCCAAGGTGTACAAGTCGGGATCGCTTCCCGAACGGGCTCTCCGGCGGATCGCCGCGGCTGGCTGCAGGAAATCAAGCCGGGGAAACGTGGCGGAGCGAATGCCGTCACCATGTGTCCGGTTCGCGTGAGCTGTATGTGGCGACGCCTTCACTTCTTGAACTGTCACAAGCGTCATCCGGACGATTTCAGCAACGCAGGCAAACGCCCGCCCGGGCATTAGATCTGCTGGCCAATCGCCCGCCCAGCAGCTCGTACGAGCTATTCGCTCCCCTAGAAGGCCTTCGAAATGGGTATGTTCTCCGGCGTCAGGCCAACCGTGTGCGAGGAGAACGACCCGTGGCGGCGCAGCAGAAGTTTGTTTACTCCTTCACCGAAGGAAACAAGGACCTGAAGGACCTTCTCGGCGGGAAGGGTGCGAACCTCGCCGAGATGACCAACCTGGGTCTCCCCGTCCCTCCGGGGTTCACCATCACCACCGACGCCTGCAAGGTCTTCCTGGAGACCGGCAGCGAGCCGGGATCGCTGAACGAGGAGATCACCGGCCACCTGGCCGCCCTCGAGCAGCAGATGGGCAAGCAGCTCGGCCAGGCCGACGACCCGCTGCTGGTCTCGGTGCGCTCGGGTGCCAAGTTCTCGATGCCCGGCATGATGGACACCGTCCTGAACATCGGCCTCTCCGACGCCTCGGTGGCCGGGCTCGCCGCCCAGTCCGGCAACGAGCGCTTCGCCTGGGACTCGTACCGCCGCCTGGTCCAGATGTTCGGCAAGACCGTGCTGGGCGTCGACGGCGAGCTGTTCGAGGAGGCGCTGGACGAGGCCAAGCACGCCAAGGGCACCGCCGACGACCTGGACCTCACCGCCGCGGACCTGGAGTCGCTGGTCGCCACCTTCAAGGCGATCGTGCTCCGGGAGACCGGCCGGGAGTTCCCGCAGGAGCCGCGCGAGCAGCTCGACCTGGCGATCCACGCGGTCTTCCACTCCTGGAACGGCGACCGGGCCCGCCTGTACCGCCGGCAGGAGCGCATCCCGAACGACCTGGGCACCGCCGTCAACGTCTGCACCATGGTCTTCGGCAACCTCGGCGAGGACTCGGGCACCGGTGTCGCCTTCACCCGCGACCCCTCCACCGGCACCCAGGGCGTCTACGGCGACTACCTGCAGAACGCCCAGGGCGAGGACGTGGTGGCGGGCATCCGCAACACCCTGCCGCTGGCCGACCTGGAGCAGCTCGACAAGAAGTCGTACGACGAGCTGATGACCATCATGCACACCCTGGAGACCCACTACCGGGACCTGTGCGACATCGAGTTCACCATCGAGCGCGGCAAGCTCTGGATGCTGCAGACCCGGGTCGGCAAGCGCACCGCCGCCGCCGCGTTCCGGATCGCCGTCCAGCTCGTCGACCAGGGCCTGATCGACCTGGACGAGGCGCTGCACCGGGTCACCGGCGGCCAGCTCGCCCAGCTGATGTTCCCGCGCTTCGCGCCCACCTCCGAGACCAAGCCGGTCGCGTACGGCATCGCCGCCTCGCCCGGCGCGGCGGTCGGCAAGGTGGTCTTCGACTCGTACACCGCGGTGAAGTGGTCGCGCTCCGGCGAGCAGGTCATCCTGGTCCGCCGCGAGACCAACCCGGACGACCTCGAAGGCATGATCGCGGCCGAGGGCATCCTCACCTCGCGCGGCGGCAAGACCTCGCACGCGGCCGTGGTCGCCCGCGGCATGGGCAAGACCTGTGTCTGCGGCGCCGAGGAACTGGAGGTCGACACCAAGAACCGCAAGTTCACCACCGCCGACGGCCAGGTCGTCCACGAGGGCGACGTGGTCTCCATCGACGGCGCCAACGGCAAGGTGTACCTGGGCGAGGTCCCGGTGCTGCCGTCCCCGGTGGTCGAGTACTTCGAGGGCACCATCCACGCCGGCGCCGACGTCCAGGGCGGGCTGGTCCAGGCCGTGCACCGGCTGATGTCGCACGCCGACGGCCGCCGCCGCCTCGCGGTGCGCGCCAACGCCGACAACGCCGAGGACGCGAACCGCGCCCGCCGGTACGGCGCCCAGGGCATCGGCCTGTGCCGCACCGAGCACATGTTCCTCGGCGAGGAGCGCCGCAAGGAGGTCGAGCACCTGATCCTGGCGGACAACGACAAGGACCGCGAGACCGCGCTCTCCAGCCTGCTGCCGCTGCAGAAGGGCGACTTCCTGGAGCTCTTCCAGTCGATGGACGGCCTCCCGGTCACCGTCCGGCTGCTCGACCCGCCGCTGCACGAGTTCCTGCCGGACATCACCGAACTGTCGGTGCGCGTCGCCCTCGCCGAGGCCCGCAAGGACCCGAACGAGAACGACCTGCGCCTGCTCCAGGCCGTGCACCGGCTGCACGAGGCCAACCCGATGCTCGGCCTGCGCGGCGTCCGCCTCGGCCTGGTCATCCCCGGCCTGTTCGGCATGCAGGTCCGGGCGATCGCCGAGGCCGCGGCCGAGCGCAAGCTGGCCGGCGGCGACCCGCGCCCCGAGGTGATGATCCCGCTGGTCGGCACCGTCCAGGAGCTGGAGCTGGTCCGCGACGAGTGCGAGCGGGTGCTCGCCGAGGTCGCCGCGTCCACCGGCGTCAGCCTGGACATCAAGCTCGGCACCATGATCGAGCTGCCGCGCGCCGCCGTGACCGCGGGTCAGATCGCCGAGGCCGCCGACTTCTTCTCCTTCGGCACCAACGACCTGACCCAGACCGTGTGGGGCTTCTCCCGGGACGACGTCGAGGCCTCCTTCTTCACCGCCTACCTGGAGAAGGGCATCTTCGGGGTCAGCCCGTTCGAGACCATCGACCGCGACGGCGTCGGCGCCCTGGTCAAGAACGCCGCGCAGGCCGGCCGGGCCACCCGCCCCGACCTCAAGCTCGGCGTCTGCGGCGAGCACGGCGGCGACCCCGACTCGGTGCACTTCTTCCACGAGGTGGGGCTGGACTACGTGTCATGCTCTCCCTTCCGGATCCCGGTGGCGCGCCTGGAGGCAGGCCGCGCCGCCATCGAGACGGCGGGCAGCGACTCGCGCTGACACGAAGCAGCGCGGTTCACTGACCGCACCCCTCCGGAAGGGGAGGGGCGTACGGCGGAGCTCGGCGCAGGAGAGCCGCCGTACGGAGCAGCCGGGGCGGGAGCGGACAACGGCGTCCGCTCCCGCCCCGGCGGCGTTCCCCGGGCCGGGCGCCCCGCCCGTCCGACCGCGCCGTCCGACCGCGTCCTCCGCCTGCGCCGTCCGGGTGGGCCGGTGCGGCAGGCTTGGGGCATGAACAGCAGAAACCGCCTGGTCGGCCTCGTCGCCGCGATCCTGCTCGGCCTCGCCGCCGGGGTCGCCGCCCTGCTGAACGGCGGGAACGACCCGGACGGTGCGAGCGCCGCGAAGTCCCCGTCCGCCGGGCCCACCGGGTCCGCCGCCGCGACCCGGGGCGCAGCCGCGAGCACGCCCAAGCCCTCGGCTCCGGCCAAGTCGCCCACCGCCCGGGCCGCCTGGACGCCCACCGATCCGGCGCTGGCCGACGTCTGCCGCAGCGCACTGCCCGCCCAGGCCCTCGACACGCTCGGCCTGATCGCCCGGGGCGGCCCCTACCCGTACCGCTCGGACGGCGTCGTCTTCGAGAACCGGGAGGGGCGGCTGCCCCGTCAGGGGAGCGGCTACTACCACGAGTTCACCGTGGTCACGCCCGGGTCGGGCGACCGCGGGACCAGGCGGATCGTCACCGGCGGCACCGGCGAGCAGTACTGGACGGCCGACCACTACGCCACCTTCCGGGAGGTCGATCCGCGCTGCTGAGGGGGCCGCTGACGGGCCGTCGGAAAATTACTTTCCCTTCTGGAAAGTACGTGACAGAGTGGCAGCACTTGATCCGGCAGCGGGCCGGATTCGACGGCACGTCCGCTCGGGGGAACCGATGGTTGACGACAGGCAGCACGCGCACGAGCAGTCCGAGGAGCTCACGCCCGCACAGGCGTTGGAGCTCGCCCAGCGAGCCCAGGCAGCAGCCCGGCGGCCCGCGCCGATGCCCTGGTGGTACGGCCCCGGGGTGGGCGCCGCCCTCGCGGTCTACTGCGCGGCGATCGGGCAGAGCTTCCAGCGACAGGCGCAGTGGCTGATACCGCTGTGCGCGGCCGCCCTCGCGGCGGTGCTGGCGGCCATAGTGCGGGTGGCCATGCGCTCCAGCGGGGTCGCCGCGCAGTTCGAGAAGACCAAGGTCCCGCCGAACGTCCTGCGGGCGCTCGTCCTGACCGTCCTGCTGGCGGTGCTGGCCTGGCTCGGCACCTGGCTGGCCACCGGCGAGCAGGGGTGGGCCATGGCGGCCGCGGGCGTGGTCGGCGGCCTGGCCGTGTGGGGCGTCATCACCCTGGCCAATCGAGACGTCAAGGAGCAGAGCATGAGCAGCGAGCAGTGAACGGACTCGACCCGATACTCCACCAGCCCACCAGGCTCACCGTCCTGGCCTTCCTCAGCGGATGCCAGGAAGCCGAGTTCTCCGTCGTCCGCGACTACTGCCAGGTCTCGGACTCGGTGCTCAGCAAGACCGCGGCGGGCCTGGAGACGGCCGGCTACCTGCGGGCCCGCAAGGGCTACGTCGGGAAGCGGCCCCGCACCTGGCTCTCCGCGACCCAGCAGGGCCGCGCCGCCCTGTCGGAGCACCTCGCGGCGCTCCAGCACCTGGCCGCCGCCGCGGAGGCGGCCGGGTCCGCATCCGGTTCCGGAGCCGGAGCGGAAGGGGGCGAGGGCTGAGCCGAGCGGCGGAGCACGGGCCGGTCCGGTGGAGCGTCAGCAGGATCACACCCAGGAGCGGAGGTGGGCCCAACGCCGTGCTGTCCGTGCTCCTTGACAACTCGACAGAGCGCAGAGAACCCCGGGAACCCCATCCCGGGAAACCCCGGGAAACCCCGGGGAGGAACCGGACAGGGCGGGTGCCCGACGCCGCTGACGTCGCGCACCCGCCCCGGAACGGGAAGGCCGGTTCAGGCAGCCGACACCAGGGAGTCACCGATCATCGGATCGGCGACCAGGGGGCTGCCGTGTCTAAGGCACTCCTGGTTGAGCGGCGCCGGGTCCGGCGCGCTGGGCGAGGTCGCGGCGGCGATCCGCAACTCGATGATGTCCCGGACGGCGGGCCACTCCTCGTCCAGGATCGAGTAGAACGCAGTGGACCGGACCACCCCGTCCAGGCCGCGGGAGTGCGCCCGGCGGACCCCCTCGGAGGTGGCGCCCAGCCGCTCGATGGCGATCCGGGAGCGGGTGTTGCGGGCGTCCGCCCGCAGCGAGATCCGCTGCACCCGCCACACCTCGAAGGCGTACCGCAGCATCAGCAGCTTCGCCTCCGTGTTGATGCCGGTGCCCTGCGCCCGCGGGGACAGCCAGGTGTTGCCGATCTCCGCGGCGTCCGGCACCGCCTGCAGCGGGTCACCGTGCGGCACGCCCGGCGCGGGCGGCCAGACCAGCGGGCCCTGCCAGTAGTCCAGTTCCAGGAAGCGGGTCGAGCCGACGACCCGGTTGTCGGCCGTGCTCACGGTGGCGAACGGCATCGACCGGCCCGCCGCCCGATCGGCGAGGGCACGGGCGACGTACTCCCGGGCGGCTTCCAGGCCGTGCGGGACAGGGGTGAAGGCGTAGGTCGTACGGTCCTCGGAACCGGCCACGGCCAAGGCTGCGGCGTGGTGCTCGGCGAGAGGTTCCAGCCGCACGGTGCGGCCGTAGAGGGTGACGGGTACGGGCACGGATCCTTCGGTCCTTCGGCGGTCGTCGGGTGCCCGCGTGCCGGGTTCGCGGCGCGAGGACAGTGGTCGTATCGCCCCGGCCCCGGAGAACGGCCGCCCGGGGGCGCTACGCCAGAGGCTCGGGCGTGCGGCGGGACGGCAGCCCGGAGGCGGGCAGCGCGGTGCCGGTGCGGACACGGGTCGACGGACCGATCCGGCGGGATGAGCGACGGGACAGTGTGCGTCCGCGAGATGGCCGAGAGGGAAACGAGATCACGAAGCGAAGCAGGCGGCCAGGTGAAGGCAAGGTGCGCATGGGATGGCTGGCAGCGCAACGGACCGGGGCGTGGCCCACGACGTGACAGACGGCGTGGCGCGACGACGCGACGATGCGAGGCAGCGAGAGGACGATACCCGCCAGAAGGCGGTGCGTCACTTCGCGGCGCGCCAACGGGGGCGTGTGGGTCCTTTCGGCACGCCGGGACGCTCCGCCGCCCTACCGGTCGACCCGTCTGCCACGCCCGCGACCAGGCGCTTTACCCGGAGGTGAGAGGATTCGAGAGACGGCGTGAAGACTCGTGCGGGGACGGGAATGTCGGCGGGCCGTCGCACGCTGGACAGATCAGATCCGAAAGCATTCCGAGACGACGAGACGGAACGGGGATGGGTGCGCCGTGCGTGATCCCAAGGAGCTGTACGAGCTGGAACCGCAGGGTGTGACCGCCCTGGCGGCGGCCCGCGCCGCCGCCGAGGCCGGTGCCGGCCTGGTGCTGCTGTACCACTTCGAGGGCTTCATGGACGCCGGTGAGGCGGGCGGTCAGGTCGTTGCGCACCTACTGGAGCAGGGGGCCCCGCAGGTGGTGGCCCGCTTCGACCACGACCGGCTGGTCGACTACCGGGCCCGCCGCCCCGCGATGACCTTCGACCGCGAGAGCTGGACGGACTACGACCCGCCGGAGATCCAGCTCCAACTGGTGCGCGACGCGGTGGGCGCGCCCTTCCTGGTGCTCACGGGCCCCGAGCCGGACACCGAGTGGGAGCTGTTCGCGGCTGCCGTCGGCCACCTGGTGGAGCAGTTCGAGATCAGGCTCGCGCTCTCCTTCCACGGCATTCCGATGGGCGTCCCGCACACCCGTCCGGTCGGTCTCACCCCGCACGGCAACCGGGTGGACCTGGCGGCGGGGCACCCCAAGTGGTTCGACCAGGCACAGGTGCCCGGCAGCGCCCAGGCACTGGTCGAGTACCGGCTCGGCGAGGCGGGGCACGACGTGCTGGGCTTCGCGGCCCACGTCCCCCACTACATCGCCCGCTCCTCCTACCCGGCCGCGGCGGTGGCGATCCTGGAGGCCGTCCAGTCCGCGACCGGCCTGGTCCTGCCCGGCAGCGAGCTGCGGGCCCGGGTCAACGAGGTCTACGCCGAGATCGAGGACCAGCTCTCCCAGGGCGACGGCGAGCTGCGCTCGGCGATCCAGGGCATGGAGGGCCAGTACGACGCGGTCTCCGGCGCGGTCGACCGGGAGAGCCTCCTGGCCGAGGCCAGCGACCTCCCCTCGGCCGACGAGCTCGGCCGCAGGTTCGAGGAGTTCCTGGCCGAGCACGAGCGCGGCGCCGAGTAGGTGCGCCGCGGGTTGTCGACCGCCGCGGCGGTCCTGGCGGGGGCGGCCCTGATCGGCACCGCCGGGTGCAGCGCGGGGTCGGCCGCCCCGTCGCCGGAGCCCGACCGGGCCTCTCCGGCGCCTTCCGCCACCCCGGTCACCGGGCCGTACGTCGCCCTCGGGGACTCTTACACCTCGGGCCTGCGGATCCCGCCCCAGCACGGCTCCCCGCAGGGCTGCGGCCGCTCGGGCGTCAACTACCCGTCGCTGGTGGCCCAGCAGCTCGGCCTCAAGGACTTCACCGACGTCAGCTGCAGCGGCGCCCGCACCGGCGACCTGACGGCCGCCCAGCGGACCGACGACGGAACCAACCCGCCGCAGTTGGACGCGCTCGGCGCGGCCACCCGGCTGGTGACGCTCGGAATCGGCGGCAACGACGCAGGCTTCCTCGACGTGCTGGGCCGTTGCGCGATCGAGAACGTCCGGCACGGCCTGACCGGCCGGGGCGACGAGGCGCCCTGTCGGGCGTACTACACGACCGGCGCCGGGCGCGGCGAGGTCCAGCGGAAGATGACGACCACCGGGGAACGGCTCGCCGCGGTCCTCGCCGAGATCAAACGGCGGGCCCCGCAGGCCGAGGTGCTGCTTGTCGGGTACCCGGCCCTGGTGCCGCAGGACCCGGGCCGCTGCGTCGACACCCTGGGCGAGGGGATCGCCGGTGCCGACGTCGGCTTCGTCGCGGAGCAGGAACAGCAGTTGAACAGCATGCTCCGGCAGCGGGCCGAAGCCGCCGGGGTGGCGTTCGTCGACACCTACTCCTCCTCCGCCGGCCACGACATGTGCGAGGCCGCGGGCACCCGGTGGATAGAGCCCCTCGCCGCCGACCAGGGGCTGGCACCGATCCACCCGAACGCCCAGGGCCAACAGGGCATGGCCGCCGCCGTCCTGGCCTCGCTCCGGCAACAGCACTGACCTCGCCCCCGTCGGCGGGACGACGGGGACGAGGTCGGTCAGGCGGGCCGGGCGGCTGGATCGGGCGGCTGGGTCGGACGGATGGCCGGGCCCCCGCCCCCGTCCGGTCAGGCGGAGCGGGCCGTGTGGACGGCGATCCGGACGTCCTCGTCGTCCAGGCACTCCCCGGTGAGCAGGTCGAAGCGCTGCTTGAGCAGCGGCGAGGCCACGTAGACCCGGCCGTCCGCGGTGGAGCCGATCAGGCCCCGGGAGAGGACGTACGCGCCGGTGAACGGGTCGCGGTTGTCGACGGCGTAGATGCGGTCGCTGCCGTCCCGGAACACGGCGGCCTGGCGGCCGTCCGGCAGCAGGACGGCGACGCCGCGGCCGGGGACCAGCAGGTCCCAGTCGCAGACCGGGGACCAGCCGGCGGGGGAGAGCAGTTCGACCCGGGTGGCAGAGGCGGTGATGGTCATCGGGCTTCCTCCAGGATGCGGTCGGCCGGGAACGGGGCGTTGTCGGGGTCGAGGGCGGCGAGCAGCTGCTCCTCGGTGGCCAGCAGCACCAGGTCGGGCTTGACCTGGTCGCGCTCGGGCACGAAGCGGATGCTCGGGTCGGGCACCCCGGGGGCGTTGACGAAGGAGACGAACCTGCGCATCCGCTCGGGGTCGGCCAGGGTCGCCGCCCACTCGTCCTGGTAGTCGCCGATGTGGCGGGCCATCAGGGCCTCCAGCTCCTCGGCGATGCCCAAGGAGTCCTCGACCACCACCTCGCGGACGTGGTCCAGGCCGCCCTCGATCCGCTCCAACCAGGTGGAGGTGCGCTCCAACCGGTCGGCGGTGCGGATGTAGAACATCAGGAAGCGGTCGATCAGGCGGACCAGCTGCTCGTCGTCCAGGTCCTGGGCCAGCAGGTCGGCGTGCCGCGGGGTGGCACCGCCGTTGCCGCCGACGTACAGGTTCCAGCCGTTGGTGGTGGCGATGACGCCGAAGTCCTTGCCGCGGGCCTCGGCGCACTCGCGGGCGCAGCCGGAGACCGCGGACTTGAGCTTGTGCGGCGAGCGCAGGCCGCGGTAGCGCAGCTCCAGCTGGATGGCCATGGCGACCGAGTCCTGCACGCCGTAGCGGCACCAGGTGGAGCCGACGCAGGACTTCACGGTGCGCAGGGACTTCCCGTACGCGTGGCCGGACTCGAAGCCCGCCGCGACCAGTCGGCTCCAGATCATCGGCAGCTGGTCCACGCTGGCGCCGAACAGGTCGATCCGCTGACCGCCGGTGATCTTGGTGTAGAGGCCGAACTCCTTGGCCACCTCACCGATCACGATCAGCTTGTCCGGGGTGATCTCGCCGCCGGGGATGCGCGGCACCACCGAGTAGGAGCCGTTCTTCTGCAGGTTCGCCAGGAAGTGGTCGTTGGTGTCCTGCAGGCCGCTCTGCTCGCCGTCCAGGATGTGCCCGGAGGCCTCCAGCTCGGGTGCCAGCGAGGCGATGATCGAGGCGACCGTCGGCTTGCAGACCTCGCAGCCCTCGGAGCCCTCCGGCGCCCGGCCGTGCTCGGCGAGCAGCTGGCGGTGCGTGGGGATCCGCTTGACCAGGACGATCTCGTACAGCTCGGCCCGGGTGTGGGCGAAGCACGGGCACAGGCCCCGGTCGACCTCGACGCCGCCGGCCTCCAGCTCGTCCGCGACGATCGTGCCGAGCAGCTTCACGCAGGAGCCGCAGTTGGTGCCCGCCCGGGTGCACTTCTTCACCTCGGGGACGGTGGTGCACTGGTGGTCGGTGACGGCCGCCCGGATCGTGCCCTTGGTGACGTTGTTGCAGCTGCAGACCACCGCCTCGTCGGGCAGTGCGGAACTGCCGAGCGAGACGGCGGTGTCCGCACCGGCGGGCAGGACCAGCGACTCGGCGGGGACGGGCAGCGGCCGACCGGTGCCCGCCAGCGGGCGGAGCGTGGCGTAGGCCGAGGCGTCGCCGACCAGGATGCCGCCGAGCAGCTCCCCCTCGCCGGTGACCACCAGCTTCTTGTAGACGCCGGAACGGGAGTCGGAGTAGACCACGTCGAGCGAGCCGGGCGTGCTGCCGAAGGCGTCGCCGAAGCTGGCCACGTCGACGCCGAGCAGCTTGAGCTTGGTGGAGAGGTCCGCGCCGGTGAACGGCTGCGCGGCCTGCTCGGCGAGCTGCTGGGCCACCGAGACGGCCATCTCGTAGCCGGGGGCGACCAGGCCGTACACCCGGCCGTCCACCGCGAGGGCGCACTCGCCGATGGCGAAGACGTGCGGGTCGGAGGTGCGGCAGTGCTCGTCGATCGCGATGCCGCCGCGCTCACCGACCGTCAGACCGGCCTCGCGGGCCAGCTGGTCGCGGGGGCGGACACCGGCGGAGAAGACCACCAGGTCGGTGGCCAGCTCGGAGTCGTCGGTGAAGGACATGCCGACCGCGCGCCCCTCGGCGACGGTGATCGCCTTGGTGCCGATGCCGGTGTGCACCACCACGCCCATTGACTCGATGGTCCGCCGCAGCGCGGCGCCGCCGGCGTCGTCGACCTGGACGGGCATCAGCCGCGGCGCGAACTCCACCACGTGGGTCTCCAGGCCCAGGCCCTTCAGCGCACCGGCGGCCTCCAGCCCGAGCAGGCCGCCGCCGACCACCGCACCGACCCGGGCCCCGGCCGAGTACGCCTCGATCGCCTGGAGGTCCTCGATGGTGCGGTAGACGAAGCAGCCCTCGGCGTCCCGGCCGTCCACCGGCGGGACGAAGGGGTAGGAGCCGGTGGCCAGCACCAGGGTGTCGTAGGAGAGGGTGTGCCCGGCGGCCGTGGTGACGGTCCGGGCCGCCGGGTCGAGCGAGACGGCGGGGGAGGAGAGGTGCACCTCGAACCCGTGCCGATCGGTGAAGCCCTCTTCGGCGAGCAGCAGGTCGTCCGCGCTCCGGCCGGAGAAGTAGGAGGTCAGGCCGACCCGGTCGTAGGCGGGCCGGGGCTCCTCGGCGAGGACGACGACCCGGTAGCGGGCAGCGGCACCGGTGTCGGCCAGGGCCTCCAGGAAGCGGTGGCCGACCATGCCGTAGCCGACCAGGAGCAGTGTGGGCTTGGTGGTGGTCATCGGGAAGTCCCTCCGAGGTCGTGCTCCGGACGGTGGGAGGTCGGAGCTGGCGGGCTGGCCGAGCGCCGACCGGATCACCGTCGCTCCGGGGCGCAGCACGCCTCCGGTCCCGCCGGAGGCCTCGACCGGACGGGCCTTCGGTGGCCCGTGACCCGGTCGCTGTCGTGGCACCGAGCATGCTCGGAGGGTGTTTCCCGACCGGGGCCGCCCTGTTTCACCGCCGGAACTTCGACCTCAGCAGCGCCGGGCGGCGACTGTGAGAGCGGCCGCGCCCGGGCGCTGACGCCCCTTTACCAGGCGGCGGGCCCGTACAGGGGCAGGACCACCGATCCGGAACGTGATTCGAGGAGAAGTCGGTACGAGGGGGTAGTCGAGTGCGTACCCTGCACGCAGGGGAGCGGATTCGAAGATCCGGTCCGCGTCCGGCCGGGGAGCTGGCATGACAACAGACGTGCAGGCGAAGGGCCGTGCGGCCCGCTCCGCAGTGCTGCGCGAACTCCTGCCGCTCTGGGACGAGGCCCGCCGGGTCGGCGGCCGGGCGGTCACCCAGAAGCGACTGGCCAGGACCGGCGGCATCGGCCCGTCCACCCTGCACGGCTGGCTCTCCGGACGTTCGGTGCCCCGCGAGGTGGACCGACTCACCGCCGTGGCCGGGGAGTTGGCCCGGGCCGCGGGCCGACCGGTGCGACCCGCCTCCTACTGGGCCGCCCTGCTGGAGGCCGACCGTCTCCGGGCCCCGCTCCCCCGGCAGCGGGCCGACGGCGCACCGGGCGGGCCCGTCCCGCTCGCGCCCTGCCCGTCCGTCCGGCGGTCGGCAGCCGCCCGGGGGACGACGGTCGTCCGGGCCGCGACGGTCGTCCGGACCGCGGACGGCACCGGCCGCCGGATCCGGTCGACGACGGTGACCGGAACCGGCAGCAGCACCCGGCGCGCAGCGGTCGGCGGGCCGGCACCGGCCGGGGCGCGGCTGGTGAACCGCTACCGCTCGGCACCGCCCGCCGCCCGGGCCGTCCTCGACGCCGCGCTGGACGCGGTGCGCCTCGGCCACCGTCCCGTCCTGCCCGCGGCGCTGCTGGCGGCGTCCGCCCCGCACTACCTGACCGCCGGGGAGCGCAACGCCCTCCGCCCCGGCTGGGTCGCCGACGGGCTGGAGTACCTGCGCAAGGCCGTCCCCGGCGCGGGCGCGCTGCTGACCACCGGAGACCCGGCGGGCGGTCCGGCCGTGGCCGGTCGGCTGCCGCGCGGCACCACGGCACCCCGCGGCGCAGGGGCGCTCCGGGCGGCGGGCGGTCACGAGGTGCGGCTCGCCGAGGCCCTGGTGCGGCAGCTGCGGCCGGAACGGGAGGGGCGCACCGTCCCGGCCGGGCTGTGGGAGTGCCTGGCCCGGTATGCCCACCCCGCCGACCGGTCCGCCCTCGCGCGGTCGGCGGCGACCCGGGGCCTCACCCGGATCGCGGTCGGGCTCTGCGCCTCGGCCGCCGAGGCGGGGGACCATGCGGCGCTGTCGGTAGGCGCCGCCCTGCTCGCCGAAGCGGGCCGCACCGCCGAGGCCGCCGACTGGTACGGCGCGGCCGCCGACCGGGGCGTGCCGCAGGCCGCCGTGCGGGCGGCCGAACTGCTCGAACGGGACGGCAGCCTGGAGCAGGCCGTCGGCTGGTACGACCGGGCCGCCCGGGCCGGGGACACCGACGCCCACTGCCGGGCCGCCGAACTCCTCGGCCGCCACGGCGAGACCGCACCGGCCCTGCACCGCTTCGAGGAGGCCGCCCGGGCCGGCCACCCCACCGCCCTGCACCGGGCCGGGCGCCTGCTCGCCGGGCTCGGCCGCGGCGACGAGGCACTGGAGTGGTTCGAACGGGCCGTGGCCGACGGTCACCACGAGGCCGCCGCCGACTGCGCCAGGCTCTGCGCCGCCGCGGGCCGGACCGACGAGGCCGCCGCCTGGTGGGAACGGGCCTGGGCCCGCGGCGCGGTGGTCGGCGTGCACGAGGCGGCCAGGATGCTGGAGGCCGCCGGCCGGATCGACGAGGCCGCCGCCTGGTACGAACGCGCGGCGGCCCACGGCGACGAGACCGCCTGGCACGAGGCCGCGGCACTGCTCGCCCGGCACGGCCAGTACGGCAACCCGCCCTGGTACGCGCACATCGGCGACCCGCAGGCGCTGCGCGAACGCGCCGAGCAGTGCGAGCGGGACGGAGACCCGGGCGGGGCGCTGGACTGGTACCGGAAGGCGGCCGAAGCGGGCTGCGAGACCTCCCGGTTCCAGGCCGCCGACCTGCTGGAGCGGCACGGCGACACCACCCGCGCCGTCCACTGGTACGAGCGAGCCGCCGCCCACGGCGACGTCTACGCGATGCGCGAACTCGGCCGCCTGCTGGGCGAACTGGGCCGCTCCCGGGAGTCCGTCGGCTGGTACCGGGCCGCGGCCGCGGCGGGCGACCGGCACGCCCTGCCCGCCGCCGTCCGGAGCGCCGCCCCGCTCGCACCGAACCTCGAACGGTGGGCCCCGCAGGCGCCCGCCCTGCGGGCCGCGCACCCCGCACCGGCCACCCGCACCCGCGACGGCGACCGGACCCACCGGGCCACGGCCGCCACCACCGCCACCACCGCTGTTCCGGCCGACCGCTCCGGGCCCGCGCTGCTGGACGAGGCGGTGGAACTGCTCAAGGAGGCCGGTCGCTTCTTCGAGGCCGGTCTGCTGCTCCGCTCCACCGACAGACCGGAACGGGAGCGGCTGCGCGAGGCGTCCCGGATGCTGTCCGGGTCGACCTGCGGGGACGGGGCCATCGCCTGGGTGCAGCGGTTCGCCGACAGCGGCGACCGACGGGCCGCCCAGGAGGCCGCCGAGATGCTGGAGAGCCGGGGCCGGATCGACGACGCACTCGCCTGGTACGGGAGGGCGGCGGACGAGGGCGACCGGGACGCCCTGCTCGCCGCGGCCCGGATGCTCGCCGAGCGCCGCCAGCCGCAGCGCGCCCTGGAGTGGTACCGGCGGGCCGCCGACGCGGGCGACCCGCTCGCCCACCGCGAAGCGCTGATGCTGCTCCGGGAGCACGAGGCCGAGGGCCGCCCCGGCCTGTCCGGTGCACCCGCCACCGCCACCGCCGTCGGCGAACTGCACAGCAACGGCTGGGAGCCGGACGCGGCCCCCGCCGCACCCTGGTCGGCCGCCCCGCCCTCCCCGCCCTCCCCGCCCGCCGTTCCCGCCGGGGCCGGTCCGTCCGCAGCCGAGCCCGCAGGCCTCGTCGGACCTGTCGCGTCCGTCGAGCCCGTCGAGCCCGTCGACCCTGCCGCGTCCGGGCCGTCCGGGCCGTCCGGGACCGCGCAGGCGCGTCGTCCGCGGGTCCCCCGGCAGCCCGGTGCCCCTGGTCGGACGGATCCCTGACCCGGCCGGACGCAGCACCGACCTGCGAGGAGCACCGACCCGCGAGGCCCGGCCCGGTGGGTCGTGCGCCGCCGGTGGTGACGGGAGCGGTCGGGCCGCGCACCCCCCGTGGGCCGCTCACCCCCGCAGACAGGTCGGGTGAGAGCCGGGTAACCGCTCGTGACCGGTGGGCAACCGGGCCGAAACAGGCGTCCGGCAGGGTGGCGGCATGACCACCACTTCGCTCCCCGGCCGCCTCGCCCCGCTGCGGGTGCTGCACGCGGCCCGCCGCCCGGCCCTGGTGCTGGTCGCGCACGGCTCGCACGACCCGGCCGCGTCCGTCGAACTCTCCCTGCTGCACGCCCGGTTGCGGCGGTCCCGGCCGGAGCTGGACATCCGGCTCGGGCACCTCGGCCTGAACGACCCGCTGCTGCCCGAGGTGCTGGACGAGCTGAGCGGCCGGGTGGTCCTGGTGCCGCTGCTGCTCGGCCGCGGCTACCACAGCAAGGTGGACATCCCCCGGACGCTGGCCGCCGCACCGCACCTGGTGGGGGAGTGCGCCCCGCCGCTGGGCCCCGACCCGCTGCTCACCGAGGCGCTGGCCGACCGCCTGGTGTCGGCCGGCTGGCGGGGCGAGCCCGTGGTCCTCGCCGCCTCCGGCTCCCGCGACCGGGACGCCGCCGAGGACAGCGGGACGCAGGCCGCGCTGCTGGCGGCCAGGCTGGGCGTCACCGTCCGGCCGGGGTACGTGACGGCGAGCGGTCCGAGCGTGGCCGCCCGGGTCGCCGAACTCACCGCCGAGGGCCACCCGCGGGTCGCCGTCGCCTCCTACTTCACCGCCCCGGGCGACTTCGCCCGCCTGGCCGCGGCCGCGGGCGGTGCACTGACCTCCGCCCCGCTCGGCGACCACCCCGCCATGGCCCGGCTGGTCCTGGAGCGGTACCAGTCCTGCGTCGCCCGGGTCGCCCGCCTGGTCGGCTGACCCCCAGCCACCTCCCGCACCGCACCCGCCCCACCTCCCGCACCGCACCCGCCCCACCTGCCGCACCCGTACTCGTACCCGCCGCACCCACCAGCGCACCCGCGCCCGCCGGACCGCGGACCACCCGACGGACGCCGCCGTCACCGGCACGCCGCCGCCGTCACCGCCACGCCGCTCCCGCGGACCGGTTCGCGGCGCTCGGTGGGCAGGTCGCGGACGCGTCGCATCGGCGAGCACCAGAGGATCAGGGCGGCCAGCGGCACCCCGACGGTCATCAGCCACATCGCGGGCCGCACGCCGAGCTGGGTGCCGAGGACGCCGGCCAGCAGCGCACCGAGCGGGATGGACCCGAAGTTGAGCACCGCGCTGCTGGCGGAGAGCCGACCGAGCAGCTCCGGCGGGCAGTAGCGCTGCTGGAAGGTCGACTTGATGACGTTCCCGGCGACGACCCCGCAGGAGGCGCCGAACCCGCCGATCAGGTACCAGGCCAGCCCGGCGCCGCGGCCGGTCAGCGGGATGAGGACGGTCAGGGCGGGCAGGACGAGCTCCAGCAGCAGCATCGCCCGCGAGGTGCCGAGCCGGGCGGCGATCCGGCGGGCGACGGCCGCCCCGAGGACGCCCCCGGTGGAGGCCAGCGCGACCAGCAGGCCGACGGTGCCCTCGCCGACGCCGACCTCGCGGATCAGGAAGACCACCAGCAGCGACTGGTAGCCCGTCAGGGCCAGGTTGGACGCGGCGCCGAACAGCGCGAAGGTGCGGAACCAGACGTCGGAGGCGAGCAGTCGCAGCCCCTCGCCGATCTCCCGGCCCAGGGCCCGGCGGGGCCGCTCCGCGCGGCCGGTCTCGTGGTGCCCGATCCGGGCGGTGCACCAGAGCGAGAGCAGGAACGTCGCGGTGTTGGCCAGCAGCCCGTTGACCGGCCCGGCCAGTTGGGCGATCAGGCCGCCGCTGCCCAGCCCGACGATGCCCGCGGCGGAGGCGCTGCCGTGCAGCTTGGCGTTGCCCTCGGACTGGTCGGCGGGTTCGAGCAGCTGCGGCAGGTACGCGGTGTACGCGGTCTGGAAGAACACCCCGGCCACCCCGGCGAGCAGCGCGACGGCCAGCAGGTGCCACAGCGTCAGCCCTCCGGCCATCGCGGCCAGCGGCACGGTGGCGTACAGCAGCAGCGAGACGGCGGTCGCGGTGAGCATGATCGGGCGGCAGCGCAGCCGGTCCACCCACACCCCGGCGGGCAGGCCGATCAGCAGCCAGGGCAGCCAGCCCGCGGCGCCGAGCAGTCCGACCTGGAGGGTGCTCGCGTGCAGGGTGCTGACCGCGATCAGCGGCAGGGCCAGGCCGGTGACCGCGGAACCGTACTTGTTGGCGGTCTCGCCGATCCACAGCATCCGGAAGTCGCGGTGCCGCCGCAGCAGCCCGGCGGGCGTTCCCGCGGCACGGCCAGCACGGCCAGCACGACCAGCGCGACCGGCACGGCCGACGGGGGTGGGGAGGGGGTTGGTCATGGCAGGTCGGGTTCCTTCCGGGGCAGTGCCTGGATCTGGACGATGACCGGTCGCGCCGCGGGGTCGGGGGCGGCGTCCGGGTCGGGGGTGTGGCGGGCGACCACGGCGGCCAGCTCGTCGATCAGGGCCTGGAGCTGGACGGACGTCAGCCGGAGGTTGCTCCAGTCGCTGACGGAGCCGGTGCCGTGCCACTCGCCCTGCCAGTCGGCGGCCAGCGAGTCGGCGACCCGCTGGTACTGCCGGCGCAGGTTCTCGGCCTGGTAGACCGAGAGCGCGGTGCGGGTGGCCGGGTCCCGGTCGAAGTCGGCGGCGGACAGCACGATGGCGCCGCGCACGGCGCGCCACCAGCGTTCCCGCTTGGTGCCGCGGCCGGGTTCCTCCTCGATGAAGCCGTGCTCGGCGAGGTGCCGCAGGTGCCAGCTGATGGTGCCGGTGGACTCGCCGGTCCGCTCGGAGAGCCGGGCGGAGGTGGCGGGGCCGTTCAGCCGCAGCTCGTCCAGCAGCCGCATCCGCAGCGGATGGGCCAGCCCGCGCAGCGAACCCGCGTCCAGCTTGCGGCGCGGTGCCTCGGGGGAGGCGGCAGGACCGGTGTCTTCGGGGCGGTGCTCGTTCATGGGTCCAGCGTAGGTTGCAGAGGAGTCTCTGCATAGACCTCTTTGCAGAGAATTCTCTGCAACCTCGGTCGGGGCACCCGCGCCCGCCACTTCCCGTTCGCGCTCCCGTTCGCGCGGCGCCGGGTCGAATGTCCGTCATCCGGCGTACGGTGACTGGCATATGAAGAACACGGCTCCGTACGATCCGCAGTCCGAGGCGCGCTGGGTGCCCGAGCCCGACAAGCGGCCCGGCCGCACCGCCTTCCAGCGCGACCGCGCCCGGGTGCTGCACTCCGCCGCGCTGCGGCGGCTGGCGGGGACGACCCAGGTGGTCGCGCCGATGCGCAGCGACTTCCCGCGCACCCGGCTGACGCACTCGCTGGAGTGCGCCCAGGTCGGCCGGGAGCTGGGCGCGGCGCTCGGCTGCGACCCGGACTTGGTGGAGACCGCCTGCCTGGCCCACGACATCGGCCACCCGCCGTTCGGCCACACCGGCGAGGAGGCGCTCGACCAGGCCGCCGAGGCCTGCGGCGGCTTCGAGGGCAACGCCCAGTCGCTGCGCATCCTGACCAGGCTGGAGCCCAAGCGCTTCGCCCCGTCGGACGAGCCGGAGGTCCGGCTCGCCCCGTGGCCCGGCCGCAGCGTCGGCCTGAACCTGACCCGCGCCGCGCTGGACGCCGCGACCAAGTACCCGTGGGCCCGCGGGCAGCACCCCGCCGACCCCGGCTCCACCAAGTACGGCGTGTACGGGGACGACCTGCCGGTGTTCCGCTGGATGCGCACCGGCGCGCCCGACGACCGCAAGTGCTTCGAGGCCACGGTGATGGACTGGTCGGACGACGTCGCCTACTCCACCCACGACGTGGAGGACGGCCTGCAGGCCGGCCACATCGACCCGGCCGCGCTGTGCTCCCCGGAGGAGCGGGCCGAGCTGTTCAAGACCGCCGAGCGGTTCGCCGGGGCCGGTCCGGAGGAGTTCGGCGAGGCCCTGGACCGGCTGCAGGCCGAGGACTGGTGGCCGGTCGGCTACGACGGCACCGCCCGCGCCCGGGCCGGCCTGAAGGACCTCACCAGCCAGCTGATCGGCCGCTTCTGCCTGGCCGCGGAGCAGGCCACCCGGGCCCGCTACGGCCCCGGCCCGCTCACCCGGTACGCCGCCGAGCTGGTCGTCCCGCGCGGCGTCCGGCTGGAGTGCGCGGTGCTCAAGGCGGTCGCCGTCCGGTACGTGATGCAGCGCGACGAGCAGGCCCAACTCCGCTCCCGCCAGCGGGTGGTGATCGCCGAGCTGGCCGAGGCCCTGCTGACCGACGCCCCGCACCACCTGGACCCGGTGTTCGCCGCCCAGTACGAGGAGGCCGAGGACGGCCGCGCCGCGCTGCGCACCGTCATCGACCAGATCGCCACCCTCACCGACGCCTCCGCGCTCGCCCTGCACGCCAAGCTGGTCGAGCGGAAGCCCTGAGCCACAGGCCCCGGCCCCCGCTCCCGTCCCCCTCCTGCAGCCGTTCCCTTCCCCGGCTCCGGGCCGCACCCCCGGAGTGTCCGGCTCGCTCCCGTAGACTTTCCCGGTGGCCGGTCGGATCAGGGACGAAGATGTGCAGGCGGTGCGTGCCGCTCTGCCGATCGACGCCGTGGTCGGCGACTACGTGCAGCTGGCGGCCGGCGGCGGCGCGCAGCTGAAGGGCGTCTGCCCGTTCCACGACGAGAAGTCGGCGTCCTTCTACGTGCACCCGGGCAAGGGCGTCTTCCACTGCTTCGGCTGCGGCGAGTCCGGCGACACGATCACCTTCCTGATGAAGATCGAGCACTGCTCGTTCGCGGAGGCGGTCGAGCGGATGGCCGCCCAGGCGGGCGTCACCCTGCGCTACGAGGAGGGCGGCTACAGTCCGCGGCACCAGCAGGGCGAGCGGACCAGGCTGGTCGAGGCGCACAAGGTGGCCGCCGCCTGGTTCCAGGAGCAACTGGCCACGCCCGAGGCGGAGATCGGCCGCCGCTTCCTGGCCGAGCGGGGCTTCGACGAGGCCGCGGCCAAGCACTTCGGGGTGGGGTACGCCCCGGTCGGCTGGGAGCACCTGGTGCGCTTCCTCCGCGGCCGCGGCTTCACGGACAAGGAGATCTCGGTCGGCGGCCTGGCCTCGCAGGGCCAGCGCGGCGGCCTGATCGACCGCTTCCGGGGCCGCCTGGTCTGGCCGATCCGGGACAGCGCGGGCGACGTGGTGGGCTTCGGCGCGCGCCGCCTGCGCGAGGACGACAACGGCCCCAAGTACCTGAACACCCCCGAGACGCCGATCTACAAGAAGTCGAACGTCCTGTACGGCATCGACCTGGCCCGCAAGGAGATCGCCAAGTCCGGCCGGGCGGTGGTGGTCGAGGGCTACACCGACGTGATGGCCTGCCACCTGGCGGGCGTCACCACGGCGGTGGCCACCTGCGGCACCGCCTTCGGCGAGGACCACATCAAGATCATCCGTCGGCTGCTGATGGACACCTCCACCTACCGCGGCGAGACGGTCTTCACCTTCGACGGCGACGCCGCGGGCCAGAAGGCCGCCCTGCGGGCCTTCGAGGACGACCAGAAGTTCGCCGCCCGCACCTCCATCGCCATCACCCCGGGCGGCATGGACCCGTGCGAACTGCGCCTGGCCCAGGGCGACGAGGCGGTCCGCACCCTGGTGGACAACCCCGTCCCGCTGTTCGAGTTCGCGCTCCGCTCGGCCGTCGCCCGGCACCGGGTGGACACCGCGGAGGGCCGGGCCGCCGCGCTGGAGGAGGCCGCCGGGATCATCGTCAAGATCAAGGACCGCTCGATCCAGCACGAGTACGCCGTCCAGCTGGCTGGCATGGTCGGCATCCTGGACGAGCGCTTCGTGGTCAACCGGATCGCCCAGCTCGCCCGCTGGCAGCGCGAGAACCAGCAGAGCGGCCAGCAGCGCGCGCCGCGCCGCCCGGACGCCGCCCGGCCGCCCGCCCGCCCCGAGCGTCCCGTCTTCCGGCTCAACCCGCGCGACCCGGCCCAGTTCGTCGAGCGCGAACTGCTCAAGCTCGCCCTCCAGCACCCCGACCTGGTCAGCCCGGCCTTCGACCAGTACGGCGAGGACGAGTTCCCCACCCCGCCCTACTGCGCCGTCCGCCGCGCGATCGGCCGGGCCGGCGGCACCGCGTACGGCGCGAGCCTGCCCGACTTCACCGCCACCGTCCGCGAGGCCAGCCCGGACGACCAGGTGCGCGGCCTGGTCACCGAGCTGACCGTCGAGCCGATCCGCTCCCGCCGCAAGGCCGACGAGGTGTACGCGGGGGAGTTCCTGGTCAAGCTGCGGCTGCAGGCCGTGGACCGCCGGATCGACGAGGTCCGCGCCCACCTGCGCCGACTCGGCGACCGCGCCACCGCCGAGGAGCAGCACCCCGTCCAGAGCGAGCTGTGGGCCCTGCAGCAGTACGGCCAGCAGCTCCGCTCCCGCGGCGCCGCCGCGCTCTGACCCGCCGTCAGGAGCCGGCACCCGCACGCCCGCCGGGTGCCTTCCGGCCACCTCGCGGCCGCCCGCAGGTGCCCGGGCCCGCCGGGCTGGGTATCCCCTCGGGTGTGGCGCGGCACCCCCAGGCCGCGCGCGGCCCCTGGAGGGATGCCCGTGGAGCTTTCCGTTGCCCGCCCGCCCCAGACCACCCCCGTCCGGGGCGCCGCGATCCCGCCCCAGCCCGGCCCCGAGCGCTCCGAGCACCCCGCCACGGAACCGGCCGCTGCCGCAACCGAACCCGCCGCCGAAGGGGCCGACACCGAGCCGACCGCCGAGGAGCCGACCGCCGAGGAGCTGGCCGACGAGCCGCCGGAGCCCGTGCTCGACGAGGGCACCGGCCCGGCGGCGGACCTGCTGCGCCAGTACCTGCGGGAGATCGGCCGGATCCGGCTGCTGACCGCGGTCGAGGAGGTGGAGCTGGCCCGCGCCATCGAGGCCGGCCTGTTCGCGGAGGAGGCGCTGGACCGTCTCCCCGGCGCCGACGAGCGCCTGCTCGGCGACCTGGACCGCCTGGTGGTGCTCGGCCGGATCGCCAAGCGGCGCCTGATCGAGGCCAACCTGCGGCTGGTGGTCTCGGTCGCCAAGCGCTACGTCGGGCGCGGCCTGACCCTGCTCGACCTGGTGCAGGAGGGCAACCTGGGCCTGATCAGGGCGGTGGAGAAGTTCGACTACGCGCGCGGCTACAAGTTCTCCACCTACGCGACCTGGTGGATACGCCAGGCGATGAGCCGCGCCCTGGCCGACCAGGCCCGCACCATCCGGGTGCCGGTGCACGTGGTGGAGCTGATCAACCGGGTGCTGCGGGTGCAGCGCTCGCTGCTGCAGGAGCGCGGCGTCGAGCCGACCGCCGCCGAGGTCGGCGAGGCGCTGCAGCTGTCGCCGGAGCGGGTCCGGGAGGTCCTCAAGCTGGCCCAGGAGCCGGTCTCCCTGCACACCCCGGTCGGCGAGGAGGACGACGTCGCGCTCGGCGACCTGATCGAGGACGCCGACGCCGCCTCACCGGCCGAGAGCGCCGCCTTCCTGTTGCTGCGCGAGCACCTGGAGGCGGTGCTGGCCACCCTCGGCGAGCGCGAGCGCCAGGTGGTCCAGCTCCGCTACGGCCTCGGCGACGGCCGTCCCCGCACCCTGGAGGAGATCGGCCACCTGTTCGGCGTGACCAGGGAGCGGATCCGGCAGATCGAGGCGAAGACCCTCGGCAAGCTCCGCGACCACGCCTTCGCCGACCAGCTCCGCGGCTACCTCGACTAGCTCCGCGACCGCGACCACGACCGCGACCACGACCGCGACCGCCCCGGCCGGTTCCGCCGTCCGGTCAGTGGTGGAACCCGCTGCGCTGCGGCATCCCCAGCTCGCTGAGCGGCGCGGGCTGGCGCTCCAGCTCGGGCAGCAGTCGGCGCAGGTCGGCCAGCAGCAGGTCCGCCAGGTCCCGGGTGAAACCGTTGCGGCACACCACCCGCAGCACCGCCAGGTCGGTCCGCCCCTCCGGGAAGGTGTACGCGGGCACCTGCCAGCCGCGTTCGCGCAGCCGCCGGGAGACGTCGAACACGTCGAACGGGCAGTCGTCGACGGTGGTGAACGCGAACACCGGCAGCTCGTCGCCCCTGGTGATCAGCCGGAACGGCTCGAGCTTCTCGACCTCCGCGGCCAGGTACCCGGCGACGTCCCGGCAGGCCTGCTGGATCGCGTGGTAACCGGCGAACCCGAGCCGCAGGAACGCGTAGTACTGGGCGACCACCTCCGAGCCCGGCCGGGAGAAGTTCAGCGCGAAGGTCGGCATCTCGCCGCCCAGGTAGTTGACCCGGAACACCAGCTCCTCGGGCAGCGCCTCGCCGTCCCGCCACAGCGCCCAGCCGACGCCCGGGTACACCAGGCCGTACTTGTGGCCGCTGGTGTTGATCGAGGCGACCCGGGGCAGCCGGAAGTCCCACACCAGCTCCGGGTCCAGGAACGGCGCGACCATGCCGCCCGAGGCCCCGTCCACGTGCACCGGCACGTCCAGCCCGGTGCGCTGCTGGAAGGCGTCCAGGGCGGCGCAGATCTCGGCGACCGGCTCGTACGAGCCGTCGAAGGTGGAGCCGAGGATGCCGACCACGCCGATGGTGTTCTCGTCGCAGTGCGCCACCGCCTGCTCGGCGTCGAGGTGGAAACGCTCGCCCTCCATCGGGACGAGCCGCGCCTCGACCTCCCAGAAGTTGCAGAACTTCTCCCAGCAGACCTGCACGTTGACGCCCATCACCAGGTTCGGCCGCGCCCCGGCCGCGTACCGGTCGGCGTTGCGGGCCATCCAGCGCCGCTTGAGCGCCATCCCGGCGAGCATGCAGGCCTCGCTGGAGCCGGTGGTCGAGCAGCCCACCGCCGCCGACGGGTCGGGCGCGTGCCACAGGTCGGCGAGGATCGCCACGCAGCGCCGCTCCAGTTCGGCGGTCTGCGGGTACTCGTCCTTGTCGATCATGTTCTTGTCGCGGCACTCGGACATCAGCCGGTCCGCGTACTCGTCCATCTGGGTGGTGACGAAGGTCGCCAGGTTGAGCTTCGCGTTGCCGTCCAGCATCAGCTCGTCGTGGATCAGCTGGTACGCGACGGGCGGGGGGACCGGCACCCGGGGCAGCTGGTGCAGCGGCGGGGCCTGCTGCATCGCCCCCAGCGGGTCGGTCAGTACGTGCAGCGGGCTGAACGGCAGCCGCTTCTCCTCGTCCTTCTTGCCCTTGTGCAACGCCATGGCGGAACGTCCCTCCACTCGTGGAACCTCCACGGTGGCACCGGGCCGCGAACCCCGCACATCAGGCGGCGGGGCCGGGCGAGACCGGGCGGGCCGGGCGGGGTCAGGCGGTCTCCGGGTGGTACTGCTCGCGCAGCGCCGCGAACTGCTGGCGCACCGCGCTGCCGACCGCGAGGTCGTGCTCCTGCTCGGGGGCGAGCACGGTCAGGTCGGGCAGCTCCCAGTGCGGGGGCTCGGGCGTCCCGGCGAGGGCCCAGGCGGCCTGCCGCGCCGCGCCGCGCGCCGCGTGGTCGCCCGGCGGGGGCACCACCACGGGCAGCCCGAACAGCTGCGGCGCGATCTGCTGCACGGCGGGCAGCCGTCCGACCGTCCCGAGCAGGAACACCCGGTTCACCGCGACGCCGTGCCCGCGCAGCACGTCCAGCGCCTCCGCGAGGTTGCACAGCATGCCCTCGACGGCGGCCCGCGCCACGTGCTGCGGCGCCATCGACTCGGCCCGCAGCCCGGTCAGGGTGCCCGCGGCGTGCGGCAGCTTCGGGGTCCGCTCGCCGTCCAGGTAGGGCAGGAACACCATCCCGTACGCGCCGGGCGAGGACTGCAGCGCCAGCTCGGACAGGCCCTCCAGGTCGGTGCCGAACATCGCGGCGGTGGAGCGCAGCACCTGCGCGGCGTTCAGGGTGGCCACCATCGGCAGGTGCCGGCCGGTGGCGTCCGCGAACGAGGAGACCAGGCCGGACGGGTCGACCACGGCCCGGTCGTGCACCGCGAAGATCGTCCCGTTGCCGCCCAGCGACACCACCGCGTCGCCGGGGCCCAGTCCGAGGCCGAGCGAGGCCGCCATGTTCTCCCCGGTGCCGGCCGAGATCAGCAGCCCCTCGGGGGTGTGCCCGGCGGGCTCGGCCGGGCCGAGCACGTCCGGGACGGCCAGCTCGTGGCCGAGCGCCAGCTTGACCAGGTCCTGCCGGTACTCGCCGGTGACCGGCGACCAGTAGCCGGTGCCGGAGGCGTCGCCGCGGTCCGTGGTGCGCCGCTTCGGCCCGCCCAGCAGCTGGGAGACCAGCCAGTCGTGCGGCAGCAGCACCTCGGCGATCCGCTGCGCCGAGACCGGTTCGAACTCGGCCAGCCAGCGCAGCTTGGCGATGGTGTACGTGGGGCCGGGGACGGCGCCGATCGCCTCCACCCAGGGCTGCGGCCCGCCCAGGGCGTCCAGCAGCGCGGCCGCCGAACCCGCCGAGCGGGGGTCGTTCCACAGCAGTGCGGGCCGCACCAGCACGCCTCCGGCGTCCAGCCCGATCAGGCCGTGCTGCTGCGCGGACACCCCGATCGCCCGGACGCCCTCCAGCAGCCCCCCGGCGGCGGCGTCGCCCAGCGAGTGCAGCCAGGTCTGCGGGTCGACCTCGGTGCTCCGGCCCTCCTCGCCCTCGGGCAGCGGGTGCGGGGCCCGGCCCTGCCTGAGCACGGCGCCGGTGTCGGCGTCGCACGCGACGATCCGGGTGCGAGTGGTGGAGCTGTCGATGCCCGCGACGATGGCCATGCCGAGATCATGCCGCAGTCGGCGGCCGGGGCGGGGCCGACTGCCGCAAGTGTTGCCCAGTCGGTACCGGAACCACCCCGTCCGACGACCGTCCGGTCCGGCCCGGGGGCGGACGGCGGATCAGGGGCGGACGGTGCCCCAGCCGTCGTCCTCGCCGTGCTGCTTGGCGAAGTACGGGACGCGCTCGGTCAGCGCGTTCGGCAGCTTCTCGCCGACCTTGTCGGCGACCGCCCCGGCGGCCTTCCCGGCCACCGCGCCCGCCTGCTGCTTGGCCTTGCCCGCGGCGTCCTGCACCCGCGGGTTGTCCCGCACGTGCCGGGCCGCGCCGGCCAACTGCTCGTAACGTTCGCGCCCGGCCCGGGTACCGAGGACGTACCCGATCCCGAGGCCCACGATCAACGACACCTTCCACATGCCCTGGTTCCACCCTTCGTCGCCGCGCGATTGTGTGCCGCGTCTACCCGTCCGGCCGGGCCGTGAACCACCCGGCCGGTGGCGGGTCCGGGCCAGCCGGAGCCGCCGTGCACCAGCATCCCCGTCCGCGGCGCGGGGCGCGCGCGGGGCGCGCCGGTCCGGCCCGGCGCCGGGGCGCGCCCGAGGTGGGGGAGGCCGCCGGGGAAAGCGATTGGCGGAACACCCCCCTGAGTGCGCTAATGTATGTCCCGCAGCGAGCACCGTGGGCCCCGGAGCGATCCGGAGACCGGGGGGCTCGGAGCGGAAGCACGATCCTCCATAGCTCAATTGGCAGAGCAGCCGACTGTTAATCGGCAGGTTATTGGTTCGAGTCCAATTGGAGGAGCGCGGTCCCCCATAGCTCAATTGGCAGAGCAGCCGACTGTTAATCGGCAGGTTATTGGTTCGAGTCCAATTGGGGGAGCTTCACCGGAAGTCGCGGTGACGAGCACGGAGCGAAGGCCCTTCGGCGATGCCGGGGGGCCTTCGTGTTCTCCCTGCTCAAATGCCACGGAGGCCACGGAGGCCACGGAGGCTCCGGGGGCGTCGGAACCCCGGCCGCTTCAGCCGGAGGCGGCCCGCCGGTACAGGTCGGCGACGTGCGCGTCGAAGGCCACGCTGTACGAGGTGTCCGGGCTCGCGCCGCCCGCCTGGTAACCCCCTATCACCCCGATCACCTGGCCCGCGTCGGTGGTCCACGGGCTGCCGCTGGTGCCGTTGGTGAACCCGGCGCAGTCGAAGCGCTGCTGGGTGGCGCCGTACGGGGAGGTGCGGGCCCGGCAGGTGATCGGGGCGTCGTCCGCGTTGGGGTAGCCGGTGACGGTGACCTCCCGGCCGGTGCCGAGTCCGGCGGCGAACGCGCCGGAGCCCACCTCGTCCTCGACCTGCCGCCCGTCGAGCGGGCCGACGGCGAGGAAGGCGACGTCGGCGTCCTCGTCCTGCCCGTCCTCCCAGGCGGGGGCGACGGTCACCGCGGTGACCGGCCACGTCCCGTGCGGGGCCAGGCCGTCGCGGTAGCCGGGGGCGAAGACCAGGCCGTCCAGCGGGACGCCGTCGGGGGCCGCGCAGTGGGCGGCGGTGATCAGCAGGTTCCGGTCGGGGCTGTGCACCACGCTCGCGGTACAGACCCGGGCGCCGCCGGTGTCCGCGACGAACAGCGCGCCGACCCGGTCGGCGGCCGGGCCGGACGGGGCGGGGCGGGCGGCCGTCTGCTCCGGTGCGCGGCCGGCCTGCTCGGCGGAGCCGCAGCCGGCCGCGGCCAGCAGCAGCACCAGCGCCCCGGCCGCCCCGGCCGCTCGGGCCGCGGCGGCCCGGGCGGCCGGGGACGGGCCGGATCGGGGGGAGGTGCGCGGCACCGCGGCTCGCTTCCGTTCGGCGGCCCGCCCGGGATGCCGGGCGGCGGTCGCAGCAAGGTCTACCACGGCCCGGTGCGCGTCCTGACGCGGGGTCACGGGCTGCCGGACGCCTGCTGGTGGAGCGCCCGGACCTGTTCGCCGAAGCAGCTGCTGCAGGAGGTGTCCGCGGTGTCGCCGCCCTCCCGGTGGCCGCCGACCACGCCGACCACAGTGCGGGTGCGGGTGCGGGTGCGGGTCCGCGGGGCGAGGTCGGTGACCCAGGGGCTGCCGTTGGTGTAGCCGGGGCGGTCGATCCGCAGCTGGGTGGGGCTCTGCTCGGCGGCGGTGGTGGTGGTGCAGGTGATCGGCCGGTCGGCGCTGCTCGGGTGGCCGGTGACCTTCGCCTCCAGCCGGTGGCCCCGGTCGGTGCCGAGCCGGTTGCCGCCCGGCACCTCCTGCACCTGCTGCCCGTCCTGCGGCCGCACGGTCGCGAAGGCCGCGTCCAGGTCCTGGTTGCCGCTGCGGCGCCGGCTCGGGTCGACGGTCACCGCGTCGAGGGGCCAGAGGCCCGCCGGGGTGTCCGCCCCGCCGCCGGAGGAGTCGCCGCCGGCCGCCGCCAGGGCCGGGACCGCCGTCAACGCCGCCGCACCCACGGACCGCTTCATCCCGGCCACCCGCTCCCGCTCGCGCCAACCCGACGGTCAAGCCTCACCCGCCGTCGCCCGGCCCCGCCACCGGACCGGCCGGGGTGCGGACGGGCCGCGGGCCGTGCGTACCCGGATGCGCCCCCGGCGCGCACCACGGGTGATCGACCGGCTATGCTGCCGGGGGCGGCCCTGAGGGGCCGTCTGCTGCTGCCAGGACCGCTTCGTCGGCCCCGGCGGGTCGAGTCGGGGGGCGGTAGCTCAGCCGGTTAGAGCAGGGGACTCATAATCCCTTGGTCGTGGGTTCGAGTCCCACCCGCCCTACCTCGGCCGCTGACGGAGAGTCAGCCGATGGGGCCCCCTGACCAGGCGAAACGCCCGACACGCCAGGAAAACTGTAGAGCATCGGTCCGCAGTGCAACCCGTTTCCACGCCGAAGTTCACCCGCTAGTGAGACTTCGGACGGAACGCTGACGAGGCCCGCGGATCCGGGATCCGCGGGCTCGCCGTCGTCAGGGGGCCGGTCAGTACTGCGTGGTGACGGTGACTCCGGAGAAGCCGTCCTGCGCGTGGAGGCTGAAGTACACCCAGCCGGCGGGCGGGTCGGTGACGGTCAGCGTCTCGCCGTTGCCGGTGCCGGTCGACTTGGCGGCGTAGGAGCCGGTGGTCGCCCAGTTGCCCGGGTTCCAGTACAGGTCGGCGTTGCCGGTGCCGCCGCTGGTGGTGATGGTCAGCTGCTTGACCCCGGCGGGCAGGTTCAGGAAGTTGTAGCTGTAGTTGCCGGTGGTCGCGGAGACGCCGTCGCGGCGGCAGCCCTGCTCGTACCGGCGGGTGTCCTGGTCGGTGCAGAGCGGGGCGGCGGCGGGCTGCAGGGTGCCGCAGTCCCCGGCGCCGCAGGCCGCCAGGTACTTGGCGAAGTCGGCGTCGTACGAGGTGCCGATGCCGGTGACGACGGCGCGGGCGCCGGTGTAGTCGCCGGTGCGGGTCCTGGCCAGGTAGGCGGCGACGTCCTGCGGGTGCGACTGGAGCAGGTAGCGGACGGCCAGGTAGCCCCAGTTGTAGGTGCGGGTCTGGTCGGTGTTCTCGTACGTGGTGTCGAACAGGGTGCTCAGCTCGTAGGTGCCCAGGGCGGCCTGCGCGATCGCGTCGTCGTAGCTGACGTCCCGGTAGGTGTAGGACATGTACTCGGCGAAGCCCTCGATCCACCAGATGTTGGGGACGCTCTGGCCGGCGTCGAAGTCGCCGTGGAAGTCGAAGCGGCCGTCGAGGTAGTGCGCGTACTCGTGGTTGAGGTTCCAGATCGAGAAGGCCGGACGCAGCCACTCCGCCTCGTGGGCGATGAAGCGGGCCTGGTTGCCGGGCTCGCTCGGCTCGCCCTCCAGGTACATGCCGCCGTTGTCGACGTCGATGTCGAACATCGACCAGGCGTACAGGCGGTAGTCGTAGGAGGAGTCGTAGACCACGACCTCCAGCGAGGTGTTGACGTCGTCGGCGACCGGGCCGCCGTCCTTGACCACGCTGTGGAAGAGGGCGTCCTCGTTGGCGAGGCTGGAGCAGGTGCCGTCCAGCTCGTCGGCGGACAGGGCCTGGGCGCGGATGTGCAGGGTCGGGCTGCAGACCCGGTCGACGGTCAGGACCAGCGGGGCCAGCCGGGTCGGCAGGTCGCACAGGCCGTAGTAGGAGCAGTGGCCCTCGTCCCTCTTCTCCGTGAACCACGCGAGGTTCATGGTGAGCGGGCCGGTGGCGCCGACCAGCGGGAAGGCGTTGACCAGCTCCTTGACCAGCGGGCGGGCCTGGGCCCGCAGCACCGGCTGCTCCAGGAAGGCGCCGAGGTCGATGCCCAGGCCGGTGGCCAGGTCGCCGCCGGTGATCATCGAGCTGTTGCGCTTGACGAAGGAGGCCAGGGAGTCGGCCACCGCCGGGTCGGCGGCCAGGGCGGCGTTGAAGGCGTCGTCGCCGAGGCCGTTCTCCAGGATCAGCCTGGTGTGCGAGACGGCGCTCCACATGCCGCCGGTCCAGGCGGGGGTGTAGCGGTTCAGCAGGTCCTTGACCACGCCGGTGTAGCGGGCGTTCTCCTGGGCGGAGTCGATCAGGACGACGGCCTCGGAGAGGATCTGGCCGTTGGCCTCGGTGACGTCCTTCGCGTGCGGGGCGGAGTGGAACGCGTCCAGCGCGCCGCGGATCGAGCCCTGCAGGGCGCTGCCGTAGGAGCCGACCGCGTCCGTGTTGTACCACTGGACGTAGTAGCCGGCCCGCAGGAAGGCGACCAGTTGGGCGACGGAGCCGGAGTCGGTGCCGTCGTAGCTCGCGGAGGCGGTGCGCAGGGCGTCCGCCACGGCGACCATCTGCGGCTCGCGGAAGGTGTTGCCCGCGTCGGTGCCGGTGATGTCGTAGAGCTTGCCCAGGCAGTCGAGGGAGGCGGACTCGACCGCCTTCACCAGGGCGTCGCCGCCGGTGGAGCCGAACAGTGCGGTGTCGCAGCCGTTGGCGTCGGCGGCGAGCGAGCCGAGCTTCTTGACCGCCTTGGCCGGACTGCCGCTCCGGCTGGCCTTCTGCGGCGCGGACCCGGTGCCGCTGCCGGTGTCGACCTCGCCCGGGGTCGGGCGGTTGTCGGCGGGCTCGTCGGGGGACTTCGGGACGGGGTGCGCGGCCGGGTCGGCGGACGTTCCGGCGGGCGTCCCGGCCGACGTCCCGGTGGGGGCGCCGGTGCCGGACGGGGTGGGGGCGGCGAACGCGCTGCCCTGCGGGGAGAACAGCCCGATGGTGAGCACGAGTGCGAACGCCAGGGCGAACACCCGGCCCAACTGGGCCATCGATATGCGGATGTGACGCACGGTGGGGGCTCCGAGCGGTTGAGGCGGTCGGCCTGAGGGCGCCGACCATCTGATGTGTGACATGTAAAATGGCATAGATCGGTGCGGGAGGGAAGGGTGACGGCGGGCGGGCGGGGGTCGGACTTCGGGAGGAGCGGGCGGGGCCACTTTCTGGTCACGGCCGGGCGGGACGCTCCCCGTGGCGGCTGGGGGAGGCGCTGAGCTGCGGGAACGCGGCCCGGGGCGATCGTGCATCGACCGATCGGATGATGCCGGGGTCCACCGGAACGCTCGCCGGGTCTGGCCGGTCTGCTGACGGAGCGGGGCCGGGGGCGGGGCAAGTATGGAGTCGGGAGCAGAACCGCCCCTCTTCTCCCCGTCCCCTGCCCCTACTACCCGCTACTACCGCGCCCCTGTCCCCACTGCCGCCCCGCCCCCGTCCCGCCCCCGTCCCGCCCTCGCTTCCGCAACCGTTGAGGCACTCCGTGCTGTACCTGCCGTCCCTCAGGAGGAGGACCGTGATGACCGCGACCGACCAACGCCTGCTCACCGCCGCACGCACCGGTGACCTCGACGCCGCCCGGGCCGCCCTGGCGGACGGTGCCGCCCCGGAGGCGCGCGACCCGCACGGGCGGACGGCACTGCTGCTCGCCGCGCTCGCCGACCACGTCCCCGTCGCCGAACTCCTGGTCGCCGCCGGGGCGGACCCGGACGCGCAGGACGAGCGGGAGGACAGCCCCTGGCTGGTCACCGGCGTCACCGGCAGCGTGCCGATGATGCGCGCCCTGCTGCCCGCCCGGCCGGACTTCGGGCTGACCAACCGCTTCGGCGGGGTGAGCCTGATACCCGCCGCCGAGCGCGGCCACGTCGCCTACGTGCGGGCCGTGCTGGCGGAGACCGACATCGACGTCGACCACGTCAACCGGCTCGGCTGGACGGCCCTGCTGGAGGCCGTGATCCTCGGCGACGGCGGCCGCGCGCACGCCGAGGTCGTCCGGCTGCTGCTGGCCGCGGGCGCCTCCCCGCGGCTCGCCGACGCCGACGGCGTGACGGCCCGGCAGCACGCCGAACGGCGCGGCTTCGCCACCCTGGCCGAACTGCTGCGGACGGCCGAGACCCGATCCGACCGGGAGAACGGAGGAACCCGATGACCACCCGCCGCAGGCGCACCGGCCCGCAATTGCTGGCGGCCGGACCGGCACCGGCCGTCCTACTGGCCCTCCTACTGGCCCTCCTGCTGTCCGGCTGCGCCGATCCGGGCGGCAGCGCGGCCGAGCCCCGTCCGACGGCGGCGGCCCCCGTCACCCCCGCCCCCGCCGCGCCCGCCCGGTCCGACCCGGCCTCCGCCCCGGCCGCGCCCACTCCGGCGGGGACGCTGCTGGTGACCGACTTCGGGGCCGACACCGTCACCTTCGTCGACCCGGCGCGCGGGGCGATCGGCTCGGTGCGCGTCGGCACCGCCCCGTACGCGGTGGCGGTCGGGGCGGACGGGCGGGCCTGGGTGAGCACCGCGGAGGGCGTCGCCGAGGTCGACACCAGGGCGCGCGCCCTGGTGCGCACCGTCCCGCTGCGCACCGACACCGGCCCGGCCGGGACGGGCGAGTACCGGGGCGGCGCCATGGGCCTGGCCCTCTCGTCGGACGGCACCCGGCTGTACGTCGGGGTGAACGTGCCGGGGCGCTCCGGCGTGCTGGAGGTCGTCGACACCGCGAAGGGCGAGGTCACCGGAGCGGCCGCGGTCGGCCGACGGCCCTTCGACGTCGACGTCTCGCCGGACGGCCGCCAGGTCTACGCGACCGGCCACGACTCCTTCGACGTGACGGTGGTCGCGGCGGACGGCCTGGCAACCCGGCGGATCCAGGTCGCGCCGTACGGCACCGAGGGCGGGCTCGGCTCATGGCTGAAGCCGCACTACGCGGCAGTCCGGCCGGGCGACGGCAAGCTGCTGCTGCCCTTCGAGGGCGAGCGCCTCGCCGTGGTCGACCCGGTCACCGGGCAGGTGGCGATCGAGCCGATGACCGCCGACACCCACCAGCACGGCGCCACCCTCGCCCCGGACGGGCGGCTGCTGGTGGTCGGCTCCGGCCCGGTCACCGGGGACGACCGGGGCCCCAGCCTGACGGTCCGCGACCCCGACGGCAGCGAACGGGTCCACCCGCTCGGCGTCCCGCACGAGAACGTGGCGATATCGGCGGACGGGCGGACGGCGTACGTCACCGGCGGCTTCACCCGGGACGGCTACTGGGACGGCATCACCCTGGTCGACCTCGACAGCGGCACCACCCACCGGCTGGAGGCCGGACACCGACCGCTGGGGGTGGCCGTGCTCTGAGACCGGACGAGCAGGGCCCCCAGGGCGGGCCGCGCCAGGGCGGACGGAGCGGGGAGGACTGGGCGGCGAGGGCGGAGCGGGGAGGACTGGGCGGCGAGGGCCTAGGGTGGGCGGATGCTCCTCCCCGCCGACCTGCCCACGCCCCTGACCGTGGTCGACGACCCGGAGTTCGCCGCGGCGGGCGCACAGCTGTGGCTCAAGCGGGACGACCTGGCGCACCCGACGGTGCCCGGCAACAAGTGGCGCAAGCTCGCCCCGAACCTGGAGCGGGCCCTCGCCGAGGGCGCCCGGGGGCTGCTCACCTACGGCGGGGCGTACTCCACGCACGTGCGGGCGGTCGCGGCCGCCGCGAACGGGCTCGGGCTGGCCAGCACCGGCGTGATCCGGGGCGCGGAGCTCGCCGGGCGGCCGCGCAACTGGTCGCTGGCGCAGGCCGAACGGGACGGCATGGTGCTGGAGTTCGTCGAGCGCTCCGCCTACCGGGAGGCGGCCTCCGGGCGGCACGAGCACCGGGCCGGGTACTACGTGCTGCCCGAGGGCGGCTCCAACGGCCTCGCCGTGCGGGGCGCCGCGGTGATCGCCAGGGAACTCGCCGACCAGCAGCCGGACTTCGGCCCCCGGGACGTGGTGTGCTGCGCGGTCGGCACCGGCGGCACCCTGGCCGGGATCGCGGCGGGGCTGCCCGACGGCCCGCGGGCGCTCGGAGTGGCGGTGCTGCGCGGGGAGGGCTACCTGGAAGGAGAGGCGGCGGCCCTGCACCGGGCCGGGTACGGCCGGGAGTTCGCCAACTGGCAGCTGGCGCACGACTGGCACGGCGGCGGTTACGGGCGCGTCCCGCCGGAGCTGGAACGGTTCGCCCGGTGGTTCGAGGACGCGTACGGCGTCCAGGTGGAGCGCCGCTACGTGGCCAAGGCGCTGTGGGGTGCGTACGGGCTGCTGCGGGCGGGCGGGTTGCGCGGCTGCCGGGTGACGGTGGTGGTGACGGGAGTTCCGGACCCGGTGCGGTGAGGCCGCCGGAACGGACCGGCGGCCCCCGGGCCCGGCGGCGGGTCAGCCGAAGCTGAGGTCGTTGCAGAGGTCGGTGTCGGCGGGCCGGGTGTTGTCGGCGATGCCGGACGGGATGCTGGAGGGGAGGGCACCGGGGGAGGCGCTGCGGCCGGCCCCCGCGCCCGCGGCCCCCGCCCCGTTCAGGGCGTCGAGGGCGTCGGGGGCGTCGAGCGCGTCGGGGGTGTCGGCGAGGGCGCGGTCCTGGCCGAGGGTGAGGACGATGCCGTCGACGTCGGCGGCGGAGCGCAGTTCGGCGCCGGGGTAGAGCTGGGCGAGGCGTTCGGCGGCGGCCCGCCGGGAGGGGGCGTACTCGATCAGGGTGGTGCGGCGGGTCGGGGTGTCGGCGCCGATGGTGATGTCGGTGTAGCCGTTGCCGCGCAGGGCGAGCGCGGTGCGCCCGGCCAGGCCGCCCGACTTGGCGGCGTTGTGCACGGTGACGGGCGCGTCGAGCAGGGCGCGGTCGGAACTGCCGGTGGCGCCCCCGGTGGCAGTGGCGCTGCCGGTGCCGGTGGCGGTGGCCGAGGGGGAGGCGCCGGGGCTCGGGCTCGTGCTCGGGACGGCGCCGGTGCCGGTACCGGTGCCGACGCCGGTGTCGGTGGTGCGGCCGTCGAGGGTGCGGTCCTGGCTCAGCAGGTTCCACAGGATGCTCGCGTCGGGTTCGACCACGGCGACGCGGGCGCCCTGGAAGCGCCAGGGGAGGGTGACGAACTGGATGTCGGAGAGCCGGATGTCCTGCAGGGACTGGGCGAACTCGGCGAGCTTGTAGGGGGATCCGAGCTCGGGGTCGACGGTGAGCGACCTGGTGGCGGCGTCGGCCAGCGGCAGCAGGGTGGTCAGGCCGAAGCCTTGGTCCTGCACCTTCTTGATCAGCGAGGACATGAACGCCTGCTGGCGGCGCATCCGGCCGATGTCGGAGCTGTCGCCGAGCCCGTACCGGGCCCGGACGTAGTCCACGGCCTGCTGGCCGGAGACGGTCTGCCGGCCCTGGACGAGGTGGATGCCGTGCGAGTCCACGTCGTTGGGGACGCAGACGTCCACGCCGCCGACGGCGCTGGTGATGGCCGCGAAGCCCTTGAAGTCGACGACCAGGGTGTGGTCGACCCGCAGCCCGGTCAGGGTCTCCACGGTGTTCTGCGTGCAGGCCGGGTTGCCGTGCTCGAACTCGCCGACGGTGAAGGCGGAGTTGAACATCTGGTTGGGCCGCTCGCTGGTCCACCTGCCGTCCGCGAGGCGGCAGGGGGGGACGGTGACCAGGGTGTCGCGCGGGATCGACACGCCGACCGCGTGCTTGTGGTCGGCGTACACGTGCAGCAGGATCGCGGTGTCGGAGTGGCCCACGCCCGCGTCGCCGCCGCCCAGCGAGTTGTTGCCGTCGTCACGGGTGTCGGAGCCGAGCAGCAGGATGTTGACGGGCCGTCCGCCGGTGGGCGCGGGCGTGGCGGCCGGGGGGCGACTGGAGGCGATGCCCTCGGGCGCGAAGGTCGTGATGTTGCGGTCCAGCCGCTGGTAGTACCAGGCGCCCGTGCCGGCCGCGGCGACGACCAGTGCGGCGGCGGTCGCTCCGAGGGCCCGGGCTATTCGGCGGCCGCGGGAGCGGGTCGGGGCGGCGTCCTGCGTGGCGTCGGTCATCGGTCGGGTGTCTCTCTGCGCGCAGCGGGAACTGGTGCCCGGGGGCAGGCACTGAACCGACCCGCCGCACTGCGGATCGGTACTCGTCACTACTTGGACGGTTCGGCGCACGGAATGGTTACAAGCGAACCATCTTTTTCGAGAGTTTCTTCGAGTCGGGCCGCGGAAGGGCCGGAGGCCGGTGCCGACGCCGGTTCAGCCGGTCTTCGCGGCACCGCCGGCGCCGCCGGAGCCGGGGCCGGGGCCACCCGTGCCGGGGCCGGAGCCCGGGCCCGAGCCACCCGGGCCGGAGCCGCCGCCGGTGGAGTCGAGCATCCGCCGCAGCAGGTCGCGCAGTTGGGCGCGCTCCCCGCCCTCCAGGGCGGCCAGCGGCTCGCGGGCGAAGTTCAGCGACTCGCGCAGTTCGGTGGAGGCGGAGCGCCCGGCGTCGGTGGCGACGACCAGCTTGACCCGGCGGTCCTGCGGGTCGGACTCGCGGGTGACGAAGCCGCGCCCCTCCAGCCGGTCGACGATGCCGGTGATGTTGGAGGGCTCGCAGGAGAGGGTCTGCGCGATGTGCCGCATCGGCATCGGCCCGCGCCGCAGCAGCGCCAGCACCTTGGCCTGGGCGCCGGTGAGCGAGCGGGCGGCCGCGGCCTCCTCGTACTCGCGGTGGAAGAGCCCGACCAGGCGCGCCATCAGGTCGACGACCTCCAGCGTGATCGGGTCGACAGTCGGTGCCTGCTCCTCCGCCATGACCTGCTCCTCCTGCTGCGCCATGCTCCCGAGTCTAACTGAACATTTGACAACATGAACCTTTCATCCACACGATTGCTTTAGGCAGTGAATATTTCACTATGAGGAGTATGTGATGGCAGCAGAGCAGGACGTCCCCGCCACCGGCCGCGAGTGGCACCTGGCCGCCCGCCCGCAGGGCTGGCCCGCCCCGGCGGACTTCGCCCTGGTCGAGGCCCCCGTCCGGCGCCCCGCCCCGGGCCAGGTCACGGTGCGCAACGCCTACCTCTCCGTCGACCCCTACATGCGCGGCCGGATGAACGACGTGAAGTCCTACGTCCCCCCGTACGCGCTCGGCGCGCCGATGGACGGCGGGGCGGTCGGGTACGTGGTGGCCTCCGCGGCGGAGGGCCTCGCGGTCGGGGACGCCGTGCTGCACGGGCAGGGCTGGCGCGAGTACGCCACGCTGGACGCCGCGCACGCGGTGAAGGTCGACCCGGAGCTCGCCCCGCTCTCCGCCTACCTGGGCGTCCTCGGGATGCCCGGCCTGACCGCGTACGCCGGGCTGCTGGAGGTCGCCTCGTTCAAGGAGGGCGACACGGTCTTCGTCTCCGGCGCGGCCGGGGCGGTCGGTTCGCTGGTCGGCCAGATCGCCCGGCTCAAGGGCGCGAAGCGGGTCGTCGGCTCGGCCGGCTCCGCGGAGAAGGTCGCCGTCCTGGTCGAGGAGTACGGCTTCGACGCCGCCTTCGACTACAAGGCGGGCCCGGTCGCCGGGCAGCTCGCCGAGGCCGCCCCCGAGGGCATCGACGTGTACTTCGACAACGTCGGCGGCGAGCACCTGGAGGCCGCGATCGGCGCGCTCAACGCGCACGGCCGGGTCACCCTGTGCGGGGCCATCGCCCAGTACAACGACACCGCCGCCCCCACCGGGCCGCGCAACCTGGCGCTCGCCATCGGCAAGCGGCTGCGCCTCCAGGGCATGATCGTCGGCGACCACGCCGCGCTGCGCGGGCAGTTCTTCGCCGAGGTCGGCGGCTGGCTGCGCAGCGGCGAGCTGCGCTCCGACGAGACCGTGGTCGAGGGCGTGGAGAACGCCGTCGAGGCGTTCCTCGGCATGCTGCGCGGCGCGAACACCGGGAAGATGGTCGTCAAGGTCTGACCCCCCGCCGCCTGGCGCCCCGTCAGTCCGCCCCCGCCGGAGTGCGATCCCCGGCGGGGGCGCACGCGTGCGGCCGTTCGGGGGAGGTGGGTGCCGTGGGGGTAGACCTCTCGGAGGAACCGACTAGCATGGGGGGAAAGCTTGTCCGTTTTGCTCGATTTGATGACCTAATGTCGAATAAGTTGAGCTTCACGGGGTAACCACTGGTCAGTACCTACCGGTACCGCCGGTGTCGGAACGAGGCAGCTGGGGAAGGCGACCCTCGTCCACAGCCAGGAGGTCCCGGTGACGACACGTGGTGTGCTCTACATCCACTCCGCGCCCCGCGCGCTGTGCCCGCACGTCGAGTGGGCGGTCGCGGGCGTGCTCGGCGTGCGGGTCAACCTCGACTGGATCAGGCAGCCCGCCGCACCGGGCCACTGGCGGTCCGAACTCTCCTGGCAGGGGGAGCCCGGCACCGCCTCCAAGCTCGCCTCCGCGCTGCGCGGCTGGCAGTTGATGCGGTACGAGGTGACCAGCGAGCCCTGCGCCACCGCGGAGGGCGAGCGGTACTCCTCCACGCCCGCGCTCGGCATCTTCCACGCCGTCACGGGCCTCCACGGCGACATCCTGATCCCCGAGGACCGGCTCCGCGCCGTCCTGCTGCGCGTCCGCAGCGAGGGCGGAGACCTGGAGGCGGAGATCGCCAAGCTGCTCGGCAAGCCCTGGGACGACGAGCTGGAGCCGTTCCGGTACGCGGGCGAGGGCGCGCCCGTGCGCTGGCTGCACCAGGTGGTCTGAACGCGTGAGGGGGCGGCGCGGGGGCCGAGCCCCCGCGCCGCCCCCCTCACGGGCGGTGCGTCAGACGGTGCGGAAGGCCAGCACCACGTTGTGGCCGCCGAAGCCGAACGAGTTGTTCAGGGCGGCGATCCGGCCGTCGACCGGCAGCTTGCGGGCCTCGTCGCGGACGATGTCGGCGTCGATGTCGTCGTCCAGGTCGACCACGTTGACGGTCGGCGGGGCGATCCGGTTGTACAGGGCGAGCACGGTGGCGACGGTCTCGATGCCGCCCGCGCCGCCGAGCAGGTGGCCGGTCATCGACTTGGTGGCGGAGACCGCCACGTGGTCGAGGTGCTCGCCCAGGGTGCGGCGCAGCGCCTTGATCTCGGCGGTGTCGCCCTGCGGGGTCGAGGTGGCGTGCGCGTTGACGTGCACGACCTCCGACCGGTCCAGGTCGTTGCGGGCGAACAGGTCGTCGATGGCGCGGGCCACGCCGGCGCCGGTCGGCTCGGGCTGGGCGATGTGGTGGGCGTCCGAGGACAGGCCCTGGCCGACGGCCTCGCAGTAGACCCGGGCGCCGCGGGCGGCCGCGTGCTCGGCGGACTCCAGCACGATCACGCCCGCGCCCTCGCCGAGGACGAAGCCGTCGCGGCCCTTGTCGTACGGGCGCGAGGCGTGCTCCGGGTCCTCGTTGTTCTTGGACATCGCCATCATGTTGGAGAAGGCGACGATCGGCAGCGGGTGGATCGCGGCCTCGGTGCCGCCCGCCACCACCACGTCGGCGCGGCCGGTGCGGATCATCTCGATCGCGTAGCCGATCGCCTCGGCGCCGGAGGCGCAGGCGGAGACGGGGGTGTGCACGCCCGCGCGGGCGCCGACCTCCAGGCCGACGTTGGCCGCCGGGGAGTTGGGCATCAGCATCGGGACGGTGTGCGGGGAGACCTTGCGGACGCCCTGCTCCTTGAGCACGTCGTACTGGTCGAGCAGGGTGGTGACGCCGCCGATGCCGGAGGCGATGACCGCGCCCAGGCGCTCGGGGGCCAGCGGGTTGGCCTCGTCGGTGGCCGGGGCCTCGTAGCCCGCGTCCTTCCAGGCCTCGCGGGCGGCGATCAGCGCGAACTGCGCCGAGCGGTCCAGCTTGCGGGCCAGCGGACGGGGCAGGATCTCGCCGGGCTCGACGGCGACCCGGGCGGCGATCCGGACGGGCAGGTCGGCCGCCCAGTCCTCGGTGAGGGCGCGGACCCCGGACTTGCCGGCCAGCAGACCCTCCCAGAAAGTGGCGGCGTCGCCGCCCAGCGGCGTGAAGGCGCCGATACCCGTGACGACCACGGTGCGGTTTTCAGCAGTCACTGGTTTCTTCTTCTCTCACATCTGAGGGGAGGACCGGAGGGCCGGAGGGGGAAGGGGTCCGGTCGGGGCGCGCCGGGCGCGCCCCGACCGGGCGGTCTGACGGCAGGTCAGGCGTTGGCGACGATGAAGTCCACCGCGTCGCCGACGGTCTTGAGGTTCTTGACCTCGTCGTCCGGGATCTTCGCGCCGAAGCGCTCCTCGGCGGCGACGACGACCTCGACCATGGACAGCGAGTCGACGTCCAGGTCGTCGGTGAAGGACTTGTCGAGAGCGACGTCCTCGGTGGGGATGCCGGCGATCTCGTTCACGATCTCGGCGAGACCTTCGAGAACCTCTTCGCGGGTAGCCATGTCGGCTGCTCCTTCTCGGTGTTGACAGCGTGCGGTCCGGCGGACCGACGCGGGTTTCCAGGGGTGGGGCGGGGAAAAACGCCTAGGGGAGCGTAACGACTGCGGCGGCGTAGACCAGACCCGCCCCGAAGCCGATGATCAGCGCCAGGTCGCCGCTCTTGGCCTCGCCGCGTTCCAGCATCCGCTCCATGGCGAGCGGAATGGACGCGGCGGAGGTGTTGCCGGTCTCCGCGATGTCGCGGGCCACCGGGACGTTCGGGGGCAGGTCCAGCTTCTTGACCATGGCGTCGATGATGCGCATGTTGGCCTGGTGCGGGATGAACGCACCGAGCTGGTCGGCGGTGATCCCGGCGGCCTCCAGGGCCTGCTCGGCGACCTTCGCCATGTCGTACACCGCCCAGCGGAAGACCGTCTGGCCCTCCATCCGCAGGGCCGGCCACTTGGTCTCCTCGCCGGCGCCGTTGACGGCGTCCGGCTTGGCGAACGCGGTGTCCCAGGCCTGGGTCTGCGAGATCACCTCGGCCTGCGAGCCGTCCGAACCCCAGACGACCTTGCCGATGCCGGGGGCCTCGGACGGGCCGACGACCGCGGCGCCCGCGCCGTCGCCGAAGATGAACGCGGTCGACCGGTCGGTGACGTCCGTCAGGTCGGACAGCCGCTCCACGCCGATCACCAGCACGTACTCGGCGCTGCCGCCGCGCACCATGCCGTCGGCCAGGCCCAGGCCGTAGCCGAAGCCCGCGCAGGCGGCCGAGATGTCGAACGCCGGGGCGGTGCCGCAGCCGAGCCGCTGGGCGATCTCGGTGGCGATCGCCGGGGTCTGCTTCAGGTGCGAGACCGTCGCGACGATGACGCCGCCGATCTGCTCCGGGCGGATCCCGGCCATCGCGATCGCCTTGCCGGCCGCCTGCACCGACATCTCGGCGACGGTCTCCTCCGGCCCGGCCCAGCGGCGCTCGGCGATGCCGGAACGGGTGCGGATCCACTCGTCCGAGGAGTCGATCCAGTTCAGCACCTCGGAGTTGGGGATCACCCGGGTCGGCCGGTAGCCGCCCACGCCGTGGATGCGGGAGTACTGGGCGCCGGTGACCGGCTTGATGGTCGGACTCATGCGGTCGCCTCCTGGCTGCCGTGCTCGGCCACGAGTGCGCGGGCCTTGTCGAGATCGGCGGGGGTCTTCAGGGCCAGCGTGGCGACACCCTTGACGTTGCGCTTGACCAGGTTGGTGAGGGTTCCGGCGGGGGACAGCTCGATCACGGCGGTCGCGCCGAGCCGCTGCAGGGTCTCCATGCACAGGTCCCAGCGGACCGGGTTGGACACCTGCGAGACCAGGCGGGCGAGCACCTCGGCGCCGGAGCCGACCACCTCGCCGTCCCGGTTCGAGAGGTACGCGACGGCCGGGTCGGCGACCGTCAGGGTCGGCGCCAGCTTCTCCAGCCGGGCCACGCCCGGGGCCATGTGCGCGGTGTGGAACGCGCCCGCGACCTTCAGCGCGATCAGCCGCGCGCCGGCCGGCGGGTCCGCCTTCAGCGCGTCGAGCTGCTCCAGCGTGCCGGCCGCGACCAGCTGGCCGCCGCCGTTGTTGTTCGCCGCGGTCACGCCGTGCTCGGCGAGCTTCGCGAGCACCGCCTCCGGGTCGCCGCCGAGCACCGCGACCATGCCGGTCGCGGTCGCCGCGGCGGCCTCCGCCATGCCCAGGCTGCGCTCGCGGACGAAGCCCAGCGCGTCCTCCTCGGACAGCACCCCGGCCAGCGCCGCGGCGGTGATCTCGCCGACGCTGTGGCCCGCCACCGCGCCGACCGCACCGGCCACGCCCTGCGGGAACAGCGCCGCGGCGGTCACCAGGCCGGCGGCCACCAGCAGCGGCTGCGCGACGGCGGTGTCCTTGATCTCCTCCTCGGAGGCCCCGGTGCCGGCGTGCACCAGGTCGAGGCCGGCCGTCGCCGACCACCGGTGCAGCCGGTCGGCGGCACCGTCCAGTTCGAGCCAGGGGTTGAGGAAGCCGGGGGTCTGGGCACCCTGTCCAGGGGCGACGATAACGAGCACGGTTCAACCCTCTCTCGCCGGACGCCCGCGGGCGGGTAGGCGACGATGACGAAGAAAAGCACGTCGGCTTGTGGATTCCCTACAGTCCGCTCAGCCCTGGTCGGGCCCGGAGCCGAGACGCCCCAGAGCAAGGGCGATGCGCAGGGTGAAGGCCGAACGCACGTCTGACGGAGCATAGCCGGTGACGTCTGTCACACGACGCAGCCGGTAGCGCACGGTGTTCGGGTGGACGAAGAGCATCCGGGCCGCCCCCTCCAGCGAGGACGCCTGCTCCAGGTAGACGCTCAGCGTCTCCAGGAGCGCCGAACCGGCCTCCTCCAGGGGTGTGTAGATCTCCTCCACCAACTGGCGGCGCGCCACCTCGTCGCCCGCCAGCGCCCGTTCCGGCAGCAGGTCGTCGGCCAGCACCGGGCGGGGGGCGTCCGGCCAGGCCGCGCACGCCTTCAGGCCCTGCGCCGCGGCGTGCGCCGAGCGGGTCGCCGACAGCAGGTCGCCGACCGTCGGGCCGACCACCACCGGGCCCGGCGCGAACTGGCCGATCAGCGCCCGGGCCGCGTGCACCGGCTCCTTGTCCCCGCCGACCACCACCACCAGGCGGCGGCCCAGCACCCCCGTCAGCACGTGCAGCTTCGCGTACCGGGCGGCGCGCCGGATCGCCTCCACCACCAGCTCGCTGTCCCCGTCCGGGGCGCTGCCCATCACCACCCGCACCTGGCTCGGCTGGCCCCAGCCCAGCGCCGCCGCCCGCGACAGCACGCCCTCGTCGGCGTCCCCGGACAGCAGCGAGTTCACCACCAGCGCCTCCAGCCGGGCGTCCCACGCGCCGCGCGCCTCGGCGGCCTGCGCGTACACCTGCGCGGTGGCGAACGCGATCTCCCGGGCGTAGACCAGCACCGACTCGCGCATCCCCGCCTCGTCGCCGGGCGCGGCCACCTCCTCGATGGCCTCCTCCATCACCTCGATGGTGGTGCGGATCAGCTCCACGGTCTGCCGCAGCGTGATCGCCCGGGTCAACTCCCGCGGGGCGGTGCCGAACACGTCCGTGGAGATCGCCTGCGAGGCCTCCGGGCGCCGGTACCACTCGGTGAACGCCGCGATGCCCGCCTGCGCGACCAGGCCGATCCACGAGCGGTGCTCGGGCGGCATCCGCCGGTACCAGGCCAACTGGTCGTCCATCCGGGCGATCGCCGCGGACGCCAGCTTCCCCGCCGACTTCTCCAGCCGCTTCAGCGTCGCCGCCCGCAACTCCGCCCGCTCGGCCGCCAACCGGCGCTCCTCGGCCGTCATCCGGCCCCGGCCGGGCACCGCGGCGGGACGCCCCGGAGCGGACGGGCGCTTGGCGGGCTTCTTCTCCTGGGCCTTCTCCGCGGACCGCTCCGGGCCGGAGCGGTCCGGGCCGGAGCGCTCCTCGGACGAACGGTCGGAGGACTTGTCGGGTTTCGCTGAAGCGGATGGCACGGCACTAGCCTGCCTCACGCCGACGGGTGCTCGTGCACACCCGGCCCGATGTCGTCCGGTGGCCCCCGTCACACCGGCTACCGTGGTGCCCGTGAGCGTGGAAACTCCGCCCCCCGACGGGCACGCACCCGAAACCGCCGTACCGGCGCCCGGCCCGGCCCGGAAGGAGCGCGGCCGCGCCGACCTCCGGCGCACCGCCGAGCGCTACCTGTCGGAACCCGCCGAAGGCGTCACCACCCGGCACGCCTTCTCCTTCTCCGGCCACTACGACCCGAAGAACACCTCCTTCGGCGCGCTGCTCGCCTGCAACGAGGAGACCCTCGCCCCCGGCGCCGGGTACGAGGCCCACCGGCACAGCGAGACCGAGATCGTCACCTGGGTCGTCTCCGGTGCCCTCGCCCACCGCGACGACGCCGGCCACGCGAGCGTCGTGCGGCGCGGCACGGTGCAGGTGCAGTCCACCGGGACGGGCATCACCCACACCGAGCGCAACCCCGGCGGCGCCACCGAACCCGTCACCTTCGTCCAGATGTGGCTCCAGCCCGACCGGTACGGCGCCGCCCCCGGCTTCGGCCTCGCGCCCGTCCCCGACGGGGACGGGCTCACCCTGCTCGCCTCGGGCCGGCCGGCGGACGAGGGGCGGGCGCTGCGGCTGCGGCGCAGTGACGCGGCGCTGTGGCTGGTCCGGGCCCCCGCGTGGACGCCGCTGCCCGAGCTGCCCGCCGCCCCCTACCGCTACGTCCACGTCGTCGCCGGGTCGGTCGGCTACCGCACCGTCCCCGGCCCGCAGGGCGGCGGGCGCTCGGCGGGCCCGGGCGACTCCGTCCGCATCACGGGGGACGCGTTCGCGGACCCGACGGCGGGGGAGGACGGGGTCGAGCTGCTGCTCTGGGAGATGCACACGCCCGTGCAGTACGGCTGAGAGAGGGGGCGACCAGGGGCGCGTGGAACTGCGCGCGGCGGGAGGTGCACGTCAGCAAGGTCGCGGGGCGGGCGGTGAGTTGACGTCACCTCGCGATCTTGCGGCGGGTGCCCGGTTGCCCGCGCCCCTGGTTCCCGCGCTCCGCGCTACGCGTTCTCGGCGAGGACCGCGTCGGAGAGTTGCGGCCAGACCTCGGCGGCCCAGGGGCCGAAGTCGCGGTCGGTGAGGGCGATGCAGGCGAGGTCGGCGGCGGGGTCGACCCAGAGGAAGGTGCCGGACTGGCCGAAGTGGCCGAAGGTGGCGGGGGAGTTGGCGGTGCCGGTCCAGTGCGGGGCCTTGTGGTCGCGGATCTCGAAGCCGAGGCCCCAGTCGTTGGGGCGGCGGTGGCCGAACCCGGGCAGGACGCCGCTGGTGCCGGGGAAGGCGACCTCGCGGGTCGCGGCCCGCAGGGTGGCCGGGTCGAGCAGCTCGGGCGACTGCAGTTCGGCGGCGAAGCGGGTGAGGTCGGCGACGGTGGAGAGGCCGCCCGCGCCCGCGGGGGCGCGGTGGGCGGTGTTGACCAGGGTGGCGTGCATGCCGAGCGGCTGGAAGACGGCCTCGGCGGCGTACTGGTCGAAGCGGATGCCGGAGGCGTTCTCCAGGGCGGCCGCGAGCACGTCGAAGCCGGCGTTGGAGTAGAGCCGCCGGCTGCCGGGCCCGGCCATCACCCGGTGCTCGTCGAAGGCCAGGCCGGAGGTGTGGGCGAGCAGGTGGCGGACGGTGGAGCCGTCGGGGCCGGCCGGGTCGTCGAGCTCGAAGACGCCCTCCTCGACGGCGACCAGCACGGCGTACGCGCTGAGCAGCTTGGTCACCGAGGCGAGCGGGAACAGGTGGTCCTGCGGGCCGTGCGCGCCGAGCAGCGCGCCGTCGCTCCCGCGGACCACCGCCGCCGCGGCGTGGGGTACCGGCCAGTCCTCGATCATCCGCAAGCTCTGCATGGGCGGCACTCTATCCAGTGGGCCCGCCCCGGGGCGGGCGGTGGCGTGCCGGGCTTGCTTGGAGTGCGCTCCAACTCGGTAGCGTCGTCGTTGTCGTCGAGACGGGGGAGCGGAGGACCATGGCAGAGCCCGAGCAGGGGACGGCGGAGTGCGTGCGGGCGATCGGGGGTCCGGTCGGCGCAGCCGACCTGGCGGCCCGGCACAGCATCGGCGAGGTGGCCGCCGCCAGCGGCCTGTCCGCGCACACGCTGCGCTGGTACGAGCGGATCGGCCTGCTGGAGCCGGTCGACCGCTCGCACGCCGGGCAGCGCCGCTACAGCGACGCCGACCTGGCCCGGCTGGCGTTCCTGACCAAGCTGCGGCTGACCGGCATGCCGGTGGCCGACATGGTCCGGTACGTGGAGCTGCTGCGGGCCGGGGACGGGACGCGGGCCGAGCGGCGGGAGCTGCTGGTCGCGCACCGCGAGGAGGTGCGGCAGCGGCTCGCCGACCTGCACGCCACGCTCGCCGTGATCGACCTGAAGATCGACCACTACGGCACGCCGCCCCTCCCGGCCGACGGCACCGGGGAGACCAGGGACCAGCACTCCGCACAGGACAGGAAGAGCGCATGAGCGACAGCACCATCGAGACCACCCGGCTCGGCACCGACGGCCCGCTCGTGGGCGTGCAGGGCCTGGGCTGCATGGGGATGAGCGAGTTCTACGGCCCGACCGACACCGGGGAGGCGCTGGCCACCCTGGAGCGGGCGCTGGAGCTGGGCGTCACCCTCTTCGACACCGCCGACGTCTACGGCTCGGGCGCCAACGAGGAGCTGATCGGCCCGTTCGTCCGGGCGCACCGCGAGCAGGTCGTGCTGGCCACCAAGTTCGCCATCGAGCGGCGCGCCGACGACCCCGCGTACCGGGGCGTCAACAACGACCCGGCGTACGTCCGCAAGGCGGTGGACGCCTCGCTGCGCCGCCTCGGCGTCGACGTGATCGACCTCTACTACATGCACCGCCGTGACCCGGACGTGCCGCTGGCCGAGTCGGTGGGCGCGATGGCGGAGCTGGTCGCGGCCGGGAAGGTCCGGCACCTGGGCCTGTCCGAGGTGACCGGGCCGGAGCTGCGGGAGGCGCACGCGGTGCACCCGATCGCGGCGCTGCAGTCCGAGTGGTCGGTCTTCGCCCGGGGCGTGGAGCGCAGCGCCGTCCCCGCCGCGGCCGAACTGGGCGTGGCGCTGGTGCCGTACTCGCCGCTCGGCCGGGGCTTCCTGACCGGGGCGTTCGTCGACGCCGGGCAGCTGGACGCGGGCGACTTCCGCCGCAACCTGCCGCAGTTCACCGGCGAGAACGCCGCCGGGAACGCCGAACTGGTCGCCCCGATCCGGAAGGTCGCCGAGCAGCACGGCGCGACGGCCGCCCAGGTCGCGCTGGCCTGGCTGCAGCAGCGCACCGCGGCGCACGGCCTGACCGCGGTGGTGCCGATCCCCGGCACCCGCAGGCGCACCCGGCTGGAGGAGAACCTGGGCGCGACCCGGCTGGTGCTGGGCGAGGAGGAGCTGGCCGAGCTGGAGCCGATCTCCGCCCGGGTCTCCGGCGGCCGCTACGCCGACATGAGCTCCACGGCCGACGCCCGCGAGGTCTGACCCCCTCCGGGGCGCGTCAGCCCTGGCTCTCGGACGGGCCGCTGACCTCGCCGTAGTGGCCGAGCGCGATGGCGGCGAAGTTGTGCCGGCTCGCGGTGCCCTCGGCCAGGTAGCCGTTGTGGCCGCTGGCGCCCAGCGAGGAGATCGACACCGCGCCGAAGGCGTGCGTGGTCGGGTCGGCGCCGTGCCCGAGGCCGCCGACCTCCAGGTACGGCACGTTCCCGATCCAGTCGCCGGGGTTGCGGGCCGCCCACACCTGGACGCCGGTGCCCAGCTCGGCCGCCGAGTCGACGCCCATCCCGGGGCTGCCGAACGCCACCACGTCGGTGGGCTGCGCGCCGTGCAGCGAGGGCGCGGCGGTGCCGCACACCACCGAGCCGTACGAGTGGCACAGCAGCGCGGGCGGCGCGTCCGGGCGGGTGGTCTGCTCCAGGCCGGCCAGCAGCCGGGTCAGCCGGGGCGCGGCCGCCTCGGCGAGCCGGGAGGTGACCGCGTCCGGGCCGAGGCCCTGCGGGGTGACGTAGCCGGTCCAGGCGATCACCGCGGTGCGGGTGCCGGGCGCCTGGGCGCGCTCCTCGGCGTACAGGGCGCGGGCCATCCCGGCGGGGGAGCGCAGCGGGTCGGCGCTCTGGTCGAAGTGGCCGAGGTCGGCGTCCGAGCCCGGCACCAGGACGGAGACCCGCTCGGCGGTGGCCAGGTCGCCCCAGACCTCGGTGACCAGGCCGCGGCCGCGCGGGTCGAAGGCCAGCACCTGGCGGCCCTCGGCCAGCAGCCGGTCGGAGTCGTTGGCGCGGGAGACGGCCAGCGCGCGGGTGGTGGGGTCCAGGGTGGTGTCGGCGCCGCGCTGCCGGGCGCGGTCCCGCTCGGCGGTGATCGCGACCCGGTTGGCGCGGTAGCGGACGTCCAGCGGGGCGCCGTCCAGGTTGCCGACCACCAGCGGGTACTCGGCCACCAGCCGGTCCAGCTCGGCCGGGGCGAGGGAGGCGAAGAACGCGGCGACGGCCGCCGGGTCGGCGGTGGCCGGGTCCGGCAGCGGACGGCCGAGCGTCCGGTCGGCGACCCAGGCGGAGCTGCCCGCGGGCGGGGTGGTGATCGCCAACTGCTCGTTGGAGGCGGCGGCCTGCGCGGCGGCCGCACCGGCGTCCACCAGGGCGGCGCACCCGGCGAACACGCCGATCAGGATTCGCTTGACCCGCCTGCGGTGCATGGCGTCCACTCCCTCGGGCCGGTACATCGCGGCGGGACTGACCCGACGGTGCCGTGACTGCCAACTACTAGTCAGCCAGAGTAGAGGGCGGCCGACCCCGCGGGCAGCGGGCAAACAGTGTTCCCCGTCACATTCGCCCGGACGCTACCCGTCGAGCTCCGCCACCACCCGTTTCGGTGCGACCGAACGCCAGGCGTCGGTGAGCAGTTCGCGCAGTTCGTCCGCCTCCACCCCGGCCAGCCGCACCCGGACCCAGCCGAACCGGCCGGTGTACGGCGCCACCGCGTACACCCCCGGTGCGGCCGCGACCAGTTCGGCCTGCTCGGCCGGGGCGGCCTTCACGGTGGCCTCGCCCGACTCCGGCCGGCCCATCGCGAAGATCTTCCGCCCCACCCGCAGCGTCACCTGCTCCCAGGTCTCCTCCTGGTGGGTGCCCGGCAGCGCCAGGGCCATCTCGGTCAGTTCCTCGAAGCTCGCCATGGCCGCCAGGGTAGGCGCCGCCACCGACAGTTGACGGGACGTCGGGCGCCCGGCGCGGAGCCGCGCGGCCGACGGCGCGTCAGACCGAGCCCAGGGCGTACACCGCGAACAGCGCCGCGCCCGCGCCCGCCACCGCCCGCCACGTCCGGGACGGCCACGGGGCGTCGAAGCGCCGGGCCCACCGGCCGACCAGCGCCAGCACCGCGCCGAACACCGGCAGCCAGGCCAGCCGGGCCAGCACCCAGGCGCCCGAGTCGGGGGCGGTGGTCAGGCCCGGCAGCGCGCCCAGCCGCGAACCCGCCAGCGCCGTCAGGAACATCGCGCTCTGGTGCCAGCAGAAGACCGTCATCGCCCCCAGGTTGACCACCACCACCGGCAGCCACAGCAGCGGCCGCCGCAGCGCCCGGCCCAGCCGGTCCTTCAGCAGCACCGCCGCGCCGCCCTGCACCGCGGCCAGCGCCGGCACCAGCAGGGACGGCGGGTGCGAGTTGGTCCGGGCCGCGCCCGGCACGCCCACCATGCTCGCCGGGTAGTGGAACACCAGCAGCAGCACCGCGAACAGCGCCGCCCCGCCCAGCGCCAGCAGCTTCGCCCCCGCCCGGGTCAGCCGCCCGTGCGCCCAGTCCACGCCCAACTGGTACGCGAACAGCCAGCCCGGCAGCAGGTTCAGCAGGCCCAGCCAGCCCGGCACCGCGCCGCCCCACGGCCCGTACCGCAGGAAGTCCACCGCGGCGACCGCCGCCATCAGCCACGCCGCGCCCCAACCCCGGCTCCGGGCGCCGAACTTGACGCACAGCGGGGTCAGCGCGGTCAGCACCAGGTACACCGCGACGTACCAGAGCGGCTGCACCATCAGCACCGCACCCGTGCGCACCGTCCCGTCCGGCACGCCCAGCGCGCGCAGCAGCGGCACCAGCGCCGCCCACACCGCGGCCACCCCCAGCACCGGGCGCACCAGCCGCAGCACCCGGCCGCGCAGCCACGCGCCCACCGGCACCCCGCGGTCGGCCGCCCGGCGCAGCGACAGCGCCGAGGCCCGGCCGCCCACCAGGAAGAACACCCCCAGCAGCTGCAGCAGCCAGCTCAGCGGCGCCATGAACGGCAGCGCCCCCAGCGGGCTGGCGTTGTGCAGCACCCCGCCGTCGGAGCTGAACCCGCCCAGCAGCCAGTGGCCCACCGGCACGGACAGCAGGGCCACGGCGCGCAGCCCGTCCAGGGCGCGGTCGCGGGTGGCGGGGGTCTTCGCGTCGACCGTCGCCGCGGCGCGGCGCAGTCGGGTCAGGGGCGTCGGCACGGAGTTCTCCTCGGGCAGTTGACGGGAGGTCAGGCGGTGGTGGTGGCGAGGGCGAGCGCGGCGAGGGCCGCGAGGGAGGCCGAACCCGGCGCGAAGTAGCCGCTGTGGCCGTGCGAACCCGCGGACGGCAGCAGCCGGGCGCGGAAGGCGCCCGAGGTCGGGTCGGCGCCGTGGCCGAAACCGAGCAGCGAGACGTTCGGCACGTCACCGATCCAGTCCTCGGCGTTGCGGCGCACCGCCCACACCGGCACCCGCAGCTCGTCCGCCCGCTCCAGGCCCATCCCCGGCGAGGCCACCGCCACCACCCCCGCGACCAGCGCCGGGTCCGGCGCCGAGCGCCCGCACACCACCGACCCGTACGAGTGGCAGAACAGCTCGACCCGCCCGGCCACCGGCGCCAACCCCCGCACCAGCCGGTCCAGTCGGCGCGCGCCCGCCTCGGCGAGCTCCTCCCGCGCCGCGTCCACCCCCAGGCCGACCGGCGTCGTGTAGCCCGCCCACGCCACCACCGCGACCCGGTCGCCGCTCGCCGCGCGCAGCGCCCGGGCCATCCCGGCGAGCGTGTCGTACCCCGTCGCCGAGGGGCGGTCGTAGCTCGCCAGGTCGACGTCCGAGCCCGGCACCAGGACGGCCGCCCGCCCGTCGTGCTCCAGGTCGCCGAACACCTCGGCGACCTGGCCCCGCCCGCGCGGGTCGAACGCCAGCAGGCGGTGCTGCGCCAGCCCCGCGTAGCGGTCGGCGGCCGCGGCGGCCGCGGCGCGCTCCGCGGACGGCAGCGCGGCGTCCCCGGCCCGGGCCCGCTGCCGGGCCCGCTCCTCCTCGACGGCCAGCGCGTTCGCCCGCAGCCGCAGCGCCACCGGGGCGCCGTCCAGGTTCCCCACCACCTGCGGGTGGCGCACCGCCAGGGCGTCGCGCTGCGCGACCGGCAGGCCCGCGAAGAACGCGGCCACCTCCTCCGGCGAGGCCCTCCCCGGGTCGGGCAGCCGCACCCCCAGCGTGGTGTCGGCCGTCCACGCCGCCGAGCCCGGCGGCGGCCCCGTCAGCGGCGTCTGCGCGTCCGCCGACGCCCACGACCCCACCCCCAGCACCGCGGCCAGCACCAGCCCGGCCACGGCCGTCCCCCGACGCAGACGTGACAACATCCGCTCCTCCTCCGCTCGTTCGGCAACGAGGAGGAAGGTAGGAACGGGGTGGGTGCGGGGGCGTCACCCCGGGGAGCCAACCCGGGGGTCGTACCGGAGGGGTAGGCGGTGCGCCCTACTGCCCGCGGTACTGCCCGCGGTACTGCCCGCCGTTCACTGCCCGCCGTTCACTGCGCGCCGGGCTGGACCAGGCCGCTCTCGTAGGCCAGGACGACGGCCTGGGCGCGGTCGCGCAGGTCGAGCTTGGCGAGGATGCGGCCGATGTGGGTCTTGACGGTCTGCTCGGCCAGCACGAGGTGGGCGGCGATCTCCTGGTTGGAGAGGCCGCGGGCGATGAGTTCGAGGACCTCGGTCTCGCGCGGGGTGAGGCCGTTCAGGCGCAGCCGCGGGTCGCGGCGCGGCGCGGGGCGGTGGCGGGCGAAGTCGGCGATCAGGCGGCGGGTCACCGAGGGGGCGAGCAGCGCGTCGCCCGCGGCGACCACCCGGACGGCGGCGATCAGGTCGGAGGGCGGGGCGTCCTTGAGCAGGAAGCCGCTGGCCCCGGCCCGCAGCGCCTCGTACACGTAGTCGTCGACGTCGAAGGTGGTGAGCATCAGGACGCGCGGCCGGTGCACCACGCCGGGCGGCGGGTCGAGCAGGCGGCGGGCGGCCTCCAGGCCGTCCATCTCGGGCATCCGGACGTCCATCAGGACCACGTCGGGGTGGGTGCGGCCGCTGACCTCCAGGGCCTGGCGGCCGTCGGCCGCGTCGCCGACCACGTCGATGTCGCTCTGGGCGCCGAGCAGGGCGGCGAACCCGGCGCGGACCATCGCCTGGTCGTCGACGACGAGGACGCGGATCGTCATGCGGTGCTCTCCCCTGAAGCCGGGCCCGGGCCGGTGCCGTCCAACGGCAGGACGGCGCTCACCCGGTAGCCGCCGTCGGCGGTCGGGCCGGTGTCCAGGGTGCCAGCCAGCAGCCGGACGCGCTCGCGCATTCCGACGAGTCCCTGCCCGGTGCCGCCGGAGGTCTCCACGGCGGCGGCCCGGCCGGGCGGCGGGCCGTTGCGGACGCTCACGGCGAGCGCGCCGTCCGCGGGCGCGATCCGGACCTCGGCGGTGGCGCCGGGCGCGTGCCGGACGACGTTGGCCAGCGCCTCCTGGACGATCCGGTACGCGGACAGCGCGACCGCGTCCGGCACCGGGCCGAGCGCCGGCACCCCGTCCGCGACGGCGAGTTCGGCCCGCACCCCCGCCTGCCCGGCGGTGGCCAGCAGCTTCGGCAGGTCGGCCAGCCCGGGCTGCGGCGCCTTGTCGGGGGCGCCCCCGTCGGCCCGCAGCACCCCCAGCAGGCGGCGCATCTCGGCGAGCGAGCCGCGGGCCGCGGCGGCGATCTGCCCGAACTCCGCGACGGCGGCCGGGGGCAGGCCCTCGATCCGGTACGGGGCGCTGTCGGCCTGGACGGTGATCACCGACATGTGGTGGGCGACCACGTCGTGCAGCTCGCGGGCGATCCGGGCGCGCTCCTCCAGCAGGGTGCGCCGGGCCCGCTCGGTCCCGGAGATCTGCTCCTGCTCGGCGAGCAGCCGCTTGGCCTCGCCGCGCCCGCGCAGGCTCCAGCCGAGCAGCAGCACCGCCCCGGACAGCGCGGCGACCACCACCGAGGTGCCGTCGAAGTGCGCGTTGAAGGCCGTCCAGCTCAGGCTGCAGCCGAGGAAGGTGACCACCCAGACGGCGAGCAGGGTGCGGCCGCGCTCGCGGACCGCCAGCAGCACCATCAGGAACAGGTACGCCAGCAGGGTGGGGGCCGGCCACGGCCAGGGCTGGTCCGCGGCGGCGCCGTGCGTGGCGACCGCGCCGACCAGCACCGACGGCGCGACCAGCTGCCAGGCGAGCAGCGGCCTGGTCAGCCCCAGCGCCAGCGCCCCGGACTGCACCACGGCGAGCGCGGTGGCCAGCGAGGGGCCCACCCCGTAGAACCGGGTGAGCGTCACGATGCCGGTGGGCAGCAGGGAGCCGACCGCGGCCAGCACCAGCGCGTACGGGAGCGCCCGGACCCATCTCCGGCGGGCCGTCGCCAGCGGCGGGCGGTGGTCGTCGAGGGGGTCGGTGAGGGCGCGGAGGAACTCTTTCCAGGGGGTCACCGGGCCGAGGGTAGGACGGGGGCGGGCCGGTGTCCTCACCCTGCGGTAGCGCGTCCGGGGTGCTACCCGGGTAGGGGGTCAGCGCCAGGAGCCGGCCAGGGCCGGGCCCAACTGGTCGAAGTGGCGCTCGATCAGGGCCAGCATGCCGTCCATCGAGTGGCGGTGGGCGTCCGGGTCGGCGGCGTAGGCGAGGTGCGAGATCCGCACCACGGTGCCGAACACGGCGGCGAGCAGGCGGGGGCGCAGGTCGACGGCCGGGTCGAGGCCCTCGCGGTCGGCGAGGATCCGGGCGACCTCGACCTCCTGCTGGATGGAGTGCCGCAGGTGGGCGGCGAGCAGCGTCGGGGTGGACTCGATCAGCTCGAACAGCTCCAGGGCGGCCGGTCCGCTGTCCTGCCCGCGGTCGACGGCCTGCCAGACCTCGCGGACGGCGCCGCGCATCGCCTCCAGCGGGTTCTCCCCGGCCGGGCGGGCGCGCAGGAACTCCAGGAAGGCCTCCTCGGCCTCGGCCAGCACCGCGAGGGCGACCTCCTCCTTGTTGGCGAAGTACCGGAAGAAGGTGCGCTGGGAGACCTCCACCTCGGACGCGATCTCGTCCACCGTGGTGCGCCCGTAGCCGTGGCAGAGGAACAGCCGGTGGGCGGCGTCGACCAGGGCGTCCCGGGTGCGCCGCTTCTTGCGTTCGCGCAGGCCGACGGGCTGCGGGTCGGCGGCGGTGGTGGGGGTGGCCATGGTGCCAACGATAGCGCCGTGATCGTGATGTGGCACCAGGTGACAGGAGTCACCGTTTGTCGAATGTCAGAGGCTGACATAATGTTCCGCGGTGGCGGTGTCCGTCCGTCGTGGAGCTCGTGGGGACGGGCGTGAGGGCCGGGCGCCGCCGCCTTTCGTTCCAGCGCGGCCCGGCCGCACCACACGAACGGGGAAGTCCCGAGACATGAGCCAGTCCGTAGTACTCGACAAGGAAGCGGCTCCGGACGGGGGCGGGCGGCTCCGGGGGCACCCCTGGCTGACGCTGCTCACCGTCGCAGTCGGCGTCATGATGGTCGCCCTCGACGGCACCGTCGTCGCCATCGCCAACCCGGCCATCCAGCAGGACCTGCACGCCTCGCCCGCCGACATCCAGTGGGTCACCTCCGGCTACCTGCTGGCCCTCGCGGTCTTCCTGATCACCGCGGGCAAGATCGGTGACCGGTTCGGCCACAAGACCACCTTCCTGGTCGGCGCGGTCGGCTTCGCCGCCACCTCCGCCGCGATCGGCTTCGCCGGGTCGATCCAGCAGGTGATCCTCTTCCGCGTGCTGCAGGGCCTGTTCGGCGCACTGCTCCAGCCCGCCGCGCTCGGCCTGCTGCGCGGGGCCTTCCCCGCCGACAGGCTCAACATGGCCATCGGCATCTGGGGCGGCGTCATCGGCGCCTCCACCGCGGCCGGACCGATCGTCGGCGGCCTGCTGGTCGAGCACGTCAACTGGGAGTCGGTGTTCTTCATCAACATCCCGGTCGGCGTCATCGCCCTGGTCCTGGGCCTGCTGATCCTCAAGGACGTCCGGGCCGAGAACGCCGCCAAGTCCTTCGACGTCCCCGGCATCGTGCTGCTCTCCGGCGCCATGTTCATGCTGGTCTGGGGCATCATCAAGGCCCCGACCTGGGGCTGGGCGGACCCCGCCACCCTGCTGTTCCTCGGCGGCGCGCTGCTCGCCCTGGTGTTCTTCGCGGTCTGGCAGAAGTACGCCGAGGAACCGCTGATCCCGCTCTCGCTGTTCCGCTCGGTGCCGCTCTCGGCCGGCACCCTGCTGATGGTGCTGATGGCCTTCGCCTTCTTCGGCGGCATCTTCTTCGTCACCTTCTACCTGCAGAACGTGCACGGCATGGCGCCGGTCGACGCGGGCGTCCACCTGCTCCCGATGACCGGCATGATGATCGTCGGCGCGCCGGTGGCCGGCTTCCTGATCGGCAAGATCGGGCCGCGCATCCCGATCGTCGCGGGCATGCTCTTCACCACCGCCGCGATGCTCGGCATGTCCACCCTCGACATCCACTCCGGCAACGGCGCCATGGCCCTCTGGTTCGTCCTGATGGGCCTGGGCCTCAGCCCCGTCATGGTCGGCGCCACCGAGGTCATCGTCGGCAACGCCCCGCTGGAGCTGTCCGGCGTGGCGGGCGGCCTGCAGCAGGCCGCGATGCAGGTCGGCGGCAGCCTCGGCACCGCCGTCCTCGGCGCGGTGATGGCCTCCAAGGTCACCGGCGTGCTGCCCGGCAACTGGGAGGCCGCGACCGGCGGCCCGCTGCCGGTCGGCCCGGACGGCGAGCAGCTCGAGCAGGCCGCCCAGCTCGGCATCGCCCCGCCGAACGCCTCGCAGGGCGTCGCGGACGCCGTCCACTCCTCCTTCGTCAGCGGCATGGGCGTGGCCTTCGTGGTCGCCTCGATCGTCGCCCTGGCGGCGGCGGGCCTGGGCCTGCTCACCAAGCGCGGGGCGAACGACGCCGGTCCGGCCGTCCACATCTGACGCTGCACGCACCGCGGATCCGCCCGGGAGGGAAGCCCCCTCCCGGGCGGATCCCGCCGTTTCCGGGCGGGCGGCCGGTGCCCCGGAGGGCCGGGCTCCGCCGGAACCGGGCGTTCGAACGAGTGCACTAGGGTGCCCTGCGTGAGCGAGCAGATGACGCAGGGGCGGGGGACGGCGCACCGCCGCCGGGTGGAGCGGACGGCGGCGCTCCTCGGGCGCTGGTGGGTGTTCGGCCCGCTGGTGGGCCTGGCCGCCGCGCTGGCGATGGTCGTCCGGATCTTCCACCACGGGGCGGTCGGCCTGGCCGACAACGGCGACGGCCCGAGCCGGATGTGCGCGCTGGACGCCAAGGTGCACCTCGACGAGGGCTCCTGGTGGTGGTTCAAGTACGCCAACTTCCGCTACGACCACGCGCTGCCCGCCGAGTGCCCGCCCGGCAGCCGCTACCCGGGCAGCGGCCAGTGGATGCCGCGACTGGCCCGGCCGGTCAGCCGGCTGCTCGGCTACTCCGCCCACCTGGACCTGCGGGCGCAGGCGCTGCTCTGGTGCGCCCTGGTGGGCCTGGCGTTCGCGCTCTTCGCGACCGCCCTGCGCGGCCGCCTGGTGCTGCGGCTGCTGGTCTGCGCGGCGCTGTTCGTCGTGGTCGGCGACTCGGTGGTGGCGGACTACGCGGCCTCGCCGTTCAGCGAGCTGGCCGGGCTGACCGGCCTGCTGTTCGCCACCGCGGGCGCGGTGCACCTGGGCGGCTCGCCCCGGGCCCGGGTGCTGGGCCTGGTGGTGTTCACCGTCGGCGCGGTGACGGTGGTGGCGTCCAAGATGCAGGCGCTGACGATGGCCGTCCCGTTCCTGGTGCTGCTGCTGGCCTGCCGCGTCCCGGTCGGGCGGTGGACCGGACGCCTCCGGAGCCGGGCGCTGCCGCTGGCCGCGGCGCTGCTCATCGGCGCGGCCGGGGTGCACACGCTGGTGTACCAGATGGAGGCGTTCAAGGAGATCAACCGGACGGAGATGATCTTCGTCGGGATCATGGGCGAGAGCCCGGACCCGGCGAAGGACGCCGTCGACCTCGGCCTGCCCGCGGACTTCGGCCAGTACGCCGGGCTGAACTGGTGGGGCGAGAAGGCGCCGCAGAAGGACCCGCGCTGGCCCGAGGTCAAGGACCGGATCACCTACGCCAACATCGGCGGCTACCTGCTGCGCCACCCCGGGGTCGCGCTGCGGATAGCCGACGGCGGCCTGGACGACTTCGCCGCCTCCCGGCCCCCCAACCTCGGCACCTACCCGGTCGCCGCGGGCCGGCCGGCCGGTGCCCAGGAGCACCGCCTGGCCCTGTACACGGGCTTCCTGCGCACCTTCGGCGGCGGCTGGGTGCTCGGCCTCCAGTTCGTGCTGGCCGCGGCCGGGGCGTGGTGGCTGCGCCGCAGCGCCGGCAACCCGCGCCGACGGGTGTTCCTGGCGCTGGTGGTCTGCCTCGGCGGGGTGACGCTGACCCAGTTCGCCACCGCGATGTACGGCGAGGCGATCGAGAACACCAAGCACCTGGTCTACGGCGTCTTCGCCACCGGCCTGGCCTTCGTGCTGGCCGCGGCCGCCGTCCTCACCACCCCGGCCCCGGCCGGGGAACCCGCCCCCGCCGCCGACCCCGCTGAGCCCGCCGACCAGCCCGCCGTGGTCCCCGTCGGCTGACGGCCGGGCCCCGGAAAGGCCCGAGGGCCGGTTCCCCCCGCGGGGGGAACCGGCCCTCGGCCGTTCACGGCGTGATCAGGCGTCGCCGCCCGCGGCGCCCGGGTCGGCCGCCGCCACGTCGAGCAGCTGGTAGCGGTCGATCGCGTCCTTCAGCGCCGAGCGGTCGATCCTGCCCTGCTTGGCCAGCTCGGTGAGCGTGCCCAGGACGATCGACTGCGCGTCGATGTGGAAGAAGCGACGGGCCGCGCCGCGGGTGTCGGCGAAGCCGAAGCCGTCGGCGCCCAGGGACTGGTACTGGCCGGGGACCCAGCGGGCGATCTGGTCCGGGACGGCGCGCATCCAGTCGGAGACGGCCACGAACGGACCCTCGGCCCCGGAGAGCTTGGTGGTCACGTACGGGACGCGCTGCGGCTCCTCGGGGTGCAGCAGGTTGAACTCCTCCGCCTCGACGGCGTCGCGGCGCAGCTCGTTCCAGGAGGTCGCCGACCAGACGTCCGCCTTGACGTTCCACTCCTCGGCGAGGATGCGCTGGGCCTCCAGGGCCCACGGCACCGCCACGCCGGAGGCGAGGATCTGCGCGGGGATCTGGCCGCCCTCGCCGCCCTTGAGCCGGTAGAGGCCCTTGAGGATGCCGTCGACGTCCACGCCCTCCGGCTCGGCCGGCATCTTGATCGGCTCGTTGTAGACCGTCATGTAGTAGAAGACGTCCTCGCCGTGCGGGTGCTCGGCGGAGGAGCCGTACATGCGGCGCAGGCCGTCCTGGACGATGTGCGCGATCTCGTACCCGTAGGCGGGGTCGTAGGCGACCACGCCGGGGTTGGTGGAGGCCAGCAGGTGCGAGTGGCCGTCGGCGTGCTGCAGGCCCTCGCCGGTCAGGGTGGTGCGGCCGGCGGTGGCGCCGATCACGAAGCCGCGGGCCAGCTGGTCGGCCATCTGCCAGAACTGGTCGCCGGTGCGCTGGAACCCGAACATCGAGTAGAAGACGTACACCGGGATCAGCGGCTCGCCGTGCGTCGCGTACGAGGAGCCGGCCGCGATCAGCGAGGCGGTGCAGCCGGCCTCGGAGATGCCGTCGTGCAGCATCTGGCCGGCCGGGGACTCCTTGTACGCCAGCAGCAGCTCGCGGTCGACCGACTCGTAGGTCTGGCCGAGCGGGTTGTAGATCTTGGCGGACGGGAACAGCGAGTCCATGCCGAAGGTGCGGTACTCGTCGGGCGCGATCGGCACGAAGCGGTTGCCGATGCCCTTGTCGCGCATCAGGTCCTTGAGCACCCGGACGAACGCCATGGTGGTGGCGATGGTCTGGTTGCCGGAGCCCTTCTTGACCGCCTTGTACGCGTCGTCGCCCGGCAGTTCGAGCTTGCGCGGGCGCACCTTGCGGGTGGGCACGTAGCCGCCGAGCTCCTGCCGGCGGTCGTGCATGTACTGGATCTCCTCCGAGTTGCGGCCCGGGTGGTAGTAGGGCGGGTAGCCCTCGTCCAGCTGCTTGTCGGTGATCGGCAGGTGCAGCCGGTCGCGGAAGCGCTTCAGGTCCTCGACCGTCAGCTTCTTCATCTGGTGGGTGGCGTTGCGGCCCTCGAAGTTGGGGCCCAGCGTCCAGCCCTTGACGGTCTGCGCCAGGATGACGGTCGGCTGGCCCTTGTGCTCGCGGGCGGCCTTGAACGCGGCGTAGACCTTGCGGTGGTCGTGGCCGCCGCGGCCCAGGTGCTGGATCTGGTGGTCGGTCATGTTCTCGACCATCGCGCGCAGGCGCAGGTCGCCGCCGAAGAAGTGGTCGCGGATGTACGCGCCGGTCTCGGTGGCGTAGGTCTGGAACTGGCCGTCCGGGGTGGTGTTCAGCTTGTTGACCAGGACGCCGTCGCGGTCCTGGGCCAGCAGCGGGTCCCAGCTGCGGTCCCAGACCAGCTTGATGACGTTCCAGCCGGCGCCGCGGAACTGCGACTCCAGCTCCTGGATGATCTTGCCGTTGCCGCGGACCGGGCCGTCGAGGCGCTGCAGGTTGCAGTTCACCACGAAGGTCAGGTTGTCCAGGCCCTCGCGGGCCGCCAGCGAGAGCTGGCCGAGCGACTCGGGCTCGTCCATCTCGCCGTCGCCGAGGAAGGCGTACACCTGCGAGTCGGAGGTGTCCTTGATGCCGCGGTGCTCCAGGTAGCGGTTCATCCGGGCCTGGTAGATCGCGCCGAGCGGGCCGAGGCCCATCGAGACGGTCGGGAACTCCCAGAAGTCCGGCATCAGCCGCGGGTGCGGGTAGCTGGACAGGCCGTACGGCGCCTTGGACTTCTCCTGCCGGAACGCGTCGAGCTGCTGCTCGGTCAGCCGGTCCAGCAGGAAGGCGCGGGCGTAGATGCCCGGCGAGGCGTGGCCCTGGAAGAAGACCTGGTCGCCGGACTCGCCGTCGGCGTCCTTGCCGCGGAAGAAGTAGTTGAAGCCCACGTCGTACAGGGACGCGGAGGAGGCGAAGGTGGCGATGTGGCCGCCGACGCCGATGCCGGGCCGCTGGGCGCGGGAGACCATGACGGCCGCGTTCCAGCGCGTCGCGTTGAGGATCTTGCGCTCGATCTCCTCGTTGCCGGGGAAGAACGGCTCGTCCTTGGTGGCGATGGTGTTGACGTAGTCCGTGCTGCGCATCTCGGGCACGGCGACGCGCTTCTCGCGGGCGCGCTCGATCAGCCGCAGCATCAGGTAGCGGGCGCGCTCGCGCCCGCGCTCGTCGATGGCAGCGTCAAGCGACTCCAGCCACTCCGCGGTCTCCTCGGGATCGAAGTCCGGGACCTGGCTCGGGAGGCCGCCAATGATGATCGGGTTGCGATCGGATCCGGAAGCCACGCTGTTCCTTCACTGTCGGTCGAAACTGAGTTGTCGCGCCGCCTCCATCGTGCTACCGCGTTCGGAGATCCGTCATCTCTACCGATCGGTAACCGTTCCGCCTGGTGGACGGGACGGTCAGGAGGTGGTCCGACCTGGGACCCCGGCCGGACGATGGCGGCCGGCCGGGATGAGGGCCAACAGGAGACTTTACGCCCGCACCCTGCTCCGACCCGAATGCCGTTCGCATCTCGGGCAGGCGTACGGCGGGTGAAAGGGCTGCGCGGGGGTACGAGACGAAGCATCCTTGTCGGTACGGACAGGGACATATGGGTGTGTTCACCACCACAGTGGGCGGCGTGTCGCCCCCCGACGCGTCAACCTTTGGGTGGGATCGGGGGTCGGGTACTTGCGCGAACCGCCGCTCCCGTGTGGACTACGGCCACAGCCCCGGCATGGACGCCGGGCCGAATACTGGAGGTTATTCCCGTGAGCGCGACCGCGGACCCCGCGGACAAGTCCAACCCGGCTCTCCGTCTCGGCTTCGAACCGGGCCAGATCATCCAGGAGCTCGGGTACGACGACGACAGTGACCAGGAGCTCCGCGAGGGGATCGAGGAGATCACTGGCGCCGAACTCGTCGACGAGGACTACGACGACGTCGCCGACGGCGTCCTGCTGTGGCACCGCGACGAGGACGGGGATCTCACCGACGCCCTGGTCGACGCCCTGGAGTACCTGGCGGAGGGCGGCCTGATCTGGCTGCTCACCCCGAAGACCGGCCGCGACGGGCACGTCGAGGCGCACGAGATCGCCGACGCCGCGAAGACCGCCGGCCTCTCGCAGACCAGCTCGGTGGCGATCGCCAAGGACTGGGCGGGCACCCGCCTGGCCACCCCGAAGGCCACGAAGGCCGGCAAGCGCTGACCCTAGGAGCACGACCCGCGACGGGCCCCGTCGGCCAACCGGCCGGCGGGGCCCGTCGGCGCTCCCGGGGCCGGTCGGCGCTCCCGGGGCCGGTCGGCCTCCGGGTCGGCTCGCGGGTCGGCTCCCGGGCCGGTCGGCCGGGTGCGGGGCGTTCACCCTGAGCGAACGGGCCTCCCGGGCGGCCGGGCCGGCTCACCCGGACGGCCGAACGGGGGCGGGCGGATGGGAGGATCGTGACGACCGCACCACCGTTGAGGCAGGAAGGCCCCCTCATGAGCGTCGAGATCGGCACCCAGGCCCCGGACTTCGAGCTGAAGAACCAGCACGGCGAGTCGGTGAAGCTGTCCGACTTCCGCGGCGAGAAGAACGTCGTCCTGGTCTTCTACCCGTTCGCCTTCACCGGCGTCTGCACCGGCGAGGTCTGCGAGATCCAGAAGGAGCTGCCGCGCCTGCAGAACGACGAGGTGCAGGTGCTCGCGGTCTCCAACGACTCGCCGTTCTCGCTGCGGGTCTTCGGCGACCAGCAGGGCCTGGAGTACCCGCTGCTGTCGGACTTCTGGCCGCACGGCGAGGTCTCCCGCGCGTACGGCGTCTTCAACGAGGAGCGGGGCTGCGCGGTGCGCGGCACCTTCGTCATCGACAAGGAGGGCACCGTCCGCTGGAGCATCGTGAACGGCCTGCCGGACGCCCGCGACACCCAGGAGTACCTGGCCGCCCTCGGCGCGCTCTGAGGCCCCCGCGGGGGCCGTCCGGGGTCCGGCGGAATCTTCTTCCGCCGGGTTCCCGGGCCGAGTCGCCGCGGCGGGCCGGGAACCCGGCACTACGATCGGGCCGTTGACGGATCGGGAACCCGACTTCTTGGAGGACCACGTGGGTGTCAGCCTGAGCAAGGGCGGCAATGTCTCGCTCACCAAGGAGGCGCCCGGCCTGACCGCCGTGGTCGTCGGCCTCGGGTGGGACGTACGCACCACCACCGGCACGGACTTCGACCTGGACGCCAGCGCGCTGCTCTGCACCGAGCAGGGCCGGGTCCGCTCCGACGCCGACTTCATCTTCTTCAACAACCTGAAGAGCGCCGACGGCTCGGTCGAGCACACCGGCGACAACCTCACCGGCGAGGGCGAGGGCGACGACGAGCAGGTCAAGGTGAACCTGGCCGGCGTCCCGGCCGACGTCGCCAAGATCGTCTTCCCGGTGTCGATCTACGACGCGGAGAACCGGCAGCAGAGCTTCGGCCAGGTCCGCAACGCGTTCATCCGGGTGCTGAACCAGGCGGGCGGCGCCGAGATCGCCCGCTACGACCTCTCCGAGGACGCCTCGACCGAGACCGCGATGGTCTTCGGCGAGCTGTACCGCAACGGCGACGAGTGGAAGTTCCGCGCCATCGGCCAGGGCTACGCCTCCGGCCTGCGCGGCATCGCCCAGGACTTCGGCGTCAACGTCTGACCGCCGCCGCGTCCGGTGCGGGCCGGGGCCGTTCGCGGCCCCGGCCCGTCGCGTTCCCGGTGCCTCGCTTCCCCGGCCCGCCGCGTCGCGCCGCTACACGGGCGGGAGGGCCATCACCTGGTTGCCCTGCACGGCGATCAGCAGGTCCTCGCCGCCCGCCAGGTGCCAGGGCAGCTCGGCGCCCGCGTTGGTCTGGAAGACCCAGCGGACCTTGTGGCCCACCACGTCGACGGCGTAGATGCCGTGGTCGGCGGTGGGCACGAACAGGGTCTCCTCGACCAGCACCGGGCTGGTGTCCATCGACACCTCGGTGGGCAGCTCCAGGTGCCACAGCTCGGTGCCGTCGGCGGCGTTGAAGGCCACCACCCGGGTCGGGGCGGTCGGGGTGTAGGTGGTGCCCTGGTAGGTCAGGGTCATGCCGCCGAGGACGGAGTACACGACGTGCCCGCCCGCCGCGGGCGGCGAGTACCACATCCGGGTCGAGCGGTCCGAGGTCTTCGCCCAGACCTGCTTGCCGTCGGAGACCCGCACGCCCTGGATGCCGTTCGGCTCGACCGAGCAGAACACCAGCCCGTCCTGCAGCACCGGCTGGTACTCCGAGCGGGAGTTGGTGGGGGTGAACCAGGTCTGGGAGCCGTCGGCCAGCGAGCGGGCGACCAGGTTCTCCTTGCTGTCGGTGTAGAGCAGGGTGTCGGCCGTCAGGTCGGAGCTGACCGTGTAGTCGGCGGTCTGCTGGCGGTGCTGGTTCCACAGCATCGAGCCGTCCTTGCGGGACAGCGCCATGATGCCCTTGCCGGTCTTGGCGCCCATGTCGGGCATGCCGTCGGCGTCCATCTGCAGGTAGGAGCACATCGCGTACACGGCGCGGTCGTCGGCGTTCAGCACCATGTCCGAGGCGATCTGGGTGCCGTTCGGCTTCCCGCGCTCGGACTGGTACTTCCACAGCACCGTGCCGGTGGCGGCGTCCACCGTGATCAGGTCGGAGACGGTGCCGTAGCTGATGGTGCCGCCCGCGCAGGCCATGTTGTAGGCCATCGCGTCCTTGGTGATCCACTTCTCCTTGCCGTCGGCCAGGTCCACCGCGATCAGGTCGGCGTTGCCGAGGTGCAGCAGGCCGGGGGAGAAGGCCATGCCGAGGCTGCCGGCGTTGCTCGCCTCGGTCCGGTACGTCCACAGCGGGGCCGGGGGCATGCCGGGGGCGCGGCTCGGGGCGGCGCTCGACGCGGCCGCGGAGGAGCCGGCCGAGGCGGCGGTGCCGGTGCCGGTCGGCGGGGCCGGGTCCGGGGTCGGCGTCTTCTTCGAGCCGCCCAGCGCCCAGGCGGTCAGGCCGCCCGCACCGGCCAGCACCGCCGCGCCGCCGCCCAGCAGCAGCGCCCGGCGGGACGGGCGGGGGCTCCCGGCGGCCGGGGCGGCGTCGATCTGCGCGGTGGGGTGCCCGGCCAGCGCCACGGCCTCGGTCGCCGGGCGCGCGGGCGCCGGGGCGGCGTCGGCGCGCAGCCGGACGGTGCCGGGGTCGGCGGGCGCGGGGGGCGAGACCTCGGTGGGGGTGGGGACGGGCGCGGCCGGGGCGGCGGCCAGCCGCGGGTCGGCGGGGCGGACCGGGGCCTCCAGGTCCATCACCTCGGCGGCGTGGGTGGCGATGTCCGAGGCCAGCGCGACGGGCAGCCAGCCGGAGCGGGCCGGGGCGACCGCCTCGCCCAGCAGCGCGCCGAGCGCGGCCGGGGTCGGGCGGGCGTCCGGGTCCTTGGCCAGGCAGGCGGCCACCGCGGGCCGCAGCTGCTCGGGCAGCCCGGACAGGTCGGGCTCGTCGTGCACCACCCGGTACAGCAGCGAGGCCGCGGACGGGGCGCCGCCGTCCTCGACGTGGTCGAACGGGCCGTGGCCGGTGGCGGCGAAGACCAGCACCGAGCCGAGCGAGAACACGTCGCCCGCCGGGCCCAGGCGGCGTCCGGCGGCCTGCTCGGGGCTCATGAAGCCGGGCGAGCCGACCACCACGCCGGTGGAGGTCATCCTGTCGCCGTCCAGCGCCCGGGCGATGCCGAAGTCGATCACCCGGGGGCCGTCGGCGGCCAGCAGCACGTTGGACGGCTTGAGGTCGCGGTGCACCAGCCCGGCGGCGTGGATCGCGGCCAGCGCCTGGGCCAGGCCCACGCCGAGGGTGCGCACGGTCTCCACCGGCAGCGGCCCGTGGCCGCGCACCGCGTCGTCCAGCGCCGGGCCGAGCACGTACGCGGTGGCCAGCCAGGGCGACTCGCCGTCCCGGTCGGCGTCCACCACCGGCGCGGTGAAGGTGCCGCCGACGGACTGCGCGGCGGACACCTCGCGGCGGAAGCGCTCGCGGAAGTCGGCGTCCCCGGCGAGGTCGGCGCGGACCACCTTGACCGCGACCGTCCGGCCGCCGGCCGAGCGGGCCAGGTACACCCGGCCCATGCCGCCGACGCCGAGTCTGGCCAACAGGTGGTAGGGGCCGACCGACTCGGGGTCGGTGCGGTCGAGCGGTCCGAACGGCATCGCTACCGTGCTCCCTCTGTTCGTCCGTGTACGGGGTGCCGCGCGATGGTTCGTTCCGGCGGTCCCGGCAGCGTACCCGCCGGGTTCCGGCCGTCCTCCGGCCGGTCCGGGCCGGGTCCGGTCCGCCCCGGTCCGCCCCGCGCCGGGGTGCGGGGCGGCGGGAGGGGCGGCGGGCGCTTGATAGATTCGGCCACGATCCGCACACCGGCCGGGTGCGCGCACGGGGTGGTCCGCAGCCGTCGGGCGGGGCGACCGGGCCGGGTGGGGAACGGAGTTCAGGAAGTTCAGTCGGGTGTGCAGCACTGCACGGCCGCTCGGGGGCGTAGATCTCTTGGGGTGCGTCCGCCGGGCGCGCCCCGCCGGCCCTCCCGGGCGGTCGACGGAGTCCAGCGGTGCACACCCCGGGAGCCCCGGAGACGGGAGCTGGGAGGAAGTCCGATGTCCGTCACCCTCGCCAAGGGCGGGAACGTCTCGCTGACCAAGGCCGCGCCGAACCTGACGCAGGTGCAGATCGGCCTCGGCTGGGACGCCCGGTCCACCACGGGCGCGCCCTTCGACCTGGACGCCAGCGCGCTGCTGTGCACCGGCGGCCGGGTCATCGGCGACGAGTACTTCGTGTTCTACAACAACCTGCGCAGCCCCGAGGGCTCGGTCGAGCACCAGGGCGACAACCTCACCGGCGACGGGGACGGCGACGACGAGGTCGTGCAGGTGCACCTCGACCTGGTGCCCGTGCAGATCGACAAGGTCGTGTTCGCCGTCTCCATCTACGACGCCGACGCCCGGCTGCAGAGCTTCGGCCAGGTCTCCAACGCCTACATCCGGGTGGTCAACCTGGAGGACGGCAGCGAGATCGCCCGCTACGACCTCTCCGAGGACGCGTCCACCGAGACCGCCATGATCTTCGGCGAGCTCTACCGCTACCAGGGCGAGTGGAAGTTCCGGGCCGTCGGCCAGGGCTACGCCTCCGGCCTGCGCGGCATCGCGCTCGACTTCGGCGTCAACGTCCAGTAACCGCACCACAGTCAAGTCCGGAACGGGTCGATTCCGGCAGCCAGAAAGGTAGCTGACCCCGTGTTCCTCCGTACGTTCGGATGGTCCTTCGCCATCACGATCGCCGGCCTCATCGCCGCCGGCCTGATCTGGGGGGCCGAAGGATTCGGCGTCGTCCTGATCCTCTCGATCCTCGAGATCTCCCTGTCCTTCGACAACGCCGTCGTCAACGCGACCGTCCTCAAGCGGATGAACGCCTTCTGGCAGAAGCTGTTCCTGACGGTCGGCGTGCTGATCGCGGTCTTCGGCATGCGGCTGGTCTTCCCGCTGCTGGTCGTCGGCCTCACCGCGCACCTCAGCCCGGGCACCGTCGTCGAGCTGGCGCTCGACTCCAGCAAGACCCACGACGGCCACACCTACGCCGAGTACCTGGACATGGCCAACCCGGCCATCGCGGCCTTCGGCGGCATCTTCCTGCTGATGATCTTCCTCGACTTCATCTTCGAGGAGAAGGACTTCAACTGGCTGCGCTGGCTGGAGAAGCCGCTGGAGAAGATCGGCAAGCTGGACGCGCTCTCCTCGGTCATCGCCCTGGTGGTGCTCGCCCTGTCCTCCCGCTTCTTCGCCGGTGACCGCGCCGAGACGGTGCTGCTGGCCGGCGTCTGCGGCCTCGCCACCTACCTCGCCGTCAACGGCCTCTCCGAGGTCTTCGAGTCCGGCCTGGAGGAGCAGCAGGAGGCCGAGGAGGCCGCCGAGCGCAGCGGCAAGTCGATCATCCAGGTCGGCGGCAAGGCCGCGTTCTTCCTCTTCCTCTACCTGGAGGTCCTCGACGCGTCCTTCTCCTTCGACGGCGTGGTCGGCGCGTTCGCGATCTCCCAGGACATCTTCCAGATCACCCTGGGCCTCGGCATCGGCGCCATGTACATCCGGTCGCTGACCGTCTTCCTGGTCCGCAAGGGCACCCTGGACGACTACGTGTACCTGGAGCACGGCGCGCACTACGCGATCGGCGCGCTGGCGCTGATCCTGCTCGCCTCGATCAAGTACCACATCCCGGAGATCGTCACCGGCCTGATCGGCGTCGCCTTCATCGGCGCGGCCCTGGCCTCCTCGATGGTCCGCAACAAGCGCCAGCAGGCGCTGGAGGGCGCGGGCGCGGAGGGTTAGCGCCCGCCGCCGCGAACGCCGAGAGCCGCGCCCGCCGGGGGAGTTCCCCGGCGGGCGCGGCTCTTTCGGTGCGGTGCGGCGCGGTGCGTGCGTGCAGCGCGGCGCGCCGCGGGTCAGCCGAGCTGCTGCTCGATCGCCCGGAGCTTGCGCTCCAGCGAGTCCAGCTTCGGCATCGACAGGGTGTCCTCGTCCATCGTCAGGTCGACGCTGGAGGAGTACGAGGAGGAGTACGAGGAACCGTACGAGGAGGAACTGTCGCTGCCGCTCGACGAGTAGGGCGACGAGGAGGAGCTGCTACTGGTGGACTCGACGGCGGCGCGGGGGCGGCGACCGGCGTTGAGGGCGGCGGGCTCCAGGGCGGAGGCGCTCACCCGGTCCAGGGTGGTCTCCTCGGCGGCTAGGGCAGGCTCCGCTGCGGACGGGCCGTCGCTGCCGGCCGCGGCCAGCGCGGGCACCTCGCGGGCGTGCCGGGCCCGGCTCAGCACGCCGCCCTGCCGGGCGATCGCCTTCAGCTCGGCCCGCTCGCGGCGGTCGGCGCTGCGGGCGCGCAGCTTCGCGTCCATCTTCGCCTGGCGCTCCTCGCGCACCTCCTCGACGGCCTCGTCCAGGCTGCGGACGTTCTCCAGCAGCATCAGCGACCAGGCCGCGTAGGTCTCGCGCGGGGCGCGCAGCCAGCGGACCACCCGGATCTGCGGCAGCGGGCGGGGCACCAGGCCCTGCTCGCGCAGCGCGGCCCGGCGGGTCTGCTTGAGCGCCCGGTCGAACAGCACGGCCGCCGAGATCGACATGCCGGCGAAGAACTGCGGGGCGCCGTCGTGCGCACCGCCGCGCGGCGCGTGCACCCAGTTGAACCAGGCCGAGGCGACCGCGAACAGCCACACCAGCATGCGGGAGCCGAGCGCCGCGTCACCGTGGCTGGCCTCGCGGACGGCGAGCACCGAGCAGAACATCGCCGCGCCGTCCAGGCCGAACGGGACGAGGTACTCCCAGCCGCCGGACAGGTTCAGGTTCTGCTGGCCGAAACCGACCAGGCCGTGGAACGACAGCGCGGCCGCCACGCCCGCGCAGCAGAACAGCAGCACGTACGACGCGCCGCCGTAGATGGCCTCCTTGCGGCGGCGGCGCTCCTCGCTGCGCTCCCAGGAGTCGCCGGACGACGAGCCGTCGGTCGACTTGTTGTTCTTGAAGCGCAGGAAGGCCACCAGGATGGCGGTGAACAGCAGGGCTGCACCGCCTACCACGGCCCAGACCAGCTGTATGGAGGAGAGGTTCATCGCGGGGAGGGCCTCGGCTTTCCGCAGGGCAGGGGGAAGAGAGGTGACGCACGGTACACCTGTGCGGAGAGACGATATCGCGTCCGGGGAGCGGGCATCGTACGGGAGTGACGAACCCTCTGCCAGCGGGGCGCGCCGAGGGCCTGACGTTGACTCAGGACCCGCCGGGTGGGTATGGGAGAGTGCGAGAAGGTACCGGTGCTGGGGGAGGACACGATGGTCTCGGTGTGGGAGTTCCTGAAAGGGGACCGCAACGACAGCTTCGACACCGGAGGGCAGTTCAAGGTCACGCTGACCAAGTCCCACCCGCAGCACGCCATCACCGGCTCCGCGGCCACCACCGGCTACCTGTACATCAACCTGCACTGGTCGACCCGCACCGCCGAGGCCCCCGGCGCGGGCGGCGCGCTGCGCCGCTTCTTCGACCCGCGGATCCTGCGCCCGCTGGCCCCGGCCACCGCCGGGTCCGCACCGGTGAGCGTCGACCTCGACCTGGCCTGCATGTACGAACTCGCCGACGGCACCCGGGGCGTGGTGCAACCGCTCGGCCGGCTGTTCGGCGACCTCAACCGGCCGCCCTACGTCAAGCTCTCCGGCGACGACGTGTCCGGTGCGCCCTCCGGCGAGACCATGCACATCAACCTGGAGAAGAAGGACCAGTTCAAGCGCCTGCTGATCTTCGTCTACATCTACGACGACACCCCGGCCTTCGACCGCACCCACGCGGTGGTCACCATCGTCCCGCAGAGCGGCCCGCGGATCGAGATCAAGCTCGACGAGCGCGCCCCGGCGGCCCGTTCGTGCGCGGTGGTGCTGATCGAGAACGACGGCGAGGGCAAGCTGACGATCCGCCGCGAGGTGCGGTACGTGCACGGGTTCCAGTCCGACCTGGACCGGCTGTACGGCTTCGGCATGCAGTGGGAGCGCGGCTACAAGAGCGCCGCCGCCCCCGCCGAGCCCGGGAGTTGACGCACCGGGCGGGGCGGGCAGCGGCGGCGGGGCTGCGGCGGCGCTGCGATTGGCGGGGGCTGCGGCGGCGGCCCGGGGTCAGCGCGGTTGGAACTGCGGGCCCTGCGGCGGCAGCGCGAACGGCGTGCCGGACTGCTGCTGCGGGGGCTGCGGTTGCGGCTGCTGCTGCGGTTGGGCCGGGGGCTGCGGGGGCTGCGGGGGCTGCTGCTGCGGGTAGCCGTAGCCCTGGGACTGGGACTGGGGCTGGGGGTAGCCGTAGCCCTGGGCGGCGGCGGGCTGGGGGTAGCCGTAACCGCCGGGCTGGTGCGGGGGCTGCTGGGGCGGCGGGTAGCCGTAGCCCGGCTGCTGCTGCGGGTAGCCGTAGCCGCCCGCCTGCTGGGGCTGCTGGGGCTGGTGGACGGTCGGCGGCAGCGCGGGCGGGGGCGGCGGGGCGGTGACCGGCGCGGCCGGCGGCTGGGCGGGCGGGGCCGGCCGGGGCTCGGGCTGCTCGGCGGCCGGGGTCGACAGGGGCGTCGCCGGGGCGATCGTCCAGTCGTCCTCGTCGACCGGGAGCGGCGCGGGCCGCTGCTCCTGCTGCGACTGGGCCTGCGGGGCCCGGGCGGGCACGCGCGGGTCACCGCTGCGGTCGGTCAGGTCGACCGCGGAGCCGCCCCGGTCGGCGTCCCCGTCCTCGTCCTCGACCGCGATGCCGAAGTCGGTGGCCAGCGCGACCAGCCCGTCCACGTAGCCCTGGCCGACCGCGCGGAACTTCCAGCCGCCGGAGCGCCGGTAGAGCTCGGCGGCGACCAGCGCGGTCACCTGCTCGCCCTCGTCGACCACGAACTCGGCCAGCGCGGGCGCCCCGGCGGGCGCGGCCGCGTCGAACAGCAGCACCCGCAGGTCGGGTACGGCGGGGAAGGCGCCGCCCTCCGCGGAACCGGCCAGCACCACCCGGTCGACCTCGGCGGGCAGTTGGGCCAGGTCGATCTCCAGCCCGTCCAGGACGGCCCCGTCCGCGACCTGCTTGGGCAGGTGCCGGACCAGGCCGGACGGGTGCCGCGGCTGGTTGTAGAACACGAAGTCGGAGTCGTCGCGGACCTTGCCGAGCCCGGTCAGCAGCAGGGCCGAGGCGTCCACGTCCGGGATGCCCGGGGTGTCCGTCCACCGCAGGACGGCACGGACGGCGGGGACCGTCAGCGGGATGTTGGCGCCCTTGGCCATCACGTGCGTCATAGCGCACCATCCTGCCGCCTGCCGGGGGGCCGGGACAACGCGGGGCGGGTGCATCGGCGCGCCCCGCCGGAACGCGGGGCGGGGAACCGGTCGGGGCGCCGGTCGGGAGCCGGTCGGGGAGCCGGGTGGGAGGGGCCGGCGGCGGGCGCGGCGGGGCGGCTGATGACGGGGCCGACAATCTTGCGAGAATTCGATGTTTCGAACTCTTTCACCGAGGTCATCCGGTCGTACGATAAGCGGCCAACGGCCTCGGAGCTCCCCACCCCACGACGGTGCCGGCGTTCCGGCGAACTTTCCGGCGGCGCCGACCGTCCCATGGGTAGAGGGGCGTCAGCCGTTCCCGCCCCGGCGGGCCCACCAGACCACAGCGGGAGAGCACTTTGCGCCACTTCGGGCATCTCGCGGACGACGTCCGCAGTCGGCTCTTTCACGAGCAGCCCGCCGCCTTCGACCGCGACAGCGAGGCGGCCGTCCTCGCCACCGCCCTCGGCGCCACGCTCTACAGCCCCGCCACCCGGCCCACCCTGGCCCGCGACGTCCGCAAGCAGGCCGCCCGCGGCGTGGTCTCCATGGTGCTCTGCCTGGAGGACGCCATCGCCGACCACGAGGTCGACGACGCCGAGCAGAACCTGGTGGAGCAGCTCACCGCGCTCGCCCGGCAGGGCGCCGACGCCGAACTGCCGCTGCTGTTCGTCCGGGTCCGGGCCGCCGAGCAGATCACCGACCTCGCCCGGCGCCTCGGCCCCGCGCTGCGGCTGCTCAGCGGCTTCGTGGTGCCCAAGTTCACCGAGGACAGCGGCCCGCCCTTCCTGGAGGCGCTGGCCGCCGCAGAGGAGCGCAGCGGGCAGCGGCTGTTCGTCATGCCGGTGCTCGAATCGCCCGAACTCGCCCACCTGGAGAGCCGCCGCGAGCAGCTGTACGGCATCGCCCGGCTGCTCGACAAGCACCGCGGACGCGTCCTCGCCGTCCGGCTCGGCGTCACCGACCTGTGCTCCGCGTACGGGCTGCGCCGCTCGCCCGACCTGACCGCCTACGACGTCGCCCTGGTGGCCGGGGTGATCGGGGACGTGGTCAACGTGCTCGGCCGGGCCGACGGCACCGGGCACACCGTCACCGGGCCGGTCTGGGAGTACTTCCCGCTCCAGGAGCGGATGTTCAAGCCCCAACTGCGCCGCACCCCGTTCGCCGAGGTCACCCCGCCCGCCGACCGGGTCCGCCAGCGGTTGATCGAGCACGACCTGGACGGGCTGATCCGGGAGATCGAACTCGACCGGGCCAACGGGCTGCTCGGCAAGACCTGCATCCACCCCAGCCACGTCGCCGCCGTGCACGCGCTGTCCGTGGTCACCCACGAGGAGCTGTGCGACGCCCGGGACATCCTGCAGCAGCACCGCGGCGGCGGCGGGGTCAGCCGCTCCGCTTACACCAACAAGATGAACGAGGCCAAGCCGCACCGGGCCTGGGCCGAGCGGGTGCTGCTGCGGGCCGAGGTGTTCGGCGTCGCCCGGCCCGAGGTCACCTTCGCGGAGCTGCTCTCCGCCTGCATCGGCTGAACCGCCGCCGCGGGCACGCCCCCTGACGGGGCATCAACCGATCGGCCGATGCGCGGGTCGGCCGGTCGGCGCGCCGTTCCGAGCCGGTCGGCGTGCGGTTCCGAGCCGGTCGGCGTGCGGTTCCGAGCCGGTCGGCGCGTCCGACCTGGCCGGTCGGCCGATCCGGGGGCCCCGGCGCGCCCCGTACGCTCGAACCCGAACCGCACACCCGTGCGCCCGCGTCCGTCCCACTGGAAGCATCCGCACCACCTGCACCACCTGCACCGCCTGCACCACCTGCACCGCCCGTACCGCCCGTACCGCCATGTTCGTCGAGAGGAGCCCCGATGACCGCCGACACCACCGGCACCGCCGCCCCCGGGCCCGTCGGGGCCGCCCCCTGGAGCGGCCAGTGGGTCACCGACCGGCTGGGCCTGCGCCTGACCGGCGGGCCCGAGCTGCCCGGGCTGATCGGCCTCGCGCTGCGGGTCAACCCCAAGCGCGCCCACCTGCTGGTCTCCCGGGTGCTGGGCAAGCACGTCCCGCAGCGGCCCGCGACCGTGCACGGCGCCGGGCTCGACCTCGGCCGCCGGGTCGCCGACCTGCTTGGCCCGGCGGACGCCGCGCGCGCCGTCGTGCTCGGCTACGCCGAGACCGCCACCGCCCTCGGGCACAGCGTCGCCGACGGCCTCGACGCCCCCTACCTGCACTCCACCCGCCGCCCCGTCCCCGGCGTCGCCCCGGTCGGCGGCTTCGAGGAGGAGCACTCGCACGCCACCAGCCACCTGCTGCTCCCCGAGGACCCGCAGCTGCTGGCCGGGGACGGCCCGCTGGTCCTGGTCGACGACGAGTTCTCCACCGGCACCACCGTCATCAACACCATCCGCGCCCTGCACGCCGCCCACCCGCGCGAGCGGTACGTCGCCGTCGCCCTGGTCGACCTGCGCACCCCCGCCGACCGCGAGCGCCTGCGCGCCGCCGCCGCCGCGCTCGGCGCCCGCCTCGACCTGGTCGCCACCGCCGCGGGCGGCGTCGAACTGCCCGGGGGCGTCCTGGAGCGGGCCCGGGAGCTGATCGCGGCCGCCCCGGCCCCGCAGCCCTCGACCGCCCCGCCCGGCGCACTCACCCGGCTCGACCTGCCCTGGCCCGCCGACCTGCCCGACGGCGGCCGCCACGGCTTCACCCCCGCCCACCGCCGCCGCCTCGACGCCGCCCTGCCCGCCCTCGGCGCCCACCTCGCCGCCGCCGTCGGCCCCCGCCCCGGCCGGGTCCTGGTGCTCGGCTGCGAGGAGCTGATGTACGCCCCGCTCCGGCTCGCCGGAGCCCTGCAGGACGCCCGGCCCGACGCCGAGGTGCGCTTCTCCACCACCACCCGCTCCCCGGTGTTCGCCCTGGACGACCCCGGCTACGCCATCCGCACCCGGCTCGCCTTCACCGCCCACGACGACCCCGCCGACCGCAGCACCGAGCGCTACGCCTACAACGTCGCCCCCGGCGCCGACCCCGCCCGCCGCTTCGACACCGTCGTGCTGGTCGTCGACGACCCCGCCGACACCCCCGCCCTGCACCACGGCCCCGACGCCCTGCTGCCCGCCCTGCGCACCACCACCGACCGGGTGGTGCTGGCCGTTCTCCCGTCGTACCGCCCCGCGCCACCCGCCCGACGCCCCGCTGCCCGAGCATGACCCCGTACCCGTCGAAGGCACCCAGCATGACCGCACGCACCGCCCCGCCCACCGCCCGCCCGCTGCACGGCCCGGCCTTCTCCAGCTACCCGGCCGCCGACGTCACCTGGCTGCTCAAGGACCTCTCCGGCGTCCACCTCGAAGCGCCCACCGAGGAGCGCGAGGAGGCCGTGCAGTCCGGCGGCGCCCACTACGCCGAGTCGCTGCCCGTCGAGTACCAGCCCGACGCCGCCTACCAGCAGCTCTTCCACACCGCCCTCGACGCCTCCGCGACCCGGCTGGCCACCGCCGTCGGCACCGTCGCCGAGACGCTGCTGCGCGAACGCGGCCCGCACCTGGTGCTCGCCTCGCTCGCCCGGGCCGGCACCCCCGTCGGCGTCCTGATCCGCCGCTGGCTCGCCCACGCCCACGGCCTCGACGTGCCGCACTACACCGTCTCCATCGTCCGCGGCCGCGGCATCGACCAGGTCGCCCTGCGCCACCTCGCCGCCCACCACCGCCCCGCCGACGTCGTCTTCGTCGACGGCTGGACGGGCAAGGGCGCCATCACCCGCGAACTCGAACAGGCCCTGGCCGGCACCGGCTTCGACCCCGAGCTCGCCGTCCTCGCCGACCCCGGCGGCTGCGTGCGCACCTACGGCACCCGCGACGACTTCCTGATCCCCTCCGCCTGCCTCAACTCCACCGTCTCCGGCCTGGTCTCCCGCACCGTGCTGCGCGCCGACCTGATCGGACCGGACGAGTTCCACGGCGCCAAGTTCTACCGCGAGCTCGCCGGGGCCGACGTCTCCCGCCAGTTCGTCGACACCGTCGCCGCCGCCTTCCCGGCCGTCGCCGACGCCGTCGCCGCCGAGACCGCCCGGCTCGCCGCCGCCGACCGCACCCCCACCTGGGAGGGTTGGGCCGCCGTCGAACGGATCAGCACCGAGTACGGCATCGACAGCGTCAACCTGGTCAAGCCCGGCGTCGGCGAGACCACCCGCGTCCTGCTGCGCCGCGTCCCCTGGCGGATCCTCGCCCGCCGCGGCGCCGGAACCGACCTCGACCACGTCCGGCTGCTGGCCGACCAGCGCGGCGTCCCGGTCGAGGAGACCGACGACCTGCCGTACACCTGCGTCGGCCTCATCCACCCGCGCTACACCCGTGGCGCCACCGGCGCGGACGGCACCGCCGTCCACACCTGACCCCCGCCCCCGAACGAAGGAGACCCCGCCCGTGCCGCAGTTCCTGGTCGCCAGCGACCTCGACCGCACCCTCGTTTACTCCAACCGCGCCCTCGCCCTGGACGTGCCCGACCGGCTCGCCCCACGGCTGCTCGCGGTGGAGGTGCACGACGGCAGGGCGCTCTCCTTCATGACCGAGCAGGCCGCCGCCCTGCTCGCCGAGATCGCGGACCGGGCCCCGGTCGTCCCCATCACCACCCGCACCCGCGCCCAGTACGAGCGGATCCACCTCCCCGGCCCCACCGCGGACTGGATCCCCCCGTACGCGGTCTGCGCCAACGGCGGCCACCTGCTCGTCGACGGCCGCCCCGACCAGGACTGGCAGCGCGAGATCCGCACCCGCCTCGACGAGCGGAGCGCCCCGCTCGCCCAGGTCGTCGAACACCTCGCCCTCACCGCCGACCCGGAGTGGACCCACAAGCGGCGCGTCGCCGACGACCTCTTCGTCTACCTGGTCGTCGAACGGGCCGAACTCCCGCCCGGCTGGGTCGCCGAACTCACCGCCTGGTGCGCCGAACGCGGCTGGAAGGTCTCCCTCCAGGGCCGCAAGGTCTACGCCGTTCCCGCCCCGCTCTCCAAGAGCGCCGCCCTGGCGGAGGTGCGGCGGAGGTGCGGCGCCGGGACGGTCCTGGCCGCGGGCGACTCCCTGCTCGACGCCGAACTCCTCCTCGCCGCGGACCTCGCCTGGCGCCCCGGCCACGGCGAACTCGCCGAGACCGGCTGGACGGCGGACGGCGTCACCGCGCTCGCCGAGACCGGCGTCGGCGCGGGGGAGGAGATCCTCCGGCAGATGCTCAAGCACATCAGCTGACGCGGGGCCCCGGGCCCGCGCGCCCCCGCGCCCGCGTACCCGGTGTCAGCCGCAGCAGCCCCCGCCGCAGCAACCGCCACCGCCACCGCCACCGCCACCGGCGGCCGGGGCCGCGGAGGCCTTCGCGCCGGTGCCGGTGCCGGTGACGGCGACGGTGGAGAGCAGCTTGACGGTGTCGGGGTGCCCCTCGGGGCAGGTGGCCGGGTCGTTGGCCCGGGCCATCGGGCGGTTGAGCTCGAAGGTGGCGCCGCAGGAGCGGCAGCGGAAGTCGTAGCGAGGCATACCGGGCAGCCTACCCAGCAGGGGCCGCCCGGCGGGCGACTACGTCAGCGGGCGACTGCCCGGCGGGGCGGCTACGTCAGCGGGGCGGTTGTTGGGCGGGCGGCTACGTCGGCGGGGCGACTGCCCAGCTGCTCAGCGCGGGCCGCGGATCATCGTGACCACTTCGGCCGCGGTCTCCCGGACGGCGGCGAGCTCGGTCAGGAAGCGCCAGTAGTCGGGGTGCCGACCGGACTCCTCCAGCGTGGCGACGGCCCGGTCCAGGCGGCCCACCGCGGCGTCGAGCGGCCCGGCGTGGCGCGGATCGGGGGCCTGCCGCCCGGTCATCGCCAGGCGCTGGGCGTCGCGGATCGCGAACCGGGCGCGCTCGATCTCCCGGTGCGGGTCGTGCTGCACCTCGTTGAGCTGCTGCAGCCGCTCGTTGACCGCGGTCACCGAACCCCCCGCGGTGTCCAGCAGCGCGCGCACGGTGCCGATCGCCGCCGTCGCGTCCGCCCAGCGCTGCTCGTCGCGGGCCCGGGCCGCCTCGGTCAGCTTGACGCGGGCGGTCCGGACGGCGTCGGCGGTCTGCGCGGGCACCTGCTGGAGGTCCTGCCAGCAGGCGGTCGAGAACCGGCGGCGCAGCTCGCTGAGCGCCGGGTCGACGGTGTGGGCCCGGTTCTCCAGGGCGTCGATGCGGGTGCGCAGCGAGGCGACCCGGCGGTCGATCTCCGCGGCCCGCTCCGGGAGCTGCACGGCCTCGGCCCGGACGTCCTCGGCCCGCCGGGCGACGTCCTCGGCGCGCTGCAGGGTGGCGGGGACGCCGTGCTGCGAGACGCCCTGGTTCAGCCGGGTCAGCTCGGGCGCGAGCTCGGCCAGCCGGGTCGCCAGGTCGTCCGCGCGCAGCCCCGCGCCGCGCGCCTGCTCCAGGGCGGTGGTGGCCGCGAGCAGCGCCTGCTTGGCCCGCTCGACGGCGGGCGTGACCCGGATCAGCTGGGCCTCGGCGCGGTCGAGGACCGGCTGCAGGCGGCCGACGAAGGCGCCGAGCTCGGCACGCTTGGCGTCCAGGTCGCGCTTGGCCTGGTCGAGCTGCTGCCTGGCCCGGGAGACCGTCCCCGGGTCGGCCTCCGCGGACTCCAGGTCGACGGAGTCCAGCGCGCCCAGGTACGCGACGGTGACCTGGTCGATCCGGGCGGTCAGCTCCGCGAACTCCTGCTCCACCCGGCGGGCGGTGGCGGGGTCGCCCGCGGACTTCACGGTCTCCACCGCGAGCAGCGCGTCGCGCTGGGCCGAGTCCAGCTCGTAGAACGACTCCTGGGCAGCCTCCCGGGCCGCCCTGGCGTCCGCGCGCGCGCCGTCCCGACGGCCGCCGCCCCACCAGCCGCCCCGACCACCGCCACCGCTCACCGCGCGCTCCCTGCTCCGTATCCGTCCTGCGCCTGCTCCCCGCCATTCTTGCCGATCACCCGCCCCGCCCGGCACCCCCCGTCCGTCTCCCCCACCGGACGGGGCGGCGCAGCACCCTCCGGACCGGGTAGTCTGTCCACTCGTCGTGTGACCGGCCGCGCCGGTCCACTGCGGCGAGGGCGCATAGCTCAGTGGTAGAGCGCCGCCCTTACAAGGCGGATGTCGGCGGTTCGAAACCGTCTGCGCCCACCCTAAAGATGCAGGTCAGAGGCCCCTCCACCCTTCCGGCAGAGGGGCCTCCGACGTTGCAGCACGGATTTAGCACGGGTCAGGCCGCAGCGTGCCCGCCAGCCTCCAGAGCGGCCAGCTGCTCTGCGAGCTGCCGAGCCTTCCGCGCCGCCTTCTCCGCCTTCTGCCTGGCCTTCGCCAGCGCCTTGGTCCGCTGGGCGTCAAGGCGGTCGGAAACCTCGTCCAAGCGGTCGGGCCAGAGGTGACCGTACGTGTCCAAGGTGAGAGTGGCAGTCTTGTGGCCGAGCATGGTCTGAACCACTTTCACGTCTGCACCACTTGCAATCGCCAGCGATGCAGCAGTGTGGCGCAACTTGTGTGGGGTGACGCCCATCTTGTCAAGCCCAGCCGTGACCAGGGCTGCCTTGAAATACCGGCGAGTGAAATTCGGGTTCAGTAGTATTCCCCCGCGGGGAGCCGTGAAAAGGAAGTTCTCCGCCCCCTTGCTCCCGATGAAAATCTCCAGCTCCTTCGCGAGGAACGCGGGGATCGGGACTGACCTTCGCTCGTGGTTCTTGGGGCTGTCTTCGAGGTGAGGCTTCCCCTTGTCCGAACCCCAAGCCTGAGAGATTCGAACCCGCCTGGTTTTCAGGTTGACGTTTTTGATCTGGATGGCGGTTGCCTCACCCCACCGGACGCCGGTGTAAGCCAGGAAGAGGATCAGTGTTCGGAACTGGCCGCAAGCTTCTGCGAGGGCTTCTATCTGAACGTCAGTCAGATATACGTGCTCAGACGGGGTGTATCGGGGAAGTGGCACATCAATGGCCGGATTGTATGCAATTTTCTTGCTGCGTACGGCGAATCCCAGTACGCCTTTGATTACAACCCAGATCTTCCTGATGGTTGCTGCACTGAGCGGCGATCCTGCTTCAACGGAATCAGACATGATTTTTCCGAGCCAAGTTACGATGTCATCGTGCTGCACATCGGCAACTGCTGTCGTGCCCCACCGAGGAATGACGTGGAGGTCCAGGATTCCCCGGTACCGATCACGGCTCGATCCTCGGAGGTCAACCTTTGAGGAAATCCACGATTCGGCGATCTCCTCCATCTTGATCCGCCCAGCTCGCGGGTCTCGATAGGTACCGAGACCCAGTGAGCTTTCGATCTCGGTGCGCTTGGCTTCGGCGTCTACCTTCCGGAGGACAGTGGCCATCCTCTCCTTGCCGCTCGGGTCGTGCCAGCGAACACGGAAGCGCCCAGGGGGCTTACGGCCAGTGGACTTGGCCTTCCTGACAGCCGCTTTGTATGAGGAGTGGTTAATTCGGTCTTCTATCCATACGCGAGACATAAATCACCTGGATCTTAGTTGCTGTGTCCATATTTATATTCACTCCTTCTTTCTGCCCGGTAGGGTGCACGTTTTCTCTCGCGCATCGGGTCTCATGGTGTATCGGGATTCCGCACGGGCGTTCGCGGCTGCGGGCGAGCGCGGAGGGGGTCGGGGCGGTGCGCTGCCGGTCAGACTGCTGGCCGTGGGACCGGGCGCAGACCGAGCGCAGGATTGCGCGGAAGGTGCTGGCGCTGAATGCCGAACTCCAGGGCTCGCTTCAAGGTTGCGAGGGTCCGGTTGATCGTGGCGGCGCTCAGTCGGCCTTCGGCGAAGAGGGCCTGCATCAGCTGCTCGATGTCCGTCCTGGTGATCGCGATGGCAGGTTTCGTTCCGAGGCGCGGAAGGACGTGGAGATCGAGCGGCCGACGGGCCGGTCGTGGTGGTGGTCCGGACTGCTGGGTGGTGGCCGGCGTCGTGGCGGACCAGAGGTCGACCAGGCCGCTGAGGGTCAGAGGACAGGAGTCCCGGCTGAGGCTGTCGGCGGCGGCGCTGGCCAGTCGGCGGGTCGGCAGGCTCAGGCTGCGGGACCGGCCGGATTCATCGCGCCAACGAACGCGGTAACGGGCCGGTGGGGTGCGGCCGGCAGTGCGGGCACGGTCGGCGGCAGCTCGGTAGTCCGCGTGATTACCGCGGTCCTCGATTCGTACGTGGAACATGAGACATCCTCAATTGATATGAACCTGTCATGAGCGTTCCTCTTCTCTGCCCGTGCGTGTGCGAGATCGTCTGAACTCGCGATCGGGTACCTGGGGGTCGGCGTCGCGCGGGGCGAGACACCGGGGTGTGGCTGGTGCTACTTCGGATCTGCGGGGCCCGGCTGGAACAGCGCAGCGATCTCCTCTTCGGTGGCGCCGGCCCGGATCGCTTCCTGGACTCGCGCCATCGTCGAGTTGACGGATGCGGCGAGCTGAGCGGCCCGTTCTTCCAGCACGGACCTGGTGAGGTCGGCGATGGCCTTCTGTCCGTCCTCGGCTGGCATCCGCTGGAGGGCCGCCGAGTAGAACTGCCTGGCGTCAGTACCAGGCAGCGGTCGCTGCCCGCGGAACCAGTCCAGGAGCAGTGCCCCGTCGTCGAAGGCCAGACCCGGAGTAATCCGGATCTTTGTGCCCGGCTCGGCATTGTCGGGCAGGCCGAGCAGGTGCATCGGGGAGAGGTCCAGCACCGCGGCGAGCGCCGCGAGTTCGTCTACCGAAATCTCGCGCCGCCGTGCGCCGTCTGGCCCCCGGCGCCCCGTCTCGATGTTGGCGAGGGTGGCGGCCGTCAGCGTCTTCACGCCAGCCGCCGCGCACGCCTCGGCCGTCTGCTTGGTGGTCCAGCCACGGCGAGCGCGAGCCTCCCGGACCCGCATCGCCACCGCATCGCTCACCGACAACGTCGATGGAGCTTTGCCGGAGCCGCTCGACATCTGGCCTCCCTGCTTGTCGTATCGGCAACTCTACTCATCATCTCTCGCTTGTGCAATCGACAAGCGCTCGCGCATCGCATGTCGATTCGGCATGGCTTCTGCTGTCATCTCGAAGGCCAATCGAGCCAACTGCCTGCATGTTTGTCGTTTCGACAATTTCATATGTCGTCTTGACAAGCAAGGAGCGGTCATCTGATGCTGATCTCGGTTGTTCGAACGACAAGCAGATTTGTCGAAATGACGAACGAGATGGATGTGAGTGCCCATGAGCACAGACCGGTTGTGGACCCTACGAGAGCTGGCCGAGTACCTCGGCGTGCCGGTGCAGTCGATCTACCAGATGAACTGGAGGGGCACCGGACCGCGCTCCTTCAAGGTCGGCCGACACCGGCGCTATCACCCGAGCGACGTCCAGCAGTGGCTCGAAGCGCGCTCCTCCGACATGGGGAGCGCCCGATGAAACGGCAGAGCAAGGCGTTCCTGCGCCCCTGGTGGTCCGTCGAGGCGGCGGCTTCCTACCTCCGGCTCTCGGCGGGAGACCTTCGTGAGCTCAGCACGGTGGGCACCGGCCCGAAGTACACCGAGGCGGGAGACGGAGTCCGCCACTACCGGCCAGCGGATGTCCGGCTGTGGGCCAAGACCGGGCTGGTGCGCGATCGGCGCAGCTGGAACGGGGACGCGCGATGACCGGCAGGCGGAGTGCGAACAGCCTCTCCCCGTCCCGAGCGCCGGGACGTGGCAGCGGGGGGCCGACGCCCAGGCCGCCGTGATCGGAGACTGCCCGCCCCCGACGACACGGCCCGACCGCCATCACCGCAGGAGCCCACAATGCAGAACAGCACCTACGACCGCTACGCCCAGCAGCCGCCGACCGCCTGGATCGGTCGGCACTGGCTCTCCACCACCCGAGACGGAACGGGCCGGTACCTTCGCGGCCTGATCCTCGATGTCCGTCCCGGAGCTCTCCTTGTTCAGTGGCCGCCCTCGGGCGAGGGCGAGGAGGAGCCCGTCGCCGAGAGGTGGACTTCCTGGGACCGGGGAACGCTCGCCCGGGAATGAGTGAACGAAAGGGCTGGGGCCCGCACCGTTCGGTGCGGGCCCCAGCCCTTTCGCCTTCGCTTCTGCGGTGGCGGGTCGATCAGCCGGCCATACCGCCGCTTGCTGCCGTGGCCCTCGCTGATGGTGCTCCCTGGAAACGGCCACCCCAGGCTCAGGTGTTGGCCGGATCGACGCTTCCCGTGTCCCGGCGCAGGAGCCGCACCAGCACTCGGCCAGGCAACCGGACGTCCTGACCAGCTGGCGCTGACCGGCGCGGCCGTTGCTCCCCGGGCGGCTTCGCTGGAACCCGGCCCGCCGCTGAACACTTCACTGGGCCCCGCCACCTGGCGGGGCCCAGCCCGTTCAACTCCCCCGGCAGCCAGCCCAACCGCCCACACGGGTACGCCCGGCGCTCGGCTCCGAGTTTCCTGCCCCGGTTGGGCTATCGTGTTGGCCATGACGCCGATCGAGCTGGAGCGCATCACCGCCCCCTCGTACGTCGGCGCGCCGATCGGCTTGGACCCGCAGCCGTTGTTCGTATCGGCCTTGAGTGACCTTCAGGCCCGGGAGAACGCCCGGCGGCAGTCCGACTACCTGCGCAGCTTGAAGACCATGCAGGCTCGAAGCCTGTTCGGGCTGATCGGCCGTCCGCCTGCACGGGAGACAGCCCCGCGTCACGTCGTCTGGCACTCCCAGGGCTCCGGCAAGAGCAACACCATGGCTCGGGTGATCCGCGCGGCGGTTCACATCTACGACCTGGTGATGGTCGATGGGTCTCATCGCTCATCCAGCTACGCCGAGCTGTGGGACGACGCTCTAGGCGGGCCCGGAGACGGCCGGGAATCCCTGTGGCACGGCCTCCAAGAAGCCGCGCTGCACAACAGCTCTCCAGCAGCAGCCGGCGGCCCGGAGCCCAGGAACCTCGCCGCCGGGACGTACTCCAGCAGGCTGGCACGGCTCCACTCCGGCTTCGAACTCGCCGCCGAGCTGGCGGCCCGGCGCTCCTGGCGCCCGGATACGCCCGCCGCCCCACCGGCGGGAACCGAAGACCTCCCGCAGCCGCTGGCCATCGCCTGCGGCATCACCCGCCTGCAAGCGCCCCTGATCCCCAGGGCACCCGGACGCCCCGGCGCAGCCGGGCGCTTCGGGGTGGGCGTCCGTGGGCTGACCGTCAGCCTGGCTGCCTGACCGCCACCCCTCCAGCTAGTTGATCGTTCTGGAGGAAAGCATGCGGTTCGTGGAGTTGCTGTGGTCCGAGGAGACCGCGGTGAAGGCGGTGTGGCTCGTCGTGGCCACCCTGTCCGAGTGGCTGTTGCAGGTGCTCAAGGGCCGGTCCGACCGGGCGGCCCTGCCGACGGGTGTGCGGGCTGAGATCCCGGCGGCGAAGAGGTCGGAGGTCAGCGCGAAGTCGCTGCGCTCGAACCGCCGGTCGGCGCGCCGGGTCGGCGAGCTCAAGCGGGTGAAGGCCCGGCGCGCGCCCAGCCGTCGTCCGGCACCGGCCGGAAACGGCGGCGCCTCCGGGCGACGCCCGGCCAGGCGGCGGACGAGGCCCGGAACCCGGACTTCGTGACGCGCGTCGGCTGACCATCGGCGGTCCCGGTCCGGCCCGACCTGGGGGAGTTCTTCCCCGGGCGGCGTCGGCCGGGACCTGACCGCACTGCGACGCGCCGACAGCCACCAGCCGGGCACCGCTGCAGGTTTGCGCGGCGCGGTGCACCGGCCGGTTCCTGGCCGATGGCGGAGTACCTGGCGAAGCCGCAGGGGACCTCAGGTTCGGGCGGTATACGGCCCTACGCCGGCCGGGCGAGTCACATTGATGAAAACCTTCGGAATTGGCTCTGGCCGCGCTTCCGTTAATGATCATGCTGGGTTGCGTGGCGGAGCGGGACGGCATGCCAGCGACGGTGCCCCTGTCTCATCTTGGTGCTCGGTGCTGCTGGCGGGCGAGTCCGCCAGGGTGCGTTCGCGCCGTACTCGGGTTCCGGGCGGTCTTCGGCGTGGCGGTGTCGTCCGGGAGGGTGAACCTCGGCGGGGCTTCGGTGCCGGGTGCGGAGGGGAGAGGGGAAGCCTACCTGTTCGGGGCCGGTGGGCGAGTGGGAGGTAAGCGCCCTGCTGGGGCGGCCGGGCGGCCTATGACGGGACGATGCGCCGGAATGCAACCGCCTCTTTGTCCCAATATCCACCGGTAAATGTAGTGATCTGGATGTTCTTGCCGGTGCGCGGCGCGTCCAGGACGAGATTCGAGCCCAGGTACATTCCGACGTGTCCGGGCGAAGTGGGGGTGCCGTCGGACCCGGCGAGGAAGATTAGGTCGCCCGGTTTGAGCTGGTTGGCGCTGTAGATCGGAGTCCCGTCGTAGACCTGCTCGAACGTGGTCCTGTGGATCGTGATGCCAGCGGCCTCGTAGGCGCGCATCAGCAGGCCGGAGCAGTCGTATGACGGGTTGCCCGTCCCTCCCCACTGGTACGGCATGCCTAGCTTCGAGATGCCGAAGCTGATCGCGGTGACCACCTGTACCGGCGTGCCGGCGGGGAGCGAGAAGCCACTGGGCATGTCGACCGCCTCGGTGATTGCCTCTCCGACTCCGGCGCCGTTGCCTGTCGAGCAGTTCGTGGCGGCTCCGCCGAACGTCGCCACGAGCTGCCGTGCCATCGACTCCCACTTGGCGTAGGCGTCCGGGTAGGCGGAGCGCTGGACGGTCTGGGCCGCGACGGTGACCGGCAGGGACTCCCAGCCCGGGACCAGCACGAGTTGGGCGTAGAACGAGGTCGCGGCGTACACCGGGTCCATGATCTGCGCGGCCGTTCCCCAGCCCTGGCTCGGCCGCTGTTGGAACAATCCCAACGAATCCCGGTCGCCGTAAGCCAAGTTGGTCAGAGTGCTCTCCTGCATCGCTGTCGCGATCGCCACCACCGCGGCCTGCGGCGGGAGTTGGAGGCTGGTCGAGACCTGGTAGATGATCTGCGCGTTGTTGATCTGCTCGGTAGTCAGCTGCTGGCCATCGGCCACAGGATCGCCGGGCGCTACGGGGGCGAAGCAGCCGGTCCCTCCGATGCCGGAACCCGATGCGATGGCCGGCGTGGTCGCCGACGCCGCACCTCCGGTGAGCGCCACCCCTAGGACCACGCCGAAGGGCGCGACGACCGACACGACGGCCAGCTGAGCCGCTTTCTTCACGAGCCACCCCAAAACCGCTGCGCGCGCCGCGCGCCAGCGGATACACATCAGCTAATGGATTGAGTGCAAACCATAGGCTGGCGCATCTGCGCTTCGTCAACCAAAGTGAATGTGACCGCCGCCACCTGGCAGCTGGGGTGAACGCATGATGGCAGCCGTTCTGTGGGGTGCTCAGTCGCCGAGGAAGTGGCCGAGGGCGGCCTGTCCGAGGTCGGGGAAGAGTGCCATCAGGGCTGCTGGGATCGCTGCGGTCGAGCCGGCCGCAGCGCGGCCGGCCTGCCCTGCCGCGAGTGCCGGATTCCGCTCTCCGGCGGCCCGAGGGCGAGGTGGGGCGCCTTGCTTCGGTGCGGCCTGCGCCCCCGAGTGCGAAGGCTCCCCCCGCCTGCTCCTGCACATGAAAATGCCTCCCTGGTCGGGAGGCACTCGCCGCGAGGTTGGCGCAGTCGGCCGGTCACTCGCTTCCCGACTTGCAGAAGCGTATGCGAACGATTGCTCAGAGTCGACGCCTGTATGAAGTTGTAATGATCTGGTGAAGTGGCGTGGGTCACGCCCTGCTGTCGCCTGTATCGAGCCCCTCGATCAGCCTTGCCGACCTGGTCATATCCAGCAGGCTGCGCAGAGTGGGCTCCGAGAGGCCGCTTGCCGCGAGGGCCAGTTCCGCGATGAGCGGCACGGCGAGGGCCGACGCGAGCTCCAGCTGCTCGTTGGTTCGGCGGGCGGTTTCGTCGTCGTAGAAGTAGTCGACGCCCACGCCGAAGAACCGGGCGATTGCCGTGAGGCGACTATGGGTTGGGTCGTCTCGCTTTCCGGTCCTCAGCTGCCAGAGGTAGGTGGCGCTGAGGACGTGCTCCCCGGCTTGAGCGTTGATCGCATCGGCGGCCTCGGGGTTGCTGTACGGGCCGCGGTCGGATGGGTGGACGGTCTCGAACAGGTGGGTGATCCGTTCGGCGAGCGTCCCGGTTGGCGTGGGCTCCTGGTCGGGCATGACGCGCTTGGACTCCTTTGGCCGGCAGGGCCTCATCGTCGCGCACAGTGACACTTATTAGCCAGAGAAAACGGAGAGTATCCGAGTGAGGCTCCTCACATTTATTCTGGTTGACGGTTGAGCTCTGCATTCGCCTATTGTTTGCGCACGCCCCATTAGCCAGAGTGAATCGCACCGCATCCCGGTGTCCGCTCCGCAGGCAGGGCGTCCGCCTCTCCGCGTCCATCGAGCAGGGGCGGCTCCTCGTGGCCAGCAGCCGTACAGGCAGCTGGCTCGTCCGCACTTTCGGGAGCCCAGATGTCCACCACTCTGCATGTTGTCCAGTTCCTCGCGGACATCCAGAACCCCGCACCTGCCGACCCGACCAACGGCAGTAAGGGCGCCAACCTCCTGCTGTCCTACGCCAAGTGGGGAAGCCTGATCGGGTGTGCCGTCGCGGCCGTCGTGTCCGGCGGTCTCATGGGCATCGGTCACCTCTCCAACCGTCCGGACTCTGCGGAGAAGGGCAAGCGGAGCCTGGTCTGGAGCCTGGGCGGGGTCATCGTGACTGCTTGCGCGATTCCGGTCGTGAACACCGTTTTCGGTGCCGCGGCCTAGGGGCAGCCTGATGAACCAGTTCCTCGACCGCCGACCTCGCCGCCGGGTTCTCCCGCTGCTGCTGCTCGGCATCGTCGCCTTCCTCGGCGCCATAGCCGTTGGCGTCGCCATCGAGTCGGACAGCGGGCCCCGCGCCCCCCGGGTCTACACGCCGCCAGCCGCGATCCCGGCTCCGGGCTCGGTCACCGGCGTAGAGCCCAGCGGCGAGACCGCCGCGTCCGACCTGGCCGGGCCGCTCCAGCTGATCCGCGGAGCGCGCCTGGTCAACGGGATCTCCGTTGGCTACCCGCATTCCAGCGTAGGCGCGGTGAGTGCGGCGGTCGAGTACTGGCGCCAGCTCGGCAGCACGCTGGAGCCGGACCGCGCAGCTGCCGTCGCGCGTATCGTGGCCGTCCCCAACTGGTCAGACGCCGCTGACACCCTGGCCAAGGGCCCGGTCGCCACCCGCAAGGCGCTCAAGGTCCCCACGAGCGGCCAGCTCGACCCGGGCACATCCGTCGTGCTGAACCCAGTCGAGTACCAGGTGCGGTCCGTCGGGCCCGACAGCATCCAGGTGCTACTCCTGTCGACCTACACCACCAGCGTGCCGGGGGCGGGGATGCAGACCCGCATGGGCGTCTACCCGCTCGACCTTGTCTGGTCCGGAGACGACTGGCGCGTCCCCGCCCCGTCGGGCACCTCCACCACCGACTACACCAGCCTCATCGCCGAGCCGGGCAGCCCCCAGGCGTCGGCCAAGGGCTGGAACGAACTGAAGCGATAGCGATGGCCAGTACCAGCACCAGCACCAGGAGGCCGACATGGCTTGCGGCCTGACCGACCCGATCGGGTGCGTCACCGACACCGTCCTCGGCAGTGTGGCCGGCGACGCCGTCAGCAAGATGGCGAGTTCGGCCTGGGAGTCGATCTGCCAGAGCTTCGCCGACGCGATGGTCGACCTGCTGAAGACGTTCGCCGACGCTTTCGCCAAGATGGCCGGCCCCGACCTTGCGTCCAACGGGGTGCGCTCCGTCTACGCGATCTCCCTCGGGATATCCGCCCTGGTCGCCTGCCTGCTGGTCCTCGGCCAGGTCGTCCGCACGGCCGTCACCCACGACGGCCGCCCCCTGGCGACCGCGATGGTCGGCCTCGGCAAGGCCGTCCTCGCCTTCATGCTCACGCTGGTGATCTCCTCCACCGCCCTCGTCGCGGCCGACGAGCTCACCCAGTACATCGTGGACAACACCCTGGGTGGTCAGCAGCAATTCGCCGACAAGGTAGCGAAGCTGGTGGCCTGGAACCCGGGCAACAGCGCGTCGCTGCTGCTGATCCTGGCGATCCTGGGCATCCTGCTCACCATCGTGCTGTGGTTCGAGATGCTGCTCCGCGGCGCCGCTATCGCCGTGCTGGTCGCCACCTCCCCGATCGCCGCCGCTGGCCAGGTCTCCGACTCCACTAAGACCTGGTGGAGCAAGCTCGTCTCGATGACGGTGCAGCTGATCATCCTCAAGCCGATCATCGCCCTCGTCTTCGCCCTGGGCTTCAACCTCGCCGGGGACAGCCAGGACCTCACCACCACCCTCTCCGGGATGCTGGTCCTCCTGCTCGCCGCACTCGCGTGGCCCGCGGTCGCCCGCTTCTTCACCTTCGCCAGCGTGCAGATGGGTGGCGGCGCCGGCCTGGCAGCGCTGCTGGGCTTCGCCGGGGGCCAACTGAGCGCCTCTGGTGCCGGGGGCGCACCCGTCGGCACCTCGCCGGACACGTTCGGCCAGGAGGCCGCCAGCCGTACGATGACCGGCTTCGCCAGCAAGGGCGGGGCAGCGGCCGGTGGTGCTGCCTCTGGTGGTGCCGGTGGAGCGGGAGCTGCTGCTGGTGGCGCCGGTGCCGCCGCAGGCCCGATCGGCCTGGCCGCCGTCGCCGGAGTGCGTTTGGCCCAGCAGGCAGTCAACAGCCTCGCGGGCGGCATGGAGAAGATGGCCGGACATGCGGGGGCACAGGGCGCGAACATCTACGCGGCGCAGCCCGCGGGGTACGTCAACCGGCACGCCGGTGCCCAGTTGCCCACCAGCGGCGAGCTCGCGGGAGCACTGCCTGACCAGCCGAAGCCGGACTGGTCGGGCCAGCAGGAAGCACAGGCCGAGTCCGCGGAGCCGGTGGAACCGGCCGGCTACCAGGCAGACCACCAACAGGCCCGCCAGGACGCCACCCCGCACCTTCCCGTCACCGCGGTGCCCGCCGACCCGCCGACGATCGAGATGCCCCCGGTGCCCGCAGGTGCGGCTCCTGCCGCAGCGGCGACCGCCGCTCCTACCCCGGTGCCACAGGGCGGTGCTGTCCCGCCCCCGGCTTCTTCCGCGGCCTCGCCGAGCGGCGCGGTGCAAGGAACGCCGCCCTCCGCCCCGAACAACGCCGCGCCCGCCGCCCGCCCGCCGGCTCAGGCCGCCACGTCGACAGGAAGTGCCACGGCGCCGCTGCCCGCCAGCCGACCGGTGGCCGCAGCGGGACCGGCTGCGGACCCGGCGCAGACCCCGCCCGCCGCGGCAGAAGCCCCGGCTGACCGTCCCCGCCCGGCGCAGCCCGAAACGGCACCGGCCGAGCGCCCCGTCGCCCCGCCCGCCAAGCCCGTTCCGCCCGTTCGCTCCGACCAGCCCAAGGGAGGCGAGAACTCATGAGCACCCCCACTCGCACCTACTTCGGTTGGCAGGAGGAACGGGTCGCCTTCCTCTTCGGCCTCTCCGTCCAACGGGCAGCGATGCTCGGCGGAGCCGTTCTGGCGACGATCTGGCCGTTCGTCGTCTCGTACGTCCGGGCCGGCCTGGTGACGTGGCCCATCGCCTTTCTCCTCTTCCTTCTGGCGTTCGTCCGGATCGCCGGCCGAACCGTTGACGAATGGGCGGTCTCCTTCGTGTCCTTCGAATTCCTCCGCTTCCGCGGGCAGAACCGGTTCCTGGCCGGAGCCTTCTCCCCGCGCAAGAGCGCCACGGACGAGCAGCAGATGGATCTGCCCGGCATCCTCGCGCCGCTGTCGATTCGCGAAGCGGACGGAGGCAGCGGCTACCCGATCGCGGTGATCCACCACCAGCTCGACCGCACCTTCACCGCTGTCGCCAGAGTCCGCTTCCCCGGCATCGGCCTGGTCGACTCGGCCCGCCGGGACCAGCGCGTGGCCAGCTGGGGCGAGTTGCTCAACTCCCTGTGCACGGAGGGGAACCCGATCATCCGCATCCAGGCGCTCCAGCGCTTGGTCCCCGAGTCCGGCGCGGCGCTCCAGCGCTGGCATGCCGACCACCTCTCCGACGAGGCGCCCGGTGTCGCGGTGGACATCACCAAGGCGCTGCTCTCCACCGCCACCCTGGCCACCAGCCAGCGGGAGGCATACCTGGCGATCACTATGGACGCGGCCCGGACGGCCGGTCCGATCAAGGCGGCGGGGGGCGGCGTGGCCGGAGCAGCCACCGTCCTGGTCCGTCACCTGCGGGCCCTGACGTCCGGGATCGCCTCCGCGGACCTCCAGGTCGAGAGCTGGCTCAACCCGCGGGAGCTCGCCGAGGTGCTGCGGACCGCGTTCGACCCGCACAGCTCCCGCATGCTGGCCGAGCGCCGGGCCGCCGCCAGCGCCGCCGCCTTCCGAGGCCAGGACGCACCCTTCGAGCCGGGCGTCGACCCGGTCGCGGCGGGCCCGTCGGCTGCTGAGAGCTGGCGCGGCCGGTACGAGCACGACGGCGCGCTGTCCGTCACCTACGTCGTCCGCAGCTGGCCCAAGAACAAGGTCTACTCGACCGCGCTCGCGCCGCTGCTCGGCGAGGGGCAGTACCGCAGGGCGTTCAACATGCACATCGAACCCCGCTCGCCGCGCACCGCCGAGCGCGAGGTGATGCAGGAACGCACCGCGCGCGAGGTCGCCGTCAGCATGCGGCACAAGACGGGCCAGATCATCCCGGAACACGAGAAGCAAGCCCTCCAGCGGGCCGAGGCCCAGGACCAGGAGCGCGCTGCGGGCCACGGCCTGGTCCGCTACACCGCCTACTGCACCGTCACCGTCACCGACCCGGCCGACCTCGACGACGCCTGCGCGGCTCTGGAGGCCGACGCCAACCAGGGCCGGATCGAGATCCAGCGGATGTGGATGGCCCAGGACGTGGGCTTCGCGGTCGGTGCGCTGCCGGTCGGGATGGGCCTGCCCCGGAAGCGGGTGGCCTGATGTTCCGCCGCCGCAGTACCGACCTGCCCGTCTTCGACCTGGCCGACGTGCTCGGCCGCCCCGCCCCCGTCGCCGCGAAGCCGGCCAAGCAGAAGGCGCCGAAGCAGCGCCGGGAGCCGGTCGCGCCCCGGCGCGGGTACGCCCGCCCGTTCGCCGGCCGAGCCCCGAGGATGCCCGAGGTCCCGGTTTTCCGCGGCAGCACCGGACAGGTCCAGGGCCTCTACCCCTGGCTCTACGGGGCCTCGATGCCCCCGGCCGGCGCCTACATCGGAGTCGACTGCCTCGCCGGTGGCGCGTTCAGCTGCCACCCGATCTCCTGGCTGCACCAAGGGCTGATCACCAACCCGAACCTGCTGGTGACCGGCGTGCCCGGCACCGGCAAGAGCGCCACCGTCAAGACCCTCGTCACCCGGCTCGCCGCCTACGGCGTGCGGTCGTTCATCCTGGGCGACATCAAGAACGAGTACGCCCCCATCGCCCGCGCGTTCGGCGTCGAGCCGGTCGAACTCGGCCCCGGCCTGCGCAACAGGTTGAACCCGCTGGACGCCGGACCGCTCGGCAGCAACCTGCCGTCCGACCCGGAGGAACTGCGCGAGCGCCTGGACGAGGTCCACCGTCGCCGGATCACCCTGCTCTCCTCCCTGCTGGTCATGCGGCTCGGCCGCAACCTGACCCCCACCGAGGAAGCTGCACTCTCCCTCGCCATCCAGCACGCCTCCGGCCAGGCTGCCGGTGCCAGCCATCTCCAGGACCCCACGATCCCGCAGGTCTGGGCCCTGCTGCGCGACCCGCTGCCCGAGATGGCCGAAGACCTCCGAGTCCGCGGCGCCGACGTGGCCGAACTGCGGGAGATGATCCGCCCAGCCGCCGACGCCCTCGGCAACATGGTCCGCGGCTCGCTCTCCGGCCTGTTCGACGGGCCGACCACCGTCCGCCCGGACTTCGACGCGCCGATCCAGACCGTCGACCTCTCCCGCATCGACGGCCGCGGCGACGAGACCGTAGCCATGACCCTTGCCTGCGTGTCGAGTTGGGGTCAAGCCGCGATCGACGAGCCGGGCGGCCCCGTCCGCCTGGTCGTCCGTGACGAGCTGTGGCGCGCGATGCGCGTCCCGGCGATGATCCGCAAGCTTGACTCGGACCTCCGCCTCTCCCGAGCCCAGGGCACGATCCAGGTCCTCAGCACGCACCGCCTCGCCGACTTCGAAGCCGTCGGCGCCCAGGGCAGCGAAGAAGTCAGCATCGCCCGCAACCTCATCGCCTCCTGCGACGTGCGGATCTGCCTGCGCCAGGACACCGCGCCCCTCGCCATGACGAGGGACGCGATCGGCCTGACCGACACGGAGTGCGCGCACATCGCCAGTTGGTCGGGCGAGCAGATCGGCCGCGCGGTGTGGAAGATCGGCCGGACCTCCAGCCACGTGGTGCAGACCGTGCTGAGCCCGATCGAGCGCCAGCTCTACTACACCAACGAGAAGATGGCCGTCAAACCCCGTGAGTTCACGAAAACTGACGTCCCGTCATTTCCCGTGGCTCGTCCTGAGGTGCGGCAATGAGTCTACGTGGGGTCGTGGGTTCCCGTCTTC